>CAZOLJ010000035.1:38792-46097 GCA_964580575.1 uncultured Desulfobacteraceae bacterium
GCGCGGAAAAGTATTTTTCAAAAAAACGATGTATCGGCCAAGGGCATCCTCCATTCTGTAAGCCCGACCCATTTCCTTGGCCTCCGGCACCATCTCGGGTAGTTTGCCGCTCAGGATGAGTTTTTCAATAGTCTCTTCCTGCTCGTCGGACAATTTAAAACCATTGCCGGAAAAGATCTTGATCCCGTTGTCCTGGTACGGGTTGTGGGAAGCGGAAATGACGATGCCCGCGTCGGCCCGCATGCTTTGCGCGATGAAGGCAATGCCGGGAGTAGGCAGGACGCGAACCAGATAGGAAATGCCGCCCATTGAGCTGACTCCCGCCTCAAGGGAGCTTTCCAGCATGTAGCCGGAAATGCGGGTGTCCTTGCCGATGACCACTCGGGTTCGATGTTCGGCCTTTTTGAACAAATTGGCCACGGCCTGTCCAACAGAGAAAGCGATGGCGGCATCCATAGGGTAACGGTTTGCTTCGCCCCTGATGCCGTCTGTCCCGAATAGCTTGCCCATAAGGTTTCCTCCTTGATGAAATCGATCTAGGCGATCGTCTTCCTGAACACGTCCAGGGAAGGGAAAAGGGCTGCGACGCGCCGGCAAAGCTCAAGGATGATCTTGTCAAGCCAGAGCGTCCCCGCTTCCGAAACGGCGGGCGGCAGGCTTTTCACCACCTCCAGGTAACTTCCATCACTGTCCTTCTTGTGATTAAAGAACAGGGTGAGGAAGGGGTCACGGTACTCACCGGCTGCATCGGCACTGATCTTTCCGGAGAACACTTCACAGGCTCGTTCGATGTTCTCGTGGAATTCCTGCCGGCCTCCTCCGCTCTGACCCTTGGAACCCGTTCTTTTGAGCGATTCAGCGATCTTCCCGGCCATGTCCTTGAGCCGTTTGATGCGTTCTTTTTTGGCCAATGTCAATTTCTCCAACAGGCCGGCATAAATAAATTCGCCTAATTCTTGACCACCAAAGAATGGTCGCCGAACGAGGAGATACCATTGCTCCAAGGCCATAAGATTGGCGAGATAGAAAAAATTGTTTTCCACCACATGCGAAAGACTGGGGTAAGCATAGGGATTGAAGTCGATGACTGTTCCGCGGTGGGGTTTGCCGACAATCAGTTTGTTTTCCTCTTTGAAGTCCTGGCGCAGAATCGTGCCGGCAGCGACCACATTGCCGTAACCCAATCGCAAAGGCCCGACCATGCCGCCCTGACCGCCGAGGAAGATGGCGGGCCGGTTGAGCATGACCCCGCGGGGTACGTCACCAATGAGAGACGGCGTGGTTTTGTCCCCGCTGGGGGTGAAGTTGAAATGGATGTAGGAACTGCCCACTTCGCTGTGGTTCTTGCGGCTGGTGCCGCCGGCCATGAAGCAGTCACAGAAGTTTATCAAACTGCCCAGGGTGACGAAAGGGAAGAGGATGGTTTGCTTTAAGCCCACGCAGTGGGCGCCGCCGGCCTGCTCCTCCAAGATACACCCTTCGCGTACGTGTGCCGCCAGCCCCATATTCGCGCCTTCAAGGAAGACGGCCTCTTTGAAATACCCGCCTTTGAGCTCAACCTTGGTGCCGATCTGGCAGTTCTCGACCGTCACCGGGCCTTCGTAGCCGAGCTGGGCACCGGATGCGACCACTGTTCCCGCGCCATAAATCCGGCAGCCCGGATAGATTGTAACCCGGTCGCCTGAAATCCGCTCAATGTCGACTTCTTCGCCGATGTCGAGGGTTAGGGGATTGGGAAGAGTAACCCCCTTATGAATCAGTTGTTTGATCTTTTCGTAGCCTCTTGTTTTGAGTTCCACGCACCCTCCCTCGCTATCCCAGCAGTACCTCTAACGCTTGCATTGGTCCGCGTGTCATTTCGAAGGAGCGAAGCGACTGAGAAATCTTTGATCCGGTTCGGATAAGATTTCTCCCTTTGCTCGAAATGACAGAAAAACAGGTACGCTTATTTTTCCAACTTGATACCGACCCCTATTCCGTCCAAGCTTCGGGAGTCCTTTTAAAGACATTTAAGTTTTTTGTCAAACAATTACTGGGGTTTCAGCCTCCTTATTGACTAAGAAGGGACATGCTCCTATAGTTGTCTCAACCCAATAAAGGGCTTCTAGCCCTTCCACGGAGTTTTTCGAGGGAACGGGGAATAAGGGTGAGGTATGAAAAGCCATAAGCAGAAGGTCGTCACCATTGGCGGTGGCACAGGGCAGTTCGCGCTCCTGTCCGGCTTGAGAGATCTTGAAGACATTGAGATTACTGCGGTGGTTTCAATGGCTGACAGTGGCGGAAGCACCGGCAGGTTGAGGGATGAACTTGGGATTCTTCCGCCCGGGGATGTGCTGAAGTGCATCCTGGCCCTGTCGCCCTATCGCAATCTGGCACGCACCATTTTTCTGAAAAGGTTCGCAAGCGATCTTCGGCTGAAGGGCCACAATGCGGGAAACCTGCTCCTCACCGTGCTCTCGGATTACGCAGGCAGTTTCCCGGCAGGCATCCAGGCCCTAGTCGAAATCCTTGACGTGAGGGGCAGGATTTTGCCGGTTACCATTGATAAGACGACCCTCGTTGCTGAACTGAGCAATGGGGAGCGGATCTACGGCCAGGCCGCCATTAATGTGCCGAACGGCACCCAGCGTGAAAGGATCAAGGATATCTTTCTGGTTCCCCACCACACGGACTCGGTTTCGGTCTATCCTCCGGTCATCGAAGCGCTCACCAGAGCGGACTACATCCTTATCGGGCCGGGTGACCTGTTCACAAGCATCCTTCCTAACCTCATCGTGCCAGGCGTCCGAGAGGCGCTTGAACGGACAAGAGCTAGGATCTTCTATGTTGTCAACATCATGACCAAGTTCGGGGAGACAGATCATTATACAGGGCAGGATTTTGTCGCCAAGGTGGAAGAGTGCATCGGGCGGAAGGTGGATGGCGTCCTCTACAATTCGAAAAGACCGGAGGAGAGAATCCTGGATCAGTACAGGGGTGAGCAGGCCGAATTTGTTGAGATAGAGGAGTCTGCACCGTGCTGGGGCGATCGCACCATCCATGCATGCGATTTGCTGGATACCTCCGGGGGCCTTGTACGACATGACTCGGGGAAGCTGGCTCTGTTGATCGCAAAGGTTCTATTGAAGGCCCGGAAAAGAACCGCAGGGCCTAGGTCAAGGGTAAGGACATGAAAGACCTCAATGTCATTGTCATCACGGGCCTCTCAGGTTCCGGCAAGAGCACCGCTATCAATGCCCTTGAAGACATAGGGTATTTTTGTGTGGACAACATGCCGGTCCTGCTGCTGCCCAAATTCCTTGAACTCCGTTCATGGGGTGTATCGGAAATCCAGAAACTTGCCTTTGTCATGGATCTCAGGGAAAAGGGATTCGTTGAAAAGCACCGGGAGATCTTTCAGCAATTGCGGGATGAGGGTTATCACCTGGAGATCCTCTTTCTCCAGGCCTCGGAAGAGGTTCTGGTGAAGCGCTACAGCGAGACCCGACGGCACCATCCGGTTTCCGAAGGGAAGAGTCTTCTTGAAAATATCCGTTCCGAAAAGGAGCAGTTGAAAGGACTGAAAGAGTCTGCAGACAAGATCATTGACACCTCGGCCTTAACGGTACACCAGCTCAAGGATGTCATTATTCAACATGCTTACCGGAGCGTCAGAACGGAAAGGATGCGGATTGCGGTTCTCTCCTTCGGCTTCAAGCATGGTATTCCCCTGGATGCGGACCTGGTGATAGACGTCCGATTTATTCCCAATCCTCACTTTGTTCCTGAATTAAAAAAGCTGGACGGCAGAGATGAGCGGGTCAGCCAGTTTGTGAAAAAACAGGCAGAAACCCAGGAGTTCTTTACAAAATACTTTTCCCTGCTGGAGTATCTCCTCCCCCTCTATGAGAAGGAGGGCAAGTCCTATTTAACCATTGCTGTGGGGTGCACAGGGGGTAAGCACCGCGCGGTGGCCATTGCAGAAGAGATTCACGGCTTTCTGAAAGGGCTGAAGAGGGAGGCCTCCCTCACTCACCGGGATGTTGAACTGGTGGAGTAGCGGGATGATGAAGACAGGTACAAAGGGACAGAGGCACAAAGGCACAAAGCAGAAAAATCATTATACCCCTTTGTCTCTTTGCCCCTCTGTGCCTTTGTCCTTCAAGCTGGCGGCTTCAGCCGACAGCATTTCATTCGAACTCCTCGGATTCCTCTGTGGGGTAGAAGAGGTACAAACCTTCATTCTTGATCTTTGCAGGGTCTTCCCTCAGGAGCGTCGCTTCTGCATCCCTTCTGAAAATCGCGGCGTTTTCTTCCATTCTCATGAGCTTCTCGGTGATGCCCTGCTCCAGCAACATGGATTTGATGGCCTCAAAGAGGTCTTGTTTGCCGAAGAGCAAGGTGCTCTCTTGAAGGATCTTGCACGCGACCATGCGCTTGAAGGTGTCAAACCCCATCTGCTCTCTGACGCGGGCCAAGTCCTTTACCACATAGTCCACCTCTTCCCGGAGGTGCGGGGTGATAAGAATGTTCTGCTTTTCACGGTAGATCATCTCATCCATTCTTTCCGTCAATTCCCTGGGAAACAGGTCATCCACGACGACCACCAGGTCCATATCCGATCCCTTCACTAATTTGCCCGTGCTTCTTTCCGGTCTGGGAGCGTCATGGGCCATGTCATAGACGATATCCCCTGCAATGAGGATGCAGGCTCGCTCCTTGATGAGCACATCATTTTCCAATCCGCTGAGCACGGTCGAAAAAATATTCCTGGCCAGTTCCAGCTTTGCCCTGCTGACTTCTTTGATGTGCGAGGCAATCTCGCTAGCTTTACGAGCCAGAGAATCTTGTTCCCACGCAAGCCCAATGACGGAATAGGTCAAAAATTCTCTTAAGATGGAGGGAGAAAGGCGCGCGAAACCTTCAATCTTGGAATCCAGCCTGAGATACCTGCACCCTATGGTCTGGATGGCAACCTGTTCTGAGAGCTTGCAGGCACGCCACAGGAGAAGGGCATCATCGCCCAAGGTTTCCAATAGCTCAGCCCCGGTGAGCGGCCCCTTCTCTTCTAAAACGGTGATGATTTCCTTTTCCATGAACTTAGGCCTTGATGACTTTGCAGAGGAGCGTTCGAAGGGGCCAGCCGCCGCTGATGGGATTGCAGATATCCGGGTCGTCGTCCGTGAGCACATTGCAGTTTGATTTCCAGACCCCGTAAAGAGAGGGCTCCGCACCCTCCTCTTCCGGATACCACCACCCGTGCTGAACATGCACCACCCTGGGATTCAACCCGTCAAAAATCTGACACTTCTGAGTGATCTTGCCCCTGGGCGATTCGATCCAGACCCAGTCTCCGTCCTTAATCCCGAGACTCACGGCCGTGTCCGGGTGTATCTGAACCATAGGCTCCGGGTGCATCTTTCTCATGGAAGGAACCTGACGGTGCTCGGAGTGGTAGAAGGGCTGGTGCCTTCCTCCGGTGATGAGAATGAAGGGGTACTCCCTCGCCACATCCGGGCGGCTGTAAGGCGACTCAGGGGGCTCTTTGTATTCCGGCAGGGGATCATAGCCGAGGGATTCGAAGATCCTGGAAGAGAGTTCGATCTTGCCTGTGGTGGTGGCAAATCCGGTTCTTTCATACCGGTGAGGTTCTTTCGGCGAACTCAGAAATCCTCCCTGCTCCATGAACTGCCTGAAGGTGAGGTGAAGGGGCTTGAGCCGAAAGTCATAAAGATCTTCCAGGCTCTCCCAGGGCCAATCTTCTTTTTGACCGAGCTGCAATCCCATGCCCCTCCAGATGTCGTAGTCGTCCCTGCGGTCATGCTTCCCCGAGATGCCTTTCGGCAGGGCCCGTTCGCTGCCAACGATCCCTGAGTAAGTCCACAACCACGGCCTTTCGAGGTAGGTCGTTGCAGGCAGCACATAATCGGCCAACTGGCCGCTCGGCGTCATGAAAAAATCGGCAACCACATAGAGATCCAGGCTCTTGAGCGCCTCATACACCAGGCGGGTGTTGGGGGCGGTGACCATGGGGTTGCTGGAGAGGGTGATCATGCCGCGAACAGGGTAAGGCTTGCCTGTGAGCATGGCGCGGTAAAGGGTCGGCCCGTGAGCAAAGGCTTCGTAAGACGTTCGGTTGTACGCTTCGTTTCCGTAGACTCTCCGCACCTGGGTCTGCACCCGGTCAAAACCCTTGCGGGACATGAGACGGAAACGGTTGATCCCCAAAGTTTTGTCGACCTGCGTATCGGGCAACCGGTCATGGGCTGCAATCTCCTGCTCGTGAATGATCCCCGGGTAAGGGGTCGTGAAAATATCTCCGCCTTTCGCATCCACATTGCCGCAAAGGGCGGACAGAATGAAATGGGCGTGAAGCGCTTCAATCACGCCGGGCAGGTGCTCGATTCCCATTCCGTGGTTGGTCACCGCAGGTCCGAGGGTCGCATACCATTCAGCAGCCTGCCTGATTTTTTCAGCAGGCACCCAGGTGATTTCTGCAACCCGGTCAAGTGGATAGCGGGCGGCTCTCTCCCCGAGGTCATCAAAGCCATGGCACCATTTTTCGACAAAAGGTTTGTTGTAGAGTCCTTTCTGGATGATGTGGTTGATCATCGCCAGGGCAAGGGCACAGTCCGTGCCGGGCCGAATTTGAAGCCACAGGTCCGCCTGTCTCACCGAGTCGATCCCTCTCGGGTCGATCACGATGATCTTGGCTCCACTTTTCTGCCTTGCTTGGGTGGCTGATTTCCAGAACACATCCCAGTACCGGGGCCCACCTCCTCCCCACAGAAGGACGCACCGGGTGTTGTCGCGGACGACGGGAAAAAGCCTCCACCCGAAGATTACGTTGCTCATGACACAGAAGGGCCCATAGCAGATCTGGCCTGCGCCGGTGTGGTTCGGGGACCCGAGAAGGTTGAAGAATCGCTGACGGATCTCATCATGGGTCCTTCCCGTGCCGCTCGTGGTAGCGATGGCCTCTGGGCCGTGATGCTCGATAATCTCCTTGAGTCTCGCGCCGATTTCCGAAAAGGCATCGTCCCACGAGATCTTCTGCCATTTGTTTTCACCCCGGGCTCCGATTCTCTTGAGAGGATAGTTCAGCCTTCCGGGGTGATAGAAGTACTCCACTGCATTTCTTCGGCGCGGGCAGCCCTTGGTAATGGGGAAGGAGGATTTTGTGCCCGGGAACGTCTCATCCGGTTCGACGGAGAGGAGGCGATCACCCTCCACTTCCGCAGCCAGCCGGCACGCATTGTGACATTGCATGCAAATGACTCTCTTCAATTCCATTGAACAGCCTCAACATACTCCTGACAAGGTCGT
>CAZOLJ010000036.1:0-44977 GCA_964580575.1 uncultured Desulfobacteraceae bacterium
AAGGGGGCGATTAGCGGGAAGGGTCCATTTCCGGTTGCGAGCTCGCCAGAGACCACACCCCCCTGCCCGGGCTCAGCCATGCTTGGCTCATCTGGAGGCCTGAGTTAAGCCATGGATTTATGCGATCGAAGCGCAACAGAACTCAGCCGAATGCTCAAGAAGAAAGAGGTGAGCTCAAGGGAGATCATTGAATCCGTGCTCGCCAGGATCGACGAGAAGGAAAGCCTGATACGGGCTTACATCACCACAACGCGTGAGCTGGCACTCAAACTGGCCGACCTGGCGGACAAGCGGTTTCATCGTGGAGAGAGCCTCTCTCCTCTGGACGGGATCCCTATAGCCGTCAAAGATGTTCTCTGCACAAAAGGCATCAAAACCACTTGCGGCTCAGCCATTCTCAAGGACTACATACCGCCCTATAACGCCACAGCCGTAAAAGGGGTCATGAAGAGCGGAGCCGTGCTCATAGGGAAAACAAACATGGATGAGTTCGCCATGGGCTCTTCCACAGAGAACAGTGCCTTCGGCGCAACGCGCAACCCTGTGAACCCTGATTGCGTGCCAGGAGGCTCAAGCGGCGGGGCTGCAGCGGCCGTTGCCGCCGGTGAAACCATCCTCTCCGTGGGGTCGGACACAGGGGGCTCCATTAGGCTTCCTGCAGCCTTCTGCGGCGTCGCAGGAATCAAGCCCACCTACGGCAGAGTTTCCCGTTACGGGTTGGTCTCCTACGCCTCTTCCCTGGATCAGGTGGGAGCCCTGGGCCGCACAGTTGAGGACTGCGCCGTTCTCCTGAACGCGATTTGCGGCTATGATCCGCTGGATTCGACTTCAGCGGAGGTAACCAGCCCGGACTTTCGCCGGGCACTGAAAAAAGAACTGGCTGGGCTCCGCATCGGCCTCCCAAAGGAGTATTTTGTCGAAGGGCTCGACCCTCTGATCCAGGCCAAGATCATGGAGGCGGTCAACCTTCTTGCCAACCAGGGAGCCCGCATCGTGGAGGTGTCTTTACCCCACACTCGCTATGCCATCAGCACCTACTACCTCATTGCCACGGCTGAGGCGAGCAGCAACTTGGCCCGCTATGACGGCGTCAAGTACGGGTTCAGGACCGCAGAGGAAGCCCCGGACATGGTGAAAATGGTTGAAGAGACCCGAAGTGAGGGCTT
Source organism: uncultured Desulfobacteraceae bacterium (assembly GCA_964580575.1). GTDB lineage: Bacteria > Desulfobacterota > DSM-4660 > Desulfatiglandales > HGW-15 > CAVPDE01. The sequence goes on from CAZOLJ010000036.1 coordinate 1,167, forward strand.
TGGGAAAGAGGTCAAGAGAAGGATCATGCTGGGCACTTTTGTGCTCTCCGCCGGGTACTATGACGCGTACTACATGAAAGCCCAGCAGGCCAGAGCCCTGATTAAAGAGGATTTCGACAAAGCGTTCGAGAGGGTCGATTGTCTGTTGACCCCTGTCTCTCCCTGTTTGCCTTTCAAGTTCGGAGAGAAGATCACGGAGCCCTTGCAGATGTACCTTGTCGATGTGTACACGGTGTCCGTCAACCTCGCAGGCCTGCCCGCCATGAGCGTCCACTGCGGCACGGTAGAGGGACTCCCTGTGGGCCTGCAGATCATCGGCAAGGCTTTTGACGAAGAAATGGTTCTGCGCGTCGCGCATGGGTATGAAACAATAAGAATGGAGTAATGGAGTACTGGAGTATTGGAGTAATGAAAAACAAAACACCGAAAAACAGTCTTCCCAATACTCCATTACTCCATCACTCCAACACTCCATTTTGGATTTGCTCATGGACTTTGATGTGATCATCGGTTTTGAAACGCACGTGGAGCTGAAGACTCAGTCCAAGCTCTTCTGCAGCTGTGTAGTGGATTATGAGGCTTTGCCAAATAGCCGGATCTGCCCTGTGTGCACGGGCCAACCCGGCGCGCTCCCGGTGCTCAACAAGAAAGCCGTGCAGTTTACGGTCAAGGCAGGCCTTGCGCTCGGCTGCATGATCAATCGGCACTCGCGCTTTGCGCGGAAAAACTACTTCTATCCTGATCTGCCCAAGGGCTACCAGATCTCCCAGTACGAAAGGCCTTTTTGCCAGGACGGCCTGCTGGAGATCACGGGCGATGATGGAAGACCTTACCCGGTCGGAATCAAACGTGTTCACCTGGAAGAAGATGCAGGCAAACTGGTCCATTCCTCCAGTTCCTTTGAGTCCTCCAGCCACAGCTTCGTCGATTACAACCGATCTAGTGTGCCTCTTCTTGAGATCGTGACCGACCACGAGCGCAACCCTTTGCGATCTGTTCAGGAAGCGCGCACCTATCTGGAAAAACTGCGGCAGATCCTTCGCTACATCGAGATCAGCGACTGCAGCATGGAAAAGGGCCAGTTCCGCTGTGATGTCAACCTATCCCTTCGGCCCAAGGGCGCGAAGACTTTTGGCCATCGATCCGAAATCAAGAACATGGCCTCTTTCAAGTTCATCATGGATGCGCTCGAATACGAGATCAAGAGGCATTCGGAGATCCTTGAATCCGGAGGGGAGATGCCCCAGCAGACAAGGCTCTACGACGAAGCCAAGAGGGTCACTCTGCCGATGCGGAGCAAAGAGGATGCGCCGGATTACCGGTATTTTCCTGATCCTGACCTCGTGGAGGTCGAGCTGGATGAAAACTTCATCGACCGAATCCGAAAAAAGATGCCTGAACTGCCCGACCAGAGAATCCATCGCCTCATGGAAGAATTCGAGGTCCCCCGCGACGAGGTCCTGATCCTGACCAAGGAAAAGGCGGTGAGCGACTATTTCAGCACCTGTGCTTTATCCTGCGGAGACAGGAAGAGGCTCAGCCGCTGGATCATCAAAGACCTCTTTAAACTCCTGAACAAAGCCTGCCTGCCCATGGAGCAGTGCCCGGTCCCGCCGGATCACTTCTCCACTCTGGTCAACCTCATCGCAAAGGGCGAGGTGACAGAGAAAATGGCGCGGACGATTTTGGAGGAAATGTTTGAAAAAGGCGTGAGCCCGGGAGCCGTGATTGAGAGCAAGGGTTTGAAACCGATTCAGGACAGCGGCGCGCTGCAGAAGATCGTGGACGAGGTGTTCACCAAGAATCCTGAGGCGATCGCGAAAATAAAGGAGGGGAACAAGAAACCTGTGGATTTTCTTATCGGCCAGGTCATGAAAAAAACCCGCGGCAAGGCCGACCCGACCGCCCTCACCAAACTCATCCAGAAGAAACTGCGCTCATGAAAAATCCTGCAGAGACTGTCCGACCGCGAGTGCCGCCATCAAAGTCAACACCATCACGATTGCGAATCTCTTTGTCACTCTCTGCATCACTACCCTCCTCGATTTACTTGGAATTTCAAAGCTTGGCCAAATACCGTTCTATTTCGAACTGACTGACGTGGGTCCGGTACGTGTCCCACTCGATCTTCTTGTTCTCGATGAACTTGTTGAAGATGTGATCCCCCAGGACCTCCCGAACCAGCTTGCTCTTTTCCAATTCCAGAATGGCCGCGTAAAGATTCCCTGGCAGATCCGTGATGCCGTGAGCCCTGCGCTCCGCCGGGTTCATTTCGTAGATATCCTCTTCAATGGGATCCTGCAGCTCCATCTTCTTTTCGATGCCGTCCATGCCCGCGCCCAGCATCACGGAAAAAGCGAGATAAGGATTGCAGGCCGGGTCAGGGGATCGGAACTCGATCCGGGTGGCCCTCTCCTTCCCGGGCTTATACATGGGAACGCGGATCATGGCGGAGCGGTTCCTGCGGGCCCATGACACGTAGACCGGGGCTTCATAGCCCGGCACCAGTCGCTTGTAAGAGTTCACCCACTGATTCGTCACGGCCGCAATTTCCGGGGCATGGCGCATGAGCCCGGCAATGTAGTGCTTGGCAATATCGGAGAGGTGATACTTGTCCGCCGGGTCGTGAAAGGCATTCTTCGATCCCTTGAAAAGGGACTGGTGAACATGCATCCCGCTTCCGTTGATGCCGAAAATGGGTTTGGGCATAAACGTCGCGTAGACCCCGTGTTGTCGGGCGATCTCCTTGACCACCAGACGGTAGGTCATGGTCTTGTCCGCCATGCGCAGCCCCTCGTCATAGCGGAGATCAATCTCGTGTTGACTGGGCGCCACCTCGTGATGGCTGTACTCTACGTCAATCCCCATGGACTGGAGCGTAAAAATCGTGTCCCTCCTGAGGTCGCTCCCCATGTCCAGGGGTCTTGCATCAAAATAGCCGCCCGCATCCATGATCTCCGTGCTTTTGTTGTCCTTGAAGTAGAAGAATTCAAGCTCCGGACCGATGTAAAAGGTGTACCCCTTATCCGCGACCTTCTTGAGAAGCCTCTTGAAAACATAACGAGGGTCTCCCTCATAGGGGGTTCCATCCGGGTTGAGGATGTCACAGAACATGCGGGCCACCGGCCGTTCCATTCCGCGCCAAGGAACGAGCTGGAAGGTGGTGGGATCCGGTTTCGCGATCATGTCGCTTTCCTGAATCCTTGCAAACCCCTCGATGGAAGACCCGTCAAATCCCATGCCCTCGGTCATCCCTTCTTGCAACTCCGAGGGCGTGACTGCGAAGCTCTTCAGGAATCCCAGCACATCCGAAAACCAGAACTGGATGAAGCTCACATTCAATTCCTTGACGGCACGCTTCACGTCTTCGGTGTTCTGACAACTCATCTTCTTGATATCCGTCAGCACATGGCTTTCCATACTTCAATTCCTCCTGCCCTCATGGATGCGACCGGTCTCATTTGTTTTCTGACAGGCTATCATACACAAAACTCCATCCAAGACCATCTTTTTCTTGCGCCAGGGCTGCAAGCGGAGGGTTGAAAATCTTGGGATGGCCCATTAGCCTCGGGAGATGAAAAAGGAGGTATTCCAAATGGATCAGACATTCATCGAGGGTCTGCTGGGCGTGTTCCAGGCTCTTCTGATTCTCGGCCTTGTCGTGGCCTTGATGCTCAAGGGAAGAGAGCGGATCCCCAAGGAAGGAGACAGACGAAGATCGCTGAGGCGACGTGAGGACCGCATGAGGGCGGGGGACTTCAAAGATATCTTTTCAGGATAGGCGCTTAAAAACGACGAGTCTACGTCGATGGGGCGAGCGGGGGATGGTGTAGGAGATATCCTGGATCGTCTTGTAGTGGTTCCGGAAAGATCTCCGCGCTTCCTCCAGTTCCTCGTTGCAGGAGGGCCCCTTCATGAAAATAGCCCTGCCCCCCGGCACAAGGCACTTCATGACGCGCTCCAGGGTCTTGGGGATGGATTCCAGGGCCCGTGTGATGACGCCGCTCACGCTCCTGCTGAAAGAAGGGTAAATCTTGCCTTCATGGATCTCAATGCCTTTCAGCCCAAGGGTTTGCACCACTTCGTGCAGAAAAGCTATTCTTTGGTGCCTGCCCTCCGAAAGGATCATGTCTGTTTCCGGACAGGCGATTTTCAGGAGAATACCGGGCAGACCTGCGCCTGTGCCGATGTCGAGGAGCGGAGAGGGAAGGTCCCATTCCAGCAATTTCGCAACCAGAACACAGTCGATGTAGTGTTTCTGAACCATGTTGTCGAACTGATAAATGCGAGTGAGATCGTACTCCGCATTTCTCTTTCGCAAAAGGCTGTGATATTGCCATACTTGCTGGACCTTTTGCTCGCTCAGGGGCAACCGGCTTCGCTCAAACCACTCCCTGAGGGAAGGCAGCCCGGGGGCAAGCTTGTGCGTTGCCTTGTTCTTGAATCTTCTCTGTTTAGGGCCGGTAGGAACACGCATTGCAGACCAGGGATCACCTATGGAGAAAATGGAAATCCTTTACGAAGACAATCATCTGATCGCCGTGCACAAACCAGGAGGAATCCTTGTGCAGGGAGATAGGTCCCGCGAAACCTCCCTCATGGACATGGTCAAGGACTATATCAAAAAGAAGTGCAACAAGCCAGGCAAGGTGTTTCTAGGCCTGGTGCACCGCCTTGATCGGCCTGTATCAGGCGTTGTTCTTTTCGCGAGGACATCCAAGAGTGCTTCGCGCCTCTCCGAACAGTGGAGAGAGCGAAGCATCACCAAGATTTATTGGGCCCTCGTTCACGGAAAGATGCCCCTGCCTTCCGGAAGGCTGATTTCCTATCTGAAAAAAAGGCGACAACGGGTGTCCCTTACAGACAAGACGCACGAAAGGGCTCAAGAGGCTGCCCTCACCTACAGGACGATTTTTGTGAGGGGGAAGGTCTCTCTTCTCGAGGTCAATCTCCACACAGGGAGAAAACATCAAATCCGTGCTCAGCTGTCCGCTGAAGGATGCCCCATTGTGGGTGACATGAAATACGGAGCCCCTGACCGCCGGGAAGACGGCACGATTTGCTTAATCGCTAGATCTCTGACGTTCATGCACCCCACCCGGCCTGAGACGGTTCACATCGAAGCGCCCACGCCGGAGTGGGCTCGCTGACAAAGCACCAGCATCCGAGGGACTGGAATGATGGACTTCTGGAGTAAAGGAGTAATGAAAAAGAGAAGACTGAACAGCAGTCCCTCCAACACTCCAGTACTTCAGCACTCCAATCTTCTTCTGAAATACTTCTTCACCTCCGCCAGCGATATCTTCTCCTGATGGCCCAGAAATTTCGTTTTCATTTCCCTGATCCTCTCCAGGGATCGCGAGAGCCGGGCCTCGGAAAGGGTTGCCTCTGAAAGCGCCTGCCGCATCAAATCCAGGCTTTCACGGACATGACTCTGATCTTTGCAGAGGAGAAGGATATCTGCCCCGGCCTGAAAGGATTTGAGCGCCCCTCCAGCCACGCTCCAATCTGCGGCAATCGCACCCATCTCCAGGTCATCTGTGATCGTCAAGCCACAGAAGCCCATTCTCTCCCTCAGCACCTTGGTCAACACCATGGGCGACAGTGTTGCAGGCCGTTCAGGATCGAGGGCTGGGTATATGGCGTGGGCGGTCATGATTCCGCAGACGCCCTCCTCGATGGCGGCCGCAAAGGGAGGAAAATTCACTCTCTCCAGTTCTTCCGGGTCAATGGGGATTTTGGGCAGGTGAAAATGGGGATCCACATCTGCGCGGCCCAGACCGGGGAAGTGTTTGGCCACAGCCATGATCCCGTTTTTCTGAAGGTGCTTGACGACGGTTCTTCCAAGGAAGGCGACAACCTCAGGGTCCTCACCAAAACTTCGGCCTGCAAGGTGTTTCTCTATCTCTCCTCTTTGAACGTCGACCACAGGGGCAAAGTTCATGTTGAGGCCTACCATGCCCATTTCTCTGGACGTCACGGTTGCGAACTCGATGGCCTTTTTGACCGGCTCTTCGTCCATTCCAATGGCGGCATTTCCGGGGAAGCTTCTGAACGGCTCCTTGAGCCTCGCCACCCTGCCCCCTTCCTGATCCACCGCGAGAAAAAGGGGGGGATCTTGCCTTTTAGATGCTGCGGCCTGAAGATCCCGGCACAGAGCGGCCAGTTGCAGAGGGTCTTCGATATTCCTTGAAAACAAAATGATCCCGCCAACGCGGCCTTCACGAATCAGATGGTCCGTAGCTTCATCCAGGTACGGCCCCGGCATCCCAACCATGAAAAGCTGTCCGATTGCTCTTTCCCAGTCATTCATTGAAAAAACCCTTGACAGGTTTCCCTTCCCCGGTTCAAATCCTCTCTGCGCCTAACAACGGAGAAGGCCTCGCTCTTCTGAAGAGGGTATTTGACTGAACCTCTTGATCTGGGAGGGATCCAATGGTAGAAACCGGTGTTATCCACGGGCGATTCCAGATCCTCCATAATGACCATCTGAAATACCTCCTGGCAGGCAAAGCCAGATGCCGTCACATGGTCATCGGCATCACCAACCCGGACCCGTCCCTCACGAGAGATGACCCCGCTGACCCTCAACGCAGTCTTCTCTCTTCCAACCCGCTCACCTACTTCGAACGTTACCGGATGGTTCAGGCGGCTCTTCTGGAGGCTGAACTGAGGGTCACCGAATTCTCCGTTGTCCCCTTTCCGATCAACCTCCCGGAGCTTTACCGCCATTATGTCCCTATGGACAGCACCTTGTTTCTGACCATTTATGACGAGTGGGGCGAAAGGAAACTCCAGCACTTTCAAAATCTCGGTCTGAACATCGAGATTCTCTGGAGAAAACCGCGTGACCAAAAAGGTCTCACCAGCACCGAGATACGAGAGAAAATCGTTCGGCTGGAACCCTGGGAGCACCTCGTGCCCCCGAGCACGGCAGTGCTCATGAAACAGTGGGCCATCCCTTCACGGCTCCGAAAAATGCAACCCCCCACCCCCTAGTCTTTTTCGGGGTCCCGTCCTGCGCCGACCAGGAGCAGGATTTTGTCCACCTTGAAGAAAACGAGGAAACGGGGCTTTCCTTCCTCCTTTCCTCCCGCATACCTTTTGCTTCGAATCGAATAGAGAAGCTCGGTGTCTTTTTCTTCCCGGAGTTTGGTCAGGAAAAGGCGAATGCCCTTGTATCCCGGGCCATCCTCCTTGAAGAGATAAGCCGCATGGTTGTTGGTCTGCAAATTATGATGGGTCAATCGTTCGGCCATGATGAAGGCAACCGTCTCCTGGTCTATGATGTGCGGTTTTGCGTAAATCGCAGTATCCACACGTCCCTCTCCATCCGCTGTTGCCAGCACGCCGGTTCCTTTCACCCCCTCGAAATACCCCTTCAGATTCAGTTCCATATTGCTCCTCCCATTGATGCTGCTCTTGATCGAGTTTGTGTTGATCTATTTTTGAGAAAAGATATGGATCACCCTGCGTAGTTCAAGTTTTGATTCACGCAACAATTCATCTCGGGCATCTGTTGACAAAGCGTCAAGTCAAATTATTTTATACCAGGTTTTTTGAGAACACAAAGTCTTAACCCGCCCATTTTGGGGCCACGAGCCGGGTTGCGAAATCCCCCGGCTTTTTTTATGGAGGTAACCCATGAATATCGAGAAGGACATAACCGAGAGGACTCCGTGCAGCGCAAACCCTGTTTTCGGCACTGGCGCCTTTTCCAGAATGGATGAATCCGATGATGCAGGATTCTATTCCAAAGACCGATTTGTGAGCCACCTGGACTCCCTTGCTTCGGCCACTGTGGAGAAGCTCATTGGGACGCTCATTGTGGAAGAAACTCCTGCCATCCTGGATTTGATGGCCGGCTGGGATTCTCACATCCCAGGGGATCTTCGGGCCTCGGAAGTCATAGGCCTTGGATTGAATGAAAACGAACTCAGCAATAACAAAGTCCTTTCAGAGTCCGTAATCCACGATCTCAACAAGGACCCTCATCTTCCTTTCCCGGACAATCGATTTGACGTGGTGGTCAACACGGTTTCCGTGGATTACATGACAAAACCCGCCGAGGTCTTCAAAGAGGTGGCCAGGGTCCTCAAACCAGGCGGACTGTTCTTGGTCATTTTCTCCAACCGGATGTTTTCTGAGAAAGCGGTCAAGGTCTGGCGGGAAGCAGGCGAAGAGGAGAGGGTTCTTCTGGTCGAAGATCTATTCAAGGAGGCAGGCGCCTTTGAAAAGCCGATAGTCTTCCTTTCCAAGGGAAAGCCCCGGCCAAAGGACGACAAGTACGCACACCTGGGTATTCCCAGCGACCCCATCTATGCCGTCTACGCTGACAAGAAGGGGGGCCATCCTCCCTGGGGAACAAGGCCTGAGTTCACGGTTTCCTACGGTGAACCGCTGGACCAGGAAACCTTTGACGCTAGAAAAAAAGCCATTAAGCACACCCTGCGCTGTCCTCACTGCGGGGAAAAGATGCTGAAATGGGCGGTACCGGACAATCCCATTGAAGTCACATGGGACAACGATTTCATGTACATCTGTTTCAACGATGCATGCCCCTACTATGTCCGTGGCTGGGATTTCATGTACCGGGAAGGCAACAGGGGGGCTTCCTATCGCCTCATGTACAATCCTGAAAAGGATTGTTGCATGCCCATTCCCGTGCCGACGCCCAGGGCTTTGAGGGAAAGTATCATCGAATAACGGTTCAGGGTGCAAGGTGCGCGGTGTACCCTCTTCCTTGGACCGTAAACCGTGAACCTTGTACCTTCCTCACGCATGATTTCTCAGTTGCAGGGCAATGGGGTGGGGATTGAGATAGACCTGCTGTCTCAAGTAGTCTTCCTTGTACTTCCTTACATAGTGATTGATCAGGGTGATCGGGACAACCAGGGGGATGTACCCTTTGCGATATTCATCGAGAATCTCAAGGAGTTCCTGTTTCTCGTCTTTCGACAGCTGTTCTTTGAAATAGCCCATCATGTGCTGGAGAACGTTCGCGTTCTTTTTGACCGTGGTCCTCAGTTTGAGAGCCTCCATCAGCAGGGTCTCATAGCTTGCGTAGAGGTCGTTTAACGGCAGCTTCTTGCCCTCTGCCACGAGCTTGCCCATGGCGCGGTAGTGCTTTTCGCTGTGAGAAAGCGCCAGCAGCTTGTGCTGCGTGTGAAAGGCAACAAGGTTTCCGAGACTCTTCTTCTCCCGGACCACCTCGCGCCATCGCCTCAGCGTGAAAATGCTCTCAATAAAGCTCTCTCGCAGTTTAGGATCGTGAAGGCGGCCCTCCTCCTCCACGGGGATCAGGGGGAAATGGTCCATGAACGTTTTGGCAAACATCCCTATTCCTGCTTTTTCCGGCATACCTTTCTCGTTGTAGACCTTCACCCGTTCCATGCCGCTGCTTGGGGAATCGCTTTTGAAGATGAATCCGCACAAACCTTCTTTTTCCAGCTCCTTCACCCGGCCCCTGGCCCAACTCAGCATCCGCTCCGTAAGATCCTGACCGGATCTGACCGTGACAAGCCGCGGAGATTGGGGATCGCCCACAAGCCTCATCGACTCCCGCGGTATGCCAAGCCCGCACTCCACCTCAGGGCAAACCGGGACATACTCCACATACTGCTCCAGCGTATCCGTGAGATACCGATCGTGTTTGTGTCCACCGTCGTACCTCACGTTCTGGCCCATCAAGCAGGCACTGATTCCAAGCTTTATCTTATCTTCCATGGGGCACTCTTGCTCTGTTTATTTGTGGAAACTGATCTCAACCTACCAGACTGAGAACATTCCAGCAACGGAAATAAACTCACCAGCCCTTTCAAGCCCTCAAGGGGCTTTCTTAATGCCAGCGAATATGGTACTGAAGTCCTATTGCCGTCACGCACTGTCAGGAGATCCGCTGCATTTCGTTATCCCGGCCAAGTTCCGCGAAGCGGAATGCGAGCCGTGATCCAGAGAAGATAGCACTGGGCGTGTTTTCTATAGGATTCCGGCTTTCGCCGGAATGACCAAAAAAGGCGCCTTCCGGCCTTTTACGAAACCACCGAGCAAGGGTTGTTTAAAAACACGTTTGCGATCAGGAGAGCCTAAGCATGATCGAATTGATGAAGAAACTCGCAAAAGAAAAGGATATCTGCGTCCTGGCGACCGTTTCAGGTGAGAAGCCTCACTGCTCTCTCATGGCCTATACCACGGATGACGAGTGCAGTGAGATTTACATGGCGACCCACAGGGCCACCAAGAAGTTCAAAAACCTCATGGAGAATCCCTCTGTGAGTCTTCTCATCGACACCCGTGAGGAGCACAAAGGCTCTCACCGCCCCGAAGCAAAGGCCATGACCGTTTCCGGCGCTTTTGAAAGGCTGGAGGATAATCAGAACAAGGCATGGGCGAGGGCCAGGCTGCTTAGCCGGCACCCCCATCTCAAAGAATTCCTGGACCATCCGGATGCGGAGGTGATTTGCATCAGGATCCGTTCGTTCCTTTTACTGGATGGCCTCACGGACGCTCACTTCGAGGAGATCCCAGAATGAGTCCGGTGCCCGAGATTCGCGTGATCCGTTGCAACGATGTCCCTGTTCGTGAAAAGGGGGACTATGTCCTTTACTGGATGACCGCTTTCCGCCGTACTCGACGGAATTTCAGCCTTCAAAGGGCTGTGGACTGGGCCAATCGCCTTGCAAAACCTCTCCTCGTATTCGAAGCCCTTCGCATCGGCTATCCTTGGGCCTGCGACCGCTTTCACCGCTTTGTCATCGACGGCATGGCGGACAACGCGGAGAGCCTGAAAAAATTCGGAGTGTCCTACTATCCTTACCTTGAGCCCTCACCCGATGCGGACAAAGGCCTTCTCGCCGCTCTCGCTGAAAAGGCCTGTCTCGTGGTCACCGACGACTTCCCCGCTTTTTTTCTCCCCCACATGATCGCTTCCGCCTCAAAGAAGATCCCTGTCTGCATCGAGAAAGTGGATTCCAATGGATTGCTGCCCATGAAGGCGGCGGACAGGGTTTTTGCAGCAGCTAAGTTCTTCAGGAGTTTTCTGCAGAAGGAACTTCCCTTGCATCTCCCAGAGATGCCTGAGGCCGATCCCCTGAAAGAATTGAAACACAAAGGCCTTGTCCCTTCTCTCAAGGACATCCTAAAGCGCTGGCCTGCCGCTTCCCTGGAAATTGTTCGTGGAGTTCCTGATCTCCCGGCCGAATTTCCAGTGGACCATGAGGTGGGCGTCGTGGATGAGCGAGGAGGCGCCAACGAAGCCTCCAAGAGAATGAAGGGGTTTCTTGAAAAAAAACTCTCCCTCTATGAGGAAAACAGGAATCATCCTGACGAAGACGGCACGAGCGGGCTTTCCCCCTATCTCCATTTCGGCCATCTTTCGGTTCACGAGATCTTTCACCACCTGGCGGCCAAAGAGGAGTGGGACCTGGATGATCTTCCCAAGAAAGCAACAGGCGGCCGAAGCGGGTGGTGGCACATGAGTGAACCGGCAGAAGCCTTTCTCGACGAACTGGTGACATGGAGGGAGCTGGGCTTCAACATGTGCGTGCAGAGGCAAGACTATGATGAATACCTTTCCCTGCCCGGCTGGGCTCGGCAAACCCTGAAAGACCATGAAGGGGATCAGAGGCGCTATGGCTACCGCTTGGAGGAGTTCGAGAGGGCGCAGACCCACGATCCTCTTTGGAACGCCGCTCAGGGTCAGCTCCTTCAGGAAGGCCGGGTCCACAATTACCTCCGAATGGTGTGGGGAAAGAAGATCCTCGAGTGGACGTCCTCTCCTCAAGAAGCGCTCGATATCATGATTGAACTCAACAACAAGTACGGTATCGACGGCAGGGATCCCAATTCCTACACAGGGATCATGTGGGTCCTGGGTAGATATGACAGGCCCTGGGGGCCGGAACGACCTATTTTCGGCAAAATACGGTACATGAGCTCGGAGAACACCTTGAGGAAAGTGCGGGCTGCGGAATACATGGAGAAATACAAACCCCAGTAACTTTGCCTCTCAACGCCTTGGCCGAACCCTGTCGTAGGGGTAAGGATAGGTCCAGGGTCTCCACAAAGGATCATACCACCCCCAGGGGTAATAGGGATAAGGGTAGGGCGCTAACCGCTCCTTGCCCCTGTCAGGCCAGAGGTAGACCTCTTTGGCAACAATGAGGGGATAGGTGTATTGAATCTCGCCAAGAGGCATGGTTCTCTTCCCCTCAACTTCACCTCCCACGGTCACCTCCCTTCCCTTACTGTAGACGGCGACGTCAAGATAGGAAGGGTAGAGAGCCAAAAAGCGACCCTCTGTTCTGTCCGCCTCTTCGGGCGCTCCAAAGAAATCAGAGGGTTTCTGGAGGAGTTCGATCAGAGTTCCCTCTTGCGTATTCTTTGCGTCTATGATCACTCCGGCCCAGACGACCACCGAGCCTTTGTGCGCCTCAGGATCACTAAAAACGTCCCGGAAGGTGAGATTCTTGTCCACTTGATCTCTCAGCGGCTTCGAAATCACCGGAGTGCACCCCATGACAAAAAGCATTATACCAAGGATGATGCTCCATCCCGAAAACTTGACTCTCATCTAGAATTCCTCCGCCTTTCTGACGCCAATCTAATCATTTCATCAAGACATAGAAAGGTCTTTCATGGAGCTTTCGCTCTTTGATAGACTTGAATCATTGACTGTTCAACGCGGGATGGAGTGAAAAACCTTTTTGAGCCAACATCCGATCACCTCAAAATTGCTCCGATGGTACGCCCATCATTCCCGGGATCTCCCTTGGCGACACACCCATGACCCTTACTTCATCTGGGTTTCCGAGATCATGCTCCAGCAGACCCAGGTGGAGACCGTCATCCCCTATTATCTCCGCTTTCTCATGAAATTTCCATCGGTGATGGCGCTCGCCGAAGCGCGGACGGATGAGGTCCTGAAAATGTGGGAGAACCTTGGCTACTATTCCAGAGCGCGAAATCTCCATGCTGCGGCAAAGGAAATCGTCGCCCGGTGGGGAGGCAGGCTTCCTCAAAACAGGAAAGACCTCCTGGCCCTCCCGGGGATCGGAGAATACACGGCCTCCGCCCTTCTCAGCATCGCTTTTGCCCTGCCTGTTGCGGCGATAGACGGCAATGTCTCGCGGGTGATCTCCAGGCTATTTGCTCTCCGAAACCCCTTGGGTTCTCCGGAATCCCGGAAACAAGTCCTGGATCTGGCAAATCACCTTCTAAGCAGAAAGCACCCTGGGGCTTTCAATCAGGCGATGATGGACCTTGGTGCCACGGTGTGTGCACCGAGAGCCCCTTCATGCCTGTCTTGTCCCTTGAGGGGTCTGTGCAAAGCAAAAGACTTGGGATTACAGGAACGGCTTCCTGTTGCCCAAAAAAGGCCCGCCCTTAGCCACAAGCACGTGACCGCAGCAATCCTCTTTGATCGAAAGAAACGGGTGCTTGTTGTGCAGAGACCCGCATCAGGACTTCTCGGCGGCTTGTGGAAATTTCCAGGAGGGGAAAGAGGAGCGAAAGAGGCTTTGGAAGAGGCTTTGGTTAGAACAGTTCAAGAAGAGCTCGGATTACGTGTCCGTGTGCTGAAGGCGATGGCATCGGTAAAGCATGCGTACACGCATTTTCGCGTCACTTGTCATGTTTATCGAAGCGCCATTGTGAGAGGCAGGCCCAAGTCCCCTGAAGGACGTGAGTGGAAATGGGTCTCAGCGGAAGAAGTCCAGCGGCTGGCTTTATCCAAAGCAGAGAGGAAAATCCTTGCTGCGCTTCACAGCTGACCCGACGTGGCATCCCAGCTCTGCAAAAGCTTTTTGTACTCAGGGTCCTCATATCGACTGAGGAGAAAGGCGGGCGCATAGTCCGGCAAAGCACTGCCGCTCACGTGGTTTCCGAGCAGTTCGCCGGCAGCCATAGAGGCCATGATCCCGAATCCGGAAAGGGCCCCTGTCACAAAGGCTCCCCTGACCGGGAGAGGCCCAATCAGGGGCCTGTTCTCCTGGGTCTTGCAGTAGTACCCGCCATCCACAAAAGGCTTCCCTGCTTTTCCCAGGTAAACGGACAGCCCTGGCATCATGCCTGCCATTCCCCGGAGCACGATTTCCGCGTACTCCGGATCGAAGACCGGCGGCCAGACCGGTTCCTGAGGCTTGATGTCGTAGGTCCAAAGCGCCAGGATGGTCTGGCTCCCCTCCCCTCCCTCGGGTCTGAAATGGACCCCGCTGGGAAATTCTTCCAGAAGCCATCGTGTTTTCTCACTTCCCTCGAGTACTTCTCTCTCCTCATCCGTCCACGGGAGCTTCATCGGGTCTGTCCAGATCATGAGGGGGACATCGCGAGGGATGACTCCCTGGGGATCGTTGAACGCGATTTTACCGTGGAGTTCGTTGAACACAGGGAAATTCATCCCGATCAGGGCGCCCGCCTGTTTGAGAAGGGGTCCTGCAGCGATCACAAAAGATCGCGTGGAGATTTCTATCTGTTCCTTCTCTCCGGTCACCTGAACGGACTCTATTCCTCCTTTTCCCACAACCACGCCGGACACCCGGCCCATGAGGAACTGGGCGCCTGCTCCCTTGGCCTCCTGCAAGAGGTGCATTCCCAGTTGCTGCGCACTGAGCCAGCCGCAGCGGCGAACATGGAGCATGGCAATGGCCGTGTCTTTGATGAAAGGATATTGCTTGCGGATCTTCGCCGGATCCAGGACGAGTTCCGCGCCGTTAAGGCCGGTTTCAAAACCTCTCGGTCTGTAGGCCGGACAGACCGGATCCTCCGGTCCGCCACGGTAAGTCCTGATCGGGCCCGCTCCCAGGTCTGAGATCTCTCTGGCCACCCGCTCCATGACCCGGGCCTGCTCAGGCCTCGCAGTGAGAAAAACATACCCTCTTCGGTTCATGTTGAAATAATAGTCGCTTTCGGCCGCAAGTCGATCCAGAAGATCAATGCTCCGGTTTATGAATCGCACCATCGTGTTGCCCGGCCCAGGCCACCAGTTGCGGTAGGCTTCCGTTGATTTATCGCTTGTAAGCGTCAAAGGAGCCTGCTCGTCAACGAGCAGAACTTTCCCGATCCCATGCTTGACCGCCAAGTGGTACGCGGCCGATACCCCTGCGATTCCAGCCCCGCAAATGACCACGTCGGCACTGAGCTTTTTCATGATGATCCTTTCCCTACGCCTTCACGAACCAGGTCACGGGCCTTCTAAGACTGACCGGATTCGGGTACTCGTCGACGTACCCGACCCTCAAGACAAACTGGGGAGTCACCGGGGCTGAGTGACTTGAAGCAATCTTTTCCAGCCCCTCTTTTTCTTCAAGGCACTGCGTCATCGGGTGGATGCCTATCTTTTTCTCCTGAGCCATGAGAGCCATTCTTTCAAACTTGCGACCCGTTTCAATCAAGTCGGAAACGCTTGCTCCCTGACTTGTCACGATGAACCAGCCTCCGCCCTGCTCAACCTGTTTCGCGGCGAGATCAATGCCCTGCTTCCGAAAGCTATCCTTAGTCACATCCTCCCGGCCCATGAAATTCCGCACATACCACCCGGCGATGCCCTTAATGTCCATGCTTTCCGTTGTGAGCCCGTCCCGATATTTCCTGGCGTCTTCATTGCTGAAGCGAATCCAGTCCACCAGTTCCTTTTGCGCCTCCTCCCGGTAGGTTTGGATGCGGAACGTTTCAAGAGCGGCCTCCTGAATGCACTCCGCATGATCCGAACCTCGGGGATAATAGAACACGTGTCCCTTTAATGGATCTGAAAGAGCTTTGACATCCTCCCTCCTGATTTCGTCTGGGCGAAAGCCCTGCTTCACGGTTCTTCTGGAGGCCAGACGCTTTAGAGGATAGTTGCCTGGTTTGCCTTTCTTCAGAGAGATCTTCACCAGATCCTCGTCCGCAGAATTCTTTCCGATGATTTCTATCTCAGCCTCATATCCCATGGCGCTTGCTGCGATGGCAAGGTTCTCCACAAAGGCCCCGACGGAAAGAAGCAACTCTCTGTTCTGTGGGTCCACGACGGGCAATCTCCTTTTTGGATCGCCCCCAACGACCCACTCTTTCTGCGGACTCACTTTCACCACCCAGGGTTGCGCATTGTGCCCGCTCGGCGCCAGGGACGCATAATAGAGGATGGCGCTCGCTTCTTCTCCAAGGGAGGGCACGGTTTCGAATTCGCGGCCTTCGGGTTGAAGATCAGTCCTTTTGACTCCCGAGCCACAGCCACTCAACAGAGAGGGCGATCCCGCAGTCACCACGGCGGCGGCCAGAGCCGTTTTGAGAAACCCGCGTCGATTCATCATGGGTCGACTCCTTCTTGCAGGATGCATGAAAGCTTGCGTTTCTTCCGGAGTGGCAGAGGGAAAGCGGGCCCACTCGTCCCATCGGCGCACTGCGCCTATTCCGTCACTCATGCGCCTGACGCAACAGACTAGGGGAATCGAGAGGGCGTGTCAAGGCGCACATGGTAGGACTGACGAGTAACCGTTCGACAGGCTCACGGCCCTGAGCAAAGTTGAAGGGCAAGTTACCAGATCAAGACATAGACTTGTCACTTCATGTGGGGATGAGGGGACTAAAGATTCTTGGAGATGGAGACATGGAAAGCCGCACCTTTCCTGAGGGCAGGCTCCAGCCACACGCGGCCTTTGTGCTGTTCGGCGATTTCCTTGACAATGGCAAGCCCCAGACCGGCCCCCTCCACCTTGCCGGCCATTCTCTTGCGCTTAAAGGGGCCAAAGAGCGTTTTTGCATCTTCGTCTCTTAAACCGATTCCGTCATCTTCAACCGACAGGATATGGGTGTCCTCCGATTCCTGATAGCTTATCCTGATTTCGCTCAAATCGTGGCCTCCATACTTCAGGGCATTGTCCACCAGGTTTCTTAGGACCCTCACCATGGAAGTTCTGTCCGCATTGACTTCCGGGATCGCTTCGGGTTCGAGCCACCGGATCTGGCGGCCGGCAAGCTGCGGGGCAAACTCTTCTTTCACTGTGTCGACAATGTCTTTGAGTCTCACTTTTTCGATCGAAAGAGGAACTTCTTTCGTTTTGATGTAAAGGTTGATCTTCTCCACCAGAGAAGCAATGTGCTCCGATGCCTTCATGATCTGATCGCAATAGGTTCTTCCTCTTTCATCCAGTCTGTCTTTGGAATATCGGTTGAGGCGTTTCGCCAGACCGTATACGGCAATGGCAGGGTTCTTGAGGTCGTGGGAAACCGAATAGGCAAACATTTTAATTTTGTTCGAGCTTTTCACCAGGGCCTCTTCAGCCTTTTCTCGATCGAACTTGTTCCGGAGCGCCGTAAGGCCGTACGAGATGTCACTGACCAGTTCCTCCAGGAGCTGGACCTCCTCCGCATGGAACGCATCGGGCTCCGTGGCATAAATATTCAAGGCACCGATCACTTTATCACCTGTCCTGACAGGAAGAGCGATAGACGAACCGTATCCCCGCCTGACGGCTTCTCCCCTCCAGGGAGCAAACCTCGGATCCTTGAGAATATTCTTGCACACGGTCGGCCTGCCTGTTCGGATCGAGGTCCCTGTGGGACCCCTTCCTCTCTGGGTGTCCGCCCAAGTGATGTCCGCCTTCTCCAGGTAGCCGTCTTCAAAGCCCGCTTGCGCCACGGGCCGGACGGATTTCTTCTCGTCTTCCTGTGCAAAACCGATCCAAGCAAGCCGATACCCTCCCACATCGACGATCATGCGGCTCACTTCAGCCAGGAATTCCTTTTCATCCGCTGCCCGGGCCATAGCTTGGCCGGATTCTCCCAAGACCTTGAGTGCCCTGTTCACCCGGCGAAGCTCCATCTCAGCGTGTTTTCTAATGGAGATATCTCTGTTGCTTGCCCTGCGGCCGAGCCATTCTCCGTCCTTCCCGAAGACGCCCTGACAGTAATGACTGATGAAGCGCTCCTCTCCGGTTCTTGTTATGATTCTGAAATCCATGTGAAGAGGCTGGTGAGTACCCAAATCCTCCAGAACGTGTTTGGTGACGGCGGCCTGATCATCGGGATGGACAATGCGGGTTACGAGCGAGGGATCCGCAATGAATTCCTCACTCCTGTACCCTGTAATTCGCTCGCAGGACGGAGACACATAAAGGTACTTGCCGTCAGGAGCCCGCCAGGTTTCCCAGTCATAGGTGGAATCTGCAAAGGTGCGGAATCGTTCTTCACTCCGGCGCAGATCTTCCTCTCGTGACTTGAGCTGGTTTTGCAGGTCTTGCAGTTCAGCCACTTGGCGTCGCGAGGTTTTCAACTCAGCGAGGAATTGCTCTTTTGTTTTGTCTTTGTCTTTCATCGCTCATCTTAGAGCGCCTTAGCGCCTCCTACTCTTTTATAAAGGTGGAGAGAGCCTGATATAGCTTTTTCGCTGATTCAGGCGACTCGACCTGGCCATAGAGGATATCTTTGGGGTTGGACGTCGTCTGGTAATACGCCCTGTTGAGATCGAACTCCGTCCCCAAACCCGCGCCTTCAAGAGAGACTCCTGCAAAGAGTCCCTTGGCCCTTGAATAAGAATAGATGCCGCCTTTCAAAAGGATCTCAGTGGCTGCGGTCGCTTGAGCGCCTACCGGGCCAACAGCAATAGCCGCATCAGCACCAAGTTTGAAATTTGACCTCAAAAAGGAATCCATGGTGTTTTGTCCGATCACCACAAGAATCAAGTCCGTGATCTGCGCCCCAATTTGGAACCCAACGCTGCCGGCTCCGATGTAGACAAAAGAAGGACCGCTCCATTTCCCGTCCTTCCGGGCCACCACAACGCCCTTTCCATACGAACCGCCTACAATAAACCCTCCCTTGAACATGTCAGGGATGATGGCCACGCCTGCGCTCTGTCTTACGAGATCGTATGCCATTCCTGAGTCTGGGGCATTCTTTACCTCTTCAATCACAATACGGGCTTTGTTGACAATGACCTCCGCTTCCTCTTTCAGATTACCAGCCAAAGCCTGTGGCGAAAAAACCAGTCCCAGCCCGACGCACAACACTATAATCGCGATTGTTTTTTTCATGATCTCCCTCCAATACGTTTCGAAGTATTCTACCGTTCACTTCCAGGTCTGTAGAGCGTTCTTTCTACACTGCTTTCACCAACTGATTCGCCGCTGTGAGCAAGGGATCCCAGGATGGGCCGAAGGGCGGCGCATAGGCCAGATCCGATTGGCCGAAATCCTCGACACTCATCTTCGCGTGGAGAGCCACTGCCGGTGCATTGATCCTGTGGGCCGCGCCCTCTTTCCCCACCATCTGCGCTCCGAGGAGTCGGCCGGACTTTTTGTCCCCCACCAATTGCACACTGATCACGGAGGACCCGGGATGATTGTGTGCCCTGGACCGGCTCTGAATCACGACCTCCGCCGGGTCAAAGCCTGCCTTTCTTGCTTCCTCCACACTCAGTCCTGTCCGCGCCACTTCAAGGTCGAATACTTTGAACACAGCCGTCCCTGCAACCCCCTGGAGTTTGACTTTGCCCCCGAGCACATTGTCTGCCACGGCCCACCCTGCCCTGTTGGCCCGCAGGGCAAGGGGGATCCAGGTCCTCTGGCCTGTGACCACATGAAAGGCATCGGCACAATCCCCGGCGGAGTAGATGTCCGGATCAGAGGTACGCAGCATGCTGTCCACGGCAATAGACTTCCCGGGTCCGAGCGCAAGGCCTGCATTCTCAGCGAGTTCGCTGTTGGGCCGCACTCCCACAGCCACGAGAACCATATCGGCCTCGAGTTGAAGCCCAGGGCATGTGAGGCGGAATCCCTTCCCCTTTTTCTCGATTCTCTCGATGGGCTGCCCCAGGTGAATCTTCACCTGATTCGCCTCCACCTCTTTTTTCACGACGGAGGAGAGCTGTTGGTTCATCCAGGGAATGAAAGCCGGTCGTGGCTTGGCCATGTCCACATCGATGCCTCTGCCTCTGAAGGCTTCGCACATCTCAAAGGCGATGTACCCCATCCCGAGAATCACCACCTTCTTCACCCCCTGATCTCTGATGAAGGCCTTGATCCTTCTGCCGTCCTCAAGGTCTTTCAGGGCCATCACCCCGGGAGATTCGATGCCTGGGATATCGGGAATCACAGGCCGGGCTCCAGTGGCAATGAACAGTTTGTCATAGGGAACCTCAAAAGGCTCGCCTGCCGACGTTCTTCCTGTAGCGATTCTGCTCGAAGGGTTTATCGCCTCCACCCTGTGTTCGATTCTTACGTCAATGCCTTGCTTCTCTTTGAAAACATGGGCCGGTCTTACAATCAGGTCATCCATGTCCCTTGCCGCGTCCGCGACATTGTAGGGAATGCCTCAGGCACTGTAGGAGACGTCTTTGGTCTGTTCGAGCACAGTGACCTGCAGATCGGGCTTGTTCCTCTTAGCCCGGCTTGCTGCGCTCATGCCGGCTGCATCGCCACCGATCACGACGAAATTCATAACGAACCTCCTGGAAAAAATTTCATTCTCAAGAAAAGGCAGGGGGAGTGATTTGTATTTTTATTTTTTCAGAGGCAAAAGGCAACCGTTTAATCCGTCTCCTCTTGACTCTATGTCACACGGGATAATAGACTCGGCGAGAGTCTTGCGTCAAAGGAGGTTGAGATGGCTGGATGGAATATTGATTTTTCGGGTAAAGTTGCTCTGGTTACAGGGGGAAGCCGAGGGCTCGGAAAGGCCATTGCCCTGGCCATGGCTGAGAAAGGTGCATCCATCGTGATCTGCGGAAGAAAGCAGGAAAACCTGGACAAGGCCGTTGCAGAGTTCAAAGAAAAATGCGCTCATGTCCTGGCCCAGCCCGCCAACATGGGAAAGTCCGACCAGGCTGCCTCCCTTTTCCAGGCCATAGAAGGGAAATTCGGAAAGCTGGACATACTGGTCAACAACGTGGGCACCAACCTTCTCACACCCTCTGTGGCTGAAGCGGACGAAGGGCTCTGGGACAAGCTCCTCGAAACGAACCTTAAGAGTGCGTTCCTGGCCAGTTCCATGGCTTATAAACTCATGAAAAAAGCAGGAGCAGGGAAGATCATCAACATCTCATCCATTGCAGCGAGGAGAGCTGCAAGAGGCATGGGGATCTACTGCATTGCCAAAGCCGGCCTCGAAATGCTGACCAAGGTTCTGGCAGTGGAACTGGCTTCGGATCATATCCAGGTGAATGCGGTGGCGCCTTGCGTCGTGAAAACCCAGTTCAGCCAGCCCTTCTGGAGCAACGAAAGCATCCTGCAGGAAATCCTGAAAACCATCCCTGCTGGCCGCATTGCGGAGCCGGATGATGTCGTAGGAGCGGTGCTGTTCCTGGCATCGAGCCTCTCTGATTTTATCACCGGAGAGATTTTGGATGTAGATGGCGGGTCGATCGCATAAGGACGGTGCAAGGTACAAGATGCACGGTACAAGGCTATTGATGATTCACCACGGAGGCAGTAGAGTAGAGGAGGGAAGCTTGTTTTTTCGCCTTTCGGGAGGCACCGAAAGGCGAAAATCACCCCTCATGTCCTAAAACTATGCACGGTTCAGTGGCCAGACGCATTTGGGGAGAACCTTATTCTGTTCTCACATCGTTGCCGCCTTCGGCTCCGCCTGGCTTTTTCAACCTGCAACAAGCAACCTCCAACTTGCGCCCCTTTGGGGCAACAAAAATGTTTGACACGCTGTTTTTTCTGTGTTACCTTGCTCGAAATGAATGATTATTCATTCAGTAAATGACAATTTTCCTAAAAATATCAGCGGGCTAAAGATTCTATTTTCTGAAGAAACGGATACACACAACGACCAAACCCCCAAGGAGGACTCTCATGAACAAGAAGCTTAAAAAGGTCGGAGTGATTGGCGCAGGGGTCATGGGCGCAACCATCGCCGCTCAGCTTGCCAACGTCGGCCTGGAGACCATTCTCCTCGACATTGTTCTTCCACAGCTTTCCGACGACGACAAGAAGAAAGGGCTTACGCCGGAAAGCAAAGAGTTCAGAAATAAACTCGCTGCAAACGGTGTTCAGGGCGCCCTGAAATCCAAACCCGCCTCCTTCTATGTGCCCGAGAACTCCAAGCTCATCACCATCGGCAACATGGAAGATGATCTCAAGCGCCTCAAAGAGGTGCAGTGGATCATCGAGGTCGTGGTGGAGAGGCTCGACATCAAGAAGATCGTCTTTGAAAAGCTCGAATCGGTCATGACCCCCGGCACCTTCATCACCTCCAACACCTCGGGGATTCCTGCCAAGGCCATGCTGGAAGGCCGATCGGAGAATTTCAAAAAGCACTTCGCCATCACCCATTTTTTCAATCCTCCGCGGTACATGAAACTTCTCGAGATCGTTCCGGGGCCTGAGACACTGCCGGAGGTCATTCCCACTCTGGTCGAAGTCTGCGAAAAGATCGTGGGCAAGGGCATTGTCTATGCCAAAGACACCCCCAATTTCGTGGCCAACCGCATCGGCATTTACAGCATGCTCTCCGTCGTGCGCGCCATGATGGATCTTGGGTTGACCATCGAGGCGGTGGACGAGCTCACCGGACCGGTGGTGGGCAATCCCAAGAGCGCCTCCTTCAGAACGGTTGATCTCGTGGGTCTGGACACGATCATCCATGTGGCAAACAATGTTTATGAAGGCGCGGTGAACGACGAGAAGCGCGAGATGTTCCAGATGCCCGACTTCATCAAGCAGATGACGGAAAAGAGACTTCTC
Source organism: uncultured Desulfobacteraceae bacterium (assembly GCA_964580575.1). Classification (GTDB taxonomy): domain Bacteria; phylum Desulfobacterota; class DSM-4660; order Desulfatiglandales; family HGW-15; genus CAVPDE01. The sequence continues at coordinate 23,831 of CAZOLJ010000036.1, forward strand.
GGCGAGAAGACCAAGCAAGGGTTCTACAAACGAGTCGAAGAAAACGGCAAGAAGGTCACCCTCTCCATTGACTGCAAGACGCTTCAGTACAAGCCTCAGCAGAAAGTCAAGTTCGCCTCCCTTGAAGCGGCCAAGCCCATTCCCGGCACTGCCGGCAAGATGAAAGCCCTTTACTTTGCAGACGACGTCGCCGGTCAGTTCACCTTCCGGACCATGTCCGACGTGCTCATCTACTCCGCCAGGCGCATCCCGGAAATCGCCGACGACATCGTGAACGTGGACAATGCCATGAAATGGGGCTTTGCACGGAAAATGGGACCCTTCGAGGCCTGGGATGCCCTGGGCCTGGAAGCTTCTGTGGCCAAGATGAAGAAAGCGGGATTGGAGATCCCCGCATGGGTCCAGGAGATGCTCGCGGCAGGGAAGAAGTCCTTCTACAAGCGCGAAGGGGGAGCTCTTTTCTTCTATGACATCCCCTCGAAGGATTACAAACCCGTTCCCGTCAAGCCCGGGATCATCCTGCTTCCCTCCCTCAAGGAGCGAAAGAAACTCATCGCCGGCAACAAGGGCGCCTCTCTGGTCGATATCGGCGACGGCGTTGCCTGCCTCGAATTCCATTCCAAGATGAACGCCCTCGGTGATGACATCATCGGCCTGATCACCAAATCCGCCGATATCGTGAGCAAGGATTTCCTGGGGCTGGTGATCGCCAACCACGGCGAAAACTTTTCCGTAGGCGCCAACCTGGCCCTTGTTCTCTTTGCCGCCCAGGAAGAGGAATGGGATGACCTGGAATGGGGGATCAAGCTTCTCCAGGACGGCCTGATGAAACTCAAGTACCTGGACAAGCCGGTCGTTGCAGCACCTGCGGGCATGGCCCTGGGCGGCGGGTGCGAAATCTGCCTGGCCTCGGACCGGGTGCGCTTTGCGGCGGAAACCTACATGGGGCTTGTGGAAGTGGGCGTGGGGTTGCTCCCTGCAGGCGGCGGGTGCAAGGAAATGTTGATTCGCAACACAGAGCACCTCTTCGAGGTTCCGCCGGGCGGAGTCTATCCCAAGCAGATCGAGTTGATGCCTTATGTGGCAAGGGCCTTCGAGACCATCGCGCTCGCCAAAGTGGCCACTTCCGGCCCTGAAGCGATCAAGATGGGTTTACTGAGACCCACCGACAAGATGACGGCCAATCGCGATTTCCTGATCGAGGACGCCAAGAAGACCGTGCTTGCCATGAACCAGGAAGGGTATGTGCCGCCCAGGCCTCTCGATGAGATCCGCGTGGCCGGCGAGAACAGCCTGGCCCTGATCAAGATGGCCGTCTGGACGCTGCGGCAGCAGGGTTATGCCACGGAGCACGATGTGACCGTGGCGGCCAAAGTGGGATATGTGCTCTGCGGCGGCAATGTCCACGCGGACACCAAAGTGAGTGAACAGTATCTTCTGGACCTTGAGAGGGAGGCGTTCCTGAGCCTGGCCGGTGATCCTAAAACCCAGGCCAGAATGCAGCACACGCTGACCACAGGAAAGCCTCTGAGGAATTGATCACCCGCTGGAGGATTGTCACTCCGATCACTTGCCCATCCCCGATGGGGGGGAATGAAAGGGAGGGAAACCATATGAAAGAAGCTGTCATTGTTGCCGCTTGCAGAACCGCAGTCGGGAGGGCTCCTCGAGGAATGTTAAAAGACACCCGGCCTGAATTCATGGGGACCACCGTGTTGACCGACCTCATGAAACGTGCGGGAAACCTGGATCCCAATCTGATTGATGACGTCATTATCGGATGCACCTTTCCTGAGGCCACCCAAGGTCTCAACCTGGGAAGGGTGCTGGTCATGTCCATGCACTGGCCTGACCGCATCCCAGGCATGACCGTCAACCGTTTCTGCTCTTCAGGGCTTCAGGCCATCGCCATCGGCGCCGAAAAGATCATGTGCGGTTTTTCCGACGTGGTCGTTTCCGGGGGCATCGAAAGCATGAGCCAGATTCCCATGGGCGGAAGCATGCTCTATCCCAACCCTGCCTTGGTCGACACACGGCCTGGCGCTTTCTCGGGCATGGGGCTGACGGCTGAGAATGTGGCGGAGAAATATAAGGTCGGTAGGGACGAGCAGGATGAGTTTGGCGCCAAGAGTCAGCAGAAGGCGGAGGCCGCCGTCAAGGCGGGCCGCTTCAAAAGCCAGATCGTCCCCATTCCCGTCAAGATTCAGAAACAACTTCCCAACGGCCATTTCAAGTTCGAAGAGGTGATTTTTGACACGGACGAAGGCGTGCGGCCGGGAACAACCAAGGAGAGCCTTTCCAAGATTCGTCCTGCTTTCAAGCCGACCGGAAGCGTGACCGCCGGCAATTCCTCACAGACGAGCGACGCCGCTGCAGCGGTTCTCATGATGACCAAGGAAAAGGCCAAGGAACTCGGGCTCAAGCCCATGGCCACTTTCAGGTATCACGCGGTGGAAGGGTGTCCGTCCGAGTACATGGGGGTCGGGCCTGCGGTGGTCATCCCCAAGATCCTGAAGCTCGCCAACATGAAGCTGGATCAGATCGACCTGATTGAACTCAATGAAGCGTTCGCGGCACAGGCCCTTTATTGTATCAAAGAACTCGGCATCAATGAAGCGATCACGAACGTCAACGGCGGCGCCATTGCCCTGGGACATCCCCTGGGTTGCACCGGCGCCAAACTCACCACTCAGCTGGTTTACGAAATGCAGGAGCGGAAGGCCCGCTGGGGTCTTGTGTCCATGTGCATCGGCTTCGGCATGGGCGCAGCGGCCATCCTTGAAAGAGAAGACTACTAAATCACAGAAGGAGAACGAGCATGGCAAAGGAAAAACTTTTTAAAGGCGGAGAGTTCTTGATTACCGATGCTTTGCCTGAGGAGGTCTTTACCCCTGAGGATTATTCCAAAGATCAGCGCCTCGTGGCCCAATCGGCCGAGGAGTTTGCCATCAAGGAGCTTCTTGCCCGGAGCGAACAGCTTCGGGAAGTCAACTACGAACTTCTGAAACAGCTCCTCCTGAAGGCAGGAGAACTCGGATTCCTCGGGGCGGACATGCCTGAAGTGTTCGGGGGCTCGGAGCTCGACAAGGTCAGTTCCATGCTCATCGCTGAAAAGCTCTGCTTCGGAGTCTCGGGCTTCATGGCGGCCTATGGGGTGCAAACGGGCATCGGGAGCCTTCCCATTGTTCTTTTTGGTTCCCCTGAACAGAAAAAGAAATATCTGCCCAGAATAGCGAGCGCTGAAATCGTGGCTGCCTATGCCCTCACGGAACCCGGCCATGGATCAGACGCTTTGGGTGCCGAGGCAAGGGCCGTTCTATCGGAAGACGGCAAGCATTACATCCTGAACGGGACAAAGCAGTTCATCACCAATGCCGGTTTTGCAGACCTCTTCATCACTTACGCTCAGATCGATGAGACGAAGTTCACCAGCTTCATTGTGGAGAGAAAGTGGGATGGCGTCTCCGTGGATGAAGAAGAGAAAAAAATGGGCATGCACGGCAGTTCCACCCGGGCCGTCATTTTCCAGAATGTCAAAGTTCCTGTGGAAAACGTTCTGGGTGAAGTGGGAAAGGGCCACATCGTCGCCCTGAACACCCTCAACGTGGGCCGTTTCAAGATCGCTCCCATGGTGGTCGGATCAGCCAAATCGATCTTCGCGGAAGCCGTGAAGTACTCCAAGGGCAGAGTTCAGTTCGGGAAACCGATCTGTGAGTTCGGACTGATCAAACAGAAAATCGCCGACATGCTCATCAAGATTTACGTGGTAGAAAGCATGGCGTATCGCACGGCGTTCCTCCTGGATATGGCCCTGGAAGGCATTGATCCCACGAAAGCCGATGCCGGAGCAAAAACAGGCGAAGCCATCCGAAAATACGCCCTGGAGTGTTCCATCAACAAGGTTTTCGGCACGGAAATGCTCGATTTTGTGGTGGATGAATGCGTTCAGATCTTCGGGGGCTACGGATATATCCAGGACTACCCGGCCGAAGGGGCTTACCGGGATTCCCGAATCAACCGCATCTGGGAAGGAACCAACGAGATCAACCGCATGCTGATTGTGGACACGCTCATGCGTGCGGCCATGAAAGGGGAACTGCCGCTGCTTCAAGTGATCCAGCAGGCCACCCAGGACCTCCTCACCTTCAGGCCTGAAATGACTGAGCCGGAAGGGACTCTTGAGAAGGAGAAGAAGTTGGTTTCCATGGCCAAGAAGATCGCGCTTCTGGCCGCCGGAGCGGCTGTGCAAAAGTACATGGAAAAGCTTGGGAATCAGCAGGAGATCATCGCCATGATCTCGGATATCATCATCGAGATCTTTGCCATGGAATCCGCCCTGCTCCGCACGCTCAAGAAGGTGCAGAAGGAGGGTGAGGAAAAATCCGAGATCCAGATCGCCGTGACGCGAATTTACATCAACGATGCCTTTGCCAAGGCCGAGTGGCTTGCCAAGCAGATCTTTGCCTCCCTGGCGGAAGGTGAAGAGCTGAGAACCCAGCTGATGGCGTTGAAAAGGCTCAGCCGGAATACCCCGATCAACACCGTGGTTCTGCGAAGGCAGATCGCCGACAGTGTGATTCCGCTGGCCCGCTACCACCTGACCAAGATGTGATTTCACCCTTCCCATTTACGAAAGCATCCGGTATGCTTAAAAGAGGGTTCACCAAGAACCCTCTTTTTCATTTTCTTGAACCGGCAGCCCTTGGCCAACCTTTGGTCCGAGGGAATTCCGGCATCGGAGTTTTTCATGGCCCAGGATATTGAACGTTTGAGAAACATCGGCATCAGTGCCCACATTGACGCAGGGAAGACCACCCTGACGGAACGGGTCCTCTATTACACCAAGAGAATCCATGCGGTTCACGAAGTCAAAGGCAAAGACGGCGTGGGCGCCACCATGGACTCCATGGACCTGGAAAGGGAAAGAGGGATCACCATCCAGTCCGCGGCCACCCACTGCGAATGGAAGGGCCACACGGTCAACATCATCGACACGCCCGGCCACGTGGATTTCACGATTGAAGTGGAGCGTGCGCTGAGAGTCCTGGACGGCTCCGTCCTCGTGTTGTGCGCCGTAGGCGGGGTGCAGTCCCAGTCCATCACCGTGGACCGCCAGATGAACCGCTACAAAGTTCCGAGGCTCGCCTTCATTAACAAGTGTGACCGCTCCGGCGCCAGCCCTTACCGGGTGGTGGATCAACTCCGCCAAAGGCTCAATCACAACGCGGTTCTCATGGAAATCCCTATTGGTTTGGAAGCGGAGTTCAAAGGCGTCGTGGACCTGGTTTCCATGCAGGCCGTCTATTTTGAAGGGGCTTACGGCGACACCCTGGTGACCGGAGAGATTCCTTTCCACCTTCGGAGCGAAGCCAAGGCCAGAAGGGAAGAGCTCCTCGACGCGACCTCCATGTTCTCCGACGAGCTGATGGAGGCGATCTTCGAAGATCAGGTGACCGATGAACTGATCCGAAAGGCCGTCCGGAAAGGGACCCTGCTCCGCCAGCTCACGCCGGTGTTTCTGGGCTCGGCCTACAAAAACATCGGCGTTCAGCCTCTCCTTGACGGCGTGAACCAGTATCTTCCCTCCCCGGGGGAAATCGAAAACAGCGCCCTGGATCTCAATGCGGATGCCGCGGAAGTTAGCCTCAGCCCTGATCCTCAGGCGCCCATGGTCGCCCTTGCCTTCAAACTGGAAGTGACCCCCTATGGCCAGTTGACCTATCTCAGGGTCTACCAGGGATCTCTTCGCAAAGGAGATGAACTCCTCAACACCCGCAACAGGAAACGAATCAAGGTGGGAAGGCTGGTGATGATGCACGCCAATGAAATGGAAGACACCCAGCAGGCAGAGGCCGGGGACATTGTGGCTCTCTTCGGTGTCGACTGTTTCTCAGGGGACACCTTTACGGACGGGACCGTCAACTATGCCATGACCTCCATGCGCGTCCCGGAACCCGTGGTCTCTCTCGCCGTCACCCCGAAAGACAACAAGTCGAGCACCCAGATGTCCAAAGCCATTCACCGCTTTGTGAGAGAAGATCCCACCTTCCGCACCCACGTGGATCGGGAATCCGGTGAGACCATCATCTCCGGCATGGGAGAGCTCCATCTCGAAATCTACGTGGAGAGAATGAGGCGGGAGTTCAGCGCCGAAGTGGAGACCGGCATGCCCCAGGTGGCTTACCGCGAAGCCATTTCCCGCAAGGCGGATTTCAATTACATCCACAAGAAGCAGACCGGAGGGGCCGGGCAGTATGGTCGCGTGGCCGGCTTCATGGAGCCTTCCGAGGACCAGGGGTATGAGTTCGTCAATGCCGTGAGGGGTGGAGCCATCCCCACGGAGTTCGTTCCCGCTGTGGAGAAGGGCTTTCAGGCCTGTCTTGAAAAGGGCCTCCTTCTGGGGTTTCCAATTCTCGGCATGAGGATCACGATCAATGACGGCAATTCTCACTCTGTGGACTCCTCGGAGCTTGCTTTCCGGCAGGCGGCTGTGGGCGCGTTCAAACAGGCTTACATGAGTGCCAAGCCCCTGCTCCTCGAACCGATCATGAAGGTGGCGGTGGAGTGCCCTTCCGATTTTCAGGGGAGTGTCATGGCTAGCATCAACCAGCGCAGGGGCATGATCACAAGTTCCGCGGAAGACGGAGTCTTTACGACCGTTGAAGCGGAAGTCCCTCTCGCCGAGATGTTCGGTTACGCCACCACCCTTCGCTCGCTCACCCAGGGCAAAGCGGAGTTCACCATGGAGTTTTCGAAGTACAACAAGGTGCCGGATTCCATTGCCGAGGAGCTGAAGAAAACCTTTGCCGACAGACTGAAGGGAGGAAAGAAATGACCACCAAGAGCAGTCTTCTAAAAATCCTTGAAAAGTCGTCCCGCAAAAGCTTGGGCCGCGGAAACCTCGGAGTCCTGGTAGCCCGGGCAGGAGTCGGGAAAACCGCCTGCCTTGTCCACATCGCCATGGACAAGCTTCTCAGGAATGAAAAACTGGTCCACGCCTCCCTGCAGGACAGCCCGGAAAAGGTGACCTCTTACTACAATGTCATCTTTTCCGAGCTTGTAAACGCCCTTAACCTGATAAACCCCTCCGACATCAAGACTCAAATCGACAAGAACCGCATGATCCTCGCCTATCTGAACCAGAGCTTTGACCTGCGCCGGTTGAAGGAGAATTTGAAAAACCTGTCGGAGAAAGTGGCCTTTATGCCGGACACGATCATCGTGGACGGGTTGGATTTTTCAAAGGTCGGGGTGGAGATGTTCGAAGGATTCAAGAAACTGGCTGAGGAGTTCAAGGTGGAAGTGTGGTTCTCGGCTCTTTCCAAGGGAATCCCCGGCGACGCCAAACCCCAGGCCATTCCCGCCCCTGCCGACAAGTTCGATTCCTTCTTCAGCATCGTCATCGAGCTTCAGCCCACTCAGTCGGCCGTGGAACTCAGGCTTCTGAAAGATCACGACACCACCGCGCTGCTGGATGAAAAGGTTCTTCTCGACCCCAAAACCTTTCTCGCACGAGGCTGATACGACTGGTTTTCGCCTGCTCTTGGAAAAACCCACTCTCCGCCCATTGCGCGGGTTTTCACCTTGTTATTCTCTTTCCCCTCGGGTATTTGTGAATTGCTGTCAGCCTGAGGATTACCTGTGAATAAAGTCCAGATCAATAACCCGATTCAGGAACAGAAAATCATCATCATTGCGGGCTCGAATGGGGCGGGCAAGACCACCTTTGCTCGGGAATTTCTCCCCAAAGAGGCCGGATGGAGGAATTTCCAGCAAGTGTATAAGAGTTCCGTCGATAGCTGGGCTCTTTATGACAACTCGGGGGAAACGCAATTAGTAGTGGACGCAGGGGGAAGCCTATGAAAGGGAGCAAAAGAGTGGTGGTTCGCGATAAGGACCTGGCGAAAGTCGGCATCGCTTTGAGGCGAGCTGCGAAACAGGCCAGGAAAATCGCGATTCAGACGAATACCCCTTTGGTCGTTTGGGAGAATGGCCGGGTGGTAAAGAAGAAACTGACCGGAGGGAAGCACCAATGAACTCCGCCGCGGTCGCTGGTCGCCATTACTGCACAAACCTTCCTGACAAGACAATTGAATCTGAGAAGCAATTACCGATTTCGGCCCAAGGCCGAAATCGGCAGAATGGAGACCCTGGCGAGATTAATTCCCAATTCAAGATTTGACCCCGAAACTCTTGCTCTCGGCATAGGAGTTCATCCTTAGAACAGGATTTTCAAGGCCAAAAACCTCACTCTAAGGGCGAAATCTGCACCATGTCGGATCTGTTTCCCTCTCAATACAATCACTCCCCTTGGTCCGACCCGCCCTCGGAGAATCACTTGCCGGCAGACAAGTCAGCCCTCGCCTGTGCCAAAGCCTTTGCCACATCTTCAACCTGCAGCCTGAGAGCTTCGCGCTTGAGAAGAATTTCCCGCCTTACGTTGCTAAGGATCTCGGGGAAGGCGAGCAGGCTGCCCTCAATTCTGATTCTTTCCTGGCGGAATTTCTGGTTCAGAGCTGCAATGTCAGCTGGGTCAATTCCTCTGGAGGGGTCAAACCTGAATCTGCCTTCAAGGCTTTTGCGCCACTGAACCAATTCGCTAGTCAGGCTTGTCCCGAACCCGCTTATACCTATAATCTTGTTCGGGTCAATGTCAGCTGCTGTCTCAATCCCGTACGAGGCCAAGGTCGCCTTTCTTCCTGCCCCGATTTTAGGAATGCTATGGTCATGGATGAAAAAATTGTCCAAGAACTTCAGAAGCTGCCTTTCCATCACCGCAGTCTGAAGCTTTTGCTTATCCCTTGAATACTCATTATTCAGGTTTTCATACCTCTTTTTCATCTGCGTCGCTTCCTGAAGCTTCTCCCTAAAAGCTGCGTCGCCTGCCTCAAGATTCCGACCCTGCTGCGTATGATTCCATTTCGCTTCCGCAGCGCTGACCGCGTTCCGCCTCGCCCGCTTCTCCGCAGGCTCGGCATAGGAGTTCATTCTTAGAACAGGGTTTTCAAGGCAAAAACTTCACTTTAAGGACGTAACTCGCCAGGCCGGTAAAATGCTCCAGACCTCCCCTTGCCTAAGGGAAGAAATACCCAACAATCATCCGGTAAATCCTGTCTAAAATTCCTTTCGGTCATTCCCGGCTGATGCCCGCAAGATCCTCCGGGCGCAGCCGATAGCGAATCACATTGCCCTCGTGCAGGCCGCGAAACTGGTTTCCTATATAATTGACCACCTCCTCGCGGTCCGCTTCGGGAATTTCTGCCTCGGCGGCCATGGCCATGAGGAGTTCGGGCCGGAACGCCTTCCATTCGAGAACGCTGCGGCGCACGGCCTTGCGAACGAAATCGCGATAGACCAGCGCCGCCTTCTCCGGGGTTTCGATCTCCGCACGCAACGTCCTGTAGTTCTCTGCCGAAGTCATGTAGGCGTCGATATAGACCTCCCGCAACAGGGAAACATTGTTGAGTTCATAAATCCCGATCAGGCCGTCAATATAGGCGTTGTCGTCCATGGTGAGATACGACATAGGCGCGAGATCAGCCTTCAGCAAAGGAATGTTGGAGGCGATGCGCGAAGTTCTCTTGTTGATATCGTCGAAAGCCTGCAGATAAGGGATATGAACGAGGAGAAAGAACGATTGTTCAAACGGATCATTAATGGTCGCTGCTTTTTCGATCAGTATATCGAATTCTTCCTCGATCGCGAACTGGTCGCCAAGCGGCCTGAAGCTTGAATGGGTAATACCAACGGGCATGCGCCGAAGCCGGCCGGCCATAGCGGGATCGGCCAGAAGGCCGTCTGCGAGCAACGCGTGGATGTTGCACAGGTCCGGCCGGCTGATCGTGATCGCGGCAAGATGTTCCACGACGTACTGAATCGCTTCCTTGTGGTTAAGGATCATCAGCGTTTCCTTTCGATCCTTTCCGGAGGCCTCCTGCCCGAATCGGATAAGGCGTTCGGTTTCAAGAAGGTTGTACGTGTTCCCTTCCATGCGCGAGGATGCCCAGGAGAGATCGATCAGGAGCCGTTCAAGAATGCGGCGCGCATAAGTTCCCGCCGGTAATGGTGAGGCGGTAGGCGTGCCAGCTTCACGCAGGCACTGTCGATCGGCATCGGGGAGGTAGAATGTCTTGTTCGGAATATAGCGGTCCAGGAATTCCTTCTTGTAGTTCGCAGGTCTGCGGCGGTTGTAAGGCGTCAGCAAATGGGCACGAACCACCGCAGCGCCCGCGAGGCTGTAGCCCGTGGCCCGACCTTTCCCTGAAACTTCCAGTTTGCCTTCTTCAACGAGCCGCTTCAGAACACGCCAAACGGTTGTTTCGCTCGCATCGGGGGCGGCCTGGCGCCGGATATCCTCCCTGCGAGCACCGGGATGGGCCGCTATGTAATCAAGGATAGCCTGGTCAGAAAATGCCATGAAACGATTTACCAAGACTGTGAAACGAATATGTCATTATAATATAGACACTTTTCCTGCTTGTCAATAAATCGTTTCATGATTATTGAAACGATAATCAGCATGGGCTGGCTGCAACGAAAGCTGCACGCCATGAAACGGTTAACCATTTGAAATAAAGTAGTTATTAGCCTTTTTGACTCTATCGTTTCATCAAGAATGAAATGATAGGCATGCCAAGGAGCACGATTATTGCCGATTTTCATACTCCATCGGGTGAGCTGCTTAATCGCTTCTCAGTGTGTAGGAATGGCACAAAAGGAATAAGAGCCATGCCTGGGATCGAGGCCAGGAAGCTGATCCCGAAGAAATAGCCGTAGCCCAGCCGTTCCGCCAGAAACCCGCCTGCCACTCCAGCAACCACTCCACTCAGGTTCATGAGCCCTGTGCCGATGGCGAAGTGGGCTGCCTTGAAATCAGAAAGGCAGGTCCGCATGAGGAAGGTGACGAGAACAGAGGTGCCGAGACCGCCCGCAAACTGGTCAAAGGCATGGACCAGGGCTACGAAGAAAAGGTTCTCTGACCCTATGGGGGTGATCTGCTGAGCGCCCGTGTTCAGCGCAAGATGCGACCCGAGATAAAGAGCAAGGGCCATGTAAACCAGGTTCGTCAGATTTTGCGCCAGAAGAAAAGGCCAGATCGTTCTTCCGAGAGAATACTTCGAGATCATCCATCCCCCTGCCATGGCGCCGAGAATAGAGAAGGGTAGCCCCACCCCTCCGGAAATCCAGCCGTAATGCACCTTGATCCCCAGATCCACCATGAAAGGAGAGACCATGGAAGAGAGCATGGATTCCCCGGTTCGCATGAGGATGATGAAAGCGAGAACAACCGCCATTTTTTCCCGGTCCATGTAAGTCATGAAAGCCCGGGCATAGAAGGAGTCTCCGTCTCCCAGCAGCAATCCCTTGATCTTCTCCCTGAAGGAGGCCAAGAGCATCAAGGCAAGCAGAAGCCCGATGCCGATCCAGCCTGAAAAACGGATTCTCACGAGGAGAGGGACTCCTGTCGCGGCTTTCTGAATCGCTTCGCGGAAGGTGAAGAGAACGATGATCAGGAGAACCACGGCCCCCAGGGTGATCAGGATTTTCCTCTCAAGAAATAACTCGAAGAGCTCCCGGAAGGGCTTTTTCTCTTTCTCGACTCTAGGAAGGAAAGTGAAATGATAGAGGGTGAGCAAGAAAAGAAGCACGGCAGAGGCGAGATAACTTGCAAACCAGCCCAGCGTCGCGCCCATGGTGACGACGACGCCCGTACCGGTCATCATGGCGATCCGGTAGGCCATGACCCTGTAGCCCACGAACTTCGCCTGTCCGGCTTCATCCAGGGCTTCCATGTAATAGCCGTCAATGGCCATGTCATGGGTCGCGGCGATGAAAGACCCGATGAACAGCAGAACGGCAATGATCTTTATTCCCGACGGCGCAGAGGTGAGGAAGGCGACGCCCATCGCCATGATTCCAAGGAGGAATTGGAGACACAGCATCCAGCGCCGCTTGGTGGCATACTCGTCGATCTGCGGTCCCCAGAGGAACTTGATGACCCACGGAATGCCGAATAGAGAGGTCAGGCCGATCGCCTCGAGGCTCACCTTCATGTCGCGAAAGAAAACAGAGGAAACAATTCGAATGATGGTGTAAGGAAAACCTTCAGCGAAATAGGTGGTGAAGGCCCACACATGAGGAGACTGAAGGAGAGTTTTTGCCCCGGCTTTCAAGGAATATTCGCTCCGATGCCCTACATACCTTCTACCCCCCGGAGATTCAATAGATAAATTAGGCGGGGAACCGCTTTTGCGCGTTGATTTGGAGTCAGGGTTCTGATAGGCATACAAAGCTTGAACGCTGTGTTTTCGGAGTTAATTTCAGCCTTGAGATATATCTGAGGAGGTTCTGGCCCTAGTGCTTTTTTTCAGAAACAGAGATTCGAAGATTGGTCGCAATGACCCATGCCCTTGCGGCAGCGGCTTGAAGTACAAGAAATGCTGCATGGGAAAGGAGTCCTTGGGATCAGTCCCTCTGAAGGAGAAGTACTACCGCGAATACAGGATCAGACTCAAAGAAAAAGCGGACATCGAGGCGATCAAATCAGCGGGTCGAATTGCCCTTGCCAGCCTGGATCTCGTTGAAGAGAAGTTAAAACCCGGCATGGCCACGGATGAGATCAACACGCTTGTCCATGAATTCACGGTGCGAAACGGATCTGTCCCGGCTCCCCTGAATTACCGCGGATTCCCGAAGAGCGTGTGCGTCTCCGTAAACGAGGAAATATGTCACGGCATACCGGGAAAGAGGATCATTCAAGAGGGGGACATAGTGAACGTGGACGTAACCCCTATTTTAAAGGGATACTATGCCGATGCGAGTAAGACCTTTTTTGCCGGCCCACCCGGTCCTGAAGCCCGAAAAATAGTGGAGGTAGCCAGACAAAGCCTCAAACAAGGAATGGCCATGGTGAAACCGGGCAACCGAGTCGGGGACATCGGCTGGGCGGTTCAAACCTATGCAGAAGCCCAGGGGTGTTCAGTCGTCCGTGAATTCGTAGGTCATGGGGTAGGCTTCGACTTTCACGAGCCTCCCCAGATCCCGCACTTCGGCCAGAAGGGAAAGGGAACGATCCTGGTCCCGGGCATGGTCTTCACCATCGAGCCCATGATCAATCTGGGCAAGAAGGATCTTCACCTTCTCGCCGACAACTGGACCGCTGTGACAAACGACCGCTCCCTGTCGGCTCAGTTCGAACAGACGATCCTGGTCACAGATGAGGGGTTTGAAAGCCTGACTCCTTTCGATCTGGATCGGCCGCTTCTTGCCGAATGAAGGACCTCCTTGCTGACAGGCCGAAGTGCACGTGAAGCAAACCAAGATCATCTCTCAGTTCACTGAGCAAACCAAAACCCTGGGCTTCATCGCCATCGGTTTTTCCCAGCCGCACCGGCCTGCCCATTTCGATTCCTTCCTCAGCCGGCTCGCGGACCGAAAACACGGCGACATGACCTGGCTTGAAAGGAATCTGGAGGTCCGAGAGGACCCCTCCAAACTGCTTGAAGGCTGTCAGACGATCATCTCCCTTGCCTACCCTTACCCAAACGCTCGACATGAAACGGAGGACGGTTACTCGGTTGCCAGATATGCCGATCCATCACGGGAGGACTACCATTTTCGGTTAAAGATGCTGGGAGAGGCTCTTTCAAGAGCGATTCAAAAGGACTACCCTCAAAGCCGTGCGAAGGTCTGCGTTGATTCTTCACCAATCCTGGAGAAAAGCATCGCATGGCAAGGCGGGCTGGGGTTCATAGGAAAGAACACCCTGCTCGTGATTCCAGGCTATGGCTCCTACTTCTTTCTTGTCGAAATCCTGACGACCGCACCACTGCAATGCCCTGTTATCGAACCTGTGCCCGATTCCTGTGGCGCCTGCACGGCCTGCATGGAAGCCTGCCCCACAGGCGCTCTTGAAAAGCCTTTTCACCTGAACGCGTCAAAGTGTCTTGCCTATCTGACCGTTGAGCACAAAGGCGGCATCAGTCCGGCTTTGGGTCCTGAAATGAAAAAATGTTTCTTGGGCTGCGACAGATGCCAGGAGGCGTGTCCTTTCAACAAAGGCGCTCTAACGACCAACGTGTCCATGCCATCGGCAGATGAGATTCTCTGCATGGGAGAAGAGGACTTCAAGAACAGATTTGGCAGGACCTCCCTGGCAAGGCCCGGCATGGAAAAAATAAAATCCAATCTCCGAGCAGCCCGAAGTGAGGCTCCACCCGCAGAGCGGGTGGCATCAGGAAGCCCCCTCAAAGGGGGCACTTGATTGCGCAGCTTGCGAAAACTTCAACAACACTTCCTCCTCCTCGATGGGGCAGGTAAGGTGGGGGTGGCCCCCCTCCCACCGGGGGAGGGGAATTCCTTAAGGGGCGGCAGCTTTGAGGCCCAGGGTGAAAGCTTCCTGCAGGGTTTCAGGGTTTTCCTGAACGGCATTCCTTTTCTCCAGACTCCTGAAAAAAATTCCCCCTTCGTAACTCATATCCAAAGCGTCAAAGAAGTATTTCGCCGTCAGAATAGCGCCTTCGAAGAGGTTCTTGCCTCTGGTTGCTCCAACCGTAATCAGGTAGCCCCTGCCCCGGTTGCGCAGCTGCCGCTCTTCCGGAGTTTTCTCTAAGAGCCGCCTTGACCAGTGCGCCTGGGCCCGATCGATCAGGGCCTTTGCCTGGGCGGTCACTCCGTAGAAAAAGATCGGAGAAGCGAGAAAGATGACCTCGGCCCAGTCCAGGAGAGGGTAAACCTGCCGCATATCATCCTTGACCACGCACTCTCCGGTTTTGTCGCACCCACCGCACTCGATGCAACCGCACAGGTTCAGGTCCCGGACGTACACTTTCTTCACTTCAGCGCCCGCGGACTGCGCACCCTCCAGCACCTTGTCGAGGAGTTGATCCGTGTTCCCTCCTTTGCGCGGACTGCCGTAAATGCCTAGGACCTTCATGCGTTCCCCTCCCTGGGTTTCCTATGATCGCTGACCTGACTCAGCTTTTGTATAGAAGCCCCGAGGCGGATGTCAAGGATCAAATGTCCGGTCGGAGGCTGTGCGAAAACTTGTCTCCCCTTGCGGGAGGGGATAAGGGGGAGGGAATTCCAAGGGGGATGGGGAAATTTTGCTGGGCAGATGTCGGTTGATGAAGCCCTCTAGGGTGCGCGGAAAATCCGAATCGAGGCTTGAACTGCTGTGATCCGCGCCTGTAGCCACAAAAGTCTCGGCCTTCCCTGACGGAAAGCTGTCGCGCAACCTCCATGCGTGATGGAGAGGAAAATTCTGATCCTTCTCCCCATGAATGATCAGCACCGGACAATCGATTGCGGCTGCAAGACGGATCGGGCTTACCTTTTCCAGTCCCCATTTCCAGAAGATCTCCATCCACAGAACCACCATGGGAGCAAAGAAAACACCGAAGACCCAGTTGTAACTGCGATAGAGGCAGAGCAGCGCTTCCCTGGTTCTCGCGTAGCATCCTTCAAGGAACAAGAGTTTCACCTTCCCGGGATTTCTGGAAGCGGCGATGACGGCAGCAGCTGCCCCGATAGAATGTCCATAAAGGAGCACAGGTTCTTTAACCCAACGGAGAACCGCTTCGATGTCCTCGGCGAATCTCGGCGCACACATGAAATGATGGGGGCTTGACTTTCCGTGATCTCTCGCGCTGTGCATGATCGTCGTAAACCCGAGGCGGCCAAAGATTCGGCCGCGGGGGACCATCCTGTCGCGGTTTCTTCCCCAACCATGAGCCAATACAACGATTCCCCTGGATTGGCCTTCGGGTGCAACACGCCAAACTTCGAGCAGGCCTCCTTCTTCGGTTGGGATGGTCGTCTCTGTGATTCTTCCCCAATCCGGCTTGTCCTCCACGGGATTCCGCGGAAGCTGCAGGACGAGATACGTGAGCCCCAGAGTGACGAGGAGATAGAGAACGCACCCTCCCAAAATAAACGCGAGCAGAGTCAACTTTCTCGCCTCCCCTCTGAACCCAACGACGAAAGGGGGATGCCCTTGAAGTAGACTCTCTCAGGAGTGCCCAAAGTATCGAGGACTCTTTCGGGCTTCGTCCTCACGGCCAGGAAAGTAGCCGGGCTGCCGGCATCGGTGCCTACCGCCATGCGGACGCCGAAGTCCTTTGCCTGCCGGATCTGATCGAGCTGGTAATTCGAAAGGTCCAGGAGATCCCCTCTTGCGAGGTCTTTTGCCGTTGCACTTCGAATCTCAACGATGTGGCGGTCCTTTGTTTTCACAATCGCTTTTTTGCGGACAGGACCCGCCGTTGCGTCAAGAAGCCATCCTGCTAATATATAAGGGGAAAGCTGCATTTTTTTGTTGTACTTTTCCTCCTTTTCTATTATTTTTGGCCAGTCGAACGCAACTGAAACCTGAAACGTCATTCTACAGGATCGGCCCTATGGAGCGCGTGCTACTTCTTAACATCACGTATGAGCCTCTTAAGGTCATTGACTGGAAGAAGGCCGTCACCCTGCTTTGTCTGGGCAAGGTGGAGGTTTTGGAAGAGTACAACCGTGAAATTCGTTCAGTGAGTTTTACACTCAAGCTTCCGTCTGTGGTCCGGCTGCTGCAAATGATCAAGAGGCCGAAGAGCCCGGTCCGGTTCTCGAGGCAGAATATCTATGCGAGGGACCGCTACCAGTGCCAGTACTGCGGGAGCAAGTACCCCAGTGAGGACCTCACTTACGACCACGTCATCCCCAAATCCCGGGGCGGCAGGACGCAGTGGGAGAACATCGTCACCTGTTGCGTGGAATGCAACAGGAAGAAGGGAGGACGCACCCCGCACGAAGCCTCCATGAGACTGGTTCGGGAACCGAGCCGGCCAAGCTGGGTTCCCGCGATCAGGATCACTATCGGATTCAAACAAATCCCGGAGAATTGGCGCGACTATCTCTACTGGAACGTGGAGATCGTCGAGTAGCGAAGCCGCTCCTGCAGCGGCTTCGCGCCTCACAAAACCCTCACTTGACCAGCTTCAGCACTTCTTTGAAAGTGTCCGTGCCCGCCCTTCTCAGAAGCTCGTAGATGACCATCTCCGTCGATGTGATCGTAACACCGCTCCGGGACATTCTCTCCAGGGCAATCCTGCGGTTTTCAGGCGAACGGGACGCGATGGCGTCCGACACCACGTGGACCTCGTATTCCGAAGCGGCATACAGGGCAGTCTGGGCCACACAGATGTGTGCTTCAATGCCGCACAAAATCAGGGTCCTTTTGTTCAGATCCTCGACGCTTTTCACAAAGCGCTCGCAGCCGAAACAATTGAAATCCACCTTGGGAACAGGGGCAACCGATGCCAACTCCCCTTTGATCTCAGGGAGCGTGGGCCCCAGTTTTTCCTGCTCGGTCATGATCACGGGAAGTCCCACGATCTTTGAAAAGCGGACCAGCTTCCTCACCTGGTCCGCAAGCGCCTCTTTTTCCGCCATCACCGGAAAGAGCCTTTCCTGCATGTCAATGATCACCAGCGCGGAGTCTTCCGCTACGATCAGGCTTGATGGCGCTTTATGCTTTTTGCTCATCACCGTCCTCCGTGATTCAAAGGTGCGTGCATTATACCCATTCCTGAGAAAAAGTGAAGCCCCACGGGCAGGAGCCTGTGGCACCTCTCATGCGGCGCAACTCAACAAAACATATTGACACATACAAATATGTTAATAAATTAATATGATATTTTTAGAGAGGACACGAGATGCCTAAAGGAAAACCGATTCTTCTGGACTGGGAAAAAGTGCAGCGCGCAGCAGATATCCTCAAAACGGTAGCTCACCCCACGAGGCTACGAATCGCGGAACTCCTCCAGACCCGCGAGATGACCGTAGGGGAGATTCAGGAGTCCCTCGGGACCTCTCAATCCATGACCTCACAGCAACTCTCGCTGATGAAGGCCAGAGGAATCCTCAAGTCTCGAAAAGCCGGGAAGTCCGTTTATTACGGCGTGGACAGTCCTGAAGTCATTCAGGTGCTCCACTGCCTCAAGAAATGCTAACGACTGATGAAAGGAGAATAAGGGATGGAAGCATCAAAAAAGATTATGGAAGAAAAAGAGGAACAACCAAGAGAACGCGCCACGTTTATCTGCGCTAGAGATACGATGGACGGGGTCTATCCTCCTCTTCTCCTGGCGATCAATGCCCGGCGATTGGGGATGGATGCCGCCATTTTCTTCACCTTCATGGGGCTGAACGCCATTCGAAAAGGCTGGACCAAGAGGATCAAATTCCAAATGCCGGGCTTCATGGGGGCCATTCCCGGGATGGCTACCATGGCCACGGGAATGATGAAAAAGAAAATCGAGAACGCCGGAATTCCTGATATCGCGGACATGATGGATATGGCTAAGGCTGAAGGCGTGAAATTCGTGGGCTGCAGGATGACCGTGGACATGATGGAGCTGTCGGAAGACGACTTCATCGACGGCGTCGAGATATGGACGGCAGAAGACTATATGAAGGTTGCGAAGACGGCCAAGATCAACATGTTCATCTAGCGGAGCCGGAAGGCGGGAGAGAAATCACAAGATCCCTCAGTCTGGACAGATTCCCGTCTTTGACTGCTTCAAGCAGGTGCCGCAGAGATTCCAAAGCACCGGGGATGTACTCCTCGAAATAAGTCTTCCCTCGAACCCTGCTCAGAAAGGAGAAGGCCCCCAGGATCTGAAGATTTCTTTGGATGGCCAGGTAGGGAAAGGTTTTTTCGAAGGACGCCAGACGATCCGGCTGCTTTCGCCGGAGCAACTGACAGTACATACTGTAGATTGATTCCTCTTCAGGGACTGGCAACCTTGTGTAAGGGTCAATCAAGAGCGAAGCCAGATCGTAGGCCAAAGGCCCGAGCCGGCCGCCCTGCCAGTCCAGGATCCCGATTTTCTTGCCTGTGATCATGATGTTTCTGGACTGAAAATCGCGGTGAAGAAAAAATCGATTCTCTGCCCGGTTCGCTTCTTCAATGAGGTGTTCAAAGCTCTTCTCCAGTCCGGGCCACTCTTTCCTGATTCCAAGGTAAGTCCCCAGGAACGCTTCTTTGAAGTAGTCCACTTCATAGCGTCGCATGACCTGCCGATCGTAGGTCTTCGTCTGGCAGGTCCACGCGGTGTCGAATCCCTCTGCGCCCCTGGTCTGCTGCTGAAAAAGGATTTCCACGACCGGCGCGTACAATGGGACCCTCTCTTTCGCCCGCTCACAGGCGGCCTGGAGACTGACGTCTCCGAAGTCCTCCATAAGGAACCACCCTTTGCCCAGGTCAAAGCGGTGGATCTCGGGCAGAGGCAACCCTTTGCTTCGAAGGTGTCTCCCAATGTTCAAGTAGGCGGTATTTTCCCGCTTCGAGAAGTCATCCGTGGGTGCGTTTTCCATGGCGATGTACGAAACATCGGACTTGAGACCGCCGACTCGCCAGAAAATCCTCTTGGAGCCGTCTCCGGCTATGGGGCTGAAAAGCCCGGGTTCACCCAGGAATTCTCGGACGAACGCCGTTAAACCCTCCGTCGGGGCCTTCAAATCGACCATCTCTGTCTTCACCTGGTTTTTCTTCGATTCGAGGCAACAGAATGCATGAAACTTAATCTACCACATTGAAAAACAAAGTGCTAAGATCTGCGGCGCTTTGACCCCCGATTCATGGAGGCGGTGAGACGGCCGATGAGCAAATTCCTCATGCTGGATGTCGGCGCCGGAACCCTCGACATCCTTTACTACGACGACGAATCCGGACTTCACTACAAAGCGGTTGTAAAATCGCCGGTCCTGACCGTGTCGGAAAAAGCCCGGCGTCTGCAGGGGAACCTCCTCGTGCGCGGCACAGAGATGGGAGGCGGCCCTGTATCCGAGATTCTGATTGCGCGGGCCAGGGAATTCCAAGTTCTCATGACGCCTTCTGCGGCTTTGACGCTCCATCACGACCTTGAACGAGTGAAAGCCTTGGGGATCAGAGTGGTCGATGAAAGCGAAGCCGCCGCGTTAGGAGCAACCGGCAGGTACGGCAATCTGACGCTCGGGGATCTGGAACTCCCCCGATTGCGGGGGCTTGTCGAAAGCTTCGGCGTACCCTTTTCCTTTGACGTTGTGGGAGTCTGCGCTCAGGACCACGGCATGCCTCCTCAGGGCGTGTCCCACCTCGACTTTCGACACAGTCTTTTCAAATTGAGCCTGGACCGGAATCCTTTTCCTCAGGCCCTCCTCTACAGCAGAGAAGAGATTCCCGCCCCTCTCAACCGGCTCAAGGGCATCGCTGAAAGTGCCTCAGATCTCCCCGCCCCTGAGATCTACGTCATGGACAGCGGCATGGCAGCCATTCTCGGAGGGTCGCTGGACCCTCAGGCCATTTCCAGAGAGAGGATCATCGTGCTGGATCTCGCTACCTCGCATACCCTGGGAGCGGCTCTGGAGAAAGGGGAGATTGCCGGGTTCTTCGAATATCACACGCGCGATATCACCTTGCGGAGACTTGAATCCCTCATCATTGAACTTGCCGAGGGAGAATTGGTCCATGAGAAGATTCTGCAGCAGGGCGGACACGGAGCCTATGTGCGAAAGGCTTTTGGATTTGACCGCAACGAAATCATCCTCGCCACAGGCCCAAAACGCAGGCTCCTTTCGAAAAGCCGTTTGCCGGTTCGACCCGGCGCTCCTTTGGGTGACCACATGATGACAGGAACTGCAGGCCTGCTTGAGGCGATCAGGCGGCGAAAAAGCTTGAACCCGATCCCCACCTGGTGAGGCGAAGGGTTCTCTGAAAGCATAAATGAATTGCCATTGTTCTTGACAGCAGGTAAAAGACGAGATCACGAGCTGACAGGAGAACGCAGGGAGGCAAGAGATGGAAGTGTCCCACGACTATTTTCTTTGTGACGGCTGCCGGAACAAGAGCTTCACACGAATTCACAGCTTCTCTATTCGATTCTATGGGGTTAACTTCTCTGATGATCTTATCTATGACAAGCTGACCGATGAATTGTTTCAGTGCACCAAATGCGGCAAGACCTTTACGACGCAGCAGATTGAGGATGTTCTGGCAGAATTCAAGAAAAAAAGAAGAGGTGGCACTGAGGAGTGATCACACAACAGTGGCCTCTTCGGCAAAGGCTAAACCCTTCGAAAGATATCGGTCCGATGGAACCTGTTAGGCGCTTTTCACTTCCTTCTCAT
>CAZOLJ010000037.1:0-44523 GCA_964580575.1 uncultured Desulfobacteraceae bacterium
TTTGACCTTCCACCTCCAGAAGCTGGACCAGCGCCGACGTATCCGGTCTCCCATAATAGCCCAGCATGAATTTAAAGCCCGCCTCCAGTTCGGGCTGGTTGATAACACTCACGCCGGTAAATTCCTCGACTCTGGCCCGCACTTCTTGAGGCAAGGGAGTGATGCGGTCCATCTTTCTCCCTTCGGAAGGGGTAGCTCCGGCGATCGTCCGCATGGCGCCGAGACCCTTGTCATACAGATGCAGGTACATTTCCTCGGCAGGAATGAACTTCTTGAGAAACTGCATGGCACGCCACATGGCGATTTCCAGATCCAGGGAACTGCAGATTTTCATGGTCGCATTTCGGAAGAAATCATTTTCGTCAATATCCATGATCCACTCCATTGATGAAATCTGCTGACGCAGATTTCATATAACGCCCCTTCGGGGCTCTGATCCCGCCAAAGGCGGAACATGAATCTTGCCGTATTCTGCAATTTTCCACCGAATTGCAGAATACAGCAACTTCTTTTGCGAATATTTGCGATTCGTTCGATCGTATCTGTGTAAGTGATTGATATTACGTAATTCACGCATTTGGCACGGTTGAAGCAGAAAACATTGGCAATAGACAGCAATCCTGCATCGGCGATTTCCAAATTGCAATTCTCCCTCGATGGGGGAGGGGAAGGGTGAGGGTGGAAAAGACAACAAGAACTATTCCTCAGCTTTCTTGTTTCCCCCTCCCCTTTATCCCCTCCCACCAGGGGAGGAGAGACAAGTCGGCAAAAAGCCTGCCAGGGGGTGTTCAGGAGGGGCGGACAAAAATGACATGGATGGAGATCATCAAGCTGCGCAACGCAGGAAAAGCCTCCGAAGCGCTAAAGGGGCTTTTGTCTGGGCTCACCAAGACGGATCAGCCCGGGCTTATAGAAGCGAGGCTTTACCGTCATGCCGAGTGGGAAACCGATTGGACCATGCATCTTCATTGGGAAACGGAGCAGCCGGAGAAAAACGGAAGCGCGCTTGGACTTCGCCTGTCCCAAGCGCTCAAGGAATTCGGCCTGATCGATCATTCCATATGGATCGAAGAGGTTTGAATCATTCTATTAGGAGAGGAAACAGATGAACACGCTCATTAATGTGAAATTCTTAGGTGTCCTCATTCTGCCCGTTTTCGTGATCGGGATCTGCATGCTTCACAAAGGAAGCGTCGCCCAGGGAAAAGTGTCGGAGTTCGGGAAGTATCAGGGTTACAGCGAGGCGATTTACGACGGCGCCAAACGCAGTTCCGATTACCTGATGTTGTCCAATGGAACGAGGCTGTCCTATGACCTCATTCTTCCAACCCGGAAAGGGGCTCCCGCCGGCGAGCGTTTGCCCGTTCTGTTCAAATACACGCCCTATCTGCGAACCTTCACTATCTTCGACAAAGAGGGAAAGAACATTATTGCGGACCTTTTTGATCTGGGCTGGAAAGAACGGGCCATGCTGAGAATCCGATACTGGATTTCCGACCAAGGCCGTTTCATGGATCCCCTGTTTAGAACCGGGTGGCTCAAGAACATGGTCAAGCACGGGTATGCCGTCATCGTTGTCGAACGCCCAGGGACAGGCGCATCCTTCGGAAAACTGAACCCATCCTTCGAGGCAGGAGCCAGGGAAGCGAAGGAGATCCTGAACTGGATCGCGAGTCAAAAGTGGTGCAACGGAAACATCGGGATGTACGGCGACTCGTGGCAGGGGCAAATCCAATTCTCCGCGGCAAGCACCGGCAACCCCCATTTGAAAGCCATCTTCCCTGCTTCAACCTGGCTCGACAACTTCACGGGGTCCCTCTATCCCGGCGGGGTTTACAATAAAGGCTTCGGTGCCTTTTTCGAGTGGTCGCAGAAATTCCTTAACTCGAATGTGATCACGCCTGTCGATCGGGACACGGATGGGAAATTGCTTGCCCAGGCGCGTGAAGAGCGAGGCCATGCGACAGTGGGGGAGAAATTCACAAAGGTGTTCAAACAATACCGATACAGGGACAGTACCACTCCCGAGGGGTACAAGATGTGGCTGGATTCAATGGCTGATCCCCGCTTCATGAGTCGGGTCAATCAGGCTCGCGTCCCTGCGTACCTGGTGGCCGGCTGGTATGACCTCTTTCTCAGGGACATGTTCCAGCTCTATGCCAATCTCACCGCACCTAAGCGTCTGCTCGTCCGTCCCCTGGACCACAGCGGGATTGAGAAAAAGAATTTCGACCTTGACTTTGGGGTGGAGGCCCATCGCTGGTTCGACTACTGGCTCAAGGGGATCCGCAACGGCATCATGGACGAGCCTTCCATCCACTACTATCTTTTAGGGGCGCCCGCGAAAGAGGCCTGGAAGACTGCAGATACGTGGCCGGTAAAAAACGTGGAAAGGAAAACCTTCTATTTCGGCTCCACCCTTCACCCTGAGCCGCCTTCAGCTTCAGCGACCGTCGATACCTATCGCCCGGACTACTCAACCACCACCGGGAAGCTTTCGAGGTGGAGCGCCGTCAACTGGAGCCACAAATACCCTAACCTGCGTTCCAATGACGCCAAATCTCTGACCTACACCACTGCGCCGTTAGAGTCACCCGTGCAGGTCGTCGGGCACCCTGTTGTGCATATCTGGTTGCGCACGGACGCCCCTGATTTGGACTTGTTCGTGTATCTCGAAGAGGTGGATGAGGATGGGAATTCGGCTTATGTGACCGAAGGGAATCTCAGGGCCTCTCATCGGGCTATGGGAAAGGCTCCGGTTGATAATCTCGGCTTGCCCTGGCACAATCATTTCGAGAGCGAACTCAAGGCAATCCCTGCAGGGGAGCCAATGGCGCTGGTGTTTGATCTGCTGCCGACCGCCTTCGCGTTTTCGAAGGGGAGGCGCATCCGCGTGACCGTCGCCTTTGCCGATGCCGACAATTTCGACACGCCGATCCTGGAACCTGCGCCAATGGTCCATCTGTTAAGGGACAAAAATCACGCATCCTTTATAGACCTGCCGCTGCTTCGATCGAGATGACTGAGGCTTCACCAGCAGAGCTGGTGGCCTCAGGAGTAAAGGAGACAGCCGCAACGCCAGAATGGAAAAATGAGGACTTCCCACGGTTTCGGTAAAATGCTAAATTGGGACTGTGGCCTTGAAGGGAGATATGCCAATGAAGAAGATGCATATCTATGTCGATGCTTCGGTTATCGGCGGTTGTGAAGATATCGAATTCGCTGAAGCAAGTTTATCTCTGTGGCGGCTTTTCATTCAAGGTGTCTGTCTTCAGGTCCTTTCCGAGCACACGATTAGTTGGGGAATTGAGCGGAGCTCCCGAAAAAGTTCGCAAACATCTCCTCGATATTCCGGCTGCACATCAAATCATGCTCGCGGACAGCCCGGAGGCTGAAACTCTGGCAGAGGCATATCTCTCTCACGGTATCGTGGGCCCTGGCAGTCGGTCAGATGCCCTTCACGTCGCTCTGGCAACAATGGGCCGCGTGGACGTTCTTGTAAGTTGGAACTTTAAGCATATCGTCAACCTTGGTAGGATCCGCTTGTTCAATGCAGTGAATCTCGAACTGGGTTACGGGTTGATCGAGATCCGCACCCCGAAGGAGGTTGTGCCCGATGAAAAAACCCTTTGACGCTGTCGCGTGGATGCGCGAGCGACGGACGCAAATTGACGAGGAGGATAAGGGGCTCACATGGGAAGAAAAGCGCAGAAAGACCCGTGAAGTAGTGGAAAACGACCCGCTCTGGCAGAATCTGAGAACGCGGTTCATTGAGCCGACCCCGGTCTCGGCCGGAGCCATCGGCGAGGATCAAGGGGATTACCCTAATAAGGAGCGCGATTGATTCAGGGATTTGCGAATATGGGTCTTTTCTCCCTGCATCAAAACCGTGCCTCAAGGCGATCTTCGTGAACATCTGCGCCAGCCCGGTGCCCAGTGAAAAAACAGATCCAAGATCCAGATTCCAATCTGCTGAGCGCAGGGCAAAAATAGTGGCCCATCGCGCGGCGAACGTTGAGGAGGCCGAAGCCTGGGATCTCGCTTTTTGGCAGATCCGGTCCCCGGAGCAGCGCTTGTCCGCTTTTGCTACGATACGCCGGGATGTAGACAAGGTGATGAAAGGACGATTGGCTGGAGAGAAAGCGGTAGGAAAGAATCGCACCCATAACCCCCGGCACCAGGATGATGTCCGCGTGTTGCGAGAAGTAAGACGCTGTCTCAAACGAACCCAGTTAAAGGGATCGGCATAAAAAGCGTGGCGTAAAGAATGTCCTCCCCATCGCGGTCAGCGGCGTCGTCGATAAGGCGGCGCACATAGCTGACCAGCTTTTCCCTCTCTTTAACGACAAAGGCGACTGCCTTGCTCTGCCAGGTTTCCTTGTCCATGGATAATCTGAAAGACGGATCAGGCTCTTGATTTATTGCATCTTATCGAAGTTTTTTAGCAGGTTTCAGACCCGCTGGCCATCCTGTGCTCCTGCTGTCTCGCTCCTCACTATTCACGTTCAAAACATCGAAGAAAAGATTTTCAGGGGGGCTCCAAAAAAAAGCTTGACAACTTTAGGGTAATCGTATAACTTTCGCTAAACCTAAACTTTGAGAGAAAGATCATGACAACCGCCGATGCCCTGACAGCCAGCCTGGAAGATTATCTGGAGGCCATTTTTCACATCATCGCAGAAAAGAGCGCGGTGCGGCCCAAGGAGATCGCCAAGCGCCTCAAGGTCAGCAATGCTTCGGTGACCGGAGCGCTTCGGGCCCTGGCCGAGAAGGGGCTCATCAACTATGCCCCTTATGATGTGATTTCCCTGACGCCCACCGGCAAGACCGCAGCCAAGGACGTGGTTCGCCGGCACGAGGTGCTGAGCGATTTCTTCGTGAAGGTGCTCGCTGTGGATGAGCCTTCTGCCGACAAGGCGGCGTGCGAAATGGAGCACTCCATTCCAGGGATTATTCTGGATCGATTCATACAGTTCGTCGAGTTCGTGGACACCTGCCCTCGAGGAGGGAGCAAGTGGATCGCGGGTTTCGGCTACCACTGCGATCACGGCGACACGCAGGACAATTGTGAGAAGTGCATTTCAATGACCCTTGAAGAAGTGAAGAAACGCAACCAGCAAGGAGGTGGGAAAACAATGGCAACAGTGAATTTGAAGGATTTGAAACCCGGCGAAAAAGGAAAAGTGTTGAAGATCAGTGCCCGGGGTGAGGCGAGCAGGCGGATTGTCGAGATGGGAGTCACTCCCGGGGCGGTCGTCGAAATCGAGCGGATAGCCCCGCTGGGTGACCCCATCGATATCAAGGTGAAAGGCTACCATCTTTCTTTGCGCAAAGAGGAAGCCCAGGGAATCGAGATCGAGGCTTTGTAGGGTGGAATCGCGTTGGAGAGGGAGGTGTCGTCGATGCCGTTGACTATCGTCCAAGTGGGAAGGCGTGTGCGTTTTGTGGCCGCGGATGCGGGCCGCGGACTCCAGGGTCGTCTGGCCGCCATGGGGCTGGTCCCGGGAGCAGAGATCGAAGTTCTCAGTAATTCAACGCACGGACCGTTTCTGATTTCGGTCAAGGGAAGCCGGATCGCGCTGGGGCGGGGCATGGCCCAGAAGATCCAAGTGGCCTAATTTTTTTTGCGCACTAATTTAGTCATGCCTAAAGTTATTAGTCATGACAAATATTAAGAGAAGGAGAAATAGGAGTCATGAATCCCAAGATTGTCGTCGCCCTTGCAGGCAACCCGAACTCCGGGAAGACAACCCTCTTCAACGAGCTCACAGGCGCTCGCCAGCACGTCGGGAATTATCCCGGCGTGACGGTGGAGCGCAAGGAGGGCTATTGCCGCCACGGGGATACCGAACTGCAAATCGTTGACCTGCCTGGGACCTACAGCTTGACCGCCTATTCTGCAGAGGAGCTGGTGGCCAGGAACTTCGTGATCGAGGAAAAGCCGGACGTTGTTGTCGACATCATAGACGCCTCCAATCTCGAGAGGAACCTGTATCTCGCGGTTCAGCTCATGGAACTCGGTGTGCCCCTTGTGCTTGCCTTCAACATGAGCGACATGGCCAAAGCGCGAGGGTACGAATTCGACATCGAAAAGCTCTCAGAGTTTTTTGGCGCCCCTAGGAGGAACATCCATGGTCGAGAACGTGATCGCTTTTCTCATTTTGGCCGTTGCGATTCTTTGGACAGTCCGGTGGTTCTATCGGTCATTCAGCGGCAAGGGCAAGCAATGCGGTTGTGGGGAGGCTTGCCCGAGGTCCGGCATTTGCTCTCAGCCAGGGATAAAGGACAGAGAGAAATGACCGCTTACGAAGTATTACAGAAAAACCTCGGAGAACTCCAGGCGATTCTGATGGAGCACGAGTGCATTCTGAATCACCTAAAGGCCGGGGATCAAGAACCGGTTCTGCACCGTTGTGTTTCCGGATGTCCTCACAAACAGAGGATGAAGGAAACGCTGCTGGAGGCGATTCACGTGCTGGAGGAATCGAGGAAGGCCTTCAAGTCAAAGAGCCTGGAAGCTTTGCGCATGAAACTCATACAGGTTTTAAGCGAGACGGATTGAAGGATGATCTTTTTCGTCCACAGGTCAGCTGAGGGGGTAGCGCCAGGAAACGGCGCGACATCCTTTAAGGAAAGTGGGGGAGTCAATGTTTGCTATGATCAAACAGGAAGGGGCCGCCGAATCCCCTGCAAGGGCTCTCCACTGGGTCAGCCCTTGGGCATGCCCTGGGAGAAGGGTGGCGCTCGCTTTGGTTTCGATAGGATAAAGACGCCGGTTGCGGTCAATGACAAGGTCGACTTCCAGCCCGCTTTTGGATCTCCAGTAAAAAAGCTCAGGTTTTTCGCCCCGGTGCAGGAAAGCCTTTACCCACTCGGATACAATAAGGGTTTCGAACAACGGTCCAATCATGGGACCTTTCATGGTCGGTTCGCTCTCATGAAGGCCCATAAGATAGGTCGCAATCGCCGTATCGAGAAAATAAAGCTTCGGGCTCTTGATGATGCGCTTGCCGAAATTTCGAAAATGGGGCGGCAGAAGGAAAATCTGGTAGCTGGCCTCCAAAATGCTGATCCACTTCTTTACCGTAGGAACACTGATCCCCACATCCCGCGCAATCTCCGACATGTTGAGGATGCGGCCGGTTCTACCCGCGCAGATCCTGAGAAACCGCTCGAAGGTGTTCAGATCGCCCACATTCACGATCTGGCGCACGTCCCGTTCAAGATAGGTCTGTATGTAGCTCGAGCACCAAAGCTGGCGGTCGACTTCGGGGTTGCTCCTGATTTCCGGATAGAACCCTCTCAAGAGGTAATCATCCAGGGGGAGATCAGCGTATCTCATTCTATTTTCAGGTGTCTTGGGCATTTCTGTGAAGAGGTGATCGAGGAGCCGGTCGATGGTTTCAAACCGATTTCCGAGATCAAGGCTTTCCCCCAAAGAAAAGGGCAGAAGAGACAGTACGGCCACTCGGCCCGAAAGAGACTGAGTTACTCCCTCCATAAGAGCAAAATTCTGAGAGCCGGACAGAAGCCATTGCCCCGGTTTGCGGTTCAGGTCGATTTCCGTCTTAACATAATGCAGAAATTCAGGAACATACTGGATCTCATCGAGAATCACCGGCGGAGGGTTTTCCTTCAAAAAGCCCACCGGGTCATCCAGGATCCGGGCGCGGACATCCGGATTTTCCAGGGAAACGAAACGGTGGGTCTCAGAAAACCTTTCCATAAGGAGGGTTGTTTTTCCGGACTGCCTTGGACCGGTGATCAGGACGGCCGGAAAGGTTTTCATGGCTCTCTTGATGGTATGCTCCAGAAGGCGCGCTTTCATGCCGGCAAGTATAGCGCGTCCAATTTTAAAAGTCAACTTTAAATATGGAAGAAACGCGGAGCCTTGCCGGTTTGGGCATCGGACAGGAGGGAATAAGCATTGGGACTTCGGCATGTCTCTGGTCTTTTGGAGGAGAAGACGCAGTAGGTCATTGACCTTTAAGCATTGACGACAATCTGTTTTATGGGATGTCTTACGGTCTCCGCCGCAGCGGGCGGGATCAATTGAAGGCGTAACGCGATGACATACGAATCGGGTTGTGCCTTTTCTTTCCTGACGGCTTCACCCTTTTAGAAACAACTCCCTGAAGGAGGACAGGGACAAACGAAAAGGGATGCATAAGGTTTCACAGTCGAAGGGAAAGGACACCCCCTTTATCCCTGTACGGAAAGTGGAAGCCCACCCCGCGCATGAGTGCCTTTTCCTGGGAACGAAAGAGAGAGCGACGGATAAATCCCAAGGACGAAATGAACCCTATGGGGAAAGGCGCTATCGAGAGGTCCCTTCGCGGAAAAGACACTGCGCGATGATGGCCATTATCATTTCTTCAGTGCATTGAACTGAATAGTGGAAATGTCTTTTTGCAATTGGGCCTGCAATAATTCTTGACAACTGGACCAGGACCAATAAACTGCTAATGCAAATTCATTTGCATTTATGGATTGAAAGGAGGATCGCTTATGAGCAAGCGAAACATGTGCAAATGCCTGGCCCTTATCGGCCTTGGTTTGTTCTCTTTTGCCGCACCCTCTGTCGCTGGAGCCGCTGAAGAGAAGCGGGTGGTGCTCTCCACCACCTTCCCGATTTACCAGATCACGCGAAACGTTGCCCAGGGGAGAGAGGGCCTTGATGTGCAACTGATGCTGCCCAGCCATCTCGGCTGTCCCCATGATTACGCGCTCACACCCCAGGATATGCAGAAACTGGCGAAGGCCGACAGCCTGGTTGTCAACGGCCTCGGCATGGAGGAGTTTCTCGGAGCGCCCATAAAGAAGGCCAACCCCAAAATCAGAATCATCGACAGTTCAAGCGGCATCAAGGAGATCCTCGAATACTCCGGGGGACACGATCATGGGCATGACCATGGTCATGCCCATTCAAAAAAGGAACACCATGCGGAGAAGCCTTTTGAATGGGCCGGCGCCTTCCAGCTCGCCCCCGGACTCTACCGTTGGTCCTTCGCTAAGGGGAAAGGGGAATACGCCGAGCCCACCATGAAAATGGCCTATTTTGAATCCGGCCAAAAGGACCCCATCGAAAAAGTCGAAAAAAAAGCCTCTGGAGTATTCGGGAAAACCGGGCGAGTTTTGAAAAAAGGCGGACTCCTGCGCCCGGGGGAATTGCATGTTCTACATTTCGACGGGGAACGCAGTTCCACGGAGTTTGAAATCAAAATCGAGAAGGCGGGGACGTATGTCTTCTTCACGGAACACATGCCTCATGAGTTCGAAGCCGGGGAGCATTTTTTCAAGACGGCGGACGGCAAAGACGTTGAGCCGGTGTCCCAGGAACCGGAACTCGGTCATGCCCATCACCACGGGGAGGCGCACCAGGGGCACGGTCATGCCCATCACCACCACACCGGCGTGAACCCGCATCTCTTTGCCAGTCCCCGCATGACTGCCCAGCTTTCCATGAACATCGCGGCCGAATTGTCCAAGGCCGATCCGAACGGCGCAGCCATCTATTTTAGAAATGCTCAGGCCTATGCCGAAACCATGAACAAGCTGGCCGATGAAATGGGAGCTCTCGGCAGGCGTCTCAAGAACAACCGCATCGTCCAGCCGCACGGCATCTTTGACTATCTTGCCCGCGACATGGGCCTTGAGATCGTCGCCGTCATGCAGGCCCATGGCCAAGAACCTTCCGCTTCCGAGATGATGCAACTGGTCAAGACCATCAGGGAAAAGGGGGTAGGGGCGATTTTCACAGAACCGCAGTACCCCGATAAGGTCGGCAAATCCCTGGGAAAAGAAACCGGTGTCCCCGTGGCTATGCTGGACCCGGTTGCCACCGGCCCGGAGAATGCGCCTCTCGATTACTACGAAACGGTCATGCGCCAAAACATGAAAACCCTTGAAGCGACTCTGGGGGTCAAGTAGGGATGCCGCTGCAATGCCTTCAGAACGGAATTGCCGTCACGTTCGAAAATGTGACGGTAGCCCTTGGAGGCCATTCCATCCTTGAAGGCGTATCGGCGACCGTCCCCAGGGGAGGCTGCACCGCTATTATCGGCCCCAACGGTGCGGGAAAGACGACAATGCTCCTCGCCCTTTTGGGTGAAGTGCCTTATACGGGCGGGATCCGGATATCCCGCCCGGAGAGGGGGTCGCATCTGCGCATCGGGTATGTCCCCCAAAGGCTCCAGTTCGACCGGGGCATGCCCCTCACCGTTCTGGAGTTCATGGTCATGGGATGGCAGCGAAGCCCGCTTTGGTTCGGTGTGCGGCGAGGGTATCGTGAGCGCGCTACGGATCTTCTGAAATCAGTGAAGATAGACGGCCTGGAAAAGCGGAAAATTGGCGCCCTCTCGGGCGGCGAGATGCAACGAGTTTTGCTGGCTTTAGCGCTTGGACAGGAACCGGAGCTGCTGGTTCTCGATGAGCCGGCTTCGGGGGTGGATTTCCAAGGGGAGCATGTTTTTTGCGAACTCCTGGAAAATCTGCGCTGTCAGAGGGGATTCACTCAACTGATGGTCAGTCACGACCTTCCCACAGTGACTCACCACGCAACCCACGTCATTTGCCTCAACAGAAGGGTGGCGGCCGAAGGGCCACCGGGGGAAGTGCTCACCTCCGCAACGCTGACCGCAATCTTCGGCCCCCATATGGGCTTGGTGGACACCCGAGCCTTACCGATCGGCAAATGCAGTTGTTCATCGCCGTGCTGCAGCGGGGGCTCGCGCCATGCCTGAACTGAACGGGTTGTACGACCTCATCGCAAATCTGTTGCCCTTGGAATCCATGCAGATGCGCTTTATGCAGCAGGCGCTTGTGGGCCTTGTGCTGCTTGCGCCCATGGTGGCTTTGATGGGTGTGCAGGTGGTGAATTTCCGCATGGCCTTTTTCGCCGACGCCATCAGCCATTCTGCCTTCACTGGTGTGGCACTTGGGCTCATTCTCGCCGTCAGCCCCCACTGGACCATGCCTGTTTTCGGTCTGCTGGTGGGGCTGGCGATTGTCGCCAGTCAGCGCCGAAGCGTCCTGTCAACCGACACCGTCATCGGCGTATTTTTTTCCGGTGTCGTCGCATTCGGCCTGGCGGTTGTCAGCCGGGATAAGAATGTGGCCCGCGATATTCAACGGTTTCTTTACGGCGACATCCTCACGATCGGAGACGGTGACATTTGGGCCATGACCGCGCTTCTAGCGGCCCTGACCCTTTTCCAAACCTATGGGTACAACCGCATGCTCTACATCGGGCTCAACCCTTTACTCGCCAAGGTGCATCGTGTGAGGGTGGCTGCCTACCAGTACATCTATGCGGGACTCTTGTCGCTGGTAGTCGTTTTTTCTGTCTGGGCCGTCGGCGTGCTGCTGGTGACTGCGATGCTGATCGTGCCGGCTGCTACGGCGCGGAATTTCGCGCGCTCAGCGGGTGGGATGGTTTGGTGGGCGCTTCTGGTCAGCGTGACTTCAGCGATTGCAGGACTACTCATCTCCGCCCAGGACTGGGCGCGCACGGCAACGGGCGCGACAGTGATCCTGGTCA
This sequence comes from uncultured Desulfobacteraceae bacterium, assembly GCA_964580575.1. Lineage (GTDB taxonomy): Bacteria > Desulfobacterota > DSM-4660 > Desulfatiglandales > HGW-15 > CAVPDE01. The sequence goes on from CAZOLJ010000037.1 coordinate 11,540, forward strand.
CCTTCGGCTGGTTTCTTATCAGCGCAGGTCTCGCCTTTATGCGCAAAGAGAGGCGGATCTAGGAATCCCAAGAACATTTCGTCCGTCCGGTGAGGGGCAATCAAAAAAGGCTGACGTGCCTATTGACCTTTCAAGGGACCGGCTCTTGTGTTTGACAGGACTCAGGTGTGCGCACAAGAAGAGCAGACCCCAAAGAAGAAGACCTCGTGCCGCTCGACAACAAAACCCGGAAGAGCGGATTCCTTCTTTCTCAGGGCGCAACCCGGAATCTCGAAAAGACGATTGCAAGCATGGCAATGAAAGTGGTGGTGATGCCCTTGCTCGGCCCGTTCATAGAAAACGCCCAACTCAGGGTGGTGAATGGTTTTCAGCCACCCGGTTTCAACCAGGGATTTGAGGTTTCGATAAACCGTTGCCTGGTTGAGCGACTGCACCTTTTTCCTGCCTATCTGAAGGACTTCGTCGACCCTCAGGGGTCGAGATCTTGACAGAAAAGCCTCCTTAATCGCATCCTTTTGAATCGTCTTTCTTCCCATAGCAACTCCGATGAACAGGGACCATACACCACTGCCGTCTTTATTGCAATTTTTCTTGCATTATCGGTTGACACCCATCTATGGGCCGCTATACTACAAACTCGTTTGGACAGCTGCAGCCAGATGAAGAAGATTTGTTCCATGAAAACGTTTTGAGGATGAGACGGTTCTATACGATAGGGAGCCATGCTTTTTGCATGATGGCAGCATTCCTTTTGACGCTGTCACCCCTCTCTCATGGTTTGCACCTCGCCTCATGTGATCACTCCCACGGGTCCTGCAATACTCACCACGCAGGACATGGCCTTAGCGCACCTTTCTACTTTCAGGACAATGATCGCCACACCGAGGGTGGGAAAAACCATCGTGTGGCGATAAGGTGTTCGCAGGCCGACGGCGGCCGCCCTCACGAGCCTTCCACTTGTCCGATCTGCCAGACTTTCGCTCAACTGGTGAAGGGGCAAGGGCTTTCTCCTGTTCAGGCAGCGATCCTGCCGCAAAGCCTGCAAATGGAAAAGCCCGCGTACGGTCATGCCCTTTCGGGTCGTATCTCCTTTCTAAGGGGATTCCCCAGGGCTCCTCCTGCCTGTTGATTTTCCTCCCGGTTGTATGTCCCCAAGTGCCTGACGGCATTCTGCTCTCTGGTGAAGAAATGTCTTTGGGCACAGACCTCAGCCTCTAGTAGGAGAGGTCCAGAGGGACCGCGATTCTCACACCAAATCAAGTAGGATGGATTCGTAAAGAGTCGTCACCCCGGTGAAAACCGGGGTCCAGGGAGTTCGCACGGAAAAAGACCATTTTCGACTTTTTACGAGTCCATCAAGTAGAAAGGAGATGGATGATGTTGCGTAATCTGATGAAAGTTTTTTGTCTTTGTTTCCCGATGATCTTTATTTCAATCCCAAGTGTTTCCGCTGCCGATAAAACAACGGTGTTCGTCAGCATCGTTCCCCAGAAGTTCTTTTTGGAACAGATCGCCAAGGACCTGGTCGATGTTCAGGTCATGGTGGAGCCGGGTGCCAACCCGCACATTTACGAGCCCAGACCGTCACAGATGGCGGCCATTTCAAAGGCGAAAACCTATTTCGCCATAGGCGTAACCTTTGAAAAAGCCTGGCTCAAGAAACTTGCATCGGCCAATCCGAAGATGCGGATCGTTCACACCGAACATGGAATCCAGAAGATGCCCATGGCCGCCCATCACCACGGGGAGGGAAAAGATCACGAAAAGGAGCACCATCATCACGGCACCCTCGATCCCCACATCTGGCTGTCTCCGCCTCTGGTGATGGTGCAGGCGCGCAATATTCTGACGGCACTGCAGGAGGTGGACCCGGCCCATCACTCGGTTTACGAAGCCAACTACAAGGCGTTTATGACCATGCTGGTGGACCTGGATGGGGAGTTGAGAGGCATTTTGACAGGCAAACAGGGACTTCAATTCATCGTTTTTCACCCGGCCTGGGGATATTTTGCCCACGCCTACGGTCTCAAGCAGGTGCCCATTGAAATGGAGGGCAAGGAACCCAAGCCTGCCCAGTTAAAGGAACTGATCGAGCATGCCCGGAAGCACCAAATCAAGGTCGTCTTTGTGCAGCCTCAGTTTTCTACGAAAAGCGCCGAACTGGTGGCCAAAGAGATCGGCGGCCAGGTTGCCTTTGTAGATCCGCTGGCCCTCAACTGGACCGAAAACCTTCGGGAAGTAGCGACGAAGTTCAAGGCCGTTTTGAAATAATGTGCATATTATGAAGCCTTCCACTTGCGGAATCACAACGGTTGCGTTGATAGAGAGAATGATCCATCTCATCCTTGCTCGAACCTTTTGATTGTCGCTCCTATGAAACTTGGCGCCAGCGCCATGTAAAATCCCCTCTGTGTACTTATCCGACACACACGCTCCCCCCCTGGCGGGAGGGGATTAAGGGGAGGGGGAAACAGACAGGTCCAAGAACAAAGGCTTATTTTCACCCCCACCCTAGCCGTCGAGGAGGAGGGGAATCGGGATCGGTGGACGGGCTCTCCACGGGGATTAGAGTTTCTTGCACAGACGCCCCCGTAGCGAAGCGCCGGGGTATGAATGCTCGTTAGGGGAAAATGATGCATAGATATGAACTCCCAATCGGGTCCGAGCAAAGCTCTACCCCAACTTCTTCCGGTTCATCATTCTCCCCTAAGCGATCTCTCATTGAGTTCGCCTTTCTTGCTTTTGCCCTGGCACCGCTTTTCCATTTCGGCAACCGGGCTTTTCTCGGAACCTTTTCGACGGTTTTCGCGGCCATTGTGCTGGAAGCCCTTCCCTTCATGCTCATAGGGGCCGCGGTGAGCGGCTTGCTGGGGGAGTTTGCGTCCGAGGCGCGGATTCTCAAGGTGCTGTCCAAAGGAGGGGCCGGCGCTCCTTTCATCGCAGCGGCCCTGGGCCTTCTGTTTCCCGTGTGCGAGTGTGCAATCGTTCCTATCGCCAGAAAGCTGATGCAAAAAGGGGTGCCTCCCGCCGTAGCCCTGGCCTTCATGCTGGGCGGCCCGATCGTGAATCCCATCGTGTTCGGGTCAACGGCCGTGGCTTACGGACTGTCCTGGGATTTTGCGTTCCTGCGGCTCTTGTTCGGCTATTGCACCGCCGTGTTCGTGAGTTTCGTCTTTGCCTTCGCCTTTCGAAAGAAACAGGTGTTGCTCCTTCCGCCGAGTCCCTTCCCGATTTACGAGAATGGGCCGCAACATCGTTCCGGGACCTTTGCCTCCTGCGTCGGAAGAACAAGGTCGGCTTTGGTTCACGGCGCGGAGGATTTTCTGGACATGTTCCCCTTCCTTGTCATGGGAGCGTTCATGGCCGCCATGGTCCAAAGCACCCTGGACCGGAGTTTTTTCGTTTCCCTGGCTGCAAATCCAGGCGTGGCCATTCTGTTGATGATGCTCCTGGCCGTGATCCTGAGCATCTGCTCGGAAGCGGATGCGTTTGTGGCCGCCTCTTTTCAATTATCCCTGCCGCTTTCCGCGCAGATGGGTTTCATGGTCCTCGGCCCCATGCTGGACCTGAAGCTGATCTTCATGTACCTCGGAGTTTTCAGAAAAAGGGCGATCCTGCTTGTGGCAGGAACAACCCTTGTCGCCGTCTTTGGGCTCATGCTCCTCTTCGATGGCTATGTTCGGTGGGTTCCATCATGAGAGAGGCCGGCTACAGCACAAAAAGATGGTGGGTGGCGGGGGCCTACATGGTTTGGGCGAGCGCCCTGTTGTGGCTGCTCCTCACGGGACGCTACCAGGCTTTTCTCAGGCCCGGCTTCTGGGCCTTGCTCCTCTGGGCGCTTGCAGTGTTGCTGCTCTTTGCAGCGGCCCTCTTTTGGGCACGACCCTCGCTTCCCGCCGGCAGCATGGCGGCGGCACCGGGGATTCGGCTTCTGGTCATGCTTCTTCCCCTGATCTACGTCATGGCCGCGCAGGAACAGACGTTGGGCTCCCATGCCTTCAAAAACCGGCTTTCTGGACCGGCCTACGTGGATCAGTTCGCTAGGGGCAGTCCGGCGATCGTTGAAGGCGACAATCCCCTCGTCACGCTCCTGGACATCCTGCAAAACTTCAAGGTTTATGAGGGTAGAAAAATCACGACCCAGGGGATGGTGTACAGGGACGAGACAGTTCCCCCCGGGCATATCCTGGTCTTTCGATTTCTTATTGTCTGCTGCGCCGCGGATGCGCTGCCTGCAGGCGCCTTGGTCTCCCACGAGGAGGTCGACTCCTTTGAGCAGGACACCTGGGTGAGCGTGGAAGGGGTCCTTGGCTTGAAAAAGGTCGGGGACCTCACGTTCCCCCTGATATGGGCGGATCGAATTACCAGGATCGATCCTCCAAGGGATACCTACCTTTTCCCTCGTCTCTTCTAGAGTTGAGGCACAGAGCATTCATCCCGCGGTGAAAAGCCAAGGATGGCTGCACGGTAGTTAGAAGAGGGTGATTTTCCAGTTTGCAGTCAGGAGGACTCCGGTGAAAGGCGAACGGCAATGAAAGCGATTGGCGTGCTGTGGCTGGCGATGGCGGCGTTCCTTTTTTCATGCGTGACCTCGGTAGACAAGGATGGGGTTTCAACCCCATCCTTTCAACCCATGACGGTTCTGATTGATTTCTACCGGGGCCCTTTGAACCACTGCTCTGCCGTTCGGTACGGGGAATGCCCCATGTACCCGTCCTGCTCTGAATACAGCAGGCAGGCCTTCCAGAAATACGGAGTTTTCGTCGGAACCATGATCGCTGCCGATCGCCTCATGAGATGCGGGCGCGATGAACTGAAGTCGGCGCCGCTCATTTTCGTGGACGGCAAGATGAAATATTACGACCCCCTGGAGCAGAACACCTCCTGGTGGGATAAACAATAGCGTCCCGTGGGTAGGAAGAAACGGCTTGCGACTATGGGTCTGTCGATGCACCCAAACGTTACCCCTACGCGGAGTCTAAGAGGAGAAACGCAGGGTATTCAGAGAGGGGTGAAACGGTCTTGACCTGACAGGTTCACCCCCCTTGAAGAAGCAGTGGGTCTGGGGACGTTCTTCACATTTTCATATTTTGCTAGAGAGGCTGGTTGGACTATCAGAGTTGTCTTACATGCCAAGCCAATCACGATCAGATACGCCTGGGGCGCTTCATCCTGTTATTGCCAGGGGGAACGAAAGACGAAGAATCTTTGAGGATAAAAGGGATTTGTGGGAGGGCACAGAGCGCTAATGGGAATGGTTAAAAACGAATGGCAATTGCCGAGGCGCGAAGCCTGTTTTCCGCTCACCCCGGCGGGATAGAACAAGGGATGGATCGGTTTTAGAACTCCGGGGATTGGAACATCGCCCTAGTTACAGTTGCACCACGCCCCGTCGACCATCACGGAAGAATCCCAAAACCACAGGGTTTTCTCGAACTTCTGGGTTAAATAAGTCGTGTCATAGAAATCCGCTATGGCTTTAGCGATCTGTAGAAGTCGTTTTCTCAAGATGTCATGGCTCCCGGGGGCGTGATAAAAGGCCATGACCTGTCCATCATGGAATTTGGCTTTACCTCTTACGGTCCACTTACCGTCACCTTCAGTTACAAGGGCTGCAAAGAAGTCAATTCTTGCATGGCGGATGACGACAAGCTCCTTGATTCCATCGGCGCTTTCCATCGATACCCTTCCCCTCCCATTCTTAGGGCTGCGCCCCCAAACTCAGGGGGGACAAAAAAAGCCCTTCAAGTGATTTCACCTGAAGGGCTGCACCCAGTTTTCTCTTGGCCCTTGATAAGCGTGCCGTTTCCCCTGTTTCACCGCAGGGTCACAGCTCCAGGTTGAGGCAGGTCTTCTGGCTCCCCCGCCCTCTCAGCGGCCTTCCCATTCCATTCTAATGGAACAGTGGCACACACAGGCCAAGAGGGTTCCCCTTTCCCTACGAGGGAAAAGAGCGGGGTTACAGCGGCGGGACCGCTCCCGGTTTTCACGGGATTCCCTTAGCTCAACCACGCAATGCATCATTCATAATTCAAAAAGGCTTCGTTTGTCAATCACGAAAATCTACAGGGTATATCGCCTGTGATCATGGGTTGCTTGAGTTCAACGGATGTCGATTCCCATGTCTTTATGGATCTGCTCCATCCATGCCGGAACGGTTGCACGATCCACCCCGCAATGAGGTTGGACATAGGGCTTGATGTCTAAAATAGGACTGCCGTCCACGGCATCCAGGCCCTTCACTTTAAGGATGTTTCCGCTTCGCCCCAGAAGAGGCACGACCGAAACCAAAACAGGATTGGGCCGGGCCGGGCTGCAAGTTGCAAAAATGCCTTGTATGGGCAAATCCTTCCGGCCCATGGGATGCACTTTCTTGAGGTTCCTTCGCTCCGGGTCAATCAAGTGGGGCCAGTATAGAACGAGGATGTGGGAAAAGCCCTCGATGCCTTCAAGCAGTTCCTCCCATTCAGGAAAGATGACCAACTCACAAATGGAATCGATGACCTTTTGATGATTCTCACGGGCCTTTTCCAATCGCTCTTTAAGCTCGATACCGGCTTCGCCGGCGTGCAACATGGGTGTCTTGATTTGGCTTCGCACCAGGCCCACGGGCCTGAGTTCCATCGGCGGCCAGTTTCCAGGATCCGTTTCCATTCCATTGTCTCCGGAGTTTGAGGAGTTAACCATGTTCGTGTTTCTAGGTCTTCGCATCAAAACCGTGCCTCAAGCCGATCTTCGTGAACATCTGTGCCAGCCCGGTTCCCAACGTGAAAACAGAACCAATGTCCAGGTTTCGATCGGCTGTTTCGTCGAAGAAGATGTGAAGGCTGGAATCCATGCCGTCTTCCGGAAGCCAATAGCAGATCATGACCGGTACTTTGGGCAAGGGATACAGAACCACAGAGATATCGGATTCAAATTGCTTGTCTACCTGCTTTCCCCCGAAAACATGAACGATGTCATCAAAGAGCGGCGTGTAGACGTCTGCTACTCTTTTCGTGGGCTCTTCACAGCGCTTTTGGAACAAGGGATACCCATCACGACCTCCTCTTAACTCACGGTAGGGGACCCACTTCCCGGCTGGCGGCAGCCCTTGCCCGTAGAGGATGTAGCTGAGAAAGGGAGCAGAAACCCATGGGTTGATATGAATTTCAGCATAGAGATTTCCATCAGTATCGACGCTGAAATTCTTCCCGAGCACCTTGAGGGTCAGCTTCTTGCCATTGAGAACAGCCCCCACTCGTTCAGCCGCCTTAGACAAATCGATGCGGGTGATCTCCGACTTCAGCTTCTCAAGACGATCCTCGGGACGTGGTTCTTGCGGGCTGTTCTTGTCGGGTTCCTCCGTGAACCTCTCAAGGACCTCCGGGCTCGGCTTGGGGCACTCGAGGAACTTCTTCTGACCCAGGAAGACCGCCCCGGCAAAGGCAAGGCAGGTCTTCTCCCCGCACTCTCCGCAGTTCGACTTGTCCAGAAAACGAAAAATCTCAAAAGCGTTCTTAGGTTTGCTCAACCGCCTCACACTCTCATTCTCTCTCTGCTGCCGATGTCCATCTAATCATGGGAATGGTCATGGGGTTCCTTCCCATGATTCGAATGATCGTGATCATGAGGACCGTGATCCCCCTTATGTTCATGACCATGGTTTTCTTCGCTCCCGCTATGGCGGTGCGGGTGGCTGTGTTCATGAACGTGGTCATGGGAATGGGAGTGTTCATGCTCGTGAGTGTGCTCCTCGCCACCGTGATCGTGCGGGTGTTCATGAGCATGCTTGTGCTCGTGTTTGCGTTGGTGATGATGCTTAGGCTCTCCTTTCATAGCGGCTTCTTCCTTTCTTCATCATCCTACTGGGACCCAAATTAAGAATCATTTCATTGAGCGCAAGAAGCAGGCGTCCAATGGAATGAAGCGCCGGAGCCCTGCGTTTCTGAAAGCCATTACGACACAATCCCTTGAGAACTATTTTCTCGCCAGGATGCAATAGAAAACCGGCTCATCGACAAAGAGCTCGATGTTCAGCCCCGCTTTTTGAAACAGTTCCCGCATTCCCGCTTCGTCGGGAAGTCGATCATGCATGACGGCGTGGCATGATTCATGGTGCTTGTTAATTCCCTGCGAGGAGTCGAAATGGGACACAACGAAAACACCGCTCGGTTTCAGGATGCGCGAAAGGGCAGCCATGGCTTTGTGCTTGTCATGAAGATGAGGGAAGCAGGAGAAACAGATCACCCCATCGCACGAACTCTCATCCAGGGGCGCGCTTTCCGCATCCGCAACGAGGAATCGGATGTTCTCGTTTTCATGTCGGCTTCGGTTGACCTCGATCATTCTTTCCGCGAAGTCCAGTTCGTAGAGCATTCCGGAAGGCGTGATGCGATCGAGAAGGAAGGGCACGAGCACTCCGGTTCCGCATCCCACATCCAGGACATGGTCTCCCGGCTTCAGGGGCAGAAGAGAGAACAGGCGTCTGAAGTCCTGATCGTGCTTGTCGTAGCGGCCTGTTTCCGGGTTTTTGTACCATTTGTCGAGCCACGTTTCGGCATGGTCGTCAAAGAACTGCTTTCTTACCCTGTAAACTTCATCGGGTGTCATTTTCATGGGACACAGACCTCTTCATGAGTTTTAAAGATCGGCGTTTTGGAGAAAAGAAATACGCGGCGGCAAAGATGGTGGTGGCCATAAGAACCACCGACGCCCCCGACGGGAGGTCGAGAATGTACGAGACGACAAGACCGGAAACGCAGGCGCTGATCCCCGAAGCCGCGGAAAGGAGGAAAAAGTGCTTCAAGTTGTAAGTGAGCTGGAGCGCCGTGGCTCCGGGTTGAATAAGGAGGGCGAAGATGAGTAGGCCCCCCACTGTAGCGAGATTCGACGACACGACGGCGCCGGTCAGGAACAAGAGGGCGTAATAGATCACCCGCTCCGGCACGCCGCTTGCTGCGGCAAGCCGCCGGTTGAAGAGCACGGAACGGATCTCCTTGAAAAAGATGAAGATGAAGAGCACGAGGATCGACGCGATGATGGAAAGGATCACAATGTCCGACCCGGAAAGCGTCAGCAGGCTTCCCCACATGAGGTTGAGGGCGCCGGCCTTTGTTCTTGTCAGGATTCCCATGCCGAGAAAGGCAAGGCCCATAAGAAAGGAGAACAAGATGCCGAGCACATTCTCGGGGGCGATGTCCGTTCGATCGGAGAGCGGCCCGAGGACCCCAGCGGTGAAGAGACAAAGGACCAAACCGCTCACAAAGGGGTTGACCTCAAGGAGCAGCCCCAGGACGGCGCCCGCGAAGGCGGCATGGGACATGGAGACGCCGATGAGGGGCATTTTCATCAGCACCACGAATACGGAAAGGAGCGAGCAGCTCGCCCCGCAGAGCACGCAGGCGATCGCGGCCCGCTGGATAGGGGGGTAGGTCAAGGCATCGAGCAGTTGCTCAGCCATAGGAGACGAACCTCCGGCCGTTGCGCTCAAAGGTAGTCAGGGGGTATTGAAACAGCCTGCTCAGCATATCGCCCGATAGGGCGGTTTGGATAGGACCGTCGAAAACCTTTTTTCCGTGGTTCAACAATACGGCCCGCGACATGGCCGAGGGAATCAGGTTGAAGTCGTGGGTCACAAAAAGGATCGTCATGGCCTGCATTCTGTGGATTTCGTCCACAAGATTCAACACTTCCTTCTGAACGGCAATGTCCAGTCCTGCAGTGGGCTCATCCATGAGCAGGATATCGGGGTTTTGGAGAATGGCGCGGGCAAGCGACACCTTCTGCCGTTCGCCGCCGGAGAGCTGACCCAGGGGCCTCTCCGCAAGGTGGGCCACGCGCATCATTTCCATGAGTTCCATGGCTTTTTCTCGTTCCTGCACACCTGGGGAGCGGAACAGGCCGACCCGTCCGACGGCACCGGTCATCACCGTTTCGTAAGCCAGAATAGGGAAAGCCGGATCAACTGGAAACAACTGGGGAACATAGCCGACCCGAAGCCTGGTTTCGCGGGTTCGGTTCCACGTTTCGCTGCGCCCGAAGAGTCTAAGCCTTCCCTCGAACTTCTCGAACCCGGCGATGACGTTCAGAAGCGTGGTTTTCCCAGCGCCGTTGGGGCCGATGATCCCGACGAACTCATTAGCAGCCACGGAAAGGCTGATTCCATCCAGAGGCAGCCCCTTTGACTTCCGGACGATTATATTGTTCAGTTCGATCATAACCCGGTCTTATCAATCGTCTCGAAAGAGTATTGACGACGGGCTCCCCCTCACCCCGCCCTCTCCCCCAAGCAGGGGGAGAGGGGAAGGGTGAGGGGGATTCTGCGTGTTAATACAATTATGCAGCCCTTAATGAGTCCGCTTTTCTGCAATAGCTGCCAGGACAGCCTCAACATTCTCAGAAAGTGTCGCGAGATAGCCTTTTTCCGATGGGAAGTTTGTCAGCACCACATGGGGCACACCCAGCGTTTCTGCGATTCCCCTTCCTGCCTCGGGTCCGGACTGAAGATTGTCGACCACTGCGACGGCCTGTTCCTCCCTCCCGATTCTGGATAGACGCACCAGTTCCCTTGTGGACATGGCTTCAGGCCGGCCGTATTCTCCTACAACTCGGAATCCCATCCACTCCAGCGGCTCTTTCTGCATAGAGGAGGCGATAATCGCCTTTCCATGGATGCCCGCTGTGTTGATTTTCTCAATGAGCCCTTTCGCTTCTGTTTTCACCCTGCCGATGGATTCTTCCTTCCGCTTCATGATCTCCTCCTGATCTTCGGGAAACCGTTGCGAAAGCTCCTGCGCAAGGGTAGCCAGTCCATGGATGTAGGAGTCCGGGGCCATCCAGTTGCGGCCTCCTGCATCGATCTGGAGCTGTTCTTTTTTGCCGGACTCGGCTTTAGCCATGAACGGCACGCCTTTGAACGACACAATCAGATCGGCCTTCTTGACCCTCTCGATATCCGAAAGCTTCACGTCGTAATGGCCCGGACACTGGCCGGGAGGCAGGATCGCTTCGGTGGAATACCTGCCCGGAGGCAAGAGAGATGAGAGCATCCCGGAGAGGATGGTGTCGGATGCAACAATGCTTCGCAAGACTTTCGCATCGGCCTCCCCGAGCATGGTCGATGGGCCAAGGAAGACCCCCAACACTGCCAGGGTTACAAACCCGGCAAGGCATTTCGGCTTTATGAACATAGCAATACCCTCCGGAAGGCCATGGGGGATCTGTTTTGATGTTGATCCCTTTGCTACTGGTATTTGATGCTGAATCCGGCGAAAACGGTTATGCCGGGCATGGGATAACCCCTCGCATATTCATATTCCTCGTTGAACATATTGTTGACCGCCAGGAAGAGTTCCGAATCGTTCAAGTGCCATGGTTTGTAGTCAAAAAGATAGCTGATCTTGGCGTTAAAGAGCGTGATGTCATCGAGCTTGTTGCTTTCGCCAAGTTTAGCGAAATTAAGGGTCCCGGTGCGTGCGGTGGTGCCTTGATATAAGCCCCTCAGATGTTGCATGTCCATATAAAGCCGGAAATTATTCAGAAAGGCCCAGGTGACCCCGGCCTGAAACTGAAACTCCGGAGTGTAGGGCATATAGTCGCGTTCTATGCCGTCATTGCCGGTGGCTTCGACATCCAACCAGGTGGCGGCTGCAAAGATCTCGAGGGTTTTGATTGGCGTCACGGTGCCTGTCAGCTCCAGCCCACGGATCTCATACCGGCCCGTGGGGTCATTCCACACGCTGGGAATGGGTCCGAACAGAAAGGTTTGGAAACGATCTTTTCCCTTGTCATAATAAACGGTCGCTCCGAGAGAGGCGATTTGAGGCCATGTATGGGTCAGGCCCACCTCATAATGATCAACCACTTCCGGCTTCAGGTTTTGCCAGTATTGACTGGGATTGGTCACGGTCGAACCGGTGACGACGAGGTTCATCACGGCCACGGGCGACGGATAGATGACCCCACGGGAATAATTCATGCGAAGATCCGTGTTGGCATAGCCCGACACCAAACCCAACTGGTAGGAACTCACATCCCCGAACTCGTTGTGATCGAAATAGCGAAACCCGGCCGACGGGATGAAATGCCATGCTTCGGGAAGACCAAACATCTGGCTTACGGCTACGTAAGGGGAAAAAAGCGTTGTGTCAGGATAATCCCAGACTCTTTCCGCCCGGCCGCCGTTGATTCCCGGGACGGCAAGCCCACTGTAAGTCCCTTGGGTGTTTCTGAGTTCAGTCATATCCAGATCCGCTCCGACCAGGATCTCTCCACCGGCCCACAGACGAAGGAATTCCTTTGCCCTGACGCCATAGGCCGAAATCTCCTGCCGGGACCAGAGCCCGTCGGTGCCGCGGCCATAACGCTGTCCGTTTGTCAACTCCTGCAACAGGTCGAAATCAGTCTCATCCCAATAGGCCTTGAGATAGCCGCCGAACTTTTCGTACTGGTGATTCAGAGTCAAGGTGGTGAAAAAGGTCTGGGTGTCGAAACGCTCCGCCATAGGCCAACTTACCCCGTTTGTGGGGGTCGGCGTGACGGCAGGCATAGGGGCGAGGGTTTGAGCGTCCACGTAGTTGGCCAGGAAACGAATGTTCCATTCCTTGTTGAACTCATAACCCAGATTAGCGTAATAATTCTGCTGTTGAGCGCGAGAGTGGTCCACATGACCGTCTGTGGACACCCAGCTCTGGACCAGGTAGAAATCGAAAGGCCCCTTCTTTAGGCCTCCTGACAAACTCTGGTCAAAGGTGTAGTAACTGCCGCCGCTGAAATCAAGCCCGATCTCCTGACCGTCCTCCGTCAAGTACTTGGGCAGGACATTGACCGACGCATACCCACTGCCGAATTGAGAGGGCTGCGGGCTCTTGTAAACCTCAATACCCCCGATCGTGGACACGGCGATGCTGTCTCCCAAAACCTGGCCGAAGAGTGCTCCATAGCGGGGCACTCCGTCAAACAAAATTGCAAAATCAGCGCTTGGATGGCTGGCGCCCCGGCCGCGGATGTACAAGCTATGGCTGGTTTGACTTCCCAAGAGATTCTTGCTCTGAAACATGACTCCAGGGACATTTCGCAGGGTAGACAGGAAGTCATAATTGTTCTGCTTTTTGATCTGCTCTTCGGTCACCACATTGTACTGTGTCCCGAACCTGGTTGGAACAGGGGTGACCGGATTGCCGAACGGGGCTTCTCTGACGACAATTTCCTCCAAGACCTTTTCTTTCTCCTGAGCCATGGCAGGCAAAGAGGCGGAGAACATGAAAAGGATAGCGAGAAGAGCCCATAACAGTCTTGGCCTTGCGCGACAAATCGGAAATCGTTGCAGTCTGCTTTTGTTTGTAGAGGTTGCAATCATGATTGTTCATCTCCTTTCTCTTTTTGCGACATTGTGCTGTCTCATACCTCTGGAAAAGGCATGCGGTCAGTCACCGGTGAAATCACCCATTGACGGAAAAGGAGATGCTCTGGTACATGATAATTTGAAGCATCCTTTTCCAAAGGGAGCGCTTCACCCGGAGGGCGGCGAGTAACCTTGGCCGGTGCACGCCGCCCTCCAACTTTTTCAACTGTTCTTTTTTTTGCTACCACGCGTCAACTTTGATGGTCTCGTAAGAAGTCAGAAAACGCTCTTTTTTGTCATTCCGGTCCGCCTGAGGCGGATGAACTCCGGCGGGAATCCAGTCTTCTCAAGTTGTTCCGGACTCCCGCCCCCGGCCTGCGCCGGGACAGGCTTCATTCAGCGGGAGTGACGGCCTGGGAGACTTCTTACGAATTCATCGACTTTCGATTCAGGTCATAAGGGCGCTGTTCATTTTCGTTCCTTTCTTCCAGCCTTTTCACATCGCTTCGGCTTGGGTCTGACTCAAAAACAAAAAAAGCCAAGAAGATCCTCCGGGTTTCGATCCCGAATTGGCCTTCTTGGCTCTTTCCTGTTCTACAGTTAATTCTGTTCGCGGACTGCCGGTGAGCTTCCGTGTGTTGCGCAATTTCGTATTGCCGGTTGTCTCCTTCTGTGTAACTCCCCGCACGGCCTTTGTCAACAGAAAAGTCCCATTCCTTCGGGCAATCCTTCTCCCGAATCATGGAAAAACGTTGACAGACGGTTCTCTATTTGCCATATAGATTTTTTAGGTATGGCGTCATCGAAGATGCCTGTTTTTTTGAAGCAGCAGCGTTGATGAACTCGTAAGAACTCCAAAGAACGCTCTTTTTTGTCATTCCGGCCCTTCGACTTTGCTCAGGGTGAACTCCGGCGGGAATCCAGCTTTTTCAAGTTCTTCTGGACTCCCGCCTACGCGGGAGTGACGGCGTAAAGGACTTCTTACGAAGCCGTCATCGTAGGTCCAAATCGTTTTTTGCGCAACGAAGCCACGAAGGCTTCCGGTCAAACAAAGACCGGGAACTTTCGTGGCTTTTTTGGTTTTCTGCTCATGAGACTCAAGTTTTTCAGTTGTTTCTTGGCCGTGCTGGTCCTTCTTGCCCTGTCTCTACCGTGTCAGGCCCAAGACAAGACCATAGAACAAGACACCGATAAGGATGGCAAGGTGGACCGGATCTTTCGATTCGGCGAGGACGGCAAGATCGCCGTGCTGGAAATCGACAGCAATGGGGACGGCATCATGGATCGATTCCAGTACTATGAAAACGAGCAGATCGTGAGGCTGGAATCGGACAGCGACCATAACGGAAAGGTGGATCAACGCGATTTTTTTGTGAAGGGGAAGAGGATACGGCATGAGAAAACCTCCACCCCATCGGGCCGGGTCATGGAGATCATTGAATTCGATGGTCAGGAAAGGCCTTTGAAGATTCAAAAGGACACCAACGACGACGGTCGATTCGATGCCGTCTTCCATTTCAGGGAAGGAAAACTCGCGACTGCGACCAGAGAGCTGGATGGAAAGGTCTTCGTCACGGAGAGTTACGAGAAAGAAAAGCTGGCGGAAAGGCGGGTGGATGAGGATGGGGACGGAAAGCCGGAGAGAATCGTCCATTACGATGGAGACGGCCTCCCAAGGGAAAGTCGGCACGATCTGGACAGGAACGGGAGTCTGGAGACGACCCGAACCTACAAGGAAGGAAAGCTCATTGAAGAGAAAAGAATCCGTGACCGGGACGGCACGGTGGAGCTTGTCACGCGGTTCAAGGACGAAAAGGCCTTGGAACAGATGAAGGATACTACCGGAGACGGACGATTTGATGTGGTGAACTACTTCAAAAACGGCATCCCCTCGCGCCAGGAGAAGGACACCAACGCAGACGGCAAGACGGATGTATTCGCCCAATTCGATGAAAAGGGGTTGCCGCTCAGAATCGAGGAAGACACCCGGCACAGGGGCAGAATCGACAGGGTCAGGTTGTATCAAAAGGGCGACTTGCTGGAGGCGGCCGAAGACCTGGAGGGCGACGGCGTCATGGAGACGAAGACCTTCTACAAAGCCGGCAAGCCGTACCTTCAGACCAAAGACAGCAACAACGACGGCAAAGCGGATATAAAGGTCTTCTTCGATGCCCAGGGGGAAAAGGAGCGCGCGGAAAGCGACACGAACTTGGACGGAAAAACCGACACCTGGGAATTTTATGAAAAAGGAACCCTGGCCCGAGTGGAGAAGGACGAGAAACACCGGGGGAAGGTGGATCTCAAGGTGTTTTACCGAGGCGGCGAAAGAGTCAAACTCATGAAAGACGAAGACGGGGACGGTCGCTTTGAGCTGAGCCAGTGGTTTGACAGACCTCCCTGGTCCGCTGTCATGGAAGTGGACCGGCTGGGAACCGGTAAGCCCCAGGCGCGCTACTTTTATCAGGGCAAAGTCCTGCGCTTGAAAGAGGTGGATGAAAACGGCGATGGAAAGATCGACCTCAGGGAGCACCACGATTCGAGAGGCAACCTGACAAGAAGCGATGAGCGGTTTGAATCCACGGATCACCTCGACATCGCCTGGTTCTACAACGAAGAGGGAGAGGCTTTCCGGGCCGAGAGAGACAAAGATGGGGATAACCGTCCGGACATGTGGCTCTATTATGAGAAGGGCAGACTGATTCGCCTTGAAGAAGACACGGACGGGGATGGAAAACCGGACCTCTGGGAGGAATACGACCGGTCCGAGACCCTGCTGAAACGATCCAGAGATTTCAACCGGGATGGTGTTCCCGATAAAGTGGAGGAAAACAAACGATGATAGCAAGTCTTTCGGCTCTAATGGCCAAGGGGGGCGTGCTCATGCCCTTTATCCTTTTGTGCTCAGTCATTGCCCTCGCCATTTTCCTTGAGAGGATGATCCGATTCGCCAGGCTCAGGGTGCGGGGCGACGGGTTTGTCGATAAGATGGTGCGGCATCTGAAGGATGGCAAAGCGCACCAGGCCTATGAACTGGCTCTTGCTACGAATACCCCCATGGGCCGTATCCTGGCCCAAGGCATGACCGCCAAGGATCAGGATCGGGAGACCCTGGAGACGGTCCTGGTCAATGCCACAGAGGAAGAAGTGAGAGACCTCTCCCGCTACATGCACGCTTTGGCGACCATCGGGAACATCGCTCCTCTCCTCGGTTTGTTGGGGACCGTTCTCGGCATGATCAAGGCCTTCATGGTGATCGAGCAGATGGGCGGTAAGGTCAATGCCGCCGTGCTGGCGGGGGGCATCTGGGAGGCCATGCTCACCACAGCCGCCGGACTTGCCGTGGCCCTGCCCACGATGGTGGCCTACAGCTATCTCACTCACCGGATCGAGTATTACGAGGCCCAGCTCCAGGACGGCACTGTGGCCTTTATCAAAGCCCTGCGCAGACAAGGCTGAAGGAGAAGCTTCCATGCTGGTTCACAGAAAAAGGAGACAAGGAATCCAGGTGCAGGCGCCTCTCACGTCTTTGATCGACATCGTGTTTCTCCTTCTGATCTATTTTCTGCTCACCACCAATTTCCTGGTGGATGAGGGGATCAAGATCAAGCTGCCCCAGGCAAAAGCCTCGTCCCCGCAGACAGAAGAGGTCATCACGGTGTACGTGGACGAGCAGGGCCGCGCCTATCTGAGGGAGCGCGAAGTGCCCCTCAACGAACTCCTGGACCGTCTCAGGGAGATGATCGGCACGGACGGGGACAGGCTCGTGGTGGTCCGAGCCGACCGGTCGGTGATCCTGAACCATGCTGTAAAGGTGATGGATATCGCCAAGGTGGCCGGGGCAGGGCGGTTGAGCCTGGCCACGGAAAAAGAGTTTTGATCATCGCGCGGAGTCATGCATGACGCCGAAGAAAGGCCCGAACAAGCTTTTTCTCGGGATCCTGATTCTTTCCTTGGGAATTCACGGGGTGGTCTTCCTCCACATCGCAGGGATTCACAGATCCCGCGCTCTGACGGTCATTGAACTGACCCTCGAGGATGTATTGAAACCGGTGGAGCGGAATATCCCTCGGCCGAGGCCGAGGCCGAAGCAGCGAGTCGAACCTTTGGATCCTTCAAGGAAGGTCGTGGAAACGCCTCCCGTGCCTTTCCCGAAACCGATGAAGATCGAGCCTGCCGAATCGGTGCTCCCCGAGCGGCTTATGGAGAAGATCGACGTGGCCTCCTTGCCTCAGGTGCCCGCAGCTTCCATCGCCGGCCTCGAGTTCAGATCCGCCGGGTCTATGCCTGCAGGTGACTTTGATACGTCGAACGCCTATCTCGAAATGGTGCGGATGAGGATCGAGAAGCACAAACAGTATCCCGCCCAGGCCAGGGCGACCTTCAGAGAGGGGCGAGTGGTCGTTCGTTTCACCATTACCCAGGACGGGGAGCTGCGCTCGCTCAGTGTTCGGAAGACCTCCAACACAAAGGCGCTTGACGAAGCGGCTCTCCAGGCCGTGCGGAGCGCTGCGCCTTTCCCCGCGCCCCCGCGTCACTTGTTTAAAGGGGACATCCCTCTCGAACTGACCATTGTTTTTGAACTGACGTAGTGTTACCGGGAGAAAAAATCCGCAGGGGGAAAGCGCCCATCATGACTCTTCAAACAGGATCTTGTGATTGACCAGGTTCATCTTTTTGAGTTTCCCCTTGAGGATCTTCTGCTCTCCGAAGATGTTGACCAGGCGGAACTCCTTGTCCCCTTCCGGGGTAATCTCGTCCACAGATTCAAGCACAAGTTCCTCTTGGCCGTCTTTGAAGAAAAATGCATTCGCTTCACACATTTCTCAGTACCTCCTTTATGTGGTCATTGATCATCGTCTCGATCAGGTGCGGAAGGTGCTCCCTGCTCGATCCGACGAGGACCCCTACCTCTTCCCTCCCCTGTTCCAGAGGTGAGGCCCAGAGCATTCATCCGGCGGTGAAAAGCCCCAGGATGGCTGCACGGTAATGAAATACTACGACCCCCTGGAGCAGAGCATTTCCTGGTGGGATAAGAGGTAGGTTGAAGGAGAGGTCAAAGGGTATGGCGTGCTCGGTGAGCTTGGTATTGAGTTTGTCCTGTCGGAGCGTGACTTGGGCCGTCAGCCTGAAGGCAAAGGCGGGGAGGCGCAATGCTCAAATCTGCCCATCTGCCTCTTCCGCCCGCGCCAGGCCAGCTCGCCTGAGGAGAGGCTGCAGGAACTCGATGAGGTCATCGACATTTTCTTGAGATATCCTGTAGACCTCTTCCAGGTCCACCCTGGTGTATTCATGAACCACAAGGTTCCTGAACCCGACTGCCGCCACCATCTTGTCCGCCACATCTTCAGGGATATAGCCGTTTTCCTGAAGCGTGTAGAGCATCTCGTTCGTGCTGCCGGGCAGGCCCAACCCCTCGTCGCTGATGATGTGCGATGCTATGTCGATGCAAAACTGAATAGCCATCTGAAGGTTGAACAGGATTATTTCCTGGAGGTCCAAAGAGGAGAGAAATTCCTGCAGGGTAGCCGGCCTTTTCTCCTTGACCCGTTTCACGTGACGATGCACCCTGTCGGCTTTGCTCAATAGAATATCTTTGTCTATCAAAGGGCACCTTCCATGATTTTGCGGGTAAACCCCTTTTCCATGATCTTTCTGAGGTAATTGAAGTCCGCTATTCTTGAGAACTGCGTGGTCCTGAAACGGGAGAGAGTATGTGGGTTTGCGTTGTACAAACATCTTCCGTATTGAAAGATCTGGGCTGTGAGCATTTCTCCGGCAAGGTTCAGAATGACAAGGTGTATCTCTTTCCTGAGGATTCTGGAAAGGCTAATCAAAAGCTCTCTCTTGAGTTTGGATGAATCGACCGCTGCCTCAGGGTCAAGAAGAATCGCCAAGTCGACGTCGCTTATCTCCTTTGCTCGCCCCTGTGCCCGTGATCCAAACAGGTAGACCGCAACAACTTCCGGGCGCTTTCGGAAGAATCGAATAATCCCTTCATTCATGTCAACGGGCTTCACATGCATGGCTCTCTGCATGACCGCCGTGTCAGGCGTGTCACCTTCCAATTCGAATTCCTCATTAAGCTCACAACGAGGGTCTAAGCAAATCCAATCCTAAGAAAACACGGGTGAGGAGTCAACACAAATCATGGACGGACCAGCAGTGAGGAGGCTGCCCCTTTTCCTAACGAGGGAAAAGAAAAAGCCCAATCCCACAGCGTATTGCATCGCCTGTGATCACCTGTTGCTTGAGTTCAAAAGATGTCTACCCCCAGTTCTTTGTGGATTTGTTCCATCCATTCTGGAACCGTTGGCTGATTCACCCCGCAATGAGGTTGGACATAGGGCTTGATGTCTAAAATAGGACTGCCGTCCACGGCATCCAGGCCCTTCACTTTAAGGATGTTTCCGCTTCGCCCCAGAAGAGGCACGACCGAAACCAAAACAGGATTGGGCCGGGCCGGGCTGCAAGTTGCAAAAATGCCTTGTATGGGCAAATCCTTCCGGCCCATGGGATGCACTTTCTTGAGGTTCCTTCGCTCCGGGTCAATCAAGTGGGGCCAGTATAGAACGAGGATGTGGGAAAAGCCCTCGATGCCTTCAAGCAGTTCCTCCCATTCAGGAAAGATGACCAACTCACAAATGGAATCGATGACCTTTTGATGATTCTCACGGGCCTTTTCCAATCGCTCTTTAAGCTCGATACCGGCTTCGCCGGCGTGCAACATGGGTGTCTTGATTTGGCTTCGCACCAGGCCCACGGGCCTGAGTTCCATCGGCGGCCAGTTTCCAGGATCCGTTTCCATTCCATTGTCTCCGGAGTTTGAGGAGTTAACCATGTTCGTGTTTCTAGGTCTTCGCATCAAAACCGTGCCTCAAGCCGATCTTCGTGAACATCTGTGCCAGCCCGGTTCCCAACGTGAAAACAGAACCAATGTCCAGGTTTCGATCGGCTGTTTCGTCGAAGAAGATGTGAAGGCTGGAATCCATGCCGTCTTCCGGAAGCCAATAGCAGATCATGACCGGTACTTTGGGCAAGGGATACAGAACCACAGAGATATCGGATTCAAATTGCTTGTCTACCTGCTTTCCCCCGAAAACATGAACGATGTCATCAAAGAGCGGCGTGTAGACGTCTGCTACTCTTTTCGTGGGCTCTTCACAGCGCTTTTGGAACAAGGGATACCCATCACGACCTCCTCTTAACTCACGGTAGGGGACCCACTTCCCGGCTGGCGGCAGCCCTTGCCCGTAGAGGATGTAGCTGAGAAAGGGAGCAGAAACCCATGGGTTGATATGAATTTCAGCATAGAGATTTCCATCAGTATCGACGCTGAAATTCTTCCCGAGCACCTTGAGGGTCAGCTTCTTGCCATTGAGAACAGCCCCCACTCGTTCAGCCGCCTTAGACAAATCGATGCGGGTGATCTCCGACTTCAGCTTCTCAAGACGATCCTCGGGACGTGGTTCTTGCGGGCTGTTCTTGTCGGGTTCCTCCGTGAACCTCTCAAGGACCTCCGGGCTCGGCTTGGGGCACTCGAGGAACTTCTTCTGACCCAGGAAGACCGCCCCGGCAAAGGCAAGGCAGGTCTTCTCCCCGCACTCTCCGCAGTTCGACTTGTCCAGAAAACGAAAAATCTCAAAAGCGTTCTTAGGTTTGCTCATCAGGTTAGCCCCTTTGGACTGCTCATCCTGGCCTCGTTATGGGAATGGTCATGGGGCAGAGAGGATGTCTTATGGATTCAAATCCAGGATGTCCAGAAACATGCGCTTGAACTGATCAAAATACTCAGGCCCCTTTAAAGGCTCGGACGAAGGCAACTCCAGGGTGAGGGTATGGATTCGCCTCTCCATTCCTGCGTAATTGCCAAGCGAGCCCGGAAAGACCTGATACCTCCGGAAAGGCAGGCCGTTCTCTTTGCTGACTTTTTTAAGCCAAATCACAAGCGAGTCAAGAGCTGAGGACGGACCATCGTAATCGTTGCACGCAAGCGGCGAATGAACGCTGATGATGTGACTGGGCTTGAACCGGTTCACCAGGGCAATCTGGAACTTCGTCTCGCTCTCACTGTTCGCCTGCGGTCCGGAATAGTATCTATCTTTACTGCTCCGCATCCAGTCTTTGGTCGGGAAATTCCGGTTGATGTCCACTCCCGCGCTGTTTGTTCTTCTCTGAGGCCTTGCAAGGAAACCATCGGGATTGACAAGAGGCGCGATCACAATCGTTTTGTTCGAATAGAGTTCCGGATTTTTCTTCAGAAACTGCGCAAGTCTGAAAAGGATGTAGACGGAAGGGCTTTCGTCACCGTGTACGCCGCCTAAAAAAAGCACAACCTTTCCGGAGCTTTTTCCAAATGCAGTGAACATGAGCGGCCGATTACCACGGGTTTTTCGATGATACTCCCAATCCAGTTTTTCAATATCCAGGTCCTTCCATCCAAGGTTTTCGGAATGCCCTTTCAGCTCAGATGCGTATTTCTGGAATTCCCCCGGTTTGTCCTGGGCCGCTCCTGAGGTGACACTCGCGGAAGGGAGCAAACTCAGACAAAGCAAAAAGATCGCTGCAGGAAAAGGAGATTTATTGCCTTTTAACGATGGCTCCGGTTATTCCTGGCTGTGGGCTCAGGGAGTCTTCTGCCGATAAGGCCTACTCTGCTACCATACCTCCGTCTATTCTTCAAATAAGATCTTGTGATTGACCAGGTTCATGCTCTTGAGTTTCGCCCTGATGATCTTCTGCTCTCCAAAGATGTTGACCAGGCGGAACTCCTTGTCCCCTTCTGGGGTAATCTCGTCCACGGATTCAAGCACAAGTTCCTCTTGGCCGTCCTTGAAAAAAAATGCATTCGCTTCACACATTTCTCAACACCTCCTTTATTTGTTCGTTGATCATCGTCTCGATCAGGTGCGGAAGGGGCTCCCTGCTCGATCCGACGAGGACCATATTTTCATGGTGCAATGGAATGAGAATCTTCACCGCAGCGCTTGAGCTGATGGCTTCAGCCATGCGGGGAGTGACTTCTCCCATCATGGCATTCGGCCAGGTAATGGTCACAGGCCCCAGGATCACGTCCACCAGTTCCATGGCGCGGACCACGGGATTCTCTCCTGTAGCGCCCCGGTTTGCTCCTGCCTTCAGCATCTGAGAGGTTGCAACCGCGTTGGTGCCCAGTGCCCATATCTCTATGGACTCGCCGTATCTACTTTTCAGGGCCCTGATGATGGCCGCCCCGATTCCGCCGCCTTGGCCGTCGACAACACAAAGACGCTTCATGGATGGTTTGCCCGTTTCCTATGCCCTCCGAGGGGTCCTGCCGGATCACCTCGGAGGGCCTGTCCGTCTCACTGGTTCCAAACCAAGGCGTAAGGATCGCCTCCCGCCACCTTGTCAGCCAAGCTTGCTTTTCCGGAGAACTGCTTGAGTTCGGAAATGTAAGTCAGAAGCTTCTGCTTTTGCATTCGTGCCAGTTCCCGCGACATCTTCACTCTGGCGATCCAGAACATGGGATTGCCAGGCCCGCCCTGGGTCGCCATGTCCTCAGCCTTAACCCCTGTGTCCGCATAGGCTTTGTCCCAATCAAACCCGAGCGCCACGCCTTTGCACGTGTCGGTTTTCCTGTTGACCCGCATGGCGATGATGGAGGGCTGAACTTTGCCGCTGGAGTACTTGGCCAGGGCCTCATCCCCGATGGCCATAGCATACCCCGAGGACTTCCCTGCCGTGGTGTTGAACATCACCTGGAGGGCGTCGGCTGCGCATTTGCCGGGAGCGATGACGAACATGTATTGCTCGCCGGGTCCCAGAGGCATCTTCTCCATGAGGTACTGCCCGGCAACATAGCCGGAATTCACGCCGGGACAGAAATGGTCGTGAAAGGTGGCCGCGAGAAGCAGGGTCCACGGAGGTTCTACGGCCCAAGTCAGGCAGATGCTGATCACAGAGAAAGCCTTCTGACCGATCAAGCCTGACGATGCCGCTTTCCAGCCTTCAGGCGCCAGGATTTCGGCCGGGTCGGCATCGATCACCTGTTGTTCGAAGCCTGCACCGGTCCATTTAGAAAACACCAGCTTCCCTGTGTCCTTCCTGTAAATCGAACACCACAGTGGTTCTTGGAGCGAAGTATGCAAAGTGAGCAGAGATCGTGATCCCACGCTGCACCCCGTGATTTGTTGGGCCATGTCAATAAGAGCTTCAGTGCTCTGATCGGCGATCTGACCGTAACCGGCGTTAGTCAACACGAGCAAGTTGCGGTCGCCTTTCGGAAGACCGATTTCCGACATGGCTCTGGCCAGCGCTTCTTGAGCCTTGCCCAATTCAGGCGAAACCTGCGCGGCATGACCAGACGAAAAAGAAAGAAGCCCCAAAGCTGAAAAAACAAAAACCAGACCCAGCAATCTTTTCATGAGTATCCTCCCAATCGCACTTCCAGTCCTGAGCCTTCTCCTTTCTTCATGAAAGGGCCTTCTTTTGCCCAGGTCGAATAGGAATGAATATGGGACCGGCTTCTTGCCTGTCATTGCATGTTATTTCACCGCAGGACGCAAAGGACGCAAAGAGAAAGTTGTTTTTTTGCTAACGTTTTTCGACGGCGTCAAAACAGGGAATGCACAACACTTGGTCGTTGAAACGCCGGGTCCGCGTCTCCATCACCGGTTCACCGCAGCTCTCGCAGGTCAGGCTCGCCAGGATGCGGGCCTTTTTCGGCACCTGGCTCTCCGGCGCCTTGAAATCGAAAACATCCGCCATGTCCGAGTCCATGATCCGCTTTGAAACCGCGGCCCTTGCTTCCTTCCAGGTTTTTTCTTCTTCTTCGCTCAAGCCCTCGGCCTGCATCTTGTGGTGCAGCTTTCTCATCAACGGTCCGGTATCTCCGTAGATGGTCGGGCGAAGAACCAGGCGCACGGCCTTGCCGTCTCTGCGCCGGTAGAAGGTGAAAGCGTTCTTGCCCAAGTCCTTGTGGATCAGGTTGCCCTTGCCGAAGGTGCAGCCGGTCAGGTACTGGATGGCGTCCACGCCGCACATGTCGGTTTCCACCACGGCCACGATCTCCTCATCAGGAGATTTCCCCATCTCCTTCAAGGCCCACTCCGCAGCCCGGATTCCTATGGCCAAGCCCGGGCACCAGTGGCCGTGGAAGCTCATAGTATCCTTAAGTTGCTGTTCGTCTATTCGATCCGCACTCATGATCTGTTCCTCCTATATCCGATTCAGTTTTGTGTTTCATTGTCTCCCCCTCCCCTTAATCCCCTCCCGCCAGGGGAGGGGAAAGTAATTGTCGCACGCGTGGGCGCGGAGCTTTCGTTTTGGGAGGACTCGACCATTTATTCATTTCAATGGGGAATGGCACCAAACCCGATGCCGTCCCTCTTGCAATCTTACCTGCTTCGGGAAGACCGTGGAGCAACGTTCCTGCACCCGATCACAACGTGCAGAAAAGGGGCAACCCTTGTGATTGGATCCTCCCGGTCCGAAAGAAGCCGCAGCGATCCCACCCCCAGCGCTCGCAATCAAGAGCCTGGTATAGGGATGCGCAGAACGGCCCATGATCTGAACGGTCGGTCCCATCTCGACCAGATGTCCTGCCAGCATCACGCCGATGCGGTCACTGATCTTTCGAGCCACACCCAGGTCGTGGGTGATGAAGAGCATGGTGAGGCCTTTTTCGATCTGTAAATCCAGCATCATCTTGAGCACCTTGGCCTGCACGCTCGGGTCCAGCGAACTGGTGGGTTCATCGGCCACCACCAGGGAGGGCTGTGACACAAGCGCCCGGGCAATGCAGAGGCGCTGCAAGGCGCCCATGTTGAGTTCATGGGCGTAGCGTCCAAGAAAATCAGGCTCCGTGGACAAATGAACGTCCGAAAGGGCCTGGAGAACCCGCTTTCGAATTGCCTCATTGTCACGCAGTGGCTCCTGGATCTTGAGGGGCTCGGCCACAATGTCAAATACCGAAAGGCGATGGCTCACCGCTTCAGCCGGATTCTGATAGACCACGCCGATTTTCCTGGCCAAAGACCGGTATTCTCCCTTGATCCACTGGTCCATGTCCCTGCCCTCAAAGACGCGGTGTCCCTGATCAGGCTGAAGAACGCCGGCCGCAATCATGGCGAGGGTTGTTTTGCCGGATCCGGTTTCACCCACGAGGCAGAAGATCTCCCCTGCGCGAAGAGTGAGACTCGTCGGGCCGAGAGCCGTTATGTCGCCGTAGCGCTTGCTGACCTGCTCCAGTTCAAGTTGAGTGGCGATGCCTCCGCGGAGACAGCGAACCTGATGCGTCCCTGCCTCCGTGAGGTCCACAGCCTTCTCGGCGCATTCCGGCAGAGCCTGCGTGCACCGGGGCTGAAAAAGACACCCCTTGGGAGGCGAGTGGCCGTCTGCATGAGATGCTCCCGCACCGATCACATGGGAGTGTGGACGAAGGGCTCCGTTGTTTTCGGAGTGCCGGTGGATCACGCGGTAGAAGGCGTCCCCCCGGATGCCCCCCAAATCGCGATGGATCTCCAGGCTGGGGTAAGAGCGACCGAGAGCCAGGGTATAAGGGTGAAGGGGGTTCATGAGGAGATCCCTGGCCGGCAGAGTCTCCATGACCTGGCCCAGATAGAGCATGACCAGCTCATCCGCCAAGCTCTTGGCCAGGTCAAGATCATGGGTGATGAGGAGCAGGGCCTTACCCTGATCTCGGGTTTCCAAGATGATGCGGCTCACAAAAGACTTGGTCATCACATCGAGGCCGGCCGTGGGTTCGTCCAGAATCAAGGCCTCGGGATCCATGATCAGGGCCATGGCCAGCAAAGCCCGCTGGATCTCGCCTCCGCTCACTTCATGGGGAAAACGCCCGGCTTGGGAAGCGGGGATGCCCAGTCGTCCCAGCCTCTCCCGAGCCTTCAATTCCGCTTCCTTTTTGTTTGCGCCGCTGTGCCGGATCAGGGGTTCAGCCACCTGGTCAACGATCCGATGGACCGGGTTCAGGTTTGCCGCCCCGTTCTGAAAGAGCATGGCAATGTGGGCCCAGCGGATTCTGTTCAAGCTGTTTTCGCTTGCCCCCACAATCTCCTGTCCATCCAGCTTGGCGCTGCCCTTGACTTCAGCATAGCCAGGCAGAAGCCCCATCAGCGATTTCCCGAGCGTGGTCTTGCCGGACCCGGACTCCCCCACCAGGGCTGTGATTCGGCCGGGGACCAAGTTCAAACAAACCTGGTCCAAGGCGATCAGCGCATGGTCCTTTGTCCGGTAGGTGACACTCAGTTTGTCGATTGCGATTTTCACCACGCTTCCTTCAACCTCGGATCAAAGACCTTTTCAAGGCTAATCGCCAAGAAAGTAACCGTCATGATCAAAAGGGTCAAGCACAGGATCGGTGGAATCAGCCAGTTCCACCAGATGTCGAGGTAATAATACTTCAGGGCATAGCTGATCATCATGCCCAGAGACTTGCGGCTGGGATCAAACAGGCCCAGAAAACTCAGGGACGCCTCCATGAACATGGCCATCCTTGCCTTTGTGGTAAAACCGATCAGGTAAAGAGGAAAAAGCTCCGGCATCAGGTGCCGCCAAATGACGTATGCGCCGGAAGCTCCCATTTGCCGGGCGGCCTGGACGTGAAGGCCTTTCTTCACCACCAGGGCTTGGGCGCGAATGGCCTTTGCCGTGGTCGGCCAGGACAGGGCGGCCAGGATCAGGCCCAGGGTCAAGGGTGAGGGCCGGAAAAAGGCGGCCACCAGGATCAGGATCATGACCGCGGGAACAGCCAACAGAATATCGGCAAGCCGCATCAGGAAGTGGTCAATCCAACCGCTGAACCAGGCGCAACCCAGGCCGATGGCCACGCCGACCACCAGGGCCGCCACCCCGGTCAGCAAACCGAACAACACCGTATTCCTGATGCCGTAGAGTAGTTCGGAGAAAATGTCCATGCCGCCGTCGTTGACTCCCAGCCAGTGTTCAGAGGAGGGCGGAGCCAGGGGCCGGAAGCTCATGTCATGAGGATCGTGCATGGCGAGCCATGGACCGGCCAGCACCATGATCGCGAGAACCAAAGCAAGCCCCGCACCGGTCACAAACCAGGGATCTTTCGCAAGCTCTCTTCGCACGTCAAGATGCATAGGTCACCCTCGGGTCGATCCATCCGTAGAGGAAGTCCAAGGCCAGGTTGACGAATAAAACCAGGAGCGAGGAAAAGAGCACGATGCCCTGGATCAAGGGTAGATCTCGCATGGCAATTGCGTTGAACAACAGAGTTCCCAGCCCCGGGTAGGCGTAGATGGTTTCCACTACCAGAGCTCCGGTGAGCATGAAGGCGATGCGAAGACCGAACCGGGTGACCATGGGCAGAAGCGCGTTCCTGGCCGCGTGGGCATAGCGGATGCGCAGCGGCGGGAGACCCTTTGCCCGAGCGGTCTCAATGAATTGCTCTTTGAGCACCATGACCATGCTCCCCCGGGTGAGCAGAAAATTTCCAGGCAAGTAGGCCAGGAAAAGAGTGGACAAGGGGAGAGCGAGGTGACGCACCACGTCCATAATCCGCTGCCCCGCAGAATGACTGACATAGGCCGTTTCACCGCCTGCGGCCGGAAGCCAGCCCAAATGAAGCGCGAAAAGCAGGAGCAGGATCACGCCGCTCCCTATCTCAGGGATGCCTTCCAGGATGGTCATGGACCCGACCCCCGCTTTCTCGATCACTCCACCACGGCGCCAAGCCGTCTCCACGCCGGCCAGGAATCCGAAGGCCATGGAGAGAAGATGGGCGGTGCCCAGGAGCAGAAGACTCCAAGGCAAAGCCTCGCCGATCAGCTTGGATATGGGCGTCAGGAAGGCGTAGGAATAGCCCCACTGGAGGGTGAAGAAATCAACCAGGTATTGGCCGAAGCCCTGCCGCTGCGTGTAAAAGGATCTCAACCCCGCTTCCTGTTCCGCGTTCAGGGTCACATGGGAGCTGGAATACATGGCTGTGACAAAATCGCCGGGCAGCCACCGGGGCAGGCTGTAGCTCACGTAAATCATGACCAAAGCCGCAAGGAGGTATGCAACGGTGTAGTGCCCGCGGTGCAGGCTTTTCAGATTTCCTATCATGAACGCTCCGGTCGATCCGACTCCACACTTTTCGCTCGTAGCTATTGCCATGTCTCAAGGGTTTCTAAAAAAGATTCAGCTTACCACCCCCACCTGTCCTCCCCCGTCTAGGGGGAGGATTCTTTGCAGTATCGCTCACCATTCCCCTCCCCCGGTGGGAGGGGCTAGGGGAGGGGGAAGGAAATGGGCACTGGAAAGTAGTCACTCGTCACTTGTCACTCGTCACTTGTCACTCGTCACTTGTCACTCTTTCTTATCAGCGACATCTTGTTCTGGGGAATCGGGATGCCCTTGCTGATCCCCCCTTTGGTGTAATACCAAACAATCCCTTTTTCCGCGCTGTAGGCGGACATGGAATCCGGATAATAGAGGGAAATGGCAGGGAGTACCCGGGCATAAACCTCCTGGATCTTGTAAACAATCTTTTTTCTTTTTCCCTCGTCCATTTCTACCATCTGCTCTTCAAGGAGGGCGGTTAATTCCGCGTCGTCATCGTAGCGAGCGCTGTTCACCGATCCGGCACCGTACTTGGACAAGATCATCTCGTTCAGTATCCTGGCATCCCCGGATACGCCGCCGTGGCCTGACACGGCAAGATCAAAACTCGAGGTCTTCACCTTGCTGTCTGTGGTCGTCTGCTCCAGATTCACCAGGTCCACCCTGATCCCTACCTGTTCCAGCTGCTTCTTGATGACCTCGCCGTCGCGATCCGCCACACTCTGGCCGGCCACGGTGATGTTGGACGAAAGGAGTTCGATCTTCAGAGGCTGTCCTGCCTTCTGAAAATACCCGTCAGCCCCCTTCTGATACCCCATGGTCTCCAGGAGTGCACGGGCCTTTTCTGGGCTGAAGGCATAGGAAGGGGTGTCGGGATTGTACATATCATGGTCCGGGGAAAGAAGCCCGTAAGAAGCCGGCATGGCGAATCCGCGGTGGGATTTGTCGATAATCTCCTGCTGGTTTATGGCGAAGGCCAGGGCGTGGCGGAAACGCCTGTCGCTGTAAGGCGCTTTCTTGTGATTGATCATCAGCTTCTTGTTCCATCCCCTCTCGTCCTTGATCACCATCAGTCCCTTCTGCTTCAGAGGTTCGGCCATTTCCGGCTGGATGCTGGCCAGGTCGACCTGGCGGTTGCTCAGGGAGATCAGGGGTTGTCCTGACCGGACGTAGATGAGCCGGTCAGCCTTGGGCTTCCCCCTGTAGTAATCGCCAAAGGCCTCGTAAAGGTAGGTTCCCTGGGCCTTGTTGAAGTCCACAAACCGGTAAGGCCCGCTCCCAACAAAAACCTTGGGGTCATCGTAGGCTTGCGGATTTTCCACCGAATGCCAAATGTGCCGTGGCATGATCGGCATGGTGCTGCCGATGTCGGAGATAAAGGGAGAGTAAGGCTTTGAAAGGTAAATGACCACCTTATGGGGATCCTGGACTTCGGTTCTGCTCACGTCATCGACGCTGATCCAACTGTAGGGGTGTTTCTTGAAATATTCGATCGTGAAAGCCACGTCCTGAGCTGTCACCGATTGACCATCATGCCAGTTGGCCTTGGGATTGAGATTGAAGGTAAAAGCCATCTTGGCCGGGTCATAGGACCAAGAGTCGGCCAGAGCCGGCACATATCCTTCCCGGTCCTTCCAGACAAGGGTGTCAAAGACCCAGCTCATGCGGATGTAGCCGGGGCCACGGGGATAATGTCGGTAGGGGTTGGGATAACCCCAGTCGCCCTTGCTGTCCCCGATCCGGATTTCCTGGACCTGCGCTTGAGCCGGTTGAGGTGCTTCAAGCAAAAGCAAAGCGGAAATGACAAGCAAAGCTAGGATATGCAGCCTTTTCTTCATAGCGAAAACCTCCATGGGATTACCTCAAAAACTGACCACCGGCGGACGACCGCAGACCGCTGAAAAACGACCGAGGACCGACGACGGCAGACCGCAGACGGCTGCCCGCCGATTACTCAGCGGGGAGCCTTAAAAACAAAAAGCCACAAGGTCTCCCGCTTTCCTCGGGAAAATGACCTTCGTGGCCTGTTTTATTCCTTAACTGCCGGGCTTTGGGCATGCGTCTTTATTCGCCGCCGCCCGGCCCTACCAACACAAGATCCTTCTTGGATCCTTGATTCTTTACTGACATTTTCCACCTTTATCTCTCCATGTCAAGGCCTTTCGTCCGCCGGACGCTTTTGGCCTGGGGTTTGCGATTGACACAGGTTCACAGATCCCCTATCCTTCCTTTCATGAAGATTCCGCCTAGGCCCTCTTTGTTGGAAAAGTGGAAAGCACCGTGAAATCCGTTTCCTCCACACAGACTTCCCTCGATTTTGGCCCCGACTTCAAACCCAGGGTGAGCGATAACCATTCTTCAATCAACAACAAACTGGCCGAGCAGGATCGGTTGGTGCATGACTGGTATAGGTTCGTCCTCTCTTTCCCTCCGCATTTAGTCAGGAGCTATCTGAATGAGTTCGCTGTCAACAGCGACTCGGTCGTGCTGGACCCCTTTTGCGGCACAGGGACAACGCTGGTGGAATGCAAACTGAATGGGATTCCAAGCGCCGGCATTGAGGCAAATCCATTTCCCAGGTTTGCAAGTTTCGTCAAGACATCATGGGGAGTCGACCCTGACAAGATGCTCGATGTTGCGCAGAGGATTTCCGAAAGGACTTTGAGTATCCTCCTTGCGGAAGGGATAGACGACGAAAAGATGACTTCAGCGTCGGATACTACTCGGTTGAGAACTCTGCCGCCTGAGTCGGAAAGGCTTCTACTCAAAAACTCCATCAGCCCTTTACCGCTTCACAAAATCCTTGTCCTTTGCGAGCAGCTTGAACGAGTGTCTAATGAACATGGCTACGATCATCTCAGGCTCGCGCTCGCAAGCGCTCTTGTCAATAGAGTAAGCAATCTTAGATTTGGTCCTGAGGTCGGTGTGGGACACATCAAAGCGGATGCCCCGGTTATCTCAAACTGGCTGAGGGAAGTCGAACGCTTTGCCCTGGATTTGAGAGCAGTGAACAAGAAGGCCTATGCGCCCTCGACCGTCTATCTGGAAGACTCTAGGCAACTCTCCTCCGTTCTGCGAAGCGGCACGGTTGACGCTGTTATTACCTCGCCACCCTATCCGAACGAAAAAGACTACACTCGCACAACAAGACTTGAATCGGTTCTTCTTGGCTTCGTGACCAGCAAGCGGGATTTGCAGAGATTCAAGAAGTCCTTTGTTCGATCCAACACTCGCGGCGTTTATAAAGAGGATACCGACCACCTTTGGGTCGCGGAGAATGAAAAAATATCGACCATAGCAAATCAAATCGAGAAGAGAAGAATTGAGCTTGGTAAGACCTCCGGCTTTGAAAGGCTTTATCCCCGCGTGACCAAACTCTATTTTGGTGGAATGGCGCGGCACCTCGAAGAACTAAAAAGCGTTCTGAAACCGGATGCGCGACTGGCTTATGTTGTGGGGGACCAGGCTTCCTACCTGCGCGTGATGATAAGGACCGGCGAGTTGCTGGCCGAAATCGCTCAAGGGTTGGGCTATGAACTGCAACGTGTGGATCTTTTCAGGAAGAGGTTCGCGACGGCTACTGGCGAAATGCTTCGGGAGGAAGTTGTCATCCTGAGATGGCCGGGCTGAAGAAAAGGAGCGGAAATGGCCAAGAAGAATCGGTATGCCCAGATTATCGAGAAGGTGTTTTTGAGGCATTACAAAAAGGGGGCGACTACCGTTGAGTTTTCTCGAGATGAAATCCTTGATGTGGAGAAGCAGACCGGTATCGAGATACCCAAGAACTTGGGCGACCTTATATACACATTCCGTTACAGAACAGAACTGCCCGAATCAGTAGTCTCAAAGGCACCACGTGGGACCCAGTGGGTTATTCGGCCGGCGGGTGCTGCCCAATACAAATTCGTTGCCCTCCGGTTCTCTACGATTGAAGCGTCTCGGCAACTGGCAGAAACGAAGGTTCCTGATTCAACCCCAGGGGTGATCGAGTCTTATGCCTTGTCGGATGAGCAAGCCCTTCTCGCTAAGCTGAGGTACAATCGCCTCATCGACATCTTCACAGGGTTGACATGCTACTCGCTTCAAAACCACCTCCGCACCCAAGTGAAAGGGATGGGGCAGATAGAGACCGACGAAATCTACATTGCCCTGGATAAGCGCGGAGCCCATTACATCATCCCGGTACAAGCAAAAGGGGGTTCTGACAGACTCGGCATCGTCCAAATCGAGCAGGATATGGCGATGTGCGCCGCCAAATTCCCTGACCTCCAATGCCGCCCCATTGCCGCGCAATTCATGGCCGATAACCTCATCGCCCTTTTTGAATTTGAACAGTCGGAAGAAGAGATTGTTGTAACGGCTGAAAAGCATTACCGTTTGGTGCCGCCCGAGGAGATCTCAAGGGAGGAGTTGATTGCTTATTCAAGAAGACAGGAATGAAAGAATCCTCTGGTTAAGGTTGCCGACATCCTAAATCCCCCACAAGAGCATTAGCATTTTAGGGTTAATCCTGTGCTTTTCTCGCGTCCACTTCTTGGCTCTCTTACCGCATGTCGCGAATGAAGAGAGGCTTGTGGCTTTGGCGTGGGGTTAA
>CAZOLJ010000038.1:0-44028 GCA_964580575.1 uncultured Desulfobacteraceae bacterium
GCCAGCCTCAAGCCGGAGGGTCGCGCCGCCGTGGTGCTCGACACCGGCGCAGCCTCGCGCGGCTCAGGCAATGCCAACACTAACAAGGAAAAAGACGTGCGCCGCTGGTTCGTGGAGCAGGACCTCATTGAGGGCGTCATCTACTTGCCGGAAAATCTTTTCTACAACACCACCGCCCCAGGCATCATCCTAATACTTAACCGGGCCAAACCGAAGGAGCGAAAGGAAAAGCACTTTCTGCTTAACGCCAGCCGCGACTTCACCAAGGGCGACCCGAAAAACTACATCTCCGACGATGCCATCCGCCGCATCGCCGACACCTTCATCGCGTGGAAGGAAGTGGAGAAGTATTCGCGCATCGTCAGCCGCGAGGATATTGCCAAGAACGATTTCAACATCTCGCCCAGCCGTTACATTCACACGGGCGAAGCGGACGAATACCGGCCGATTGCGGAGATTGTGGAGGAGTTGGACGTGCTGGACTCCGAAGGCGCCGAGACAAACGCGGCCCTGAAAAACGTCCTCAAGGTTTTGCATGTCTGAAATGCACGAAGTCGCCTCAAATGAACTCGGTGATCTTCCGGTGGACTGGCCAGTCCAGCGGTTCGACTCCCTTTTTGCCGTGCAGCAAGGGAAGCAAGTCTCCAAGACGAATCGCATCGGCGAAAACCAGCGTCCTTTCCTACGCACCAAGAATGTCTATTGGGGTGAACTCGACTTGACGGACCTCGACGAGATGCACTTCACCGAAGCGGATGAAAAACGGCTGGCTCTGCATCCCGGCGACCTGCTTGTGTGCGAGGGCGGTGACATCGGGCGAACCGCCATTTGGAACGGTGCACTGCCTCGCTGCTACTACCAAAACCATCTCCACCGCGCCCGTCTGAGGGACAAAGGCGCTGCGGATTCTCAGTTCGCGCTCTATTGGCTCTGGTATGCGTTTGAGATTGGCAGCGTTTATTTCGGACGCGGCAACGTCACCACGATTCCCAACCTGTCGCAGCCGAAGCTCTGCGAGCTACCGGTCCCAGTTCCACCCCTCCCCGAGCAGCGGAAGATCGCCGGAGTGTTGGGGGTTGTGCAGCGGGCGATAGAGCAGCAGGAGCGGCTGCTGGCTCTGACCGCCGAACTGAAAAAGGCGCTCCTGCACCAGCTCTTCACCGCGGGCCTCCGCGGCGAACCCCAAAAACAAACCGAGATCGGCCCCATGCCGGAGAGTTGGGAGGTGGTGAAGTTAGGGGACCTGTTCCAGATCAAGCACGGTTTCGCTTTTGACGGTGAGTTCTTCAAGCCAGCCGGCCGTTATATTCTTCTCACGCCGGGACATTTCTTCGAGTCAGGAGGCTTTCGCGATCAGGCCCAGAAGACGAAATTTTACACTGGAGAGTTTCCGCGCGGATACCTGCTCCAGAAGGGTGCTTTGCTCGTTGTCATGACGGAGCAAAAGGAGGGTCTGCTCGGAAGTTCTCTGATCGTCCCCGAGGGCGAGCGATACCTTCACAATCAGCGACTCGGCTTGATTCATGACTTAGACGAAGAACGGTTATCCAATGATTTCCTTTACTATCTGTTCAACACTTCAGCGGTGAGGAAACGCATTTCCATGACGGCGAGCGGTTCCAAAGTCCGTCACACATCGCCGGGCAAGATTCGCGATGTGTGGGTGGCATTGCCATCCTTGGAGGAACAATGCGAGTCGGTAAGGGTCTTGGAGGCAGTTGACCAGAAGCTCGCGGTCACAGCTCGCAAGCACGCCACCCTCACCGCCCTGTTCCGTACGCTGCTGCACCAGTTGATGACAGCGCGGATTCGGGTCCACGATCTCGACCTGTCAGATTTGGAAACGGCGTTGAAGGAGTAGAAGCCTGTGCGCGCACCCACCGAACACAAAACCGTCCAGGCCCGCATTCTCGCCTGCGCCCAGGAAATCGACGGCGGGCTTCGGAAACAGTTGTGGGAAAAAGCGGAGGTGGCAGCATGAGCGACGACCCTCGCACCGATTCAGAGGTAATTCTCTATCAGACAGAGGACGGCAAAAGCCGCTTGCAAGTGCGTTTCTCGGGCGAGACGGTGTGGTTGACGCAAAACCAGATGGCCGAGTTGTTCCAGACAACCAAGCAGAACGTCAGCCTGCACATCAAAAACACCTTTGCTGAGAAGGAGTTAAGCGAGAAGTCAGTAGTCAAGGAATTCTTGACAACTGCTGGTGATGGCAAGAACTACCAGACCCGGTTTTACAGCCTCGACGTGATCATCTCGGTCGGCTACCGGGTCAAGTCGCACCGGGGCACGCAGTTCCGAATCTGGGCGACCCAGAGGCTGCGAGAATACATCGTCAAGGGCTTTGCGCTCGACGACGAACGGCTGAAGCGGGTCGGAGGCGGGAACTATTTCGAAGAACTGCTGGCGCGCATCCGCGATATCCGGTCGTCGGAAAAGGTCTTCTGGCGGAAGGTTCTGGACATCTACGCCACGAGCATAGACTACGACCCAGGCGTAGAGGCATCGCAGCTTTTCTTCGCCACGGTGCAGAACAAAATGCACTGGGCGGCGCACGGTCAGACCGCCGCTGAGGTTATTCACTGCCGGGCCGACGCATCGAAGCAGAATATGGGGATGACGAACTGGATTGGCACGAAGCCCAGCCGGGATGAGGCGGTGGTAGCCAAGAACTACCTGACGCCAGAGGAGCTCGATGTCCTCAATCGGATCGTGGCGGCCTATCTCGAATTCGCCGAGCTGCAGGCCTTGAACCGGAAGCCGATGTACATGAAGGACTGGATCGTGAAACTGGAAGATTACCTGCGTCTGAGCGACCGGGATATTCTCACCCACGTAGGGACGGTGTCGCATGAGGAGGCGGTACGCAAGGCGGAGCTGGAGTTTGAGAAGTACCGGCAGCAACAGCTTGCCCTGCCATCGCCGGTGGAAAAGGATTTTGAGGCGGCCGTAAAGAAACTGCCCAAGCCGCGTCCGAAGAAGAAAGGCTGAGCCATGCCTGCACCCAGTGAACAAAAAACCGTCCAGGCCCGCATTCTCGCCTACGCTGGAGAGATCGGCTGGAGGTATGTTTCGCGTGGGGAGGCAGAAGAACGGAGAGGGTTTGACCCGGACGGCGCCACGCCCGAGGACCGGGCGCGGACGGCATCGCTCTACTTCGGGGACCTGCTCCATGCTCAGGTGCGCGCGTTTAATCCGAAGTACAAAGAAGCTCAAGGTGCGCTGGTGGGAGAGTTTGCGCGGCTCAACGCGGACATCGCCGGCAACCGCGACTTCCTCACTTACCTGCGCAACCAGGGAAAATTGTTCTGCGCAGAGGAGAACCGGGAGCTGGACCTGATGCTCATTGATTACGGCGACTTCGCACGCCAACGCGAAGCGTGGCGCAATGTGTATGAGGTGACGGAAGAGTTTTACGTCCACAACGGCCGCTACGGGACGCGGGAGGACGTGGTGTTCCTCATCAACGGAATCCCGGTGCTGGTCATCGAGTGCAAGAACGCGAGCAAGGATGAGGCCATCGCGCTAGCGGTGGATCAGCTCCGCCGTTACCACGCGGAGACGCCGGAGGTGATGGTGCCGGAGATGATCTTCACCGCCACGGAAGCGATCGGCTTCGCCTACGGGGTTACCTGGAACACGGTGCGGCGAAACATTCTCAGCTGGAAGCACGAGGAGGCCGGCAACCTCGAAGCCAAGGTGAAGAGCTTCTGCGAAGTAAAGCAGGTGCTGCGCTTCCTGAAGGATTTCATCCTCTTCGCGGAGAAAGAGGAGGAGCTGCAGAAGTTCGTCCTGCGGCAGCATCAGATGGGCGGGGCGGACAGGGTGGTGGCACGCGCGCTCGACCCGCAACGCTCCCGTGGCCTGGTCTGGCATACGCAGGGCAGCGGCAAGACCTATACGATGATTAAGGCGTCGGAGATGCTCTTCAAAGCGCCCGAGGCGGAGAAGCCGACCATCCTGCTAATGATCGACCGGAACGAGCTGGAAGATCAAATGCTCAAGAATCTCGCGTCAGTGGGCTTGGGTAACGTTGCGCACGCCAACAGCATCGCGGTTTTGAACCGGCTGCTCCGGGAAGATTACCGGGGCATCATCGTGACGATGATCCACAAGTTCCGCGATATGCCGGCGAACCTGAACCTGCGGAAGAACATTTACGTACTCATTGACGAAGCGCACCGGACAACGGGCGGCGACCTGGGCAACTTCCTGATGGCCGGTCTGCCCAACGCCACGTTCATCGGCTTCACCGGCACGCCGGTGGACAAGACGGTCTATGGCCAAAGTAACCGCTACCGTCGAGGCCCTCTTCATCCTGCTGCAGAAGAGTTTTCGCCCATGAGTGCGTGGAGCGACAAAAAGGAGTTCAAAGCCCGCGTGCTCGAATGGGCCGCGAAGCTCGGTGTAAAGGCCGGCGCGATGCATGTGCGCCCGATGCGCCGAAAGTGGGCATCCTGCTCCACAACGGGGACGCTCAGTTTCAATGATGAAATCCTTGGGCTGGACCGGGAGCTTGGCGATTATGTGATCGTCCATGAGTTACTGCACTTTTCCGTTCCAAACCATGGCCGCCTGTGGAAGAGCCTGATGCGAGCACACCTGGGTGACTATGAGAAGTTAGAAGCGAGACTGAAACGGAGCAGCAGACATGATTTCTATATGTCCAGCACACTGTAGACGCTAGATGGGTTTTCTGATATGGTAGTTGCTGGCTTTTGGGGGTCATAAATGACTGAATACCCGATTTTGCGAAACGCTCCAATAACAGAAGCTCTTATCGATTTCCGAATCAAAATCAAGGATGGGTTTGATGCCGGGCAGATTGAGGCGCTGTACGATGTCATTTCCGGCCAATACCCTGACAAAAAAGCTCGACACCGCCTGCAAGGTAGATTCGAATTCAAGCAAGGGGAGAAGCCTGTTTCATTAAGCGCTGAAACAGTCGAGGGGTATATTTTCACATCTGCCGATAAGAAGCAGGTATTTCAGGCGAGAATCGACGGATTCACCTTCAACAGGCTAAAGCCTTACGACAGATGGGAAACCCTCCGTGAAGAAGCGCAGAGGTTGTGGCATTTGTTCAGGGATTTGATTTCTTCGGAGATCGTGAGAGTGGGTCTACGGTATATCAACAAATTCGATATTCCTCTGTTTCCTCAACCTCTTCGTGATTTCAATGAATACTTGACCGCTGCGCCGATCGTTCCTGAAGGCCTACCTCAAGGCGTCAGCAGCTTCTTGACGCGCGTTGTCATTCAGAATCAGGAAATCGACGCGGCAGCAATCATCACCCAAGCCTTCGAGCAGATCATTGATCCAAAATTTATTCCGATTATATTGGATATTGACGCCTTTAAGCAGAAAGACCGGATTGGCGAAGAAGAGGCATGGCAAGCCCTTGAAGATCTAAGACTTTTTAAGAACGCGATATTTTTCTCTAGCATAACAGAGAGAACGAAGGAGTTGTTCAAATGAGCGTGGCCTTGCAGTGTATAGGCTTTGATTGCGCAAGTTATTTGACCTGGCCAAGCAGTGAGGGTATTGACCGCAACTCGTCAAGGAAGATCCTTAAGAATGTACGTGACGAGATAACCAAATTGCGGGGATCTGAGTCCATTACGTTCGGTCGGCCCCTATATGAGGTTCACAGTTCATTACTGGATGTTTATAGAGAATGCTCATGTGCGGATTGGGATGGTTATGGCGCAGCCGCAATTACTCCCGAAGCTTATGAGGAAGCAAAGAGAATAATCGATCTGTTGCCGTCTTCAATACAAATGCCGGAAATCGTTGCTGAACCGACTGGCGAGGTAGGCTTCGAGTGGCGCAGAGGGCGGGGGCGCATATTTGTAATAAGCATTGATGGTCGGCACAAGATCACCTACGCGGGTTTGTTTGATGGGAACAAGACACATGGAACCGAATACTTTGGAGAAACGCTTCCCGCGGCAGTCATCGAGCATCTCAGAAGATTGTATTCTTAGAGGTGAGCCTTGAGTCACGTCGACGCCGCCGAAATACTGGCGCGATACATATACTTCAGGAATCAGTATAGGCCCTCAGATTACACGGTAAAGTATTCTGCTTTCATGCCGCCGGCAGATAAGCGGCTATCCGTATTCCGCACTTCGGGACTAAGTGAAGACGCTATATGGGAACTTGGTGGGTCCCTGCGAACACAGTCTCTGCTGGGCCGTGCGGATATTGCTGCTGCAGTCGCCAGTGATGTAGGATTAGCGATTGAAGCAGATGACATACCCCATCGACATGCCAATATCGTTGGCTGGCCGGATGATCAATCAGCAGTAAAACTGAAAGCTCTGGAACTATCCGAACGAGCCCATCTTAGCCTCAGATAAGCTGTGAACTCTTCTGGAAACCCGGGGGAAATCACCTCTGCGAGCTAACAGGGGAAGGCTGCTACGGTCTCGTGGAAATATGCAAACGACCTTAAGAGGAGGGAAAGGACATGGCAAAGGCGATGAAGATGAAACAGCTGAGCTTTACACTGCCCAACAGGATCGGGTTGCTTTCGGAGCTGTCCTCTTTCCTCACCGCGGCAAAGATCAACATCGAGGCCATA
This sequence comes from uncultured Desulfobacteraceae bacterium, assembly GCA_964580575.1. GTDB lineage: Bacteria > Desulfobacterota > DSM-4660 > Desulfatiglandales > HGW-15 > CAVPDE01. Next base: position 6,587 of record CAZOLJ010000038.1, read on the forward strand.
TGCGCGTACGGAATGGGCGACGAGGGTTATTTCATGATCGTCACCGACAACAACGCCAAAGCCAGGAAGGTGATCTCCCAGATGGGAGCCGAGGTGAAGGTGGAAGAGGTGATCGCCGCTGAGATGCCAAACAAGGTGGGACAATTGCGGCAAGTGGCAAAGCAAATCTCGGATGCGGGGGTGGACATTCACTATGTCTATGGAAGTCCGGTGAGAGGGAAAATGACGGCGATTGTCAAGACGGCGGATGACAAAAAAGCCATGAAAGCGCTGAACAAATAAATCCCGGGATTTTAGGTTGCCGCCAAAGGCGCGATGGGTCTATGGGCTGTACCGATGGGGTTTCAGGCTTCAACCATTTCGGCTTGCCAGGTGCACTGAATGCAATTCTTTACGGACTGATAGGCCGGGCATTTGTCTGCATAAACAGCAAGAGCCCGCTCGGCCTTAAAATGCCAATTCATTTGACGCGTTCGTATTAGTTCACTTCAAACGTGACATGCACTTCGACTTGAACGGGGATCTCGCCCACGGCGATGGGTGTTCTTACGGCTGCAGGGGCTGCGTCACGCATCACAATCGTGGGATGCTCTCTGGAATCATAGGTGATCTTCAAAATCCGCTTGATGGTCATGCCGGCCGCTTTTGCGAGAGCCTCAGCGTCCCTCATGGCACGCTTGAGGGCCTCGAGGCTGGCTTCCTTTCTCAGGTCTTCTTCTTTGTCGTTGCTGAAGCTCAGGTTCCCGATGCGGCTCACCCCCGCCTCGGCCGCGTCGTCAATGAAAGAGCCGGTTTTGTCGAGATCTTTTGACTCAAGGACAACGGTGTTTCGCACCCTGTATCCGATGACGCGCTCGGTCTTTTCATAAACCGGAGAGAGGCCAAAACCGGTGGTCCTCAATTTGGTGTCCTTGTCGGAAACCTTCTTGAGGGCGGCCAGGACTCTCTCGGTCCGTTCGGCATTGTCTCTGACTGCGGCTTGGGCTTTTGGGGAGTCGGTTTCGACGGCGAAGGAGATCGTCACCGTGGTGGGCAGGGCCATCACGGCAGCCCTGCCGGTGATTTCTATGGTAGAGGGCTTGTCCTCGGCGAGGGTCGGCATAGAAACGCCTAGAAGCAAGAAGAAAGACAGTGAAGCGCCAGCGTATTTATATTTCATAAAAGAGCTCCCTGTGGGCTTCGGCCGGTTTTCAGATGAAAAGGGTGGAATGGATGTCCCTGTTTCTTAATCCGAATAGCCTTTGGTGTCAATCAAGAAAAACCTCAGGGCAACTGCGCCGGCTGAGGGGAAAGGAGAATCTCGTGCGCTTTGGGGCCGCAGTTCAGGACGAGATCGAAGGCGGACAGATTGGCGATGAAGTCTCCCCACAACTGAGGATAAACAGGAACAGGTGGGCTGACATAGGTGATCTCTATTCCTTCATCCTGAAAGGACTTCTCATCAAGGAATTTCTTTGCAGACGATTGAGCGACGAACCGAGAAGCACCAAGTTTTGTGCAAAGGTCCACCAGTCGGCGGTTCCCCGTGGAGGGGATATTCAGGTCAGAGAGCAGAACCAATTCTGTTTGAATCGTGAGGGCTCGCATCAGGTAACGGATCACCGCAAGATTCAGCTCACCAAGCCTGTCGTTCTTCTCGGAAAAGATTTCCTCGAAAAACTCCAGATGCTCCGGAAGGTAGGGAGCTTTCTTGTAAGCGGTTTTGAGGCTCTCCATGTGCTTTTTTGCCCATCGGCCTTCATGGCAAATTCTGACTTGGCTGATTTTTTGAAGACCCAGCCCTTTTTTCCAAACCGGCACAGTAATCCACAGCGCTCCCTGATGGCTCTTAAACCGGTTTCTGGAAATCCAGGTGGTTCCTTGCGGGAATTGGACATCGTCCAAGATGACGAACAGGTCCGACATCCACGCCTTGTAAAAGAACCCGGGGAAGGGTGCGAAGTAGGGCTGATGGGCGGAAAGGATCATAAGAAGTGCCTAAAGTGAGCCCTTCGACCCTTCGACAAGCTCAGGGCTCAGGGACTTCGTCTAAAGGGTCTAAAGTTGAAAACCCTTAGAAACCTTCATGCCCGGAGATGGTTTCCGTGCCTTCTTTGTTTTCATGAGGATTTTATTACGAAAGGAGACAAAAAGAAAGAGGATGTGTGGCCATGGAGCCAAGTGTTTTAGGATGCAACGGGCGTTAACACATCAGACATGTGGACCAGTTCAAACTCCGTCTCCTTGATTCCTTTCAGGAATTGGCGAATCGCGCGGCTGGTTTCGGCAAAGGGATGCCCGATGCCCACGGCATGGCCGTGTCTCGAGGCAATCCCCTTAAGCTGATGAAGCTGCCGTAAAATCGCGCTTTCTTCCACCCTGTTGTCAAGGAATACATCTCTTGAAGTCGCAGGCAGGTGAAGCGTCTTGGCGGTCTTGTAACCCTTGGAGTCGCCTGTTGTGAGGCTGTCCACAAAAAAAAGCCCTCTTTCTTTGACAACCTGGAGAGTTTCCAACATCTCTTTGGGCGATGCGGTGAACCGTGAACCCATGTGGTTGTTCATCCCTGTGGCAAAGGGGACAGAGGTGATGTTCTCTTCCACAGTGTGTGAGATCTTGGTGGGTTCATCCCCCACGTAGAGTGCGCCGGGGCCCGGACTAAGAGCCCGATCGCGTGGCTCCATCGGCTGGTGAAGCATGATTTCATGGCCTTCGTTGTGGATCAAAAAGGCCGATTCCTCGGACATGGCGAGCCGAGGCAGAATGGCGAAGGTCATTGGGACGTTGAGTTCCAGGAAGGGTTTTGCGTGGGAAAGACTGGCACCAATATCATCGATAATTAGGGCAAGACGAGGTCTTGTTCGTGGATTTTGGTCAATATGATCGAAGGCAAAGGCTTTTGAAAAAGAATTAAGCCCGAGGAGGTTTCCTAAAATAAAAGAGGAGCTACTTAGAAGAAATGTCCTTCTATCCATTTCTTTTTACTAGCTTTAGTCATGAATTTTAATTCTAAGTGAAATTGAATTTAACTATTTATACAACTAATTGCGGTTAGCGTCAAGAAAAAATACAACATGTTGTGCTTTTTTCTCAATTCAGGAGCAAAAATCAAGGGAAAAGCTTTTCAAACAAAAAATTCCAGGATGATTTATTCACGAGGATTTCATAGTATGGCCGAAACAGAACCAGCGAGCAGTAGACAGTAAGCAGTAGGCAGTCATTCTGTGCCCGTTCCCCACGCCTCACCGATTCCTGCTCAGTGCTTACTCATGCATACTGCCCTTGTGAAAGATCAATGACACGGAGAAGGCTTTATGGATGAAAACGGAAAGATGCCCTTCACAGAGCATCTGGCCGAATTGCGGAAGCGGTTGATCATTTGCTTTGCCGGCATCGGTGTGGGATTCGCGATTGCTTACTCCTTCAAGGAAAGCCTCTTTGTTCTGCTCATGGAGCCCCTGAAGAGCGCGATGACGCCCGGCCAGAAGCTTATTTTCACGGGGCTCCCCGAAGCATTTTTCGTTTACATTGAAGTCTCTTTTTTCGGGGGAATCCTTTTTGCGGCACCCCTGATCCTGTTCCAAATGTGGCTGTTTATTGCCCCGGGGTTGTACAAGAACGAACAGCGGTTTCTGCTTCCCCTTCTTGTTCTTTCCTGTTTCTTTTTCGCAGGAGGAGTTCTATTCGGTTACTCCGTGGTCTTTCCCTATGCGTTCAAGTATCTCCTGGGTTTTGAATCAGACCTTGTCCAGGCTCTCCCCTCCATGAGGGAGTACCTCGCTCTTGCCACCACGCTGCTCATTGCGTTCGGCTTCATCTTCCAGCTTCCTTTGGTCATGACCATGCTGGCCCGGTTCGGGATGGTCACCCCGCGGTTTCTCAGCAAGAATCGAAAATATGCCTTACTCCTGAGCTTCGTGGTTGCGGCCATCATCACGCCCACACCCGATGTGGTGAACCAGCTCCTGATGGCAGGCCCGCTCATTGTTCTTTATGAGGTCAGCATCATGGGCGCGAAGCTCTTTGGAAAGAAACGGATCAAGGAGGAGGAAGGCGCCAAGGAACCCGATGCAGGGGAAGGGGAGGGGAAGTGATCACGGAAGCTGAGTCGGCGAATCTCCTGAGCACGATGCGATCTCAAGCGGAAAAGCTTTTTCTCGCGTCTTTGAAAAGGGTCGACCCCTATGAAGCGGTGAAGCGCTTTGTGCGGCTCGACGGGAAAAGGCTTCTCCTCCATCAGGAAGGCGAGCCGGAGGACGTGCTGGACCTCCATGCGTTTGACCGCGTCTTCGTGGTCGGCGGCGGCAAAGCCACGGCACCCATGGCCCGAGCCGTGGAAGACATTCTCGGCGAGCGAATCCGGAGAGGCATCATCAATGTCAAGTATGGCTTTGCAGAGAAGCTCCTTCGTACGGAGATCATCGAGGCAGGGCATCCCCTTCCTGATCAGAAAGGGGTGGAGGGGACCAGAGAAATCGTGGATCTGTTGCAGTCGGCCGGGCAAAGAGATCTGGTTTTTTCTCTTATCTCCGGCGGCGGCTCTGCCCTGCTGCCCCTGCCGGCGGAACCCATTCCTCTGGCCGAGAAGCAGTCTCTCACCAAGAAACTCCTGGAATGCGGAGCCAGCATCGAGGAGATCAACACCCTACGAAAACACATCTCTCTTTCCAAAGGCGGTCAGCTGGCAAGGATGGCCTTTCCGGCGACCACGGTCAACCTGATGCTTTCCGATGTGGTGGGCGACAAGATGGATGTCATTGCATCAGGGCCCTTTGTTCCGGATCAAAGCACCTTCCAAGACGCCCGGGCGATCATCGATAAATACGGACTCACGGACATCCCTGAATCCATTAGGGCCCATGTCCAGAGAGGACTGGAAGGCAAAATACCGGAAACACCCAAGGCCGGGGACGTCGTTTTCAGCCGCGTGCGCAACCGCATCGTCGGGAGCAACCTTCTTGCGCTTGAAGCGGCGAAAGAGGAGGCAGAGGCTATAGGGTACAGAACGCTGATCCTTTCCTCCACGGTGGAAGGGGAAACCAAAGAGGTGGCGAGAGTGCACACAGCCATCGCAAAGGAGATCCTCGCCTCGGGCCAACCCCTTCGAGCGCCTGCATGTGTCATTTCAGGGGGAGAGACGACCGTCACCATCCGGGGCCAGGGTCTAGGCGGAAGAAATCAGGAATTCTGCTTGGCGGCGGCGCTTGATCTCACAGCCCTTCCGCCGAGGGTGGTCGTGTTGAGCGGGGGAACGGACGGCAACGACGGCCCGACGCCGGCAGCCGGTGCCATTGTTGACAACCTTACCGTGCAACGGGGGATCCAGGCAGGCGTGAAAGCGGCCGAATATCTTCGCAACAATGATTCCTTCCGTTTCTTCGAGAAGACGGGAGATCTGCTTATCACAGGGCCGACGAAAACCAATGTAATGGATGTAAGGCTGGTCCTTGTGCGCTAAACCAGTAACCCGTAATCAGTGAACAGTAAACAGTGGGAAGCAGGGTGGATCCCACGATTCCTAAGGCCTTAACCCTCCTGCCGGGGAAAAGAAATAGGTTGCGGACGACATGAAAGACTGCTTACTGCCTACTGATCACTGGGTTTGCCCAGCCATCGCTGCACAAGGTAGGGCTTGGTCATTTCGAAAACCATGCAGTCCTCTTTGGTGTGGTCTGGAGATTTGTTGTCAGAGTTGATGACCACGGCTCGCAGGCCGGGAAAATACCGGGTCAATCCATCGCCGGCCTGAAGAGCCGCGTGGCCAATGGTGTTCGCCTCGTTATGGGAGGGAATGCTGACCACCAGGTCCGCCTGGTCGATTCCTGAAGGGTTGACTTCCGCTTCAAACATCAAAATAATTTCTTTTGCTGTGGATCCCTGTCGTCCATAGGGATCCCAAAGTGGCTGTAGGCAAGTTTCGTGGCCACTCGTCCTCGGGGAGTCCTCTTGATGTACCCCATCTGGATCAGGAAAGGCTCGTAGACGTCTTCCAGGGTGTCTTTCTCTTCGCTCACCGCGGCGGACAAGGTGTCCAGGCCGATCGGTCCTCCGTTGAATTTCTGGATAATGGTGAGCATGATGTGGCGGTCCATTTTGTCCAGGCCCCGGACGTCCACGCCCAGCATGTCCAAAGCCTCCTTAGCCACTTCCTGTGTAATCACTCCCTGAGCCTCCACCTGCGCGTAATCCCGGACTCTCCGGAGAAGGCGGTTCGCCACTCTCGGGGTTCCTCTCGATCTTCCCGAGAGTTCGAAAGCGCCGTCCTCGCTGATCGGGATGTCGAGCAATTTTGCCGATCGCTGAACGATCTTCCTGAGTTCTTCAGGGCTGTAAAACTCGACCCTGAGCACCACACCGAAACGCTCCCTCAAGGGAGGAGTGAGAAGTCCGGCTCGGGTGGTGGCTCCCACCAGAGTGAAAGGAGGCAAGGGAATCTTCATGGTTCTCGCAGAGGGCCCCTGGCCGATGATGATGTCGAGCTGGAAATCTTCCATGGCCGGATAGAGGATCTCTTCGACCACGTGGTTCAGGCGGTGAACCTCGTCAATGAACAGCACGTCTCTCGGCTGCAGGCTTGTGAGGATGGCGGCAAGGTCCCCGGGTCTTTCGATCACAGGACCGGAAGTGCTGTTGATGTTCACCTTGAGTTCATTGGCAAGGATATGAGCCAGTGAGGTTTTCCCGAGGCCCGGGCTTCCATGGAAGAGCACGTGGTCCAGCGCCTCGGAGCGAGCCTTAGCCGCCTCAATGAAGACCCGGAGATTTCGTTTGAGTTCGTCCTGCCCCACGTAATCATCCAGAGACTTCGGCCTCAGACTGACTTCGGATGGAAGTTCGTCGAGGTCCGGTTCTGGATCGATAATGGTGTTTTTCATGTCAAGCCTAAGCGAGGACTCTCAGGGCCTCTTTGATCAAAGACTGGAGGTTGAAGGTTTCCAAACGGGTCCGGGCTCTTTCCACAGCGTCCCTTGCCGATTTGGCCGAATACCCGAGATTCAGCAGAGCGGAGGCGGCATCATCGAGCATCCCCTTTTCTTCCGGGGGGAGCACCTGAGAGGGCAAGGGCTCCAGGGTCCCCTTCAGCTTCAGGGCTTTTTCCCGAAGTTCAAGGGCGATTCTCTCAGAGGTCTTTTTCCCAATGCCCGGGATCGACTGCATCCGGGCTGTGTCTCCCCGGGCCATGGCCCCCAGAAGTTCTTCAGGTCCAATCCCGGAGAGGATGTTGGTCGCAAGTTTAGGTCCGATGCCGGATACGGAGATCAACATGGTGAAGATCTCTTTTTCCAGAGGGGTGTAAAACCCGAAGAGCATCAGGGCATCTTCTCTCACGTGGGTGTAAATATGAAGGCTCACCTTGCCGTCTTTCTCAGGCAAGGCATAAAAGGTTGAGAGAGGGACGGTCACTTCATAGCCGATGCCCCCGTTGTCAATAATCAGCGATTGAGGCGCTTTGGTGAGCAAGATGCCGCTCAGGTGTGCGATCATAAGAGAAGTGCCTTAAGTGTCAAAAGTTCAGTAACCCAGTGACAAGTGACGAGTAACAAGTGACAAGAAAAAACAAAAACCTCTTTTTAACTCGTCCCTTGTTACTCGTCACTCGTTACTCGAAAAGCAACACGCCACCTGCGGTCATTTGTGAAATCGTGTCCAGTTCAGATGGCAGATCGCAGTCGCAAGAGCATCGGAAGCATCGAGGGGCGGCAGGGTTTTCATTTTCAAGATGACCTGGGTCATGGACCTCACCTGCTCCTTTGATGCACGCCCGTAACCCACCACGGATTTCTTGATCTCCAGCGGGGAATACTCAAAAATCTTGACCCTGTTCTGAACGGCCGCAATGAGCACCGCGCCTCTCGCGTGTCCTATCTTCAAGGCGCTCTGAAGGTTTTTGTGGAAAAAAAGATCTTCGATGGCCATCTCCTCGGGCCGGAAGCGGATCATGATCTCGGTCATGGACTGGAAGATCTCGTAGATTCTTTCAAAGAACGGACGGTTGAGCGAGGTTCCAAAGGTGCCGGCATGGAGACAGGTGACCTGATTGCCGTTTTTCTCCACCAGCCCATATCCGGTCACCCGGGAGCCGGGATCAACGCCCAGAACGATCATCGGTCCATAGCCTCGATGACCTCATCCGGGATGTCGAAATTGGCGTACACGTGGTTGATATCGTCGTTGTCTTCGAGGGCTTCCATGAGGTTCAGCATCTGCTCGGCCTTTTTCCCTTCAAGCTTGACCGTGTTCTGGGGAATCATGGTAATCTCTGAGAGACTGTAAGGAAGCTTCGCGTCATCAAAGGCTTTCTTCACTTTCTCGAAATCGGCCGTTCCCATCACAACCTCGAACTGGGATCCGCTCTGCCTCACGTCCTCAGCCCCGGCATCGAGGGCAATCTCCATGATCTTCTCTTCCTCAGCCTTGTCCTGATCAAAGACCATCAAGCCTTTCTTGACAAAGATCCAGGAAACAGATCCCGGTTCTCCCAGGTTTCCGCCGTGACGGTCGAAGATGTGCTTGAGGTCTGCCACGGTTCTGTTCTTGTTGTCCGTGAGACAGCTGATCAGAATCGCCACGCCTCCAGGCCCATAGGCTTCATAACTCATCTCTTCGTAGTTGACTCCCTCCAGCTCGCCCGTGCCCTTCTTGATCGCCCTGTCGATATTGTCCCTGGGCATGTTCTCCGCCTTTGCCGATGCGATCGCTGATCTTAGGCGGGCATTGCCATTGGGATCGCCGCCGCCGATGCGGGCAGAAACGGTGAGCTCTTTGATCAGTTTTGTAAAAATTTTGCCCCTCTTTGCATCGATGGCTCCCTTTTTGTGTTTAATGGAAGCCCATTTTGAATGACCGGACATACGACTACCTCCTCAATCTGCTTGCTCAAGCCCTGTCAAAAAAAGTTTAAACCACGCGGTAACTCAGTGCAAACCCTCGACCGCAACCGGAAATGACCTGTCGCGACAATCGTCTCCCGCCTCTTCCCCTCAAGGATTATCAAGAAGTAAGCAGTAAGTAGTACGCAGTAAGCAGCGACGAATAGGCAAACAACAAGGACTGAGGACTGAGGACTGCTTACGGCTTACTGTTCACTGGTTCTCTCCGGTTCATCGCCAGCAGGTAGATTTCTCTGCTCGCCTTGCGCACGGCAGAAGGTCTAAGCGTCTGAACCCTGGCAAAGTGTTCGGCCAGTTCCGTCCTGAAGGCTTTGACCTCCTGGCCCTCAAAGACCTTGCAGAGAAAATGCCCCCCCTTTTTCAGCACGGCCAGGGCGATCTCCAGGGCCCGGCGAGCCAATTGCATGGAGCGGCTTGTGTCGGTGACAGCAATCCCGCTGGTTGCAGGGGCCAGATCGCTGATCACGAGTTCTCTGTCGCCGACCTCTTCTCTCAACCACTGCACATCCAGCGAAAGTACGTCCGCCTCAATGAATTTGAATCTGGGGGAAGAGAATCGTTCGGGTTTTTTCAGGTCCACCCCGACCACCTCTCCCGTTGGACCGACTTTCACGACGCTGTATTGAGACCAGGACCCGGGATAACATCCCAGGTCAAGGACGCGGTCTCCGGAGCGGATGAGGCGGACCTTCCTGTCGATTTCCTCCAGCTTGTAGATCGATCGCGCAAGCCACCGTTCTTCCCTGGCTCGACGGGTGTAGTGATCCTCCCACGTGTTCGTTTTTCCCATGGACACGATGCGCAGTTTCTTTACGGTCGACCGAGAAACCACTTTTTACGTCTATCATATCGCTGATTCCTTTGCAAAAAAGAAATGATTTTTTCTTGACACTCAGGGACAATTTTTCTATAAACCAACGCCCAAGTGATACCGCCCGGCAACGCATTCTTAATAACCCATTGCACGTCGTCCTGTTAGCGCCCATGGCTTGAAATAGAGAAAAACGCCCTGTCCGGGAGAGGGCCTCTCCTTTTTACGTAAAAAGAGCTCAGGTGGAGGGCTGGATCCGGTTCATTGGCAAATGGACGGTGTGCCCAGCAACCCTATGAAACTGGAAGATCTTCTGAAGCAGAAGGCCTCACCCATCCGAAAGCGATGGTTAGACCTCATCATTGATACCTACCCTGCTGATTCCCAAAGGTTTTTGCGAGAACAGAAGGATCGGTTTGCCAACCCCGTGGGAACCACCTTAACGAGGGCGGTGGAGACCCTCTATCATGAGCTGCTTCATGGGATGGATTCCGAAAAGCTCAACTCCTCTCTTGATGAGATCGTCAGAATCAGGGCGGTCCAGGATTTCTCTCCTGCCAGGGCCATGATCTTCATCTTTCTTTTGAAAAAAGTTCTGAGAGAGGAACTTTATCAGGAGATCAAAGAAAGCATGGAAGCCTGTGAAGAGCTGCTGACGCTCGAATCCAGAGTGGATGAAATGGCGCTCCGTGGCTTCGACCTCTACATGAATTGCAGGGAAAAGGTTTACGAGATCAGAGCGAAGGAGGCAAAGAATCATGTCTCCAGGCTTCTCCAGAAGGCGGGATTGCTCTGTGAGATCCCGAGGTGGGACTCTGATCGAAAAAAGGACGACGTCGTTGCGTGAACACCGAATGACTTCATCATTAGCGCGAGGTAGCAGTCTATGAACTTCATTCTCAGCATTGTGCTTTCCGCCATTGCGGTCCTCATCCTCGTTTTGATCCCATGGGTGGGGGTGGGGGCGCTGAACCTGAGCGGCTTCTTTGGTGTGTTTCTCCCCTACGTGGCACTGATCGTCTTCTTTGTGGGACTGGTTTACCGGGTCTTGGTCTGGGCCTGTTCCCCCAGCCCGTTCAGGATCCCTACAACGGGAGGCCAGCAGTGGAGCCTGCCCTGGATCAAGTACAACCGCATCGACAACCCCAAGGGCACTATGGGGGTGCTGATCCGGATGGCCTTTGAAGTGCTCACCTTCCGATCCTTGTTCAGAAACACCAAAATGCAGTTTGTATCCGGTCCTAAGATCGGTTATGAATGGGAAAAGTGGCTGTGGCTTGCAGCTCTTGCTTTCCACTACGCGTTCCTGACCGTCGTGATCAGGCACCTCCGGTTTTTCACGGAGCCGATCCCCATTTTCGTCCAGATGATTGAGCACCTGGACGGCTTCATTCAGGCCGGCATCGCGCCCATCAACGGGTTCATGACGCCGGGTGTGTTGATCAGCGGCTTTGTGCTGCTGGGGGCGGTAGCCTTTCTCTTTCTCAGAAGAGTCCTCATTCCCCAAATGACTTACCTCTCTCTTCCGGCGGATTATTTCCCGCTTTTCCTGATCAGCGGGATCGCCATCAGCGGGATTCTCATGAGGTACCTTCTGAAGGTTGACATTGTGAGCGTCAAGAACCTGACTCTGGGGCTGGTCACGTTCAGTCCCAAAGTGCCGGACGGCATCGGCGTCCTCTTTTATATCCACCTCTTTCTTGTCTGTGTCCTTCTGGCCTATATTCCCTTCAGCAAACTCACTCACATGGCCGGGGTTTTCCTCAGCCCCACGCGAAATCTCTCCAACAACAGCCGTTTTGTTCGGCACATCAACCCCTGGAACTATCCGGTGAAGGTGCACACCTATGAGGAGTACGAGGAAGAGTTCAGAGACAAGATGATCGAAGCAGGGCTCCCTGTGGAAAAGGAAGAGTCTGCAAAGTAAAAGGAGCGCACGCTCAGAAGAAGTAAAGGAGTCCCTATGGCTGAAAAGGTTGAAAAGGTAAAACCGGAACAAATGGCGCAGATCAACCACAAACCCCCGCTGTTCAAGGGTTGGATGGACGTTCCTGCGGAAATAAAGCCCGGGGTTTTCTGTTACGCAGGAAAGCCTCAGAATCTCAAATACATCGATCTCCCCAATCCCAGAGAGTGGTCGCCCATGGATGAGGATTGGAAGCTCCCTTCCAACTGGAAAGAGATCGTTCTGGAGGGGCTCAGGGAAAGACTGGAGCGGTTCCGGTCTTTGAAGATTTTTATGGATATTTGTGTGCGTTGCGGGGCCTGCGCGGACAAGTGCCACTTCTTTATCGGCGGCGGGGACCCCAGGAACATGCCGGTGCTCAGGGCGGAGCTCTTGAGATCCGTTTACCGCAGGGAATTCACCAAGGCCGGCAAGATTCTCGGGAAGTTTGCCGGAGCCAGAGACCTGGACATCCAGGTGCTCAAGGAGTGGTGGTATTACTTTTTCCAGTGCAGCGAGTGCCGGCGCTGCTCCCTCTTCTGCCCCTACGGCATTGACACGGCGGAGATCACGATCATTGCCAGGGAACTCCTCAACCTCCTGGGCCTGAACACGGATTGGATCTCTGCGCCCGCCGCAAACTGCTACAGAACAGGAAACCACCTGGGCATCCAGCCCCACGCTTACAAGGACATGATCGAGTTTTTCCTGGATGACATCGAAGGCATCACGGGGGTCCGGCCGGAGCCCTCGTTCAACCGAAAAGGAGCGGAGGTGCTCTTCATCACCCCTTCGGGCGATGTCTTTGCCGACCCGGGCACGTACACTGCCATGGGCTATCTGATCCTTTTCCACTACCTGCAGAACCTGGGCCTGGATCTCACGTGGAGCACCTTTTCCTCCGAGGGAGGCAACTTCGGGTATTTCACCTCCCATGAAATGGCCAAGCGGCTCAATGCCAAGATGTACGCGGAGGCTAAGCGCCTGGGGGTGAAGTGGATCCTCGGCGGAGAGTGCGGCCATATGTGGCGGGTGCTCAACCAGTACATGGACACTTTCAACGGGCCTGCGGATTTTCTGGAAGAGCCGGTCTCTCCCATCACGGGAACCAAGTTCGAAAACGCAAAAACCACCAAGATGATTCACATCACGGAATTCACGGCAGACCTCATCAAACACAACAAGCTGAAACTGGACCCGAGCCGCAATGACAATCTCAAGGTGACCTTCCATGACTCCTGCAATACCGCGAGAGGCATGGGGCTGTTTGAGGAACCGAGGTACGTGATCAAGAACACGTGTAACCACTTCTACGAGATGCCGGAGAACACCATCCGCGAGCAGACCTTCTGCTGCGGCAGCGGGTCAGGATTGAACGCGGGGGAAAACATGGAGCTGCGGCTCCGGGGAGGCTTGCCCAGGGCCAACGCCGTCAAATATGTTCACGAGAAGCACGGGGTGAACATGGTCGCCTGCGTGTGCGCCATTGACCGGGCGGCCCTGCCCACCGCTATCGACTACTGGGTCCCCGGAGTGGGGGTCACTGGAGTGCATGAGCTCGTGGGGAATGCCTTAATTCTGGAAGGGGAGAAGGAGCGGGAAACGAACCTGAGAGGAGAGCCTCTCCCGGGAATGGAGGAAGAAGAGGATGTATGATCGTGGGAAAATCGTCACGGGCATTGTGATCGGCCTTTTGTTGTTTTTGTTCCCGGTTTTTTACAACGTGGGAAGGGCTGCAAAGGAGCCGGATCCTGTGCTCACGGACAAGGCGAAGCAGGCCAAGGAGTGCATCGAGCCCAAGGCCTTCATGAAAACCGAGCACATGAAGATGCTGGACGAGTGGCGGCAGGAAGTGGTGCGCGATGATTCACGCACGTACAAGAGCAGCAGCGGGAAGATTTACACCAAGAGCCTTCAGAACACCTGCATGGACTGCCACTCCAGCAAAACCAAGTTCTGCGATCAGTGCCACAACTATATGGCGGTCGCCCCCTATTGCTGGGATTGCCATATTGCGCCCAAGGAGAACGGATGATGGCCATGGACAGAAGACAATTTCTCAAGATCACCGGATTGTCAGCCCTTCTGGGGCTTGGCGGAAAAACCGCTTTTCAATGGCTCGCTCCGGGCGAGGCGGAAGCGGCACTTGAGCAAGCCACCAAGCTTGCGGGAAAGAAATGGGGCATGGCTCTGGATGTGACTCTTCTGGATGAGGAGATCATGAGCAAGTGCATCCAGGCCTGTCACACCTACTACAACGTGCCCAACATCGGAAACTCCAAGGAGGAGCTCAAGTGGATCTGGAAAGAAACTCACGACCATTCTTTTCCAGGCCAGGAGAACGAGTATCTTGCGGACAAATTCAAAGCCGGGAGTTTCCTGCTCCTCTGCAATCACTGCACCAATCCCCCTTGCTGCAGGGCTTGCCCCACCAAAGCCACTTGGAAGAGGGAAGACGGGATCGTGATGATGGACATGCACCGGTGCATCGGGTGCCGGTTTTGCATGGCCGCCTGCCCCTATGGGGCAAGAAGTTTCAACTGGGGAGATCCGCGGCTCGCTCCAAAGGCCCTGAACCCGAACTTCCCGACAAACTCGGAGATCCCCACGCGGTCCAAGGGCGTTGTGGAAAAATGCCAGTTCTGTGCGGAGCGGCTGGTCAAGGGGCAGATGCCTGCCTGTGTCGAGGCAGCGAACAAGATCAAGCCGAATGCCATGGTTTTCGGCGACCTGGAGGCCCCTGACTCCGACATCAGAAAGGTCCTTCGCACTCGGTATTCGATCCGACGTAAACCTGAACTGGGCACCGGGCCCAACGTTTTTTACATGATATGAGGTCAATATGCTGGATAAAGCACTAAAGGGAAGTCCGATTTACTGGGGTTGGCTGATCGTGCTCCTTGGCTTCATCGGCACTGGTTTCCTGGTCTACCTGTATCAGTTCCAGGAAGGGTTGAAGATCACCGGCATGAGCCGCGACGTGTCGTGGGGGTTCTACATCGGCCAGTTCACCTATCTCGTTGGTGTCGCCGCCTCCGGGGTTATGGTGGTTCTGCCCTACTACCTCCATGACTACAAGGCATTCGGCAGGGTGACGATCCTGGGTGAGTTTCTGGCGGTTGGGGCGATCACCATGTGTCTCCTCTTCATCATGGTGGACCTGGGAAACCTTCCTCGGCTTCTGAACGTGATCCTTTATCCCAATCCCACGTCCATTCTTTTCTGGGACATGATCGTCCTGAACGGGTATCTCTTCCTCAATATCATCATCGGCTGGAATGTGCTGCGCTCAGAGAAAACGGGCATCCACTATCCGTCATGGGTCACCCCGTTGATCTACCTGTCCATTCCGTGGGCCTTCAGCATCCACACGGTCACCGCGTTCTTGTACGCAGGGCTTCCGGGCAGGCACTACTGGTTGACAGCCATCATGGCGGCCCGCTTTCTGTCCTCGGCGTTCTGCTCAGGACCGGCCATTCTCATTCTCCTTTGCCTGATCGTCAGGAAATTCACCCGCTTTGATCCGGGCAAGGAACAGATCCGGACCCTCTCCAGCATTGTCGCCTATGCCATGATCCTGAACGTCTTCTTTTTCCTGCTGGAGATCTTCACCGCTTTCTACAGCCAGATACCGGGTCATATGCACCCCATTGTCTATCTCTTTTCCGGCCTTGAGGGTTATGGAAAACTGGTTCCCTGGATGTGGACGGCAGCGTGTTTCGCCATTCTCGCCCTGGTGCTCTTGATCGTTCCGGCAACCAGGAGAAATGAAAAGACTCTGATTCTGGCGTGTATCTCCGTTTTTATCTCTACCTGGATCGACAAGGGATTTGGTCTGGTGATCGGCGGTTTTATTCCCAATCCCTTCGACAAGGTGTTCGAGTACTGGCCCACCCTCCCGGAAGTCGTCATCAGCCTGGGCGTTTGGGCCATGGGATTTTTTGTCCTTACCGTGCTCTACAAGATCGCCGTGTCGGTCAAAGAAGAAGCCGCGGTCTGACGACAGGGAATGCCCTTTTCCGTCTTTCTTCGGATGCTCCGGAGGACCTGAAATCGAGCGGTGAATTCGCCGGAAAAGGTCCGGGAAAAGGCTTCTGCGGGAGGGAGTTCAAGGACAGGTTGACGGGAGACGAAAAAGCTTGACACGTCTATTTTCCTTTGTTAGACGTTTGGCGTTTTAGCCCTAGACCATCTCAATGCCTTTCTAGAAAAATATACAGAGGAGGAAAATCAGATGCCTTACGAAGTGACAGTGGATCACGACAAGTGTGAAGGTTGCGAGGAATGCGTGGAGGTTTGTCCTGTGGATGTGTATGAAATGCAGGACGGCAAGTCCGTGGCGGTCAACGCCGAAGAATGCCTTGGCTGCGAGAGCTGCGTAGAGGTCTGCGATCAGGAAGCCATCTCGGTTACGGAAGTCTAAAGGTTCTACTCTCTAGAAATAAGAACGCCGCTCCCCGGATGGGAAAGCGGCGTTTTTGTCTACACCCCAATCACTTCTTTTCAGCGTGGCAGTCCGCACACTTCTTCCAGGGAGCTTCTTTGCCCTTCAGCTCTTTATGACAGGTCTGGCAGTTCTTGTGGTAGGCAAGCTGCAGCTTGTCGGCATTTCCCTGCTTTTTGTCCGGATCATGGCACTCTTTGCATTTCTTCACGGGCATCTTGTCGTTCCAGACATTCTTCCCGTCCTTGAACTCATGGTGGCAGTCGGTGCAGGCGACTTTGTAATCCACAGAGTGCTTTTTGTGAGTGAGCTTGACAGGCCCTTTCTTGTCGTCTTTGTACTTGTTCTCAATCATGATCTCGTCAGCCACATCCGCTGCCGTCAGCACGCCGACGCTCAAAAACATCAGGCCGGCAAAAAGCCCTAGACTCAACGCCAGAAATCCCTTTTTCATATAAACCCTTGCCTCCTCCCTTGAATTGAACTTCCAATCGTGACCGATAAAGAAACCTTTTTATCTCTTAGACTGACGGAACGGAAATATAGTTTACGGCCGCCGAGCTTGTCAAGGCGGAAAATAACCGTGTACTCTCGCGCGGATCTCAAAACGCGGCGCAGATGCGCTTTAACACCGCGCAGAAAGTCATCTTCGTTTTTCTTGTGCGACGCAGAGGCACCAATCTCGCTTCTCAAGACATCCAGCACCTCTTCGGCTTTTATAATCGTTTCATAGGCCATCGGCGTTAGATCGTCCGTGTCCATGTCATTCTCTCAACTCTCAGTGGCGGCGCGTGATTCTGAAGCGGTGTGGCGAGACATCTCGTGATATGAAAACTCCCAAAGTCCAGCAGTCGCCTTCGCATGCTCGATCGTCATGCTGACAATATTACCTTTCTCCTCTATGTCTATATAGATGTTTTCGCTTACCTCTTTCGTCTCATGAACCCCTTTGTCTGTGAATTCGACATGAGCGGTGTCTGTATCGGAAAAGCATTTCACTTTCATAGCCTATTCCTCAGATGGGCTCCGCCTCCAAGGGCATGAACTCAGTCTCTCTCAGGGCTTTGGTTGCAAAAAGAAAGCAAGCGCGGATATCGTCTTCAGTAAGATCTCTGTATTCATCAAGAATCTCCTTTTCGGTCGCTCCTTGGGCGAGCAGAGTCAGGATGAAATCCACGGTCAAACGAGTTCCGCGAATGACTGGTTTCCCCACCATGACCTTGGGGTTCAGTACGATACGACCTAGCAATTGATCATCCTTTATAGGTATTCTCCTTTAAAAAGAGAATAGCAGAATTTCAGACGATAGAAAAGCTATCATCTTTTAGCACGCTGAGGAGAGGAAAGACCAGTGCGCTTGCCCGCCGTCACGGTCAGTGGCTGACCTGGGGACCCAATGGGCCAAGGCCAAGAAATCCCTTTTGTTGAGAGTGCCGTCTGCTATAGTGGAGCAGGAATACAATATACTCATAAATCCGTTGCATTCGGAAATGCCGCGTGTAGTATTGAAGGCGGTTGCGGCGTTTGAGTTCGACAAAAGGCTTGTTCGTTGAATAAGAGAAAAAAAGGGAAGAAGTGACGTATGAGATCACGAAGCGATCTGACTGTTTCTGAACCATATAAAGCGCGATATCCTGGTGTTGGGTTTGGGTTGACGCTCATCACCGGCTGCAAGCCTGTGACGGATCAGCAGGCCTATGACCATTACAAGAGAAAGCTCCTCCGAAAAATGCGGAAAAGGGAAACTCTTGCGGAGATCACGGCACGGATCAATACCTACGACACGTTCTTCCAGAGCTTCGGGTTCGAGTGTCCTCTACCCAAGCATCTTAAGAGAACAGTCAAGAGCGGATTCCCCCAGTACAACCTCATGGTGGATGCCCATTTCATGGCGGAGATGTGCGCAGGAATCCTGGTGGCTGTCACCGACTATGATCGCTTCGACGGCAAGCTCACGCTGGACGTGGCCAAGGCAGGCGAGATCTCCAAAGGAATGGGCCAGAGGGACTTCGTGACCAAAGAAGGAGAGATCGTCCTGAGAGACGAGAAGGATATCGTGTGCATCCTCTGCCAGGGAGCGGATGAGAAGACACGGGTAAAGGATGAGACAAAAAACGTGTTCTTTTATGCCTATGCGGTTCCGGGCATCGATTCGGGGCACCTGAAAGACGGGTTGACCGTGGCAGCGGAGACTATGGCGGAGTTTGGAGGGGGAAAAATAGAAGGAATAGAAGTGTATTGACGGTACAAGGTGCAAGGTGCACGGAGAAGAAGAACAAAGGCTGTGGATTCCGGCTGGAGTTTATCCTGAGCGAAGCCGAAGGGCCGGAATGACGGTTGTGGGCTTCGAAAGGCGGGAAAAGAAAGAAATTGGATGGAACAAAGAAATAAAGCTTGACACGAAGTAAGCACTCCCCTAAACTGCTATTTCACACTTAGGAGATAGGTTTAAGACGCCATGTTTCTGGTTAACAACATCATCGCCATTACCACCGCAATAGGGGGTTTGCTATCCCTATTGCTCCTTCTTGGGGTCGTCCGTCTAAAACGCCCGGGCCTGGTGATGACGAAATGATGTAAATAAGCCCTTACAAAAACCGTTATCAGGCCCTCCTGATAACGGTTTTTTTTTGGAGATAAGGTTATGGCAAAACAGATCACTCTTTATGACACAACGCTGAGGGACGGAAGTCAGGGGGAAGAAGTGACCCTGTCCGCCGAAGACAAGCTGAGGTTGGCCCAAAAGCTTGACGAGTTCGGCATTCACTATGTAGAGGGAGGATGGCCGGGCTCCAACCCAAAGGACGCGCGGTTCTTCGAGATGGCCCGGAAAACCGCCTTCAAAACCACCCGCCTCACCGCCTTTGGAAGCACCTGCCGAAGCCAGACCCGACCTGAAGATGATCCAAGCATCCAAGCCCTCTTAAGAACAGAACTCGAAACAGTCACCATTTTCGGCAAAAGCTGGGATCTCCACGCCACTGAGATCTTGGGCATATCGCTGGATGAGAACGCTTCACTCATCGAGGACACCGTATCCTATTTAAAGAAGCAGGGCCGACGCGTGATCTATGATGCGGAGCATTTCTTCGACGGATACAAGAAAAACCCGAAATATGCGCTCAGGACCATCCAGGCGGCGGTTCGAGGTGGGGCGGACGTGGTGGTCTTCTGCGACACCAACGGAGGCTCCCTGCCCAACGAAGTGCACCGCATCGTGACCGAAGCCATGAAAGACCTTCCCGTGCCCACAGGAATCCACACCCACAACGACTGCGGTTTGGCTCTCGCCAACAGCCTCGCAGCAGTGCAGGCAGGGGTGACCATGGTGCAGGGAACCATCAACGGGTATGGCGAAAGATGCGGGAACACGGATCTTGTAACCGTTATGGGAAATCTGCAGATCAAGATGGGTTATGAGTGCGTGGGCGAGGGAAAGCTCAAAAAGCTCAGGGAACTCTCCCGGTACGTCAGTGAAGTGGCGAATGTGCCCCCCTTCAAGCGGGCCGCATTTGTGGGAAAGAGCGCTTTTGCCCACAAGGGCGGCGTTCATGTGAGCGCTATTCTCAAGAATCCTGCAGCCTACGAGCACATCGATCCTGAACTGGTGGGCAACCGGAGGCGAGTAGTGGTTTCCGACCTCGCAGGGAAGAGCAACATCGAGTACAAGGCCCGGGAGATGGGGATCAGCCTGGGGGGCAACGGGTACGGCAGCGAGAAGATCATAAAAGAGGTCAAAAGGCTGGAAGACGAAGGATACCAGTTCGATGCAGCAGAAGGGTCCCTCGAACTCCTCATGAAGAAGGTGACCGGCCAGTTCCAGGATCCTTTCAACCTGGAATCCCTCAGGGTCACCATGGAAAAAAACCGGTCCGGACCCAGCACCTCCCATGCCACCATCAAGATCTCGGTTGCCAACGAGGAGGAAATAACTGCGGCAGAGGGAGACGGCCCGGTGAATGCTCTCGACAACGCGCTGAGAAAGGCGCTCAACAAGTTCTACCCGCAGGTGGAGGAAATGAGGCTGGTGGACTTCAAGGTCCGCGTGATTGACGGGAGCGACGGAACAGCCGCGAAGGTTAGGGTGCAAATCGAATCCAGAGACTCGAGTGAGATCTGGTCGACCATTGGTGTTTCCGAGAACGTGATCGAGGCAAGCTGGCAGGCGCTGGTAGACAGCATCCAGTATAAACTTTCAAAAGCCACGAACGGCAAATGAAGCAGGAGCGTGTCGAATACCAATTGACACGGTCCCTGAAATCTCCCCTGACCCTTCTTTACAAAAGAAGGGTAAAGCCTCCCTTACCAAAGGCATGTCCTGAGCGTGTCGACGGGGAGGTCAGACGGGATTTAAAAACAGCGTCCAGAGGATTAAGAGAGAACGGATATGAAAGCAAAAGGCACGGAGAAATTTACCGCAGATTCCTGCAACGTCAGGCGTCTGCGGAGGGTCCTTGAGAGGTAAACCCCAGAAATCAGAAATCCGAAGCACCCGCCTTCGCGGACCCGCTTCGGCGAGGCAGGCGAAGCACGAAATACGAAACAATCCCAAATGACCAAAATTCAAATGACAAAAAGGTTTTCTGACGGGCTTGTTTCAGCCCATTCGTGATTTGAATTTGAGATTTGTTTCTGGTTTCGAATTTCGAGTTTTGAGTGTCACTTCAGGTGACACGGGTTTACTTAAGGAGGTTACATCATGGCAGAACGAGTCATTGTTTTTGATACCACGCTGAGAGATGGGGAGCAGTCCCCCGGAGCGAGC
This sequence comes from uncultured Desulfobacteraceae bacterium, assembly GCA_964580575.1. GTDB lineage: Bacteria > Desulfobacterota > DSM-4660 > Desulfatiglandales > HGW-15 > CAVPDE01. Next base: position 27,422 of record CAZOLJ010000038.1, read on the forward strand.
ATGAACGTGGCGGAAAAGGTCCGCCTGGCCATTCAGCTCGAAAGGCTCGGCGTGGATGTGATCGAGGCGGGTTTCCCCGCAGCGTCAAGCGGGGACTATGATGCGGTCAGGGCGGTTTCAGCGAAGGTCCGAAACTCCCAGATCGCAGCTCTGGCCAGGGCCTCCAAAGAAGACATAGACAAGGCCTGGGCGTCTGTGAAAGAAGCGGCCCATCCCAGGATTCACACCTTCATCGCCACATCCGATATCCATCTTAAACACAAACTCAAAATGACCCGCGATCAAGTGCTTGAGGCCGCGGTGAATGCGGTGAAGTATGCGAAAAGTTTCACTGAGAACGTGGAGTTTTCATCAGAAGACGGGTCGCGCAGCGATCCGGATTTCCTGTGCAAGGTCTTTGGTGCGGCTATTGGAGCGGGTGCAACGACGATCAATCTGCCGGACACGGTCGGGTATGCCATGCCCGAAGAGTTCGGCCAGCTGGTTTCCTACGTGCGAAAGAACACGCCCGGGATGGATCGCGTGATTCTCAGCGTCCACTGCCACAATGATCTGGGACTGGCCACAGCCAACAGCCTGGCAGGTCTCCGCAACGGCGCACGGCAGGTTGAAGTGACGATCAACGGAATCGGCGAAAGGGCGGGCAACACCTCTTTGGAGGAGGTGGTGATGTCGCTCTACACAAGGAAGGAGCATCTGGGGCTCACGACGCGCATCAATACAAGGGAAATCCATCCGGCCAGCCGGCTGGTGAGCATGATTACCGGCATTGTCGTGCAACCCAACAAAGCAGTGGTCGGTGCAAACGCCTTTGCCCATGAGGCGGGCATTCACCAGGACGGCGTGCTCAAGAACAGGATGACCTATGAAATCATGGAGCCCGAGATGGTGGGGCTTTCCACCAACCGCCTTGTTCTGGGCAAGCATTCGGGGAGACATGCGTTCAAACACAAACTCGCTGATCTGGGCTATGACCTGACAGAAGAGGATCTGAACAAGGTTTTCGAGAAGTTCAAGGAGCTGGCCGACAAGCGGAAAGAAATCCTCGACGAGGACATCGAGGTTCTTGTGGCGGAAGAGATCCTCCGAGTACCGGACCGGTTTCAGCTCAACTATCTGAACGTGATCAGCGGCACCGTGGCGGTGCCGACGGCCATCGTCAAGCTGGAGATCGACGGGGTCGTGGAACAGGGCGCGGGGTTCGGTGTGGGACCGATCGATGCCACCTACAACACGATCGCAAAGATGACTGGAACCAGGTCCAAGCTCGTCCGGTTTTCCATCAACGCCATCAGCGGCGGAACGGACGCTCAGGGAGAAGTGACGGTGCGGCTCCAGGAAAACGGGTTCGTGGCTTTGGGAAAAGGCGCTGACCCGGACATCTTTACAGCCAGCGCAAAGGCCTATATCAACGGCCTCAACAGGCTGGAGTACTTGAAGAAGAATCCATCGCTTTCGGCGGAAGAGAGGGCGTTGTAAGAGGGTGGAGTAATGGAGTGACGGAGTAATGGAGTAATGGAAAAACCCGACAAGAACAGCCGAAGATGTTTTCTTATGCTTTACCAGTACTCCAATACTCCATGACTCCAAGAATCTTATACCGGCAACGAATGCCAGATCTAGAGAACAGAGACTGTTGTAGGAAGGAAACCCGCTCATGACCCACCCCATGACCATAACGGAGAAAATTCTTGCGGCCCATGCAGGGCTTGAATACGTAATGCCCGGCGATCTGATCAAGGTGAAGGTCGATCTTGCCCTGGCCAATGACATCACTGCGCCTCTGGCGATTCGTGTTTTCAGAGAGATCGGCAAGCCAAAGGTCTTCGCCCGGGACAAAATCGCCCTTGTTGCCGATCACTTTGTTCCCAACAAGGACATTCTCTCTGCTCAGCAGGCGAAACTCATGAGAGAGTTCGCACAGGAACAGAACATTCGGCACTACTATGAACTGGGCGACGGCGGGGTCGAGCACGTGATCCTCCCTGAAAAGGGATTGGTGGTACCGGGCGAACTGGTGATGGGTGCGGACAGCCACACCTGCACCTACGGGGCTCTGGGCGCTTTTTCCACAGGGGTGGGAAGCACGGACCTTGGAGCGGTCATGGCCACGGGCATGGCATGGCTCAAGGTACCTCCCACAATCCGGGTGGAATATGAGGGAAGACTCCAGCCGTGGGTGGGCGGGAAGGATCTGATTCTTTTCACCCTGGGGCAAATCGGAGTGGAAGGGGCCAACTACAAATCCCTTGAGTTTGCAGGCGAGGTGATCCGCAACCTGCCCATGGACCATCGGTTCACCATGGCCAACATGGCTGTGGAAGGAGGGGCGAAGAACGGAATCATCGAACCCGACGACATGGCGATCAACTATGTCTCCACGAGGAGCACGAGAGAGCCTCGAATCCTGAAGAGTGACGAGGGAGCAGCCTACGACAGGGTGCTCAAGGTCAGGGTGGATGAGATCGAACCCCAGGTCGCGTTCCCCCACTCTCCTGACAATGTGCGGGGCATCTCGGGTGTCGGGCTTGTGCAACTGGATCAGGTGTTCATCGGTTCCTGCACCAATGGCCGCCTTGACGATCTAAGAGTGGCAGCGGCCATTCTGAAGAATAAAAGGGTAGCCCATGGAACAAGGTTGATCGTGCTTCCTGGTTCGCAGCTCATTTACAAAATAGCGATTCAAGAAGGACTCCTCGAGACACTGGTGGATGCAGGAGCTGTGGTGGGACCGCCTTCCTGCGGCCCATGCCTGGGAGGGCATCTGGGGATCCTGGCGGAAAATGAAAAAGCCCTTTCAACGACCAACAGGAATTTCCTGGGCCGTATGGGCCATCCGAAGAGCGAAGTGTACCTGGCGAATCCGGCTGTGGCCGCAGCCTCTGCAGTGCTGGGAAGGATTGGATCACCGGAAGAAGTATAAAGATGGTGCACGGTACAAGGTGCACGGTGCACGGAGGAGAAGGACAAAGAACGGGGCACGGCACCCTTCGACTAAGCTCAGGGTCTTAGACACGGAAAACGGTGATCGCTGAACTGTGAACGGTGAACGATAAGGAGAAACAAAGTGAAGCTTGAAGGAAGAGTCTGGAGATTCGGGGACAATGTGGACACGGATGCGATTATCCCTGCGCGATTCCTGAATGTGTCGGATCAGGATTTGCTCGCCAAGAATTGTTTTGTGGATCTGAGACCGGATTTTTCAAAAACCCTACGGCCGGGAGACGTGATCGTGGCCGGGAACAACTTCGGTTGCGGGTCTTCACGGGAGCACGCTCCTCTGGCCATCAAGGCGGCCGGCGTGAGCGTGGTGATCGCAAAGAGTTTTGCGCGCATCTTTTACAGAAACGCCTTCAACATCGGCCTGCCGATCCTGGAGTCCGAAGAGGCCTTCAAGAGCTTTGACGAAGGATCTCCAATCCAGGTTGATCTGGAATCAGGGCAGATCAGGGGCGGGAACCATAAAGTTCAAGTGACGGCAAAACCCATCCCGACCTTTATGAGAGAGATCGTTGAAGCAGGGGGTTTGGTGGCTTATATCAGGCAAAGAGGATCGTTGTGATGAAAAGGAAAGAGGAGAAGATGATGAAAAGCGATGCAGTGAGAAAAGGAATAGACCGGGCGCCGCACCGGTCCCTCTTCAAGGCCATGGGCTACACGGACAAGGAATTGAGGAGACCCCTCGTAGGGATCGCGAATTCAGCGAACGAGATTATCCCCGGGCACATTCATCTGGACAAGCTTGTGGAAGCTGTGAAGGCAGGGGTCTACATGGCAGGGGGCGTTCCCATCGAGTTCGGCGGCATCGGGGTGTGTGACGGGATTGCCATGAATCACGAGGGCATGAAATACTCCCTCGCCAGCCGGGAGCTCATTGCCGATTCCGTGGAAGTGATGGCCAAAGCGCATGCGTTTGATGCGCTTGTGCTCGTTCCGAACTGCGACAAGATCATTCCCGGAATGCTCATGGCGGCGGCTCGTTTGGACATCCCCTCGATCATAGTGAGCGGCGGGCCCATGCTCGCCGGCAGACACCCTTCGAAGCCTGAGCAGAAGATCGATCTCATCACAGTGTTTGAAGCGGTGGGTGCGGTTCATTCCGGAAAGATGTCGGAACAGGAGCTTGGTTTGATCGAAGATCAGGCATGCCCCACGTGCGGCTCATGCGCGGGCATGTTCACGGCGAATTCCATGAACTGCCTCAGTGAAGCCATCGGCATGGCCCTTCCGGGGAACGGCACTATTCCTGCGGTCATGGCCGCTCGCCTGAGACTGGCCAAAGAGTCAGGAATGCAGATCATGACTCTGCTTGAAAAAAAGATCACTGCGCGAACCATTATGACCGAAAAAGCCTTTGCCAATGCGCTCACGGTGGACATGGCCCTGGGGTGTTCAACGAACACGCTCCTGCACCTTTCCGCCATAGCCAAGGAAGCAGGAATGACGTTGCCTCTGGAGAGAATCAACGAGATCAGCAGGAAAACGCCGAATCTGTGTTCTCTGAGTCCGGGCGGAAAGGATCACATCGAGGATCTGGACCGAGCCGGGGGCATCAGCGCTGTCATAAGGGAGCTGAGCCGTGCAGGATTGATTCACCAGGACAGCATCACGGTGACCACGAAAAGCGTGGGACAAAACACCAAGAGGTCCTCCATCCGCGATCCTCAAGTCATTCGGACGTTCAAGGATCCGTACCGGCCTGAAGGGGGGCTGGCGATACTCTACGGCAATCTGGCGCCTCAGGGATGTGTGGTCAAGCAGTCCGCAGTCCGGCAGGAAATGATCCGACACCAGGGGCCTGCGCGCGTGTTCGACTCGGAGGACGAGGCGACTAAAGCGATCATGGCCGGCCGGATTCGGAAAGGGGAAGTGGTCGTCATTCGTTACGAGGGGCCCAAAGGGGGTCCCGGCATGCGCGAGATGCTCACGCCCACCTCCGCCATCGTCGGTATGGGCCTGGATGCTCATGTGGCCTTGATTACGGACGGCCGGTTTTCCGGCGGAACACGGGGAGCGGCGATCGGGCATGTGTCGCCTGAAGCCATGGAAGGCGGTCCCATTGCAGCGATCAAAACCGGGGACATCATCAAGATCGACATCAAGAACAAGAAAATTGACGTGCTACTCACAAAGCAGGAGATCAAACAACGTCTTTCCAAGTGGAAAGCACCGAAGCCGAAGGTGACCACAGGGTATCTTTCGCGCTATGCGCAGAGGGTATCTTCGGCGGACGAAGGAGCGATTTTGAAGTAATCGGGAAATTGAGGAATTCTGGAATTGGGGAATTGAGGGATTGGGGAATTCGCAATTCCTAAATTCCAGAATTCGGGATTTCTAAAGCAAAGGGGTGATGACCATTAAACTCACAGGCGCACAAATCATTATCAAGGCATTGCAGGAAGAAGGCGTGGACACCCTCTTCGGGTATCCGGGAGGTGCCATCATTGACCTCTATGATCAGCTGGTGAACTCGGACATCCGTCACATCATGGTTCGCCACGAGCAAGGGGCGGTGCACGCGGCAGACGGCTATGCTCGCGCATCGGGCAAGGTCGGCGTCTGTCTCGTGACGTCAGGACCGGGCGCAACCAACACGGTGTCAGGGATAGCATCGGCGTACATGGATTCGATTCCCGTGGTGATTCTTACCGGGCAGGTGCCCACCAGTTTAATCGGAAACGACGCGTTCCAGGAAGTGGACATTGTGGGAATCACGAGGCCGTGCACCAAGCACAACTACCTCGTGAAAAACGTGGACGATCTCTCAAGGGTCATCAAGGAGGCTTTTCACATTGCCCGGTCCGGACGGCCGGGGCCTGTTCTGGTGGATATGCCAAAGGACCTGTTGAAGGCAAGAGCACAGTACAAGCCTCTCAAAGAGGTGAACCTGAAATCCTACAATCCCAACTATGAACCCAACATCAAGCAGTTGCCCAAGGTCATCGATCTGATCAAGGAGGCGAGCAGGCCGGTCATCTTCTCGGGCGGCGGGGTGATTCTTTCCAGGGGTTGGAAGGAACTGAGGGAGTTTGCTAGAAAAATTCACGCTCCGGTGACCTCCACCCTTATGGGTCTTGGGGCGTTCCCGGCTTCAGATTCTCTTTGGTTGGGCATGATCGGCATGCACGGCACCTATTGCGCCAACATGTCCACGTCCGAGTGTGACCTCCTGATCGCTGTGGGTGTGCGCTTCGACGATCGCGTCACAGGCAAAATCGACGCCTTTGCCCCTAATGCCCGGATCGTTCACATCGACATCGACCCCACGTCCATCCGCAAGAATATCCGCGTGTCTGTTCCCATTGTAGGGGACTGCAGAATTACGCTTCACAAGCTGAACAGGATGCTGGACACGGAGGCCCTGGGCCATGTGAAAGAACGGCGAGAACCGTGGCGGCGGCAGATAGAAGAGTGGAAGAGGACAAAACCGCTTGCGTACACCCTGGATGATCGTGTGATCAAGCCCCAGTACGTGATCGAAAAACTTTTTGAAATGACGCAGGGGAAAGCGATCATCACCACTGAAGTGGGCCAGAACCAGATGTGGACGGCCCAGTATTTCCGTTTTGATCATCCCAATTCTTTCATCACTTCAGGAGGGTTGGGGTGCATGGGATTCGGTTTGCCCGCAGCCATAGGCGCCCAGGTCGCCTGCCCCGATAAGCTTGTGGTCGACATCGCAGGGGACGGAAGCATTCAAATGAATATCCAGGAGATGGCCACGGCCATGCAGTACAACCTCCCTGTGAAGATCGCCATCCTGAACAACGGCTTCCTCGGGATGGTCCGGCAGTGGCAGGAGTTTTTCTACGACAAAAGGTATGCATGTACGGAAATGAACGTTGCGCCGGACTTTGTGAAACTGGCGGAAGCCTACGGCGCTGTGGGATTGCGGGCCACAAAACCAGAAGAGGTGGAAACGGTTCTGGAAAAAGCGCTCTCCGTTCACAGGCCTGTGATCATGGACTTCGTGGTGGAAAGGGAGGAGTGTGTGTACCCTATGGTGCCGTCAGGGGCGCCTATCACGGAGATGTTACTTGTGTAAAAAAGAGAATGGAGTAATGGAGTGTTGGAGTGAAGGAGTATTGGAAGAAAAGAGTGGAATGGTGGAATGTTGGAAGAATGGAAGGATGTGAAGCGGAAGACAGCCGGCGTCGCCTCCGGCTATGCCATGCCAAGGAAGACAGCATAGAGGCAGGAATAATGGAAGAATAGAGCCCCGAAGAATTGGGGTAATGGAAAAACCCGAGAAAAGCGGTCAAAGGTGTTTTCTTTTGCTTTACCATCACTCCAGCACTCCAATCCTCCATTACTCCAGTAATCGAACAGTCGACCGGAACCATTAACACTCAGAAACACTTGTGAGGCTCAAGCACATAAGGAATAGAGAATTATGACTAACGGCCAATCCAAGAAACACATTCTTTCCATGCTGGTGGACAATGAGCCGGGCGTCCTTTCCCGGGTGGCAGGACTTTTCAGCGGCCGGGGGTTTAACATCGACAGCCTGTGCGTGTCCGAAACCACGGACCCCCTTGTTTCGAGAATCACCCTGGTGGCTATAGGCGACATGAGCATTCTCGAACAGATCAAGAAGCAGTTGAACAAGCTGATCAACGTGATCAAGGTGCTGGATTTCACAGAGACGGACTTTGTCCAGCGGGAAACGGCTCTCGTGAAGGTCCGGGCAAAACCGGAAAACCGCGCCGAGATTCTGAGAATGGCGGACATTTTCCGCTCCACTGTCGTTGATGTGGGAACAGAGTACTACACCATGGAGGTGACCGGAGATGACGGAAAGATCAGCGCTTTTCTGAAACTCCTCAAGCCCATGGGTGTCAAGGAAATCGCAAGAACCGGGCCGGTGGCCCTTGCGCGAGAAAAGAAATAGAAAGGAGCGAATATGGCAAAGATTGATTTTGGCGGCACAAAGGAAGAAGTCATTACCTCGGAGGAGTACCCTATCTCCAAGGCTAGAGAGATTCTGAAAGACGAAAAGATCGCGGTTCTGGGTTATGGCGTTCAAGGGCCTGGCCAGGCGCTCAATCTGAGAGACAATGGATTCTCGGTTATTATCGGCCAGAGGGAAGAAGAGCCCATGTACTGGAACAAGGCGATTCAGGATGGATTCGTACCGGGGAAAACTCTGTTCCCGATCGAAGAAGCTGCAGAGAAAGGAACCATCATCATGTTTCTTCTCTCCGACGCGGGTCAGATGGCGGCTTGGCCGAAGGTGAAGCCGCACCTCAAAGAGGGGGACGCCCTGTACTTCTCGCACGGATTTTCGATTGTCTACAAGAAGCAGACCCAGGTGATCCCGCCCAAGAACATCGACGTGATCATGGTTGCGCCCAAAGGCTCGGGCCGGTCCGTGCGAGCCAACTTCCTGGACGGGAGCGGCATCAACTCCAGCTTCGCCGTGTTCCAGGATTTCACTGGAAGGGCAAAGGAGAGGACTGCGGCCCTCGGCATTGCGATCGGGTCAGGGTATCTTTTCCCCACTACCTTTCAAAAAGAGGTTTACAGCGACCTCACGGGAGAAAGGGGTGTGCTCATGGGCTGCCTTGCAGGCGTGATGGAAGCCCAGTACGATCTTTTGCGGAAAAAAGGTCATTCTCCGAGCGAGGCATTCAACGAAACCGTTGAAGAGCTGACCCAGAGCCTGATCCGGCTCGTCGCTGAAAACGGCATGGACTGGATGTATGCCAACTGCAGCACCACGGCCCAGAGAGGCGCGCTGGACTGGAAGAAGAAATTTCGCAACGCGGTCGCCCCTGTTTTTCGTGAGCTTTACACCAGGGTCAAGCAGGGCAAGGAGACGGAAATCGTTCTCAAGGCGAACAGCGCGCCGGATTACAGGGAGAAGCTGGACAAGGAGCTCTCAGCGATGAGGAACTCCGAAATGTGGAGAGCAGGTGCAGCGGTCAGAGGTCTCAGACCCGAAAATAGAAAAAAGTAGAGAAAGGGGCCAGCATGTCCAAACAGTATAAGATTGCAGTCATTCCCGGAGACGGAACCGGACCGGAAGTTGTAGCGGAAGGGATCAAGGCGCTGAAGGCCTTGTCGAAAAGATGCGGCGTGCAGTTTGATTTCAATGAATTTCCCCTCGGAGGAGAGCAGTATCTGAAGAAAGGAACCTTGCTGCCCGCGGAGGTGATCGAGGAACTGAAAGGCACGGATGCCATCTACCTGGGCGCTATCGGCCACCCTGATGTGAGGCCCGGCATCCTCGAAAGAGACATCCTGCTGAAAATGCGCTTTGTGCTCGATCTCTACATCAACCTCAGGCCGGTCGTCCTTTATCCCGGAGTGGACACCCCTCTCAAGGACAAGGGCCCTGAGGATATCGACTTCCTGGTCGTGCGGGAGAACACGGAAGGCATGTACGCAGGAGGAGGCGGTTTTTTCAAGAAGGGAACGCCGGACGAGGTGGCCATCCAGGAGTCGGTGAACACCCGCAAGGGAGTCGAGCGCTGCATTCGCTATGCCTTCGAGGTTTGCAGGAAAAGGAACAAGAAGAAGCGCCTCACCCTTTGCGGCAAAACCAATGTGCTGATCTATGAATCTGACCTGTGGTTCAGGGTTTTTGAGGAGGTCAGCAAGAGGTATCCGGATGTGGAGACCAACTACCAGCACGTCGACGCTCTCTGCATGTGGATGATCAAGAACCCGGAGCAGTTTGACGTGGTCGTCACCACCAACCTGTTCGGAGACATCATCACGGATCTGGGAGCGATTATCCAGGGCGGGTTGGGCATTGCAGCAGGAGGAAACATCAACCCCGAAGGGGCCGCCATGTTCGAACCCATGGGAGGGTCGGCGCCCAAGTACACGGGACTCAACGTGATCAACCCCATGGCGGCTATTGCGGCAGCCCAGATGATGGTGGACTACCTGGGTGAGAAAGAGGCGGCCGAAATTCTCCAGCGGGCGATGAAAGAGGTCCTCAAGAACCATCTCAAGAGCCTGGAAGCGAAGAAGATGGGCTACGGCACAAAGGAGGTCGGGGACCTGGTGGTGAAGTATTTAGAAAGACCGGAGTAATGGAGGATTGGAGTAGTGGAGTAATGGGAAAATGAAGAATGGAGTATTGGAGCATTGGAGTAACGGAGTACTGGGAAAACCTGAGAAAAGCAGCCAAAGGTCTTTCTTTTTGCTTTACCAACACTCCAGTACTCCATTACTCCGGTTCTTCGCCACTCCAGCACTCCAAACATAAGCCTTCCTTTTGAACTGAAGGCCTTTTTGTCAATTCGACCATCTGCTGCCGAGTAGATTCATGCGCGATCTCCTTGTAGCTGTTGTCTGCATGCACTCCGAGCCCGGCGCGGTTGATAAGAACCTCGAACGGATGGAATCCTTTGTTCACGAGGCCTCGGAGAGATCAGCAGGCGCGGTTTTGTTCCCTGAGCTTTCCATTTCCGGGTTCACGCTCAAGGAACCGGAAAAGATTTACGACCTGGCCCGGTCAGGATGGATGGTGGAGAAGATCGTCCGCATGGCGCATGATGCGAAGCTGATCATCATGGCGGGGATGGTGGAGATCCCCCAAGAGGGACGACCGTACATCACTCACGCTGTAGCCGGCCCCAGCGGACTCCTGGGACTTTACAGAAAGTCCCACCTGTCTCCCCTGGAAAAAGAGAAATACAGGGAAGGAGACAGCCTATATGTCTTCCATGAGAGCGGCCTAACATTCGGCCTAGAGCTTTGCTACGAATCCCATTTCCCTGAGATCAGCACCGTGCTCTCTCTGAAAGGGGCAGAGATTATTTTCATGCCCCATGCGAGTCCGCGGGGATATCCGGAAGACAAGATGAAAAGCTGGCTCCGGCATCTGCCGGGCCGGGCCTTTGACAACGGGGTTTTTGTTGTGGCCTGCAATCAGGTGGGGAGGACCGGCGAGGGTTTATTTTTTCCCGGGGTGATCGTTGTCCTTGACCCGCAAGGCCGGGTCCTGGGGAGCTATACCGGGAATGAGGAGAAGATGGTTTTCGTGGAGTTGAAGGCGGAGACTCTTCAGGAGACGCGGGCTCACAGAATGAAATACTTCATTCCTCACAGGAGGAAGGATCTATACAAAGATCTGGTATCCTGAGTTGGTTTCTCCGAAACACAAAGGGCACGCGGGAATAAACCCGTGTGCCCTTAGTTGTGTGTTGGTTTAGAACTAACGGACTACACGCAACCGGTCGGTTTCGGCAAACCAGCCATCTTACAGGCTCCTTTGCCCGGTCCTGATGGAAACAGCTCATAGATGTATTTTAGTTTGTAACCTGTGACCTTGGAAAGAATTCGCACCATGGGAGCAATGCCGTTCTTCTTATAATAGTCCTGAAGGACACTGATCACTTTCCAGTGCTCATCGGTCAGTTCCTCGATTCCTTCAGTGTGTTTGACGTAACTGACCCATGACTTATTCCAGTTGTTGAAATCGTCGATGAATCCGTCTTCATCCACATTGAAGGTGTTCCCTTCGAAATCCACACTTGGCATACCCTGAATCCTCCTTTTATTAATTATCTTGCTGGGTTAGGTATCTTCGCAGGATGGTATTCCATCGTATAACTTAATTCGGAAATCATGTCAACTCTTCTTTTCGGCGTCAAGGGAAAAATTATTCGTCTTCGCCACGGCGAGTACACGTCCGGCCCACTCCGGATTCCCGCCGGCGTGGATGTGGGTGTATGTGGCGAGCACGTTTTTTCTGCACAGACCGTCTTTCTGCCCATCGATCCCTTCACCCCTGAGAACTTTGAAGACCGTTCGAGTATCGTCGGACGGGTGGAGCACTGCTTTCGAGTAATGGAACTCGTGTCCCTTCAGGACTTCGCCTACGGGGTAGTAAGGATTCCTGTCAGTGACTTCCAGAATGGTGTACCCGTGGCCCTGAGGCTTTTTCTCCAGGATCAAGGACAGGGGAAGCGCTCCCACCATGGGAAACGCTTTTCCGTCAACGACAAGCTCTTTCCCGAGGATCATCAGACCGCCACACTCCGCGTAGACCGGAAGACCTTCTTCAATCCTTTGCTTGAGAGCGGCTCTGAAAGGGGCATTGTCGGCAAGTGCCTGTGCCTGTGTCTCGGGAAAGCCTCCTCCGATGTACAGGGCGTCGATCGGCGGTAGCTCTCGATCTTCCAACGAGCTGATTTCTATCAGGAGAGCTCCGAGTCTTTTTATCTCATCCAGGTTTTCAGGATAGTAAAACCAGAAGGACTTATCCCTGATCACACCGATCCGGGCTGGCTGCTCAGGCTTACCCGGAGCTCCTTCCTTTTTTGCCGCCACCGGAGGGTAGTCGAGGGAGGGCGCCTCGTGCGCCAGGTTCCAGAGCGTTTTCAAGTCCAGGTGTTTCTCCGCGACACCCCTGGCCCAGGCAACGGCTTTTTCCGCAAAGTCGGTTTCAAGATGGGGGACGAGCCCCATGTGCCTCTCGGGAAATATGTTCTGTTTCAATTTGGGGACTGCGCCGACCACAGGGATTCCGCAATACTGCTCAACCGCATTTCGTGTGAGCGATTCCTGTCGAGGTCCTGCGACACGGTTCAGGATCACTCCGGTGATCCGCAGTTCAGGGTCGAATTTCTGGCACCCCATGACCAGGGCTGCCACAGTCCGGGTGGCCATGGTCACATCGACAATGAGGATGACCGGGCTCCTGATGATTCTTCCGAGCTCCCCTGTGCTGCAGCACCCGTCAAGGTCAAGGCCGTCGAAAAGACCGCGGTTGCCCTCGATCACGGAGATGTCGGCACCGGCCGAGTTCTGGAGTAAGGAAGTGACGATCTGCCCGGGATTCATGAGAAAAGGGTCAAGGTTGTAGCAGGGCCGGCCTGCCGCAAAGGAAAGCCATCCTGAGTCAATGAAATCAGGGCCTTTCTTGAAGGCGGCCACCCTGTGTCCCATTCCCTTCCATGCGGAAGTCAGGCCCAGAGACAGGATCGTCTTGCCGGATCCTCCCTTGAGGGCGGCTATGATGATGCGTGGCGGATTGAAGCTCATTGAAATAAAGCCAACCTCTACTCAGAAAACCCCCCTCCTGACCCCTTTTCAAAGGGGGAAGAGTTCATGTGTCATCATTTACCCCTCTTTTCTAAAGAGGGGTCAGGGGAGATTTTACTCGCCTTGCCTGATATTGTATTCTGCGGTTCCCAGGATACCACGGTCCGCTAAGGGCATGAAAGAACTGAATTGAAGAGTAAAAACAACCAGGATAACCCTCTTCATCACAATCTGAGGCCTATAGAACTCCCTCAAAAGATTGTCAATAAAATAGGGGGTTCCAGGCTGGAAAGTGTCAGCGCCTAAACGATTTTTGTTGACATCGGAGGCACTTTATTTTTATAAGCGTTTGTCTATTCTTTCAATGGGTTGAGCTATTTCGAGAACCTTGGGCTTGCCGCAACCAGTAACAGCGAATCCCTGATTTCGAAAGCTTGGACCGTCCAAACACTCCATCCGGTTTATTTTCAGGAAGTTGGAGACGGAAGGAATTTTCTCGTCCCCATGTGTTCGTTTAGGCGGGGACGGGTGTTGAGATTAGACTATTGAGGGAGGAGGTGAACAGAGGTGCAGCGTATCTTTACGGGGTTGCCCCCTTGCTGAGATCGGCTAGAACATTTTATTTTTCAAGAGGAGGCGTTGATAATGGCTTTTGAACCAAAAGAACCGCAAAAGGAAATAAAATACAAGGAAGCCAGAATTTATTCTGACGCGGAGTTGCACAATTACACAGAAGACGAACTCAAGAAATTCAAGATCAAACACAGCACACCCATGTGCGATGATTTGGAAAAAGGACCATGGCCCAGCTTCGTGGCAGATGCAAAACGGGCGGCCCTTCACCGTCGCAAACTTCCGGACAATCGCATGATGATCGACCGCAACGTGGTCGAAGATCTGCTCGGGCAGCTCGAACTGTCCTACGAGCACGGCGAGACCCATTGGAAGCACGGCGGCATCGTGGGCGTGTTCGGTTACGGCGGCGGCGTCATCGGTCGGTACTCCGATCTCCAGGAACAGTTCCCGTCTATCGCCCACTTTCACACCATGCGTGTTAACCAACCGGGAAGCTATTTCTACAACACGGACTACCTCAGAACTCTTTGTGATCTGTGGGAGTACCGGGGAAGCGGGATGATGAATTTCCATGGATCCACGGGCGACATCATTTTCCTCGGCACCTTTACCGAGCAACTGGAGCCCATTTTCTTTGAGCTGACCCATGTGCTCCAGCAGGATCTGGGCGGGTCGGGTTCAAACCTGAGAACCCCTTCCTGCTGCATCGGCAAGGCCCGCTGCGAGTGGTCCTGCTATGACACGCAGGACATGTGCTATGAAATGACGCATCATTATCAGGATGAATTGCACCGTCCCCAGTTCCCCTACAAATTCAAATTCAAATTTGACGGTTGCCCGAACTGCTGTGTGGCCTCTATCGCCCGTGCGGACATGTCCTTCATCGGAACCTGGAAAGATGACATCCGGATCGACCAGAAAGCCGTGAAAGCGTACATCGGCGGAGAGATCAAACCCAACGCCGGAGCCCACGCAGGAAAAGAGTGGGGCAAGTTCGACATCGAGAAAGAAGTCATCGGCCTCTGCCCGACCGGTTGCATGTGGATGGAAAAAGGGAATCTGATGATCGACAACAAGGAATGCAACCGCTGCATGCACTGCATCAACGTGATGCCGCAAGCGTTGTGGCCGGGGAAAGATACCGGTGTGTCCATCCTCCTGGGTGCCAAGGCGCCCATTCTGGAAGGCGCGCAGATGTCTCTCCTGACTGTTCCCTTTATGAAGGCCGAGCCTCCCTATGACAACATCAAGGAGAAGGTGATTGAGCCGGTTTGGGAATGGTGGATGGAGGAAGGAAAGAACCGCGAGCGGTTGGGCGAACTGATTCAGAGGCAGGGTATTCGGAGGCTCCTTGAGGTTCTGAACATCCCAGCGATGCCTCAAGTGGTCAAGGAACCACGGTCCAACCCCTACATCTTCTGGAAAGAGGAAGATGTTCCAGGCGGGTTCAAGAGAGACATCAAAGACTACCGATCAAGACACAAGAGATAGTTCCAGAGAGGAGGTAATCAATCATGGCATTGTCTATAGATAAATTAGGACGGTTTAATCCCCAAAAACCCATGGAAAACAGGATCACAGACCTTGGGCCGCGCCACTTCTGGCAATACTTTCCGCCCATGATCCAGAAGAACTACGGGAAGTGGAAATATCATGAAATCCTCGAACCCGGCGTGCTGGTTCACGTCGCAGAAAGCGGGGACAAGCTTTTCACCATCCGAGTGGGCGGCGCCCGACTCATGTCGGTCGAGAATGTGCGTGAACTCTGCGACATCGCAGACAAGTACTGCAACGGCTATTTTCGGTTCACCACCCGCAATAACATTGAGTTTATGGTCGACAGCCTGGACAAAGTTCAGGCCCTTAAAAAAGACCTGGCCGGCAGAAAGCATGTTTCCGGAAGCTTCAAGTTCCCCATCGGAGGGACAGGCGCCGGCGTGACGAACATCGTTCACACCCAGGGGTATATTCACTGCCACACCCCGGCAACGGATGCTTCGGCCATGGTCAAGGCGGTCATGGATGAGCTTTTCGGTTACTTCCAGAGCATGACGCTTCCGGCTCAGGTGAGGGTCTCCATGGCGTGCTGCCTTAACATGTGCGGCGCGGTCCATTGCTCCGACATCGCGCTTCTGGGCTATCACAGGAAACCTCCGATCGTCGACAGCGAGGTCCTGGAGAATGTGTGCGAAATCCCGCTGGTCATTGCCGCTTGCCCGACAGCAGCCATCTCCCCGTCCAAGACGGATGAAGGCAAGAAGACGGTGAAGATCAAAGAAGAGCGCTGCATGTTCTGCGGCAACTGCTACACCATGTGCATGGCTCTTCCGTTGACGGACAAAGAAGGGGACTGCGTCACCATCATGGCAGGAGGCAAGGTCTCCAACCGGATCTCGCCGCCCAAGTTCTCGAAGGTCGTGGTGGCCGGTGTGCCGAACACCCATCCGCGGTATCCGGAAGCGGTCAGCGTGGTCAAGCAGATCATCGAAGCCTATGCCAAGGATGCGAAGAAGTATGAGCGGATCGGCGACTGGGCGGAGAGGATCGGCTGGGAGAAATTCTTCGACAAATGCGGGATTCCATTCACCCAGCACCTGATCGACGACTATCGGCTGGCCTACGATACGTATCGGACCTCGACGCAGTTCAAGTTCACCGATGCGTCCTGGGCAGTGACCGACGCGCTAGAGGGTTAGTAAACCCATATCATAGAGGAGTAATCCAATGGACGATTATAGACAGGCAATCCTCGATTTTGCCGAAACCAGCAAGAAGAGCAAGTTCTACTTCAACGACCTGGAGGCAGCCGTCAAGGAGAAGTTTCCTACCGCCAAGACAAGGGACATCAAGAAGGCGGCGACCGAACTGGTCAACACGGAGAAGCTGATCTATTTCTCCACCGGCAGCACGACCATGTACGGGCTCAAAGGCCGCGGCCAGACTGAGGATCATTAGAATCAAGCCGGAAGGCAGTGATTCAATCAGGACAGGGGGTCGCTATCCCTCCCGGATGGCGACCCCGGTCATTT
>CAZOLJ010000039.1:0-43542 GCA_964580575.1 uncultured Desulfobacteraceae bacterium
AGAGGAGCCCGGCAAAGCGCCAGGTCGCCTTTAGCACGATTTAACCACCCTTCTGCTGTTCCGGGCGGGTCTCTGTCAGACGGCACGATACAGCTCCTTGCCCTCTTCTAATGCCGGTTTGATCACCAGAGAGGGTTCGTCTCCGAAATCGCGGATGTCTTTCTGGGTCACAACCAAAATATCCTTAGAAAAACCGATGCCCGAGAGATCCCGGTAAAGTTTTTGCGCAGTCCTCCGACGGTGACTCCCCTCAGGCATCACGACCAGAAAATCGAAATCACTGTCAGGGCCCATCGCTCCTCGTGCGGCGGAACCAAACAGGATGATACGCAAGGGATGGACCGACTCAACGATGCTTCTTGTTAGTGTCGAAAGAAGAGCAACCTTATCAGACATTGGAGTACCGCCTGATCGCCAGCCATCTACCCTTCTTTTTCTATTCTCTTTCACTTCATTAACTCCTGCAAAGCGAGGGTGGGATCTTTATCAGGAAAGATTTTTCCAGCAATGAAGATATTTTGACAAAAGAGGGTGTGAAAATCAAGGTAATTGCCGAAACCGAAGCAGACGATGGCTTTCTAGGCAGACCACTTGGCCGCTCTTACTGTGTTAACTACATGAGTCGGCAACTCTGGTATCGACGGATAAATGGCTGAAGGTTTACGACCACACCCATGGATCGAGACCTTTTTGTTTCGCGACGGGGGGATTTTATTTCTTTAAGACAACCGGATTTTGTTCGTACTCGCCCGAGCGGACCTCTTCCCAGAAGGCCTTTTCGCTCTTTTCCCACTCCTTCCCAAAGGTGGCGCTAAAAAAGCCTCCCAGCTTTTCAAAGACCCGCTTCCACCCCGGCCGGCAGGAAAGGGCCAGCACGTCCTCCAGAAAGGGAACGATCTCCGCCATTTTCTCCTTGGGAATGTAAGCCCTGGCGCCCATCTGGATGGATTTCTTCAAGGCCTCCACCGAAAGGGCATGTGCGGTGAGCATGACCGTAGGGAACCCCAGGCTCACGGCGGCATTCAGCAGATCAAAGCCCCGCACTCCCATGATGTCTAGGATGACCAGATCATAGGTCCAGGATCGGATCAGGTGGTACCCGGTCTCGTAATCCGTGGCGGTGTCGAGAACGAGCCCCGGGAAATCGTCGAACTGCTCTTTCAGGGTCTCCAAAATGTCCGGCTCATCATCCACCGCCAGCAGACGCTTGTTGTTCAGCACGCTCTCGGCCATCGTCTTCCTCTTACTTTTTCCCTTTGCTCTGCTTCCGTCGCTCTTCGTCGCGGATCTCTCTGCGCAGAAGCTTTCCAACCTTGGACTTGGGCAGCATGTCGCGGAACTCAATGTAGCTCGGCACTTTGTAAGCCGCCAGCCTGTCGCGGCAGAAGTTGAGAAGATCCGCGCCGCCCACTCCTCTTGCGTCTTCCTTGAGGACCACGATCGCCTTGATCCGCTCACCGACCTTGGGGTCCGGCACACCCACGACGCAGGCCCCGATCACCGTGGGGTGGTCCTGGAGAACCGCTTCTACCTCTGAAGCGGACACCCGGAACGCTTTGTGCTTGATGATGTCCGCGGACCGCTCCACGTAGATGAGATCGCCGTCCGCATCCTCCTTCACGAAATCACTCATACGGTAGTAGATGTCGTTGTTGATCTTCACGTAAGCGCGGGTGGTCTCGTCAGGTTTGTTCAGATATTCCTTGATCGTGTAAGGAGAGGTGACCAGGAGTTCCCCCGTCTCCCCCTGCGGCACAGGCTCCAGGGTGTCCGGATCCGCGACGAGACAGCGCCGGCTCTTCAGGGGTTCGCCGATGGTATTGGGCTTCGGCTCTCTTCCGATGCGGCTGTAGGTCACGTGCCCCGCCTCGGTGGACCCATAAACCTGATAGATCTGCACGCCCGTGTGCTCCTTCCATCGGTTGAACACTTCCAAAGGCAAGACATCACCGCCGCAATAGCAGTAGGTGAGAGAACTCAAGTCATAGCGTTCCAGCCGGTCGTTTTCAAGGATCATCCGGTAGAGCGCCGGCACCCCCAGCATCCACCGAGCCCTGTACCGCTCAACGCATTCCAGGATCGCGTCCACCTGTGGAACGGGCATGAGCAGGGTCAGGTTGCCCTTGTTGAGACCCACGGCCATGAAAAGCCCGAGAGCCATGATGTGGAACAGGGGGTTGACGGCCAGGTACACGTCTTCCCCTTCCTTGAGATACTTTCCTGCCACGTCTTCCGTCACATCGTTCACGTAGGAGGTCATCCCAATGTGGTTGCCGGGAACCCCCTTGGGAAAGCCAGTGGTTCCGCCCGTGTAGAGAATGTAGGAAAGGTCTTTCCATGGGTCCAGCGCCACCTTTTCCTTCAGAGGCGGGTGTTTGAGGAGGCTTCTGAACCAGAGGACCTGGGTGTCCCGCTCCACTTTACCGTTAGGGATTCTGTCAAAAAGGACTCCCAGAAATCTTTTCCAGGTCGGAAGAAGGTCCGCGAGGTTCGTCACAATGATGCGCTTGATGCCGGTGGTCGCCAGGACCTCTTTGACGTAGCCGAAGTTCGTGTCCTGGCAGATCACCGTCTCCACACCGGCATCCTTGATCATGTACTCGATCTCAAAGGACGTGTAGATCGGAGAAATGGGGACCAGCACAGCCCCGATCTTCTGGATGCCGAGAAAGCCGATGATCCATTGGATGCAGTTGGGGATGTAGATCATGACCCGGTCGCCCTTCTTGACCCCCAGGTCCAGAAGGGACCCTGCAAACCTCTCGCTCAAGTCACGCAGTCTGCGATAGGAGAAGGTCTCCCCGAGGTACATGACAGCCGGCCGGTCCGGATAGGCTTCGCTCATCCTATCGAATCTAGTAAAAGTCAATTCCTTTTCTATAGAGAGATCTCTGGAACTCATAGGCTATTCCTGTTAGCTGGCGGCAGGTTGCGTGTCGCATGTTGCCTGTTGGGCGTTGCCTGTTGCCTGTTGCCTGTCGCCTGTTGCTCGTGGTGCAGACTATCGCTGCCCTTCATTGGCCACACACTCTTGCAAAGCTGCAACAAGCAACCTGCAACCAGCCACCTGCTAGACGCCGAAATACGCGGCCCTGACATCCGGGTTATTCAGCAGTTCCTGTCGCGTCCCCTCCATGACCGCGGCCCCGTTTTCCAGAATGAAGGCGTAGTCCACAATGGGGAGCACCGGCCGCGCGTACTGTTCTGTCACAAGGATAGAAATCTGTTTCTCGGCCCCGATGACCTTCGTGGCGCGGATCAGGATGGCCTGCATGAGCGGACTCAGCCCGAGCAGGGGTTCGTCCAAAAGGAGGAGCGCCGGTTGCGCCATAAGCGCGCGGCCGATGGCCAGCATTTGCTGCTCTCCGCCGCTCAGAAACCCTCCCACTCTGTTTTTGAGTTTGACCAGCGCAGGAAAGAGCTTGAACACATAGTTCATGGTCTCCCTGGACTGAGCCGGGGTGGCCAGGTATCCGCCGATTTTCAGATTCTCAAGGACACTGCTCTCCTTAAATATCCGTCGTCTTTCGGGACACAGGATGAGTCCCCTTCTCGCCCTCTCGCTTGGCTTTAGTTTTGTGATGTCTATTCCCTTGAACTGAATCTTTCCCGAAACCGTGATTCGTTCCCCGCCGGCCATTTCCTCCTTCTTCTTGATATCCTCCATGATGCCGGAGAGCGTGTACATGAGCGTGGACTTGCCGGCACTGTTGGCGCCGAAAACACCCACGATCCTGTTCTCCTCGCAACGGATGCTCACGTTGTTGAGAGCGAGCATGTTCTCGTAGAAAACCATCAGGCCGGTGGCTTCAAGCATAGGTCATGACCTCCTCCACCTCCTCTGATCCGAAGTAGGCCTCCTTCACCTTAGGGTTGGCCATGACCTCTTCAGGGGTCCCTTCCACGAGCTTTTCTCCGAAGTTCAGCACCATCACCCGGTTGGCCACACGGAAGAGTTCCCGCAGGCGGTGCTCGATCATGATGAGCGTGATCCCGTCCATCTGCAGCCGCTCGATGAGGGGAACCATGCTCGCGATCTCGCTCATGCTCAGGCCCGAGAACACCTCATCGCAAAGAATGATCTCCGGTTTCAGGGCAAGGCACCGCGCAAGCTCGAGCCTTTTGAGATAGCCGGTCGGCAGGGATGAAGCCATCTTGTAAGGCACGAAGGAATCCCTCTCGAATCCGATCTCCTCCAGGATATCGATCCCCACGGTGTTCCTGTCTCCCAGCTTTCCTCCCCCTCGCCACCCTCCTGTTCTCTTGGCCCTGGGCGAGAAAAGCGGAATGACCAGATTCTTGTAGGCCGGAAGGCTGTAATAGGGACGCATGATTTGGAAGGTGCGGGTGACCCCGAGGTCGGCGATCTTGTGGGCCGCTTTCCCTGTAATTTCCCGGCCTTTGAAAAAGATCTTTCCCGACGTCATGGTCACGAAACCGGTGATGCAGTTGACCAGGGTCGTTTTGCCTGATCCGTTGGGGCCGATGATGCCCAGGATGTCTCCCTGGTTCACATCAAAACTGACCCGGTTCAGAGCCAGGATGCCTCCGAAAGCCTTGGTTGCCTCTTCCACGCGGAGCATGGGGGATTCGGTCATATTTTCACCCACCGCTCGAATTGATGATATTTGCGCTGGCCATAGACCATGAGCCCCTCGCTTTTGAAAACGATGAACGCCATGAGGATAACGGCGTAGAAAGCGATGCGCAAGGTCCCAAACTCTCTCAACAGCTCGGAGATAGGCACGAGGATGAAACAGCCGATGACCGGGCCTGCGAGCGTTCCGCCGCCGCCGATAACGGTTGCCGCTATGGGGAGGATGGAAAAATCGAGGGCAAAAAGGGAAATCCCTGAAAACATGTAAATGTGGGTCAGGCAGGCGCCGGCAAGGCATCCCATGGTAGAGGCGATGAAGACCGCCACCGCCTTGTAATAGGTAATGCTCATCCCGGAGGCGCGAACGGCCTGGTCATTGTCTTTGACTCCCCGAAACACCAGGCCGATATCCATGTTCACCAGCCTCCTGAGGCCGAACAGGAACAGGATCACCATGACAAGGACGAAATACTGCTCTACCCAGGAGTACGGGAAACTGTCGACTCCCATGATTCCGTCCGTGCCCCCGAAAATGTTGAGAGCTTCAATGATCCGCATCGCAGCCAGGGGATACATGAGGCTCACAATGGCAAAATACACCCCCCTCAAGGGGAGGCACGGGAGGAGAAGTAGGGTGCAGATCGCCGCACCGGACACCGAAGCAATGGGGATCGTCAGTAAGATCGGAAATCCCAGATGCTTGTTCAGGAGCGCGGCGATGTAGGCGCCCGTGCCTATGAAAAGAGCGCCTCCCAGCGAGACGAGTCCCACGTAATGAGCCAGAAAATCAAAGCTCAGGGCAAGAAGGGCATAGAGGCAGACATTGGAAATGACCCGCTCCCAGTAAAGGCTTGGCATTACCAGAGGCAGCAGAAGCAGCCCTACGATGAGCACCAGCCTGGGCAAGACGAGATAGCCCAGTTCTCTCCAGGACAAAAGCGCATAGATCCCGTCCGATCGCACCTTGATGCCCCGGTCCAGTCTTTCTCTGCGACGGTCTGCAGTAGACATGATTCAGACTCTTTCCTCGAGTTCCTTTTGACGTCCGAAAAGGCCTGACGGCCTCATGATGAGGGTGAAAATGATGGCGAGCAGCGCCACCACCATCTGAAAGTGACTGCCCAGGTACACAACGGTCAGGATCTGGGCAAAACCGATGAGGAACGCGGCCAGCACAGCCCCCATCCAGCTGCCTAAGCCGCCCACGATGCAGACGGCGATGGCCAGGATCAGGACATTGTACCCGGCTTCCACCACGATGTTTCCGAGGGGAAGAAGCACAATGGCTGCCAGGCCTGCGAGCATGGACCCGAAGGCCGTGGCCAGAAGCGCCATCCTATCCGAATCAATGCCCAGCATGAGAGCCGCCCGCTCATCCTGTGCCATGCCCCGGAGAGCCAGCCCGATTCGCGTGTAATGGGTAAAGAGCCACAGCAGAACAATGACAGCCGCGCCGATCCCGATGAGAATGAGGCGGTGAATGTCGACCGGAACGCCTCCCAGGGTCACACTCCCCGGGACAAAGAGAGGTAACGTGTAGGTCATACCCTTGAAGCCCCCCCAGCGCAGTCCCTCCAGGATAGCGAGGCCGATGGCATAAGAGGCGATGATCTCGGAGATGGCCATACCCCTCACGCGGATCAGCATGAACCGGTAGATCAGGGCTCCGAGAACGCCCGTGATGAGAATGGCGATGAGTGCGCTGAGAAAATAGTTCAGGCCCACGGCTTTCAGGAAGGTCCAGGTGATGAAGCCTGCAACCACGTAAATGGCACCGTGGGCGAAGTTGGGGACCCGGCTGATGCCGTAGACGAGGGCAAAACCAAGGGCCATCAGGGCCAACGCAAGGCTGTTGATGGTGCCATAGATCAGGATTTGCAGCATAGCCGCTCACACCTCAAAATCCCCCCTCACCCCCCTTTACTAAAGGGGGGAATGGGGGGATTTTGAAAGCCTACTTCTTCATCCACGGAGGCAACTGGATCTCGCCCGTGGCAATGCTCTTTGGAAAGACCACGATTCTCTTGCCCGCCTGCCACTGGAGGATGGTGCCCACAGCCCCTTCTTTGGGGTCCAGAGCAGGAATGACTTGGTGGTTCTTGGGATTGAAGCGGATCCTGCCGTAGACACCCATCAAGTCCGTCTGCTCCAGGGCCTCCACGATTTTGTCCGAGTTCGTGGTGTTGGCACGCTCGATGGCATCCTTCAGTGTGTAGACCGCCATGTAGCTGCTGGAGCTGCCCAAACCTTCAGGCTCGATGTTCCATTTCTTGGTGTAGGCATCGTAGAACTTCATGGTCCACTCGGTGGCTTTGGAAGGAGCGTTCCCGGCGTTGACCACATTGCAGAGGGTGTATTCTCCCTTGCCCTCTGTGGCCTTCCAGAAGCCGGGTTGCTCGGCAGCCGCCAAGGTGGAACCAAAAGGCAGAGCCGGTATCTTGAGCTCATACCATTGCTTGAGCAGGATGGAGCTTTCCGGCATGTCCATCCAAATGTTGAGCACCTGGGCGCCCGTATCTTTAGCCTTGAGCAGTCCCATGGAAAAATCAGTCGTTCCCGTGGGATAAACCTCAGTCCCCGCCACAGTCCAGCCTTGTCCGGCAGCGACCTTGGCGATGATTTCGCCTCCGCCTCTCGCATGAGCGACGTCCTGGACCATGATGAAAACTTTGTTGAGACCCGCCTTTTCCTTGAGTTCGGCGAAGCAGGCCATGATTTCTTTGACAAGCTGTCCTGCTTCCCCGTGGATTCGGAAGCAGTACTTGAGCTTGTCATATTCTTTTTCGACCCTCGCATGGTAGGCGGGAGTCAGGACGCCTGTCGTAAGAATAGACACCTTCTTGTACTTACCGAGGAGGTCCATGGCGGCAAGGGCGGCTTCGGACCGGACAGGCCCGCCGATGATGAAATCGGCCTTCTTTTCTAGGATCAGCTTCTCAACGGCCATGAGCGCATCGCTGACCGGCACACCCGGTTCAAGGTCCCTGGTGTCGATCACTTCCACCTTGAAGGGGAGTTTCTTTCCCCCTACATTGACGCCTCCCTGGGCGTTGATCTCCTCCACGGCGAGCTTCACGCCTCTCTCCGCGTCCCACCCGTAAAGGAACGCTGTGGAAAGCGGGCACCCGATCACGATGTTGTCTGCCGCAGACACCGAGGAGAACGGGGCAAAGAGCAGGATCAGAGCGGACAGGAGTGTAATAAAGAAAAGCCGTTTCTCTTTCATGGTCATCCCTCCTCCAAAAAGGTCAACAGGTTCACGTCCCTTGAGATGATCGCCATCTCATGCCTTTTTCCTAAGCGGTACGAATTCCGTGACCGCCGTTGTGGAGCCATTGTTACAAGAAACCGACTTCTAATTTAGGCAGAGTGAAATAATCCTTATTAACGCCCCTAATAAAAGGTGGGAATACAGGCTTTTGTCAGGACGCAAGACTAGCGGAAAAAGGAATCCAATTCAATCAAAAAATATGGAAAAAGAAGAAGACAGAATACAGCCTAGCCGCTGGCCGCCGGGGCGGCCAGTTTGATCGTCAAAGAAACTTGTTGGCTTCGCGAGAAGCCATCTCGGTCGTCACTCCCGCGAAGGCCGGAGTCCAGAACAGAATAGAAAGACGGATTCCCGCCTTCGCAGGAATGACAGAAAAACGCGTTTTCCGACTGCTCGCGAGACCATAGATTTCGCGAAGTTTCATACAAGGAGACAGCAGTCAGTAGCATAGCGAAGGCAGGAACATTGGTGGATTGGGGTGCTTCATACCAACCTAACCATTCCTTGACTTGACCTGTGCAGGTGATTAATTTCAACTCAATAAATCTAGTCTATCTTCAGGATCCTATGCAAGGTAAAGACTATTACAAAATTCTCGAAGTCCCTCGAACCGCGACTCAAGAAGAACTCAAGAAATCCTACCGCAAGCTGGCCATGAAGTATCACCCGGACAGAAACAAGGGTGACAAGACAGCCGAGTCCAAGTTCAAGCAAATCAATGAAGCGTATGCGGTCCTGAGCAACGAGGAGAAGAGAAAGCAGTACGACACCTTCGGCGCCGAGGGCTTTGGCCGTCGATTCAGTCAGGAGGACATTTTCCGGGACTTCGATTTTTCGAGCATCTTCAAAGAATTCGGTTTCGGAGGAAGCGGAAACATTTTAAGCCAGTTCTTCGGAGGCACGGGCCAGGGGTTTTCCGGAGCCCGCGGCTACGGCCGTGATGCCGGGTTTCAAGGGTTTCAGGGTCGGCCCCAGATGATTAGAGGCCAGGATCTCACCTATGAGCTGGCTTTGCCCCTCGAAGAGGCAGCCGCATCGACCACCAAAGTGATCTCCTACCGCGAAGGCGGGAAGCAGGAGACCGTGTCGGTCAAAGTGCCGGCAGGAATTTCTACGGGCAAGAAACTGAGACTCTCGGGCAAGGGCGCAGCCAGTCCCCATGGAGGTCCCAGCGGCGACCTCTATGTTCTCATCCGTGTTCTCGATCACCCGGTTTTCAAAAGGGAGGGTGATGATCTTGTGCTAACCAAGGAAATCAAGTTCACTGAAGCCCTTGCAGGTATAGAGATCGAGGTGGCCACCATTGACCAGAAAACTCTTCGTCTTAAAATACCCGCTGGAACTCAGAACCATGCGAAGTTCAGGATGAAAGGCTACGGCATGCCCCGCATGGACGGGGAGGGCCGGGGCGATGCCTATGTCCAGGTATCCGTTGCTGTGCCGACCAAGCTGAACAAGAAACAGAAAGCGCTTCTCAAGGAGATGGAAGAGGCGGGATTCTAAATGAAGGTCCTGTGCGTGTTCTCGGGCGGGCTGGACAGCATGCTCGCCTCACAAATCATCCGGGCCCAGGGAATCGAAGTCCTGGGCCTTTTCTTTGAAACGCCCTTTTTCTCGTCCCATCGGGCGAGGAGATCGGCAGAGGCCATCCAGCTCCCCTTCAAAGTCGTTGATCTGACCGAACCCCACCTTGAAGTGGTCAAGCATCCAGCCCACGGTTACGGCGGGAACATGAATCCCTGCATCGACTGTCATGCTCTCATGCTTCGCAAAGCAGGCCAGATGCTCGAAGAGGAAGGAGCGGCCTTCGTCATTACCGGCGAAGTCCTGGGGCAAAGACCCATGTCCCAGAACCTCAAGGCCCTTTCCATCGTGGCCACTCAGAGCGGTTTTCCGCGGCTCATCTTGAGACCTCTTTCCGCCAAACTCCTTCAGATGACGCTTCCTGAGGAGAGAGGCTGGGTCCAGAGGGATCTCCTGTTGAATTTTTCAGGAAGAAGCCGAAAACCGCAAATGGAGCTTGCCCGAAAACTCAACATCACGGATTACCCCTCCCCTGCAGGAGGATGCCTTCTCACCGATCCTATTTTCTCCAAACGTCTGAAAGATCTCTTTTCCAATGAGCCGAACTTCGAGATTCGTGAAATAG
Organism: uncultured Desulfobacteraceae bacterium; assembly: GCA_964580575.1. Lineage (GTDB taxonomy): Bacteria > Desulfobacterota > DSM-4660 > Desulfatiglandales > HGW-15 > CAVPDE01. The sequence goes on from CAZOLJ010000039.1 coordinate 10,018, forward strand.
AACTCATGAAAGTGGGGCGCCACTTCAGGCTCGGTCCCCACGCAAGACTCGTGGTGGGAAGGAACAAAGGCGAAAACGAGACCCTTGTTTCCCTGGGAAAACCCGAGGACCTCTTGCTCTTTGCGCGATCCGCTCCAGGGCCGAGCGTTCTGGCCTTGGGGCATCTCACGCCGGAGATGGAGCTCCTCGCTGCCCGGATCACGGCCTCTTACAGCGACGCGAAAGAGGGGGAACAAACTGAAGTCGGGCTTGCGACAAAAGGCGGGGGAAAAACCGTTTCGGTCGAAAAGCTTCCCAAGAGCGAATTCCAAAAGATGATGATTTGAAACCAACCATTGTCATTTCGAGCGAAGCGAGAAATCCTGAGAATCAAGATTCCTCGGCTAACGCCTCGGAATGACTTTGTCGGATAGCTTTTGATGGAAAGCGCGTTTATTGCCGGAGGAACCGTTGCAGGAAGGGCTTTGCCTTGATCTCTTCTATCTTCTGCTGGCTCAGCCTTATGACTTTCTCGTATTCTGTGATTTCGGCCTCGGCCTTGTGAACTCTTTGGTCCAGGGCGTGAACCTTCACGTTCAGATCCATAATTTCCAGCTTCTGCTGCCGGCTCAGATTGTCTCCTTGTGAGGATTCAATTCTGCCGGAAAGCTCATCCCTTTCCTTTCTTAGCGACTCGATTTGTGCTCTCTTAGATTGGATGGTCGCCTTGTTTTCAGCAATCTGGTTCTGAAGGCTTCCTTCTCTGTCCATGGTCACGCCGAGGTAGATCGCCGGACCCAAAGCCAGAAGGAAAAGGAGAACAACGAGTTTGATGACCAGGGAAACCACGGAGGAAGCAAGACTGCCCGCGGTCTTAGCTCCCTTCACGACGGCTTCCTTTTTCGTGTACTCCTCGACCTCTCCTTCGACTTTACCCTTGATCATCCTGATCGCCTGAGTCAATACCCCGACGGTCTCCTCCAGTTCCGCTCCGAGAGTCCCGACCGTGCACTTGTCCGTAACCCTGCGGTCAGGGGCCTGAAGAAAGCCCGCTTGAGAGTGCAGGTCGTCCAGGATGCTGTCCGTATCCACATCTTCCACGAATTTGCCGACAAACCTCATCTTGAGAGAAAGAATGTCTTCCCTCAAGTGATCGAGGGACTCGTCTATCGCATGGCCGATTTTCACGAGAAACACTTCTTCGCAGAGAAAGGCCTTTCCAAGACTCAGAAGGATCGCTTTGTTTCTGATCTCGTGAAGTGCGGCAAACGTCGGCAAGGGGGCTACGGCACTCATGTTTCCACGTCCTCGGTCATCAGGAAATGGTCCCTCCCTCAGAGGGACCAACGAGTCTGGTGTGCAACATAGTGAATTCTATCACATTAATTCTGCTCTTGTCACCAATTTTCATAACCCTTTTGATTCCCTTCCACCTCCCTCAACCCTCCCAGCAAGAGATTGTGGGGCATGTCATTTCGAGTCCCTGTTTTGTCGGGGCGAGAAATCCAATGCGGAGCATTATCCCGAACGAAGAGAGGGATCGGTCAATTGCCCTTAGATCCTTCGCCTTGCTCAGGATGACTCGCCAAGGCGAGTCAGATTTCTCCCTTCGGTCGAAATGACAGAAAACCGAGTCTCTCAGAATTGTGACTCTCCCTCCAAGGAATGGGCCCTTCTTTCAGAAGAAAGAGGTGTTATAATGTGAGCAACCGCTGGGGTGCAGAGAGGAAAGGCGCCATGATCAACGAAAGAGGTGTGATAGAAAGAATCCTTCAAAACAAGGCAGTGATCAAAATCCAGAGAAGCCCTGACTGCCAGACCTGTGAAGCCAGGGGCTCCTGCCATGCAGAGGGCGACAGGAACATGCTGGTAGAGGTGGAAAACCAACTCCACGCCAAGGAAGGGGACACTGTGGAGGTAAGCATGCCCACGGGATCTGTGGCCAAGATGGCCTTAGTGGTCTATCTCGGGCCTGTGGGGGCACTGATCGCAGGGGCCTTTGCAGGGGATGCCTTGGGTCGATCCTTCCAGTTGGACTCCCCTCTGGCTCCCGTCATTGGGGGGCTCGTGCTTCTTGCAGCAAGTCTCCTCGCTCTCAAAGGGTATGACCGGTTCGCTAAGTCCCGTCCCGAATACCACCCCCACATGACCAGAATTCTTGCTACTGGACCTGAGCCTGCCGCCCCTCCATCCGGCGATAGCAGATAAGCCCGCACTGGAGGCAGCGCTTCGATTCCTCAAGGGCCTGTTTCTGAGAATAGCCTGTGGCGATTTCCGCATTCGGATCCGCCACCCGTCGTTCTTCCGATATTTCCGGCATTTCAACGCGACGAGAGGGCGCGACCGGTTCGATCTCCCTGAGCGTCAAGACCTCTGTGGTTTTCCGGATCATACGGACAGGCGCCTCCACAGGATTGCCGGTCAAGAATTTGTGAACTGAGTTGGCCGCCCTCCGGCCGGCACCGATGGCCTCTACGACCGCTTTGTAATCACTCATGGCTTCACCGGGCCGGAAAATCCCGATGTCCTCGCCGGCAAAGGGACTCGGGTAGGGGGTCAGAGTCTCCCACTGGGTCGCGCCCTGTTCCTGAACGCCCTCTTCGGTTTCGGCTTTCCGGGGGACGTAGATGAGTTCGGGGAACCGTCCGGCACCGGTCAAGAGAATGTCCGCAGGGATGGTCTCCCTCTCTGCTTCAGTCCCATCCGTAGACAAACGCACCACCTCCACCTGGGTCAACGCCGAGCCCTCACCCATCATCTTGGTCAGAGCGCTCTGGAAGTGGAACCGAATGCCTTCCTGTTCCGCCTCAGCAAGCTCCTTCTCAGCGTAAGCCGCCTGATCGCGGGACTTCCTCATCACGATCCGGACGCTCTTTGCCCCTTCTTTGATACACTCCCTGGCTGCTTCAAGGGCTGCCTTTCCTCCGCCCAGGATCATCACGTGTTTGCCAAGGCCGGGTTTTTCCCCTGTTCTTTGCTTCAGAATAAAATCCAGGAGAAACTGCACGCCGGGTAAAGCGTGTTCCCGCTCTCTCTCGGAGATCTGGGTGTCCCAACCGCCGGTAGCGACAAAGACCGCGTCGAAGCCCTCTTTCAGGAGGGACTCCACGGTGAAATTCTTGCCCAGCTTTTGATTGGTCTTCGCCTGGACACCGGCATCGAGGATGCCGTTGATTTCCCAGTCCAGAACGTCCTGGGGCAAACGGTTCTCCGCAAGACCTGTGCGGAGCAGTCCTCCAAGTCTCGGAGACCCTTCATAGATCACTGCATCATGGCCCACCCGATTGATGAAATACGCGGCCGTCAAGCCCTCGGCACCGCCGCCGACGACGGCCACGCGCTTTCCGCTCTCAGGGGCTCTGGGAATCTGGATTCTCATACCGGACTTCATCTCATAGTCAGCGGCGTAGCGTTTCAGGTAATTGATGGCCACAGGTTCATCCACCAGGTTTCGTCGGCACTCAAACTCACAGGGGTGCACGCAGATGCGGCCGCACACCAGGGGGAAGGGGTTGGTCTCCTTGATCACCTGCACAGCACCCAGAGGATCGCCTTCGCTTATTTTCCGGATGTAGACGGGAATCTCTATGCCCGCAGGGCAGGAACGCTGGCAGGGCGCCGTGCACTGATCCAGAGTGTACTCGCGGCCGATCCGCCTCGAGTTGGAGCTCAGGGTAATGATATTCTTGGGGCAGATTCTTTCACAGGTGCCACACCCCGTGCACTTGGCGAGATTCACGACCGGCAGATTGTCCGGGCCCATGGAAAGGGCGTCAAAGGGGCAGGCTCTCGCACACGTTCCCAGGCCCACGCACCCGATGGGACACACCTTTGAGCCGCCGCTCAGGAGGACCGCAGCCCTGCAATCCCGCACGCCCTCGTAGAGAAACTTGAGATCCGCATCCTGGACCCCGTAGGTGCAGCCCGGCCTGGCGAAATCCGGCTCGCGCGCTCCAATGGAGACGCCCAGGACAGCGGCAATAGCCGCTGCCACATCCGGGCCGCCCGCCACGCAGGAGGAGGCGGACGATTTCCCCTTCACAATGGCTTCTGCATTGGCCCCGCAGCCGGCAAACCCGCAGCCGCCGCAATTGGCCCCGGGCAGGGCTTCGGTCAACGCTTCAATCTTGGGGTCCACAAAAACATAAAATGCCTTGGCAGCCACGGCTAACCCGATGCCGCAGAGAGCTCCCAACCCACCCAACACAATCAGTCCTGTTAACATTCAATGCCTCCTCGAAACTCCACCGGGAACCACATTTCCAAATCCTCTCTGTGAAGCCGTGCGACAACTCCTCTCCCCTCCCTCGGGGAGGGGGAAACACACAAGCCGGGGAATATTCCCCCCCTCTTTTCCACCCCCTCCTTTCCTCCCCCGTCAAGGGGGAGGAAAATCAGAATTCAACGATCCCTCCGTGACGCTGTTACACGGAATATCGAGCATCACGCCATTCCTTTGAAGGCGTAGAAAGCCAGCGACATCATCCCCGCAGTCACCAGACCGATGGAGGTCTCCCTCAGAGGTTTCGGAACCCTCGCGAGAAGAATGCGTTCCCGGACCGCCGCAAAAAGGATCAGGGCAAGGCCGAACCCCGCAGGATAAGCAAATGAAGAAACCAGGGTCTGGATAAAACTGTACTCTTCATTGATATTGATGAAGCAAACCCCCAGTACCGCGCAGTTCGTGGTGATCAGGGGCAGGTAAATCCCCAGCCCCGCATAAAGAGTGGGAATATATTTTCTGAGATACATCTCCACGAATTGGACCAACGTCGCAATCACAAGGATAAAGGCGAGGGTTCTCAAGTACTGCACATCAAAAGGCTTGAGAACGATATACTCCACCACCCAGGTGGCCGCCCCTGCCATCACCAACACAAAAATGACGCCCCCCGTCATCCCCACAGCGGTCTCCATTTTCTTCGAGACTCCGAGAAAGGGGCAGTTGCCGAGGTACTGCATGAGCAGAATGTTGTTCACGAAGATACAGCTGATGATCAACCCGATGTAGTCTCCCATGGCTTCTTCTCCCCTACTTCTTACCGAGCAGGTTCATAAGGCAGAGCATGAGGCCAAGACACACAAAAGCGCCCGGCGCTGTGACCATAAAGGTAAAAGGCTCGAAGGAGGGGCCGAACACCGCCTTGTTCAGGAAGGTTCCGTTCCCCAGGATTTCACGAATAATGGCCAACACGGTCAGGGAAATGGTGAATCCGAGTCCCATCCCCAAGCCGTCTGCAATGGAAGGGACCACGCCGTTCTTGGAGGCAAAGGCTTCAGCCCGACCCAGCAGAATGCAGTTGACCACGATGAGAGGGATAAAAATCCCCATCTCCTGAAAGAGAGAGTACGCGTACGCCTGCATGACCAATTCGACGATGATGACAAAAGTCGCAACCACCACAATGAAACAAGCGATCCTCACATTCTTGGGGATCACTTTGCGCAGCATGGAAATCAGGATGTTGGAACACACCAGCACAAAGGTCACCGCTATCCCCATGCCAAAACCATTGTCCACCGATTTCGTCATAGCCAACGTGGGACAAAGCCCCAGGACAAGGCGATAAGGGGGAACCTCGTTCCACAGCCCCTTCGTAAATTCTTGAAGCACGGTCTTCGCCATAATCCGGTTTCTCCTTAACTCTTGGTGGATTTTGTCTTTTCAACGATGCTCGATTTAAGCCGCCGGTAGATTTCGCCCGAGGAAACCACGGCTCCACATACCCCTCGAGACGAAACGGTGGCGCCGCTCAGCGCATCAATCTTGCCCCCCTCAGCTTTGACTTTGAAAGGCTCGCTGATGGGCTGGCCTTTAAATTGAGCCGCAAATTTAGTATCTGTTTTTGCCCTGGATCCCACGCCGGGGGTTTCGCGATGGGTGGTTACCCCCACGCCGACGATCTCATCCTTTTCAATATTCACAGCCACCACCACTCCAATGTCGCCGCCATAGCCTTTTCCGGAGCTTTCGAAGGCCACCGTGTTTGGTTTTCCGTCAAAAAACCCGACGAAAAAACTCCTCTCCTCTTTGCCGTCTTTGATCTTGAATCGGGTCGTGAGAGGATCATTGGAGCATCCCTTCAAGATCTCCATAACAGCCGGTCCTTTGACGAACTTGATCTGCTGGTACTCGATTCGCTCCTTGGTGCCGGCCCTCACACCTGCAAGGAGCCCCCCCGAGATGGCACCGAACAGAGTGACGACTACAAAAAGCTTCAACATCTCACGCATGTCAAATGCTCCTTCCCAAAGCTCTTGGCCTTATCTTGTCAAGAAGCGGGCTCGCCACGTTAAAAAGAAGAATGGCAAACACCACGCCGTCCGTAAAGCCGCCGACATTGCGGATCAGGATCGTCATCACCCCTGCGCCCGCCCCATAAACCAGCATGGGGATGAGATTCACAGGGGCAGAGGAATACTCGGTGATCAGGAAAAACGCTCCAATCAGGGTGTAGCCTGCGAGCAGATGGAACCAGGGGCCTGCGTATTTTTCCGGATTGGAGAGATTGAAGACATAGGCCGTCACCAAAATCCCCACGATATAGGAGAGCGAAATCTCCCACCGGATGAAACCGCGGAGAATCAGGTAGAGCCCGCCGATCATCAGGCCGAGCGCAAAGATCGTCCCTATCCCTCCGACTTGCTGCCCCAGGAGAAGCCCGGTCAGGCTGTAGCGGGCGACAGCCGCTGTTCCCAAAGCCTTCACGGCTTTGAGAGGATCTGCGGCAGGAAAACCGAAATCATAGTTCAGGTAGGCCAGATCCAAATCCATGATTCCTTTGTAGGAGATGATGAGCGTGGCGATCGCCACGAGCGCCGGGTTCAGGGGGTTGCAGCCAAGGCCGCCGTAAATCCATTTCCCCACGGTGACGGCAACAGCGGTGCCCAACACCACCACCCACCAGGGCGCTGTGGCAGGAAGCAGCATCCCGAACAGGAGCCCGATCACTGCCGCATCCCCGTCTCCCACGGTGAGAGGGCGTTTCATGAAACGGTTCAGGATTAACTCCCAGAGGATGGCACAGGAGATGGAAAGAGCCATGACCCTGAGGGCCGGGACCCCGAATTGATAAATCCCCATGAGCACCGCAGGCAGGGCCGCGAGCATCGTGTGATAACTCCTCTCCCTGATGCTGATTCCGCTGTGCCAGTAAGGCGCATGTGATCCGACCAGTAACTTCTGCTTAAGCATGGGCTTCCTCCGCGCTCCTGATCCTTGCAACCTCCTGCTTTCCGAGCATGATGTACTGGAAAACAGGGATTCCCACGATGCAGACATAAGTACAAAGCCCGCACTCGATGCATGAGAGAAGGTCATACCCTTGGGATGCTTCTTCAAAACGGCCGTTTTCCAGGTACCGGATGAGCATGTTCACCGGCATTTTCGCTGGACAGACTCTCACACACTCCCCGCAGTTGACGCAATGGCTGTCCGAACTGGAGATGATGTGGCTTTTGTCCTGAACAAGAATAGCCTCTGTATCCGCCTCCACCGGAGCCTCTTCATACAACAGGCTCCGGCCGGTCATGGGACCTCCCAGCACGACTCGGTCTCCGTGCTGCGTCCCTGCGCCGAGGGCGCTCAACACATCCTTGACCGGAGTCCCGATCCTGGCTCTTGCCTGAACCGTGGAACCGTCCTTCTTGATGATCGTCACGAGTTTGTGAATGGGGAGGTGTCCTTCTGAAAAGGCCTTGTGAAGAGCCACCACCGCCTCGGCGCTCACGAATCCGATCCCGAGATCCTCGAACCTCTTCCCCACGGGCACTGTTTTTCCGAAGAGGTTTTTCATCACCATCCTGGGAAGGGTGTCCGGATAAAACGGATCCAAGGTTCTCACTTCTGCCCCTGTCTTTTCCGCTTCTTTCTTGAGGTAGTCCGGCACCAGGAGGATGGTTTTCGGATTTCCTGAAATGTTTCTTAGTGTCGCAAGCCCTTCTTTCAGGGCATCTGCTTCCGTGTCGACCACAAACTGGTTCTTGGTCACCAGGAGGTCGCTGTCGACCCCATTTACCACCAGAATTTCCAGAGGAGGAGAAAAACTCACTGTGGAGCCGAACTCCGGAGCGCCCGGCAGGGAAGCCAGATACTCCATCACGATTTGAAGACTCGCGTCCTTGGCCACATGCCCGAACTCCTCATCCCCTTGATCCTTTTCCGCCACGTTGACGGACACGGCCGTGCCGGTTTGCCCCATGTAGCCTGAGCGAGGGGAAATGTTCGAAACCGTTCCGGTCACCGAGGAGATGAAGTAGTCTTCCCGATCCTTAGCCAAGCGGATCTTTTGCCCGGTCCGCACGCGGTCCCCGATCCCAACCCTCAGCGCATCGACTTTCGGATAAGGACCCTTCACCAGGAAGGTCGCCTTCTTCGGCAAAGGGATCTCTGCCAACACTTCTTTGGGAAGGCCCCAAACCCTGGAAGCTCTGAGCTTTGGTTTCGTAATTGCAAAAAAGGGTCTTTTGATCATCTTGCTCCTCTCATTCCTCCCAACTCTGTTCTCTCTTTATCCAAAAACATGCATTGATGAAGTGCGGACAAATTCTATTGCAACATCGCAGGTTGCGGGTTGCTTGTGGCAGGTTGGTTTTTGCCACGCGCTACGAGCGACCTGCAACCTGCAACAACCAACCTGCTACAGCATCCCATGACATGCTGAGCAGTTCACCGGACCCATGCCGCCGTCTTCGTGGCATCCCTTGCACTGCTTGTGAAAGGCATCAGACCGCAGCGGCCCCTCCCCTTCTCCTTCCTGGGTCTTGTGACACTCCCCGCAGGGAGAAGGCTTTTGCCCCTCTTTGTCGATGTCATGGTGGCAATCCGTGCACTTGATGCCATAGCCTTTGTCCCAGGTGTGCTCCCTGTGATCAAAGAGCACGTTTCCGGCGATGCTTTTGAACATGATCCGGAGCGGAGGCTCAGGCTTTTTCATCGGGTAAGCGGCATAGCCGACCACGGCCACCAAAAGCAGAACGGCCGCCAGCGCACAGGCTAAAGTGATTTCTCTTTTCCCATCCATTGCTATCCCTTTCCAAATCGAACACGGCCTCTGCAGACCCTCCCTACGAAATCGCGTCTGCCGGGCAGTTGGTGATACAGCTCAAGCACTTGATGCACTTTTCCTTCATGATGAAAGCCGGCTCCCTCTTCTGCCACTGAATGGCTCCTGCAGGGCAGCTCCTGGAACAAATCCCGCACTTCGTGCACACTTCGGGATTCACCTCGAATTTCACAAGAGCGGCACAGCGCTTGGCGGGGCACCTCTTCTCATGAATGTGGGCTTCATATTCCTCCCTGAAATACTGCAGCGTGGAGAGCACGGGATTCGGGCCGGTCTGGCCAAGGCCGCACAGGGCGCTGTTCTTGATCATGTCGCTCAGCTCTTCCAGCAAATCGATATCCCCTGGCTCCCCGCGGCCGCGGGTGATTTTTTCCAGGATTTCGAGCATCCTCCTCGTTCCCTCGCGGCACGGCGTGCACTTGCCGCAGGATTCATCCTGGATGAAATCCATAAAGAAACGGGCCATGTCCACCATGCAGGTCTGATCGTTCATGACGATCATGCCGCCGGAACCCATGATGGCCCCCACCTTTGCAATGGACTCATAGTCCACGGGGGTGTCCAGATACTGCTCCGGCACGCACCCTCCCGATGGCCCGCCCAGTTGGACCGCCTTGAATTTTCTTTTTTTCGGTATCCCGCCCCCGATGTCAAAAATGATTTCCCTCAGGGAAATACCCATCGGCACTTCGACAAGGCCGATGTTGTTCACCGCTCCTGTGAGAGCGAAGACCTTGGTGCCTTTACTGGTGGCTGTGCCGACGGCGGCATACCAGGCTCCGCCGTTTTGGATGATCTGAGGGACATTCGCATAGGTCTCCACGTTATTGAGCACCGTCGGCTTGTTCCACAGGCCCTGCTGAGCCGGGAAAGGAGGCCTGGGCCTGGGCATGCCCCGCTTGCCTTCGAGGGATTTCATCAGGGCCGTTTCCTCGCCGCACACAAAGGCGCCCGCTCCCTGGTACACCTCCACTTCAAAATCAAAGCCGCTGCCCAGAATGTTCTCCCCAAGAAGCCCGGTTTCCTTGGCCTGGTGGATGGCGATGTTGAGCCTTTTGATTGCGAGGGGATACTCCGCCCTGCAGTAGATATAGCCTTGGTGGGCACCAATCGCCTTGCCCGCAATGACCATCCCTTCCAGGACCGCGTGGGGATCTGCCTCAAGCACGCTCCGGTCCATAAACGCACCCGGGTCGCCTTCGTCGGCATTGCACAACGCGTACTTGATGTCGCCTTTGGCTTTGTGGGCGAATTCCCACTTCAGTCCGGTGGGAAACCCCGCGCCCCCTCGACCCCTCAGCCCGGAGATCTTCACCTCGTCGATAATCTGCTCGGGAGTCATCTCCAGGAGCGCCCGACCGAGTCCGATATAGCCGTCTCGGGCGATGTATTCCTCCAGGCTCTCCGGGTCCAGGATCCCTCGATTCCGCAACACAATGAGCTTTTGCTTGGAATAAAAGGGGATGTCGTCCATGCTGGGAATCGTTTCCGCCGAAGCCGGTTCCTTGTAAAAGAGCTTCTTCACCGGCCGCCCTTTGAGGAAATGCTCCTCCACGAGATGGGGAATGTGTTCCGCCTTCAACTTCTGGTAGAAAATGTTGTCGGGCTGGACAATCAAAATAGGGCCCTGAGCACAGAACCCGTTGCACCCCGTCTCAATGACCCGGATCTCCTGGTCCAGGCTGTGCCGGGCGAGTTCCCTCTTGAGCGTCTCCTTCACCTCTTGACTTCCTGAAGCGTGGCAGCCTGTACCTCCGCACAGAAGCAAGTCACATCGGTATGTGGTCATTCCCAAAGCCTCCCCATGGTAAGCCGCGGTCCGAGCTTATTTCATTCTGGCCAGCGCGAAGTCGGTCTGCACCTCTTCGAGAAGAACGTGGCGCTTAAAGACTTGCCGCATTCTGTTTCTATCCATGTGCTGATACACGACAGGATTCTTACCCTGAATCTCCACGGTCACGTTGGGCTCGCTGCTGCACATTCCCATGCAGCCCGAGGTCATGACCCGGATATCCTGCCGGTCCGTCTGAGCCAGCTCTTCCAGCAGCGCGTCCATGACCTCCCTGGCGCCCGCGGCGATGCCGCAGGTCCCCATGTGGACGGTGATTTTCACGGCCATCCCTCCCTCCCGGAGGGCCGTCGCTTTCTTGGCGCTTTCCCGGATCTTCTTGAGGTCTTCAATCGTCAGTTTCGGCATGATGCTCTCCCGTCATCCAGTCTGATGACACCCTGATCTGCGTTGTTTCTCCTGGGGCATTCTCTCCCTGTCTTCGAACGGGGGATCCCCGCGGCCTACGCTCCCTTCAACTCCTGCAAGGACTCTCGAATGGAGTCCTTCACTGTTTTGATGACTTCCGGGTGAGTGATCGGCACGTCCTCCAGCGCTCTTCTCAACTCCAGCGTGTCGATTCGAAACACTCTCCCGTCTTTTTCATGGGTGTAGATAAAATCCACTTCCGAATTTCCCATAATGAGACCGGCCACAGAGGTCGCCATGTCCCCCAGGGGAGCGAGATCGAGGTGGTCCCTCCGAAAAGAAGCACTCACTTCCGTCCCCTGCCCCTCGGTGGAGCGCAGCGTAAACTCGCCCTCGCACCGTCTGCTCGCCTCCCGAAAAAGCGAGAGTCCAAGCCCCACCCGCCGTGTGGTCCTTGTGGTGTAAAAGGGATCGAGCACCTGATCGAGCCGGTCCTCCGGAATCCCTCGACCGTCGTCCTTGACCGAAATTCGCAGACGGTTCCCCGCCGTATCTTCCGACACGGAAATGAAGACCTGTTTGGCCCCCGCAGCCACGCTGTTTTCGACAATGTCCATAATATGAAGGGAGAGCTCTCTCATCTAGCCCAACACCCTCCGTCCCTCCTGATTCTTCAAAGCCAAGCGGATCTCGGACACACTGGGGCCCTCCAGCAGGAAGGTGGTGCTCGCCCTGCCGACGTCGCTCAGGAAATGCGCATCCGAGAAGGAGAGGATCGCATAGAGCGCCGTCCCCGGGATGTCTTGCTTGGCGGAGTCCCGATTCGCGTGCACGGAGACCTCAATCGCGTCCACCTCCAGATCGCTCGGGATAAATCCCAGTTGGCTCAGAAGGCTGAAACTGGGTCTGTCCACGTGAGACGCGATGCTCAAGCCTCCCAGGCGGTGCACCTCCTTCACCAGGTCCGCGAGGGGGAGTTGCACCGAGCCGATCAGGAGCCGGTCATTGAATCCCTCCACCTCGTCGAATTCATTGGCCACCACCTGGTCCCCGAACAGCTCCGGCCGGTTGGTTCCCTTGAGGGCGCCGTAGATCAGGGCTTGCATCTGCAGGGCCTGATCGATCCGGTCAAAGATCGCCAGGGTGTGCACCTCCTCCCTCGAGCTGATTTCCATCCCAGGGAGAACCCAGAGTCCCTTTCCGCCGGCAGCTCTGATCACCGCCCCCGCATTCTCCGCCGAGTTGTGGTCGCAGATCCCGATCAGATCCAGCCCCGCCTCCAGGCTCCGGTGCACGATCGCTCTGGGGCTCATGTCCAGATCCCCGCACGGAGAGAGGCAGGAGTGGATGTGCAAATCCGCTTTGAAGCGCTTCACGCCTCGATCCTGCCGATGCCAAGCCCGTAGAGTTTCCCCGCCAGCGCGTAGGAGGACAGAGGAGAAAGAAGAATGGGGATTCCTTCGCTCTCGGCCTTGGCCTTGGTCTCCTCATCAGGCGAACGGCCGTTCACGAGAACGATCGCGGCAAGATCCCGCAACACGGCCACGGCGACGATGTTCTGATGAGATTGGATGGTAATCCACACGCTTCCCTTCTGCGCATGGGCCATGACATCACTGAGAAGGTCTCCGCAGTATCCTCCGGAGATCTCCCTCTCCAGCCCGCCCGCTCCTGCGGCCACCTGAAAATCGAGATACTTCTGAATCTCTCCAACCTTCATGGGTTTGTTCCTCCCCCTTTGCCTGAACGCAGCAGGGCACAGTTCTCCAGGGCCGCCTGCCCGTCCGCCACATCTTCGGCAAAGGTCTTGCAGTCCGGGGACCCGCACTGTCCGCATTCTTTTCCAGGCAGTTTCTGAAGAACGGATTCGATCCGGGCCTGTCTGGCAATCGCATCGGCAATGGAAAGGCGCTTTTCATGCTTCAGTGCGGGATTCTCTTTTGTCTCACTCAAGAACGACCCTTCCAGGTAGTGCCTGTAGATCTGAGACCGCCTGATCCGCTTTCCCTGCCCGAACATCGGACCCAGGCTCCTCAGGACGCCTTTGGCCTGATACTTGTCGGCCACGGTCAAAGGTCCGCCGATGCAGCCTTCCGCGCAGGATCTGAATTCGAAATACTCAATGTCCCTGAACAGCCCCATCTCGATCTTTTCAAGATAGAGGATCGTCTCCTGCATCCCCGAAACCGCCAGGCAGGCCACATCGTCCAAGCCTGCAATCTCCCCGCCGGACATACCCCATCCAATACCGACCCCGCTCGACACTTGAAGGATAAGGTCTATATCCTCCCCAGGGAGGTTTTTCGCCACCAGGTCGTAGATCTCGTTGATCCCCAGCGCGCCGCTCAGATAAGACCGTTGCGTGAACATGGGCTGCTCGATGGAGATCATCTTTGCCGAGCACGGGCTGATGTGGTAAATCGCCGCTTCATTTTCGCCGAAAATCTTCATCGCCCTGAACCTTTTCCTCATCTCCCTGGCTGCAATCTCCCTTGGGGGAATGAAAGGGAGGACGTGCTTCCACAACGAGGGAAATCGCAAAGCAATAAGCCGGTTCACCACCGGGCACACAGGAGAGATCAGAGGCCAGAGCGCACCCTCTTTTCCCCGATTCTCCTTGATGTGAAGTTCGGTGACGGCGTTGTAGATCTCGTGGGCGTAAGCCTGATCGTAAACGTAATGGAACACCTTCCGCAGGGCGAGGAGGATATCATTGGGCAACACCTCGTTGCCGAACTGGGCATAGAGTGTCGGTGAGGCGCCGACAACCGTGTAAGGGCCTAATTCCACTTCGCCGGACCAGGTGGTCACCGCCTTGACCGCTCCCTTCGGACAAACCCGGATGCACTCTCCGCAGTCGATGCACTTCGCCTGCACGCGGGTGGCTTTGCCGTCCCTCACTCGAATCGCCTTGGTGGGGCAAATCTTCATGCACAGGACGCACCCGGTGCACAAGTTCGCGTCCATTTGGATATAACCGGACAAGCGCTTCGGACCTGCCATGTTTACCCCTTCTTCAAGTCAAAGGACATCGCGAGGAGAGTTCCTTTGCCTTTTTCCGAGTCGATCTTCAGACTGTCGCAATTCTTCTTGATGTTGGGCAGGCCCATGCCTGCCCCAAACCCCATTTCCCGCGCCTCTTCCGAGGCGGTGCTGTACCCCTCTTTCATGGCCAGTTCAATATTCTCGATCCCTGGGCCGCTGTCTTTCACGGCCAAGGCAATCGCCACCGTGTCGATCACGAGGTGCAACGTTCCATCTGCCCCGTGCATCACCACGTTCATCTCCGCCTCGTAGGCACAAATGGACACCCTGCGGATCAAGGCCTCCTCAAATCCGATCTTCTTCAGGATGCCCTGGACTTGGATGGAGACCTGCCCGGCCCGGAGGTAGTCCCTTGCCTTGATCAAGAAGCTTTTTGAAAGGGTGGGCATAAAGACCCGCTCCCCCTACTCGGACCGCTTTTGATCCAGGCCGCGAAGTCCCTGCCTGAACAACAGGCCGCAGGCGGTGAACAAGGTGCACGAGGTGGTGAGCACCGGCAGGTCGTGAGCCAGAGCCTCCGCCAACATTTCGCGGTCCGGCTCCTTGCCTCTCACCAGAACCAGGGCCGCCACCCCCGCGATGACCGCGGTGCGAACCACCTGAAGGTTGTTGAGCCCGGAGAGAATCACCACTCCATTCATAGGCCGTCTCAAGAAATCGCTCATGAGATCCCCCCCGGCACCCACTTCGATTTCCAGATCCAGCTTGTCCTCGCCGACCTTGAGGTTCGCCTTCAAAACATCCTTGATTTCTTCCAATTTCATCGCTGGCGCCCTTCATGGATAACGGTTGAGGATGCTCTCGAGCCTGTCCACGGTCACCCCGCCGTGGGTGTCATCATCCACCACCAAAACAGGGGCAAGACCGCAAGCCCCGAGACATCTTACCGACTGCAGAGAAAACCGTCTATCCTCGGAGATCTGTCCCACTTCCAGTTTTAAGGCACTCTGAAGCCGGTTCAAGACCTCACCGATGCCCTTGACATAGCAGGCCGTCCCCATGCACACTTTGATGGTGTGCCTTCCCTTGGGCGCCATGGAGAAAAAGGAATAGAAAGTCACCACACCGTAAACCGAGCTTGCGGAAACCCTGAGACCCCGGCTGATGTACTCCTGAAGCTCCACCGGAAGGTATCCCACCACGCCTTGGCACTCCTCGAGCACCGGGATGAGGGCGCCCGGCTTTTCCTTGTACAGTTCAATGATCTCATCCACCCGGGCCATCACTTCCGGCGTCAGATCCGGATTCACTTCCACGAGACTCTGTCCGACCTTCATCGCTCTCTGCTCCTTGTATGCAGACTTTTGAAATCCTTTTCCCCCTCCCCTATCCCCTCCCGCACCCGTCTTCTCCCCTCCCTCGACGGGAGGGGCCGGGGGAGGGTGAAGGCTCACGCCTCCTCGATTCGCACGGCACAGACCTTCAGTTCAGGGATCTTGGCGATCGGGTCCAGGGCCGCATGGGTCAATTCATTGGCTGCGGCCTGTGCCCAGTGAAAAGGGATAAAGAGCGTGCCGTCCACTGCCTTATCCGATATCTTGGCCTTGGATTTGATCTCTCCCCTTCTGGACAGCACCCTGACCTCCTGGCCGTCTTTCAGCTGATACCTCCCGGCGTCCCCTGGAGAGATCTCCACAAAACACTCGGGCGCCAGCCGGTTCAAACCCTCGGACTTCATGGTCATGGTGCCCGTGTGATACTGGTAAAGCACACGGCCCGTGGTGAGATAGAGAGGATAGGTTTCATCCGGGACTTCCGCAGGCGGGACCCACTCAATGGCATGAAACACCCCGAGGCCGCAAGTGAACTCGTCCAAATGGAGGCAGGGGGTGCCCGGATGCTCTGTAGCCGGGCATGGCCAGTGGATTCCGTCTCTTTCCAGACGGGCGAAGTTGATTCCGCAATAGGAAGGCGTCAGCCTGCCGATTTCCTCAAAAATAACCTTTGCAGACTCATAAACCATGGGATAGCCCATCCGGTTAGAGAGGTCGCAGATGATCCTCCAGTCTTCCCTCGCTTCGCCCGGAGAAGAGACCGCCTTGCGCACTCTCTGCACCTTGCGCTCCGTGTTGGTGAAGGTGCCGTCTTTCTCCGCGAAAGAAGCCGAAGGCAGCACCACATGGGCAAGGTTCGCCGTTTCAGTCATAAAAATATCCTGCACCACCAGAAACTCGAGCTTCTCCAGGCTCTTCCTGGCGTGCTTCAAGTCAGGATCCGACACCATCGGGTTTTCCCCGATGATGAACATGGCCTTCAACCGGCCCTCATGGGCCTGCTTCATCATTTCCGTGACCACGAGGCCGTCTTTTGCCGGGAGCTTTTCCACGCCCCACGCCTTTGCCATGGTTTCTCGTATGGCCAGGTCAGAGACCCTCCTGTAGCCCGTATAGACATTGGGCAGGCAACCCATGTCGCAGGCTCCCTGTACATTGTTCTGGCCCCTGAGGGGATTCACTCCGCCTCCTTCGATTCCCACGTTGCCGCAGAGCATGGCCAGGTTGGCTAGCGATTTGACATTGTCGGTGCCGCAAATGTGCTGCGTAATGCCCATAGCGTAAAGGATGGAAGCTGCTTTGGCGGAGGCGTAGAGCCGAGCGGCTTTGATCAGAAGGTCTTTCGGGATGCCGGTAATTCCTTCCACGACTTCGGGAGTGTATTTCCCCACCATTCTCCTAATGTCGTCGAGCCCGACGGTCCGGGAAGTCACATAGGCTTCATCAAAGAGTTTCTCTTTGATGATGACATGCATCATGCCGTTGATCCAGGCCACATCCGTCCCCAGTTTCTGCCTCATCCACACCGCTGCGAAGTCCACGATGGGAATTCGCCGCGGATCCACCACGATGAGCTTCGCTCCCTTCTGGGTCACCGCTCTCTTGACGTAGGAAGAGAGGACCGGGTGGTTTTCCGTGGTGTTGGATCCGGTGATCAGAAGGACATCCGCCTTCTCGATGTCCCCGATGGGGTTGGTCATGGCACCGCTTCCAAACGCTGCGGCCAGACCGGCCACAGTGGAAGAGTGTCAGAGTCGCGCGCAGTGGTCCACATTGTTTGTTTCCACCACCGCGCGAGTGAACTTCTGAACAAGGTAGTTTTCCTCGTTGGTAATTCTCGCACTGCTCAGGACTCCGATGGCGTCTGCCCCTTGCCGCGACCGGATGCTCTTGAGTTTCCCGGCAACAAGGCTGAGGGCCTCGTCCCAGGTCGCTTCTCTGAAGGAGCCGCCTTCTCGGATCAAGGGCTTTGTGAGTCTTTCCGGGTCATGAACGAAATCGTACCCGAATCTCCCTTTCACGCAGAGGCTTCCGTAGTTGGGACCCAGTTCCTCCACTCCGGTCACCTTCACGATCCGATCCTTCCTCACGTGAAGGTACATCTGGCAGCCCACGCCGCAATAGGAACAGGTCGTGCGAACCCTCTTTGTCTCACCCTTATCCGGGGTGCGCGATTCTAAGTCCTGCGTGGTCACCAACGCTCCAACCGGGCAGGCCTGGACGCATTCGCCACAGAACACGCAATCCGAGTCCTTGAGGGCCCGGTCACCCCTGGCCACGATTTTAGAATGCTTGCCTCGGTATCCAAAGCTGATGGCGTTGTTGACCTGCACTTCGTTGCACGCCTGCACGCAGCGGCCGCACAGGATGCACCGGGAAAGATCTCGGACAATGAAAGGGTTCACGTTTTCAATGCGATGGCCGGGCTCGTTGGGAGCAAATCGGTTGGTCCTGATCTGGTCCTTGATCGCCAGTTCCTGGAGCCGGCAGGTCCCGTAGGCCGGGCACAGGTCCTCATGCTCCTTGGGGCTCATGGCCTTGAGTTGGAAATCCGTCCAGGAATCCATGTCCAGATCCTGAACCAGGCAGTTGTGATGCCCCGAGGACAGCAGTAGTTCGAGATTCATACGGCGCGCCCGCACCACGGCCGGCGTCTCTGTTCTCACCACCATTTTAGGTGCAGCGGGCGTGGCACAGGACGCCACCAGGGCTCTTGCTCCCACCACTTCCACCAGGCAGATCCGGCAGGCCCCCGTTGGAGCGGCGTTTTTCATGTAACAGAGGGTCGGGATTTCGATCCCGTTTCTCCGCGCGACCTGCAGAATCGTTTCCCCACCAAGAAACGTAAACTCGTGCCCGTTGATCAAAATCATGTTTCCAGATTCCATGCCTCACCCTTTAATTGAGTTGTCGTACCAGGTTAGCTTTCTGAAATGGCCTGAGCCATCCATTTCAAAGAGCTAAAATGTTACAAAAAAACCAATTTAATCGGCTCCGCAGTTTGGTTCTTTTTTACGGTACCGGCTTATAGCACAGGAGAATTTTTTTTCAAGAAAAATCCTTTTTCTGTGCGAGGAAATTCATTGAGGATTCAAAAAGATATTGACAAAATAGGAAATCAAAACTAGAAGGTCTTCTTTGTTTTCGTGCTTTCGTGCTATGTTGTTTTGATTTCGTTCCGCATCGACAGGATGAGGTTATGGCTGAAAAAAAGGCAAAGGGAAAAATCGAGATTGACAGAGAGCGGTGCAAGGGGTGCTTGCTCTGCATCGAGGTCTGTCCCAACATGAGGATCGAAGTGGACAAGGCTCTGAACAAGAAAGGGTATTCGCCCGCTCGATTCAAAGAAAACGCCAAAGAGGACGAGAAAGGCTGCACCGGGTGCGCCCAGTGCGCCACGGTCTGCCCTGAAGTGGCTATCGAGGTGTATCGTGCCAAGTGAAAAAATGCTGATGCGCGGGTCCCATGTGGTCGGCGAGGCAGCCGTGCGCGCAGGCTGCCGCTTTTATGCCGGCTACCCCATCACTCCCCAGAACGAACTCCCTGAGTTCCTCTCCGCACGGATCGTCGAAGTGGGAGGCACGTTCATTCAAGGGGAAAGCGAGATTGCCTCCATCAATATGGTGCTCGGAGCTGCAGCCTCTGGAGTCCGGGCCATGACGTCTTCGTCGTCGCCCGGCCTTGCCTTGAAACAGGAGGGAATCTCCTATCTGGCCGGCCAGGAGTTGCCCGCTGTGGTGGTCAACATGATGCGAGGCGGTCCGGGACTGGGGAACATTGCGCCATCGGCTGCCGACTACTTCCAAGCCACAAGAGGCGGCGGCAACGGCGATTACCGTACCCCGGTCTTCGCTCCTGCGGGGTGTCAGGAGTTGTGCGACCTCACCTTCGTGGCCTTCGACGTTGCAGACCGGTATCGTACGCCGGTGGTGATCCTGGGGGATGGCCTCATGGGTCAGGTCATGGAGCCGGTGGTCTTCCCTGACATGATCGACCTCGATTCTCTGCCCAAGAAAGAGTGGGCTCTCACGGGCTGCAAAGGAAGAGAACCCCGGAAGATTTTCTCTATGATGCTGAACGTGAATGTTCTCCATCAGCACAACCTGGATCTTCAGAAGAAATACGACGAGATTGCCGAGAAGGAGACCCGATGGCAGACCCTGTACACCGATGATGCGGAGATGATCGTGGTGGCTTACGGGTCGGCAGCACAGATTGCGGAGAGTGCCATCGAGGAACTCAGGGCTCAAGGTGTCGCCGCGGGGATCTTCCGGCCTATCACGGTCTGGCCGTACCCGACAGAGGCACTTCGCAGCCTTTCCAAACGGATCAAGAAAATCGCTGTCTTTGAATTTTCCATGGGCCAAATGCTGGAAGATGTGATTCTTTCCGTGGGCGAGAGAGCGGAGATCACCTTTTACGGCATCCCCGGGGGCATTGTTCCCACCCCAGCGGAGGTGGCCGAGTTCCTGCGATCTGCGTTGAAGGGCGACGGCAAGATCGGTCGGAGGGTTTTGGTATGAGTGCTGAAGCTGCTTACAAGAAAGTCTTTGGAAGACCTCAATCGTTGAAGGAAGCTTACACCCACTACTGCCCCGGGTGCGGCCATTCGGTTGCCCACAGGCTTGTGGCAGAATGCCTCGATGAGATGGGCCTTCGGGAAGTCACGATAGGCGTTCCGCCGGTGGGATGTGCGGTTCTGGCCTACAACTATTTCAATTTTGACATGATCGAAGCTCCTCATGGCCGCGCTTTGGCCGTGGCTACGGGCATTAAGCGCGTCCGGCCGGAGAACTTCGTGCTTTCCTACCAGGGAGACGGGGACCTTGCGGCCATCGGCACTGCGGAAACCATTCATGCGGCGAACCGGGGAGAGGAAATCAGCACGATCTTCATCAACAACGCAATCTACGGCATGACCGGCGGCCAGATGGCTCCGACCACGATCCTGGGCCAGGAAGCGACCACCGCACCGGGCGGCCGTGACTCCAAGCTTCACGGCAGACCCATTGACATCTCCAAGATGATCGCGCTCTGCGACGGCGTTGTTTACATTGAACGCTGTTCTCTGGCCTCTCTGAAGCACATCCGTCAGGCCAAGAAAGCTATCCGCAAGTGCTTTCAGGTGCAGGTGGACCGTCTCGGATTTGCTCTGGTCGAACTCCTTTCCCCCTGCCCCACCAACTGGAAGCTTTCCCCGAAAGAGTCCTGGGACTGGGTGAATGATGTCATGGTCAAGACCTATCCTATTGGCGTCATCAAAGACACCACGGGATACGAGGACAAGAAATGATCGACAAATCCCCTCTATGAGCCAGTCCGACAACTACTCTCCCCCCCTGGCGGGAGGGGACAAAGGGGAGGGGGATTTTACGGGACAAGGAGATTCAATGATTACTCGTACGGCTTTTGCAGGTTTTGGCGGCCAGGGCGTTTTGCTCATGGGTTACATCCTGAGCCACGGAGCCATGCTCAAAGGACTGAATGTCACTTACTTCCCCTCCTACGGCGCAGAAATGCGAGGGGGCACGGCCAACTGTACGGTAACCCTTTCGGACAAAAAGATCGCCTCGCCGGTCGCCTCCAATCCGGACATCCTTGTGGCCATGAATTTCCCTTCTCTTGAGAAATTTGAAGCCATGGTCATCAAGAAGGGCCTGATTTTCATCAATGCCTCCCTCATAGAGGAAACCCCTTCCCGCACGGACGTGGAAGTGCTCAGGGTCCCCACACTGGAACTTGCGCGAGAGGTGGGTTCCGACCGGGCCATCAACATGGTCATGATGGGTGCGCTCGCCTCCAGGACCGGCATGCTGTCTTTTGAAGAGACGGTTCACGGCATGCACGCTGCGCTCAAGGGCAAGGAAAAAATGTTCCCGTTGAACGAGAAGGGAATTGGCCGGGGATTCGAATTTATTAGGAAGGGAAAGTAAGCGGATGGTCCGTTGTCCGTTGTCTGTAGCCTGTTGCAGGTGGCAGGTTTCAGGTTTTTGCTTTTTCTTATGCTGACTTCTGTCTTCTGTATTCTCTCTCCTTGTTACTTGTCACTCGTCACTTGTTACAGAGTTCTGCCATTCACTGATCCCTGCTAACTGATCACTGGCCCTTAAGCACTTCATCTTCTGTATTTCCTGAACTTCTCCACGTCCTTCTTGAGCCAGTCCGGCCAGTATTCCTCCGAGATCGGGTAGCTTGCGTCCAGAGCCTGGAAAGACCCGTCGCCTGCAACCTTGGCAATCCTCTCATGGAGATTGTACTTCACCTCGTCCACGCCGATCATCTTCGCCACGGCACGGTTGATTTCCCCCAGGCTCTTGTCATAGGGGTTGCTTCCCTTGAAAGCCCTTTGAACCGCCAGCTCATTGAGACACTCTCTGCCCCTGTGCCATTCCTTGAAAGAGGGAAAAAACATGGGGCCGTAAGACACCCAGAACTCGAGATAGCCGGCGCCCGCATTGTACACCACCCACACAGAGCCGCCTTCACTCACACTTCCGCGCACAATGCTGTCGTCGCCCATGGCGACGTTTTTGCCTTTCAACAGAGAATCAATGCCTCCGAACTTGAGGCCCACTTCCTGCGATCTTGTTCTGCGCACCCCTTCCTGAAAAGTCCTCACCGCCTGGGGGAGCTTGATCAGCGCGGGGAACAAGAGCTTGTTGAGGCCTTCTGCTATCCCAACGGTAACCCCCCACCCTGACTCGGGGTTGGGAATGACGATGTCTGCCCTGGAAGTCCTGTAATGGTCTACGAGTTCATGCCCGAGTTCTCTTCGGATCTGGAAAATCTCCTTGCCTCGGAAGAGAGACGCCACATTGCCGAAATAGACTCCCTGGAAGATATCGGGCATCAGTTTCTCTTCCCGCAGGCGCTTGGTTTCGCATCCACGGGAGGAGCAAATCGTCATTTCCGCGCCTTCGTACTCCCTCTCAGTGACTCCGTTGAGTCTGCGGTGAGAGCAGGACTCCGAACTGACGACAAAAGCTCCGTCAATCATCGCAAAGCAGAAAGGTTCAAAAGCCCGGTCATCGTTCAGAGCAATCAGGGAAGTCTCTTTGCCGTCGTGGATCAGAGCGAGCAGGGCGAAGGTGGCTCTTCCATGAAGCTTGTCCACGAGTTTTCTGCCCGCCTCAAAAGAAATACCTGATTCGCCGATGAACTTGTGGAGCAGGGCTCCGATCACTTCGGTCTTGTTGTCCGTTTCAAAAACGTAATCCCCTTCTAGGTCTGCCTTGAGATCGTCTTCTTTCACCAGGTAGCCGTCCATGGTCAGCACCACGCTGGTCTTGGAGCGCTTCCTGGGACGGATCTCGATGGGCTCGGCATTGATCTTCTCCGCCACCTTTCGTTTCGTGTAGCCGATGTTGCCGATGGCCGCCATGGGTTCAAGGTCCTGAAAGATGCGGATCAAGCTGGCATCCACCACATCGGCGATCCTTCCAAGGCTTTTGTGAATATGAATCCCTTTCTTGGTACCGATGGCGAGCCCTGTGCTTGCCTTGCCCCTGTGCTGGCAAGCAGCGGTTGCCAGAAACGCCTTGTTCACCAGCTCCGGATCCTTTATCCCGTACACGCCTGCTATGCCGTCCATGCGCCTCTCCTACGAAGACAGATTTTCGAGATCTACAGTGACCGACAAAACAACGTTGTCACATTGGTAGATGATTACAGCGCCCCCACAAGGCAAATCCCCCCCTCGCCCCCCTCTACTAAAGGGGGGATGGGGGATTTTGATCCTGCTTGTCAACAGACGTGTCAACTTGTCGAATCAAATCCGTTCATGATTGTTTAGTCCCAGGAACGCACTCATATTCGAACTGAGGGAGTCATGTCAAGAGTGCTCCTGCCCTATTCCTCCGGGCGATGTTTCCCTTGTTCTTTCCCAACTTCTCTCTTATAATCCCAGCCCTTGAATAAGTCCTCGGTTTCTTTTTGGTTTTCTGCGGAGAGAAAAAGACAAAAATCATTGTCGCAGGATCGGCATCTTGAGAGAAAGGAGACTTCTATGAACAAGGGACTGAAGTATGGAGTGGCCGGCTTGGCGATCATCACACTCTTCCTGGTTTCATTTCCCGGACCGGCCCACAGCCAGGCGGGGAAGGATTGGCCCAAGATCGTGACCATCGGCGGCGCACCCGTGGGCGGCACCGGCTTCATATATGCCGGAGGAGTTGCAAAAATCATGATGGAAAAGATGGGCGTCAACGCCTCCGTGGAAACAACCGGCGGCCCGGTCCACAACACCCAGTTGACCCAGACCAAAGAGGTAACCATCGCAGGGGTGAGCGCTCCGGCCATCTACGAGGGCTGGCACGGGATGAACTGGGCCAAAGGCACCAAACATCAGGACATCCGCTGCATCTTCCCCATGTACAACACCTACTTTCAGATGTACACCTTGAAGAAGACGGGCATTCAGGCTATTCAAGGCCTCAGTGGCAAGGCAGTCGGCGTGGGCCCCACAGGAGGGACTTCCGCGCTTCTCTGGCCGCGGTTTCTGGAATATCTGGACATCAAACCGAGCCGCATCGTCAATGCCAGCTCCTCTGACCTCGCCGATCAGCTCAAGGATGGGCTGATTCACGCCAATGCCCAATCCGTAGGTATTCCCTGGGCCACCATCACGGAAACCGAGACCATGAATGACGTGACGATCCTGGGCGTCTCAAAAGCGGATGCGGTCAAGATCATGGAGAAGCTTCCCTACCTTTCACCCGGCCTTATCCCCAAGGGCACTTACAAGGCCAACAAGGACATGGAGGTTGACACCGTGTCCTTCTGGAGCTTTTACATTGCCCATAAGGACGTGCCCGAAGACTTTATCTATGCGGTGGTCAAGAACGTCCTCGACAACCGGGATATCCTCGTTGCAACCCACAAGGCCGCACAGGAAACCAAGCCCGAATTCATTGTCTATAGCCCCATTCCGCTCCATCCGGGAGCAGTCAAGTACTACAAGGAAAAAGGCGTGGCCATACCCGAGAAAATCCTGCCGCCGAAATGAAGACCGGACCTTCTATTCTCCCTTTGACATGACCCGGTAAACGAGCAGCGGCCGATGATGGAGAATGAAAAAGACGTCGATATAAAACTCGACAAAACCAAAGACCTTGAAATGGCTCCCAAGCGAGAGCTGCCCGGGCTCATCGGTCGGGCCATTGCTATGGTCGCTGCACTGATGAGCCTTTTTCATGTGGTGGTTCTGATCTTCTGGCCCATTGATCCCTGGTATTTCCGCAGTCTCCATATCACCTTCGGCGCTCTTCTCGTTTTCGCTCTGGTGCCGGGCCGGGCCGGCCATGCCATGAGCAGAATCCCCTGGTTCGATTACCTGCTCATGGGATCGATCCTGATCCCGGTCCTCTATCTTTTTGTTGAGTTCGAAGGCTGGATATTCCGTGCCGGAGTCACGCCGACGACGTGGGACGCGGTCTTTGCCTTCATCTTCGTCCTGGGGGTCCTGGAAATGGCCCGCCGCGCTACAGGATGGGCTTTGCCTATCATCGCCGTTGTCTTTATTCTCTACGGCTATTTCGGGCCCTACCTGCCGGGACTCTTTCAGCACAAGGGGTACGGCTGGGCCAGGATCATGACTTTCCTTTTCAGCCTTGACGGCATTCTGAGCATTCCCATCTTCGCCTCGGCCCACTATATTTTCTTTTTCATTCTCTTTGGGGCGTTCCTCGAGACCTCGGGGCTTGGCCGATTTACCGTGGAATTCGCACGCGCCGTGGCCGGAAGCAGGCGCGGCGGGCCGGCCAAGGTCTCCATCGTGTCGAGTGCTCTCATAGGCACCACGTCCGGTTCTTCTGTGGCCAACGTCATGGTGGACGGCGTCTTTAATATTCCTTTGATGAAGGCCACCGGTTTCCGGCCGGCCATTGCCTGTGCCATAGAAGCCATGAACAGCTCGGGCGGACAAATCGTACCGCCGGTCATGGGGGCCGGGGCCTTTCTCATGGCGGAAATCCTCGGTCTTCCTTACTGGCAGGTGGCCCTGGCGGCTGTCATCCCTGCAATCATGTACTACAGCGCCGCCTACTGGATGATCGATCTTTACGCCGCAAAGATGGGGCTCATCGGTATCCCCAGGGATCAACTCCCCTCCATTCGCAAGCTTCTCATGGACAAAGGTTATCTCTTCATCCCCTTTGTTGTGCTCATTTACAACCTGATGGTTCTCCAGCTGTCGCCTTTTCGGTCAGCAGCCTGGGCCATCCTCGTCCTTTTGATCTTGAGCTTGTTCCGGGCAGAGACGCGGCTGGGGCCGAAGAAGATTTATGACACCCTTTCTGCGGGTGCTAAGAGTTCCATAGAGATTGTTGCGACCTGCGCAGCCGCGGGCATTATCCTCGGGGTGATCGCTCAAACCGGGCTGGGAATCAAAGCCGCGTTGATCATCTTCAGCTACTCAAAAGGGATCCTCCTCCTTGCTCTCGCATTTACCATGGTGATCGCCGTCATCCTCGGCATGGGCCTGCCGACCACCGCGGCTTACGCGATCTCCGCCTCTGTGCTGGCCCCGGGATTGATCAAGATGGGCGTCGAACCCCTGGCTGCGCACCTCTTTATTTTCTATTTCGCATGCCTCTCCCCTCTCACGCCTCCCATGGCTGTGGCGGCTTATGCGGCGGCGGCCATCGGCAAAGCCAACTTCTGGGATGTGGGCTGGCTTTCCGTCAAGTTCGCTCTGGCCGGATTCATTGTGCCCTACATGTTCGTTTATGGTCCGGCGATGATTCTGAAGGGAGCGGCCTGGGAAATCGGTCTCGCCCTCATCACCGGGCTGCTGGGTACCCTCACTCTCTCGGCTGCCGTACAAGGTTATCTTCTTGCAAGGCTGGGAAATACCCTCCGCGTGCTTCTCCTCATCATCTCTTTACTCCTGCTCAAGCCGGGGTGGATCACGGATTGCATCGGGCTTGCCCTTCTGGCAGGAGCCGTTCTCCTTCAGGTGCGAACAAGGAGATTTCCAGTTGCGTCCACACCGCAAGCTGAGTCATAGGCTCGCAACCGATAAGCCCCGCTGGAGCCATGAAAACCTCTCCTTGATTCCAAAGACTTCCGTTTTGTGATATTCCTGATTCATGCAACGATAGGGTAACGAGTGGGCACGGGCTGCGCCCGGACCAAGCCATGGTTTGAATAAGGCTCGGAATGGAGAAAAGTCGCAGATGAATGGCGATGTCCAAAAGACGAGTCCGATGAATATCCTGGTTGTGGATGATGACGGCAACATCCGCAAGACACTCTCCTACTGCCTCGCTGCTGAGGGGTATACGGTCATAGCGGTGAGCAATCCCGACGACGCCGTCGAAGAGGCCAAACGACGCTCCTTTGATATTGCCTTCGTGGACCTCAAGCTGGGCGAAGCAAACGGCATGGATTTGATTTCCCTTTTGGGGTCGTCATCTTCGTGGACCAAGGTCGTCGTCATCACGGCCTACGCTTCTATTGAGACCGCTGTAGAGGCCATGCGACGGGGCGCCACGGATTACATCGCGAAACCCTTTACTCCCGACCAGGTGAGGATCCTGACCAGGCGAATCGGCCGCGTCCGGGAATTGGAAATCCAGGTTGCCGCACTCAAAGAGGATATGCAGCGACTGGGTCCGGAAACACAACTCCAGAGTCGAAACAGCGGTATGCAACGGGTTATCGAGATGGCGAGAAAGGCCGCTCCCTCAGAAGCGATTGTGTTGCTTCGTGGTGAAAGCGGCACCGGTAAATCGGTGTTTGCCCGGGCCATCCACCGCTGGAGTTCAAGAGCCGCCAAGCCCATGACCGTGGTGGCATGTCCGGCAGTCCCTTCCGAACTTCTTGAGAGTGAACTCTTCGGACATGCCAAGGGCGCCTTCACTGGCGCGGTTCGGGATCATCCAGGCCGTATCGCGGCTTGCGAGGGCGGGACGCTCTTCCTTGACGAAATTGGGGACATGGCCCCCTCTGTCCAGGCCAAGCTGCTCCACTTCATCCAGGAGAAAGAGTATGAACGCCTTGGGGAAGCGAAGCCGCGCAAGGCGGATGTGCGAGTCATCGCGGCCACCAACGCCGATATCGAAAAGCGTGTAGCCGAAGGCTTTTTCAGGGAGGATCTCTTTTACCGTCTCAACGTGATCAGCCTCACCTTGCCGCCGCTTCGGGAGCGGCCGGAAGATATCGTGCCGCTGGCCCTGGACTTTCTCCATTATTTCTGCCGTACCAACCACAAATCGATCCTCGGTTTCAACGATGGGGCAACCGAAAGGCTCAGCAGGTACTCGTGGCCGGGCAATGTCCGAGAACTCCGCAACACGGTAGAGCGGGCCGTGATCCTGGGAAGCGGCGAACCGATCGGCGAGAAAGACCTGCCTGAAAACATCGCTCCTGTGACCGGTACACCCTCCATCGGCGATAGGGTGCCGTTGTCTACTATAGAAGAACTGCACATTCGAAGAGTCTTAGCCTGTACCTCCTCGCTTCAAGAAGCCGCTGATGTTCTGGGCATTGACCAGGCAACGCTGTGGCGCAGAAGAAAAACATACGGCATCTGACCCGCTTTCTCTCATCGCCCGCCTTGCGTTTTGCAAAGATCATCGTGCCTCAGCTTCTTAAATTGCAAGGCGGCTGCTCCCTGTCTGGCGTATAACTTATTGAAATTGTGTTGGTTCCACTATGGCACAACGATTGCTTTAGTGAATGGTGCCTGCGTCGACCACATGCAGGAGGATGTCCTATGACACTTAAGAAGAAAATACTGATTGGATACGGCGTGGCCTTTGTCCTCATGGGGCTGGTGGTGGTGTGGGCTGTGACAAATCTGGTTTCCCTGGGGAAGGCGAGCGACGCGATTCTGCGAGAAAACTACCGCAGCATCCTTGCCGCCGAAAACATGGTCGACACGTTGGAAAGGCAAGACAGTGCAGTGCTTCTAATACTCCTTGGAGACGCTGAAAAGGGAATCCACCAGTTCCGTGAAAACGAGTCCATGTTTCTTCAATGGCTGGCCAGAGCAAAAGACAATATCACGATCCAGGGCGAGGGGGAGCTTGTACAATCCATTGAAGCTAACTATGCGAAGTACCGACGGGAGTTTTCGGCACGGACGGATTTGCGCGATGCGGCCAAGCCGCCTCTTCAGGTTCCCTATTATGAGGAGGCAATTTTCCCCCTCTTCGCCGAAGTGCGTGATTGGTGCATACGCCTGCGTAATCTCAACGAGGAAACGATGTACGCCGCCAGTCTAAGGGCAGGCACCGTTGCCAATCGCGCCATCTGGTCCACGGCATTCGTGGCGGCGTCGGCTCTAATTGTCGCACTGATCTTCAGCCTGCTCCTCGCTGAGCGTATCGTCCGGCCGCTCCGGCGCTTCATGGATGCGTCACGGAAGATCTCTGCGGGGGACTATGCCGTGCAAGTCCCGGTCGAGACCGATGACGAACTGGGTCGCCTTGCCGGCGAATTCAATCAGATGGCCGCCCAGCTCGGGCAATACCACGAGATGAACATCGAGCAGATCATTTCGGAGAAAAACAAGGGAGAAGCGATCCTTTCCAACATTGAGGACGGGGTGGTCGTTTTCGACACAGACCTCAAGGCGACAGGAATCAATCCAGCCGGCCGCCGAATGCTGGACCTGGAATTCGCCGAGGTCCAGACCCTGGTGTGCGCGGACATTCTGCCCGCCCCCAATGTTTGCGAAATGATTCGAAGGACCGTCGAAACGGGGATGCAGCCCGACGTTCCCGAGGAACAGCGGATCATTACTCTCCAGAAGGGAGAACGATCCCGGCACTATCTCTTTTCCGTCACGCCGATTCGCGGAAGGGACCGCAACCTGTCCGGCATCGTGCTCCTGCTCAGGGACATCACTCGTTTAAAGGAAGTGGAAAGGCTGAAGAGTGAATTCGTCATGGCGGCCTCTCACGAACTGCGCACGCCGCTCACCGGTATGGGCATGAGCATTGATCTGCTGTTGGAACACGCCGCCCAGGGGCTTGCCGAAAAAGACCGGGAGTTGCTTCAGGCCGCGCACGAGGAAGTCTACCGGATGAAAGCCCTGGTCAACGATCTGCTGGACTTGTCCAAGATCGAGGCAGGCAGAATTGAGCTGGAATTTGAAAAAGTTCCGGTCCAGACCCTTTTCGAACACGTCCAGGAGGTTTTCAAAGGCCAGGCGGAGATGAAACAGGTCAAGCTCACCTCAGAACTGGCCGGCGATCTACCCGAGGTTCGCGCGGACGCCAACAAAGTCGCCTGGGTACTGACCAATCTGATTTCCAACGCCCTGAGATACGTGAGGCAGGACGGGCAGATCCAAATCGCGGCAAAAAAGGTCGGCCCTCATGTCCACCTGTCCGTACGCGACAACGGACCGGGGATCCCCCCGGAATATCAATCGAAGATCTTCCAGAAATTCTTTCAGGTGAAGGGACGACAGTCTGGAGGCACAGGTTTAGGGCTCGCCATCTGCAAGGAGATCGTGCGCGCTCATGGAGGCGCAATCTGGGTGGAATCATCGGCCGGTCAGGGGAGCACGTTCACCTTCACCCTGCCGGTGGCCCAGTAGGAGGACTGCATGGAAAAGAAGGCGATTCTCGTTGTGGATGATGAAAAAAACATCCGTCTGACCCTGTCCCAGTCCCTGGAAGCGCTGGGGATCCAGGTCCACACAGCGGTCAACGGCGAAGAAGCGCTGCAGAAGCTTGGAGAGGTCCAGTTCGGTCTGGTGTTCCTGGACCTGAAAATGCCGGGAATGGACGGCATGGAGGTACTTCGCAGGATCAAGGATGACTGGCCCACGGCCCGAGTCATCATCATCACGGCCCATGGAACCATCGAGTCCGCCGTGGAGGCCATGAAACTCGGGGCCGTGGACTTTATTCAGAAGCCGTTCAGTCCGGGCGAAATCAGGGACCTTGCCACCCTTGTCCTGGAACGGGAGGCACTGGATGAGGCCACCGCGGCGGACTACCGGGCATGGATCGAGCTGAGCAAGCGTCAGATCACGGACAGAGATTTTGCCGCGGCGCGTGGGCATGTCCGCAAGGCGATTGCCGCTGACCCGGGTCAGCCCGAAGCCTACAACCTGCTGGGAGCACTGCTCGAAATCAAGGGGGACTGGGTGGCAGCGCAGAAGTTCTACCGCGCAGCGCTCGACATCGACCCCACGTTCAAACCAGCCTCGGCGAACCTGGAGCGGACCACGTCCTGGCACAAGGCCGGAAAGGTCGATCTGGGACCGGAAAAGGAAGAGGCCGGACTCCAGGAGGACGCTGGCGAGGGGGGAGATGACCATGAGCCATAGCCTTTACATCGTGATCGTCGGCTGCGGGCGTCTTGGGTCTCACCTGGCCAATCAGCTCAGTCACGTGGGCCATTCGGTCGTGGTGATCGACAGGGATGAAGCGGCCCTGAACGGTCTGTCTTCCGATTTCAGTGGCTTTCGGGTTGAGGGCGACGCCACACAGATGGCGGTGCTGAAAGAGGCCAAGCTAAAAAGGGCCGACGCCTTCTTCGCTACAACCCACGAGGACAACGTCAACCTGATGGTGGCCCAGATCGCTCGGAAGATCTTCAATGTTCCCCATGTTCTCGCCAGGGTCTTCGATCCGAGGCGCCAGCAGGTTTTTGACCGGCTCGGCATCGAAACCATTTGTCCCACATCTGTGGCCGCCGAGATGTTCCTTTTGGCCGTTGCAAGCGGTCGCGCTGCACAGGGGGATGTACAGCCATGAAAGTCATCATCGTTGGCGGAGGCAACACGCTCTACTTCCTTTGCCGGAACTTCGCCGCCAAGGGGTACGAGGTGGTCCTCATCAACCGGAACCCGGAGGAATGCGTCCAGCTGGCCCGTCAACTTTCGGCCATGGTGGTTTGCGGCGACGGCAGCGATCCCGCAATTCTCAATGAAGCCGGCGCCATGGGGGCGGACGTGGTGCTCGCCATCACGCCCAACGATCAGGATAACCTGGTCATCTGTCAACTGGCCTCGCTCCAGTTCGGCGTGCCGCGCGCCGTGGCCCTGGCCAACGACCCCGATAATGCCGAGATCTTCCAAAACCTGGGAGTGGCCGCCTTTTCCACCACGCACATCGTCGGCAGCCTGATCGAACAGCGGGCCTCCCTGGAGCAGATCACCAATCTTCTTCCGGTTGCCGAAGGAAGGGTGAATGTCACGGAAATCGCTCTGGACGCCGGTTTCCCTGTGGCGGGAAAGCTTCTGAAAGAAATAGATCTCCCGGAAAACGCCCTGGTGGCGGTCGTGATTCGGGAGAATCAGCCGATCGTTCCCCGCGGCGCCACACGGCTGCTGGCCGGAGACAGGGTGGTGCTGATCACCCTGCCGGAAAACCATGGTCCCGTGCTGAAAGCGTTCACAGGGGAGGGGGAATAGGAGGCGGGCCTTGCGGGAAAAGGAGTATCTCAAACAACGCTATTGCGCGATCATTTCATCGGTGGGCATGATCCTCGTTCTTCTGGGCCTATTGATGCTGACACCGCTTCTGGTTCTCCCCGCCTACCCCGGAGAAGCCGGAAATGCCTGGGCGTTTGCCCTTCCCGCATGCATCCTCGGATTGGCAGGGCTTCCGCTGAAAAAGCTGTTTCGCACTGCTTCCCAAAGAGCCCTCTCCATCGAGGAGGGGGGCATGATTGTTCTCATCAGTTGGATCGTCGCCGTTGTTTTTTCGGCACTGCCCTTCATGTTTCTGCTGGGGCACACCTTTTCTCAGGCCGTTTTTGAGGCGGTGAGCGGATGGACCACTACCGGGCTTTCCACGGTGGATGTGACCAAGGCAGGCCCCATGATCCTGCTCTGGCGCAGCATTACCCAACTGGCGGGAGGGGCGGGGCTGGCCGTTATCATGATGTCGGCCATCGTCGGTCCAACTGGAGCGGGCATATCCATCGCCGAGGGCAGAGGCGATCAACTGGTTCCCCAGGTGCGTCAGTCGGCTCGGCTGGTGCTGATCATTTATGCCGGATACGCCGTTGTCGGGACCCTTTCCTACCGGGCAGTGGGAATGTCTTTTTTCGACGCCGTCAACCATACCTTTGCCGCCATATCCACAGGAGGCTTCTCAACCCATGTGGAAAGCATTGGCTACTGGGATTCCCCGGCCGTCGAGGGCGTGTCGATTCCGCTGATGCTGATCGGCAATATGAGCTTCGTCACCGCATGGTCCTTGTTGCGCGGCCGATTTCGGTCCGTTATCCGCAACGGCGAGGTTCGCGTAATGACCGTGCTGATCCCCCTGTCCGCGATGGCCGTGCTTATCTTCACCTGTCAGTCGATATTCCCCGGACTTGAAAAGGCCACCCGCGTTGCGGCTTTTGAGACCATATCCGCCCTGACCACAACCGGATTTCAGACGGTGGGCTACGGCAACTGGAACGACTTCGGCATCTTCATATTGATTCTGCTCATGCTGATCGGCGGCGGAACCTGTTCCACGGCCGGTGGGGTCAAACAGTTCCGGGTCTATCTGCTGTATAAGCTCCTCGTCTGGGACATCGCGCGCGCGTTGCTGCCCCGGTCAGTGATTATGGAACGACCCATCTGGGAAGACGATCGGCGCGTCTTTGTCGATGATGCCAGGGTGCGCCAGGTGGGCGTCTTTGTGTCTCTGTATTCGGCAACCTATCTGCTGGGGGTCTTGGTCATGTGTGGTTGCGGCTACACTCTGAAGGAGGCGCTTTTCGAATTCGCCTCTGCCCTATCCAATTCCGGTTTGTCGGTTGGGGTGGTTTCGCCGCAGATGCCCGGCACGGCAATGTGGGCATTAACCCTATCCATGTTCCTCGGGCGGCTGGAGTTTCTTGTTGTGATCACCAGCCTGATCAAACTCGTTGGAGACGGCCGTCGCTTGATGGCCTCCACATCGAGACAGAAAGGGGGGTGATCCAAACGAAACACGCTTCAAGAAAAGTACAGGCCAGGAAAAACCTTCGTTACCTTTTGTGCGACGTTTCAGGCCGGTTTGAA
>CAZOLJ010000040.1:0-42270 GCA_964580575.1 uncultured Desulfobacteraceae bacterium
CGGGAGGAGGGGTGCGCAAGCTGGGGATTCCCACGGTGGTGGATCGCTTTATTCAGCAAGCGATTCTACAAGTGCTTCAGCCGGAATGGGACCCGGAGTTTTCTGAGTCCAGCTTTGGATTCAGGCCGGGAAGGAATGCGCACCAAGCGGTAACGCGTGCCCAGCGGTATGTGAAGGAAGGATACACCTGGGTAGTGGACATGGATGTGGAGAAGTTCTTTGACCGAGTGAACCACGACAAGCTGATGAGCGAGGTAGCGAAGAGGGTAAAGGACCGGAGGGTTTTGAGAATCATCCACCGGTTCCTAGAGGCGGGAGTCTTGGAGCACGATGCTCTTCATGAGACGACGGAAGGGACACCGCAAGGTGGGCCGCTGTCTCCCCTGCTGGCCAATCTACTTCTGGACAAGCTTGACCGGGAGTTGGAGAGGAGGGGACATCGGTTTGTGCGCGATGCGGACGACTGTAATATCTACGTCCGAAGCAGACGGGCCGGATGTCGAGTAATGCGGAGGGTCAGTGAGTTCCTCTCGAATCGCCTTAAACTGAAGGTCAACGAGGCCAAGAGTGCAATAGCTCGGCCTTGGCAGAGGAAGTTCCTGGGGTTCAGCTTTAGCCGTTTCGATTACCGGCGTCGCATCAGCCTGGAGGCTATCAAGCGGTTCAGGGAAAGGATCAGGGAAATCACCAGTCGCACGCGTGGAAGGAGCATAGCGGGTATTGCTGCTGAACTGGGAAGGTATCTGAGGGGGTGGAAAGCGTACTTTGGTTTTGCTGAGGCGCTATCTCCGCTGAAGGAACTGGATTCCTGGATCAGGCGGCGACTTCGATGCTATCTCTGGAAGCAATGGGGGAGGCGGGGCTACCGTGAACTGCGCAATCGTGGCGTTAGCCGCGACTTGGCGTGGAATACGGCAAAGTCTGCGCATGGTCCCTGGCGGCTGAGCAGAAGCCCTGGCCTGGCGTTCGCTCTTCCCGCCAGTTATTTTGTTTCGCTAGGAGTGCCTATGCTGTACGTCAAAAGATCATCTCAACCGAACCGCCGTGGTACGTGATCCGTATGCCCGGTGGTGTGGGCTTACTATTACCCACAAGTTGAAACGATTTTATCGTCGAGTTTCATTTTTGAAAACCTCAATATTTGCCTCTACAAGTTGCTCGATCAATTTCCTAAGTCGTGCATAATTGGCAATCATTTTTTGCATTCTGGGAACCTGATCTCTATTTACATAAACGATCTGAGTTTTTTGGCGACTATCCTTATAGGTCAGACGATATGCCCTCCGAGATGACTTCTTCAAGCATATGCATCGCGCTCTGTTACATGTAGAACAAACGCTTGTGATCGATCCGCGAACAAATTCCGGGAACTGAGCCAATTTTGTTAAAAGTTCATTACGTTTCTTGAATGGATTCATCCTTGACGCCTCTTTATAGCTATAGTAGCCGTATATAATACATCTACTATTTAAATGTCAATTTTAATAGGAGGCGCTCAATGAACCGACAAAATGAATCAAGTTGGGCCGCTGAAGAGTTTGCGGAAATCGATCTCGGCGATAAGAGACTCGATGCGCGGCTGATAAAGTTAAGCGAAAGATTTTCAGATGCCCCGGAGAGTTCGATTAACCAAGCATGCGCCGATTGGGCAGAGACCAAAGCAGCATACCGCTTCTTCCAGAACGACAACGTGGAGGTCGGCGAGGTGCTGGCAGTCCACCGCTGCAAAACAGCTCAACGTGCCAGGGAACACAAAACGGTTCTTGCACTCCAGGATACCAGTTACTTCGTGTACACTAATCATCCGAAGACTGGAGGGCTTGGAAAGATGTCTTTAAAGAAGGGCAAGAACGTGAAGAAGATTTACTCCATCGGCCTGATGGTGCACACGTGTTTGGCCTTAACGACCAAAGGCCTACCGCTTGGATTGCTGGATCAGAAGATCTTTTCACGGAAACTCCGTAAAAGGAATACCGGTAAAGCCAAGCTTCACGACCAGTTGCCGATCGAAGAGAAGGAGAGCTACAGATGGCTTGAGGCGTTAGAAAACACTAAGGCCTTAACGGGCGATACCGAAATTGTCACGGTCTGCGATCGCGAAGCGGATCTTTACGACTTCTTTAAGCGCAGCCAGCAAATCGGCGCTCCCGTTCTCGTTCGTGCCAACGCAGATAGGACGATCAACCGTAGCTCCCGGTATTCAGAAAAAAACGTCGAAAGACTCTGGGAGCATATGCGCAAACAACCCGATTCAGGTTCCTACGTGGTAGAAGTCCCGAAAAGATCGAAGACGAAACACGCCAAAGAAAGGAAAACACGCACCGCAGTGGTCTCTGTGCGCTTTGGCTCCTTTATCCTCAATCCTCCCCGCAATAATGTCAAGCACAGCACGGAGAAACTTCCAGACATTGAGATGCACGCCGTTTATGTTCTGGAAGCGGACCCGCCAGATGGCGAGGAATCCATCGAGTGGATGCTCCTGACCAATATTGCCATCATGTCCTATGAGGACGCTTACGAGAAGGTCTTGTGGTACTGCTTACGCTGGCGAATCGAAATGTACTTCAAAGTCTTGAAGTCCGGTTTTCGGGTTGAATCATGTCGGCTGGGGCATGCCGACCGGCTGGCAAGATATCTCACTGTCATGAGCATCGTGGCTTGGCGACTGTTCATGATTACCCTAATCGCTCGAACCGATCCGGCAACACCCTGCTCAACGCTTCTTGCCGATCAGGAGTGGAAAGTCCTTTTTCTGAAAGCAAATAAAACAAAGACCATCCCTAAACAGCCACCGTCCATTGGTAACGTTGTCATCTGGATTGCAAAACTCGGAGGCTATCTAGCCCGAAAAAACGATGGGCCTCCGGGAACCATTACTCTATGGAGAGGATGGAAGCGGCTCGCAGATCTGAGTGAAGGCTGGACTCTGGCGGATCAGCTATGATACTTATGGGTAATAGTAAGGTGGTGTGGGAGGAGGGGAGCCGCGAGGCTCCTCCCTATCCCGATTACGACTTGAGTTGGTAAGCACGCGCCCGAAAAAGCCGCCTGGCACTTTCACTTACGATACGCATGGTGAAATCCCAAAAGAGGCGAAAACTCTACTGAAAAGGGGCTATTCCCTACACAGGTCGCCGATTGAGGTTACCGTCTGTAATCGTCTCGCAGAAATGGTCTTTGGCCTTCATTCTGACGGTGAGCTGGACCTCTTTTTCCCCACCTTCGTGATCACCGGATCTCCTTCAACAAATAGATCAAACGGCGAGATGTAAAAGAGTCCCACCTTGTAATCCGCATACTCCACTGTCCGCTTTTGATCGTAGACCTTCACGTTGCTTTGGTCTTTGGTTTTCCACTCCAAATAGAAGATCTTGTCCTTCCATGGGTGCTCTGGCCTGCATTTTTCTTCATCTGGAATATGAAGGCTGTCCCAAATGAGGTGGCAAGGTAGCCACTTTTCCCTGCCCTTCTCAAAACCTCAATTTGGGCACTTGATCTCAAAGGCCGAATAGCACACAGACATGGGCCGAGGGGAGAAGTCGTTCCCAAGTCATGCCCGGGATGCCCAAATGGATGTCAGGAAGAAGGCGATGACGATCCTCACCTTCCTCTGAAGGGCTATGGGGAACCCAAAATTTCGCTTCTTTTCCGAGCGCCGGTTTGATATTCTAAAATGTACGGCTTCTCAGGTTGCCTGACTCTTGAGAAAGTGCCGTGAATAGCTGGTAGGTCTCCTACAAGAGAATTACCAGCTATTTTCTTGTGTTTCCGGAAATGGGGCCACCCTCAAGAGGATCTTCAATCTCGCCATCAGGGACGACCTGGCCAGCAAGAACCCGTGCTGGAAGGTCGAAAAACTTCCTGAGAACAACGAGAGGAAACGGATACTCTCCAAAGAGGAATTGGGAAGGCTGCTTCCTAAACTCCCCCAGCATGCAAGGGACATCGTCTTGACCGGGTATTACACCGGCATGCGGGCAGGAGAGATTTTCGGTCTGACCTGGGACAAGGTGGACCTCAAAGAGGGGTTTATCGATCTGGAAGCTGAGGACACCAAGACCAAGCAGCCGCGAAGGATCTACCTCAATGAGACGGTTCGTGAAATTCTCGCCAGGCTCAACAAAGTCAGACATCTCAAGCACAATACCGTTTTCACCTACCACAGGATGCCGATCAAGAGCATCAAGACCTGCCTTAACCGGGCATGTAGTGAGGCTGGCATAGAGGACTTCCATTTCCATGACCTCCGGCACACATTCAACACCATGATGAGAAAGGCTGGCGTTCGCAGGAGCGTCATCATGCACTTCACCGGCCACAGGACCAGTGCTATGTTTGACCGGTACAATACCATCGATGACGAGGATGCCAGAGAAGCATTGCGGAAATTGAATGCATTCTTGGAGGGAGCAGGGAAAGAAAGCGGTAAGTCAGACGAGTGCTCCCATAGTGCTCCCGAGGGCTAGGCAAAAAAGGAGGGGTTAGATCGAGTTCTCTAACCCCTCTGAATTAATTCGGAATATGGTGGGCCGTGCGGGAGTCGAACCCACGACCAACGGATTAAAAGTCCGCTGCTCTACCTACTGAGCTAACGGCCCGCCAGCAACAGTATTAAATAACACCTCAAAAAGGCATTGTCAAAAAAAATTTGAATCAAAGAAAGGGACAAAGGCACAAAGTGGCAAAGGGTAAAGACAAAAAAGAAATCTTCTGCTTTGTCCCTCTGTGCCTGTGTGCCTATGTCCCTTGTTTTGCTTTGTCGCTTTGTGCCTGTCTTCAACCGACAGCCGCTGACTCAATTTTGAAGAGGTTCTCCCGGAGGAGGGCGAGTTCTTCTTCATTGGGGGGGTAAGGGTAGTTCCACTGTTTGTCGTCAGGGAGGCAATTGCCGAAAGGCCGGTTGCAAGCAACCTGACCGTCCGTCCCCAGGCAGCCCGTGGTCATAAAGGGCTTGCCGAGATTGACAATCTCCATAACCCGGTCCCGGTCCATGCCAAAATCAACGACATGACCCTGCTCATCGAATCCCATCTTCTCCCGAGAACTGAGATTTTCCTCAATGAGGTATCGCGCCAACTGGACCCTGAGATAGGTCGGCCAGGGGGGCTGGGGCTTGTCTCCGAGCTGAGAGCCTTTTTCTGCAAGAAATGAAAAGAGGTGGCTCATAACACCCATGCGCCACAGCCTCTGCATGAAGGAAACCATCTGCTCTTCCGTCTCCCCCATACCGACCATAAGGTGTGCGCCCACGTGAGGAAATCCGAAAACCTCCAGGGCTGCTCCCAGGATTTCCCAGTATTTCTCCCATTTGTGTGGACCGGAGACTCCTTTACCCCGATACTTGTCGAACAATTCAGGCGTGGCAAGATCGATGGCAACGCCTATTTTATCAGCGCCCGACTCCTTCATGGCCACAAGATCTTCAGACTCCATAAGGGTAGGGCTGATGAGGATGGAGACGGGGATGCGCGTCTCGGCTTTCAGACGTCGGGTCATCTCGAACGTATGTCGACGGCATTTCCCATTGGTGATCATGGAAATGCAAGTTCTCTTTACGTAAGCGGGAGCCCTGTTGATCGTCTGAATAATCTCGTCCATGGAATAGGTGGGCCAATCCACGTGAATGAAGCTTTTTTCCTGGTACGTTCCGGGACGTTTCTTGGCAAGGCCGCAGTAAGCGCAGTTGGCGGAGCACCCCTCCGCATAATGAACCAGCAGGTTGACGCACCGGTTCACCGCGCCCCGGTACATTCTTCTGTTCACAAGGCCCAGCGAGATGGCCGTGGCGTGGCTCATCTTGGCATATTCAGGACTATGAGTCTTAGCTTCCATCGCAGTCTCACCACAGAGGCTCACAATAAAGTTCTGATCCACAGATGGAGGATCGCTGCGCTTGAGGAGCACTTCGTTCGAGGAGCGCTCGCAGAAAAAGTTGAAGGACCGCTACGCTTGAGGTTGCAGGCAAAATCGTTTCTATCTTTTGCTTTTGCCTCTTCCCTTGAGGGCCGTCCGGCCCGCTCCTTAAGGCCTTCCAGGCCGGTCCTCAAGTCTCACCGAAGGTGAGACGCTCCTTCACCCTCCATCGGCTACAGCCTCACCTGATTTTCCTTTGCCAGCAGAATGGCTTGGGTGAGGGTCGGGACATCCACGCCATAAATCATGTCGTCTCGCCACACCTGAGAGAGCTTTTCGCCGATGCTCTCTTCCCTGGCGGAGGCCCATTTGAGAGCGTTCTCGATGCGGTTGATATCCTGGGTCGTGGAAAAGAAATCACCCGTAATGACCACATTCTCGATCGAACCGCCGGAGAGGGAGAGATAAATCTCCAGCAAGCCTCCCCTGGTCTTGATCCTGCCTACCCCCATCCTGGACCTGGGATGCTTGTGGGAAAAGATCCACTCCGCTTTGGTGTACCTGTCCCTGATGAAGGCTTGGATCGTTTCCTTTTCCCAGGGGTCCGGCTCCTCTTCTTTGAACCGGATTCCGAATTCGGCTTTAAAACCTTCCTGGATGGCATCCATGACGTTCGGGAGGGGAACGCTCTTGCCAAGCTCCTCGCGCACCGTCGTCATTCTCTGGCTGAAGCAGTTGTAACCCTTGTCGCTCAGCTTAACCAGTGGAGTGTTCATGATGTCGGTCATGAGTTCCACGTCGAAATCCACGAGAAAACTGGTGTGAAAGAGAAGGCTTTTGCCGGTCTCGGCCGCCGCCGAAAGCCCCGCAATTTTCTTTCCCGAAACCTGGATATCGTTCTTGGGCTGAAACAGAGAGGGAACGCCGAGCGCATCCAGAGCCCTGATGAACACGCGGGACAGGGATTCGAACACGCCGCCCACCCCGCCTCTCTCCAACCCGGGCCAGTCCACATTGATGCCGAGACCCAAGGCGATGATTTCCGGCCCCATAATGACGGTGCCGCCGCCCGTGCTTCTCCGGTTGTACTCGATTCCCCTGGCTTTGCACCGGTCGAGCTTCAGAGCGGATTCAATGTCCTGGTATTTTCCCACAATCACGGAAGGGACA
The DNA here is from genome assembly GCA_964580575.1 of uncultured Desulfobacteraceae bacterium. Taxonomy (GTDB): domain Bacteria; phylum Desulfobacterota; class DSM-4660; order Desulfatiglandales; family HGW-15; genus CAVPDE01. The sequence goes on from CAZOLJ010000040.1 coordinate 7,024, forward strand.
AAGGTGTAAAGGTGCAGAATGGGAGGGGAGCCGTGATTGGCGACGGACTGGGGCAGGGTGTCATCCACCGCGAGCCCTTCCGCCGTAGAAACGGACCTGGAGGTATTTCTGAAAAGACGCCAATGGGTGGTCATAGAAAAATCAGCGGTCAGTCCTTCGACGATGCTCAGGACTTTCAACCGTCAGCCTGGTTTTTGCACCGGGATGCAGGCACAAAGTGGCAAAGGCACATAGGCACAAAGGAAGAAAGGCGCAAAGGCACAAAGCAGAAAATCACTGTCCCACTGTCCCTCTGCCCCTCAAGCTGTCGGTTTCATCCGACAGCGATTTACTTCGCTTTTGCCTTTTCTTCTTCGGCCCGCTTCACTTCAGCCTCGATGAAAGAGACCAGTGCAGAGCCTTTCATCAAGCTTCCCAATTCTTCGTCGAGGTTCGAGGCTTGGAGGACCAGAATCCACCCCTTTCCATAAGGGTCTGAGTTGACCAGGCTCGTGTCGTCTTCCAGATCTTCATTGGTTTCGAGGATCTCTCCTGAAACAGGCGCCACCAGCTTTCCGATCCATTTGCGGGACTGGATCTTTCCACAGACTTCGCCCTGGCCCACCTCTTCTTCAGTGTCCGGCAGATCGATAAAGACGATGTCCCCCGCTTCTTTCTGAAAAAAGTCATTCATGCCCACCGTCACTTTGGTGCCGTCCACGCGGGCCCACGCGTGATCCTTGTGGTAGTAGAGATCATCCGGCATGTTGTATCCTTTGACGTCTGCCATGGCCTAAAACCTCCTTTCTTTTTACTGGTATATAAGAATATCGATTCGGAGCAACTTCCCTGAAACCGATCCTTCTTCGGCAAAACAAAAAGGATAAAGCACAAAAAGGCGAACAGCCTTCTTACATTTCCGGTCAATCTATAGACGAAGGGTTTCAAAAAGGCAACAGAAAATAGCTACAATTCAACTACCCTCACTCCGCCCCAGGTGGATAAAGCTCCCCTTCATCCCCTCCCCCAAGGGCAGGGGAGAGTACTTGGAAAAGGGAGGGGACCGCTTAGGAATTCCGGTCGAAGCGGGCTTTTACCGCCCTAGCATGGGTCGGAAGCCCTTCTGCTTCCGCCAGAGTCACCACCACGTCTTTGAGTCCGGCAAGACCCTCCCTGGTCAAGTGCTGAAACGTGGGTTTCTTGATGAAATCGTCCACAGAGAGCCCCGAAAACATGCGGGCACACCGGCCCGTGGGCAACACATGGTTGGTCCCCGACGCATAGTCTCCAACCGGAACCGGGGCAAAGGGCCCCAGGAAAATGGATCCGGCGTGTTTTATCCTGTCCAGGACAGCGTAAGGATCATCGGTCATGATCTGAAGGTGCTCGGGCGCGTACTGGTTGGCGAAGTCGATGGCCCTATCCAGGTTCTCCGCGACCAGCACGTGAGAATGTTTTTTCAGGGAGGACTCAAAGATCTCTTTCCTCGGAAGGGAATCAAACTCCAGGTCAATAGCCGCACAAACCTGCTCAGCCAGCTGTTGCGATGTCGTGACCAGGACCGCGGCAGAATCCGGATCGTGCTCGATCTGGGAAAGAAAATCGATGGCGATCAGCGAAGCATCGGCCTTTTCATCGGCCAGGATCAGGGCTTCGCTGGGTCCGGCCGGAGAGTCAATGTCCACCTGGCCGAAGACGATCATCTTGGCGGCAGTCACGTACTTGTTCCCAGGCCCTACGATCTTGTCCGCTCTGGGAAGGGTTTGGGTGCCGAAGGCAAGGCCCGCAATCCCCCATGGGCCGCCCGATTTGAAGACCCGGTGGCAACCCGCGATATCCGCGGCCACAAGGGTGACCGGGTTCACAACCATCTCTTTCCCGGGCGGCGTGGTAATGACGACTTCCTCGACGCCGGCCGCCCTGGCCGGGAGGACGGTCATCAGAACGGTGCTCGGGTAGGCGGCCCTGCCGCCCGGCACATAGCATCCCACGCGTTCCATGGGTCTTCGGATGCGGCCGGCTGTAATGCCCGGTGCCACTTCGATGACCCACTTCTCGTTTTCCACCTGCGCTTCGTGGAACCGAAGAATGTTACGAGCCGCTGCCCTCAACGCATCCACGACGGCGGAATCCACCTGGCGGTATGCGGTCTTCACTTCTTGAGAAGTGACTTGAAGATCGGACACGGAAACGTCGGATTTGAATTCCCTGGCTGCGTCAAGGAGGCTTTCATCCCCTCTCGCCTTCACGTCTTCGACAATCTTCCGCACATGCTCATACACAGCGGAGATGTCCACTGCGGATCGCTCCAGGATGGACTGAAGCTCAATTGCCTTGAGGTCTTCCATTCTGCGGGGTCTGATCGTCATTTGGATCTCTCTCTTTTCTTCAAGTAATCTTTCAGGGCGTCGGCCGTGCTCTGAAAAGCAAGCTCTTCCCAGGGGATGCTTTCGGGGGAATAGAGACCCACTTCAGCGGTCTCATCTCCCACCATGAGCGTTCCTCCCGACGGTTCGGCCACATAGACGACGACGACCGAAATCCATCCGGGATAGGAATAGAGGCCGAGCAATTCCTTGGTGCGGATCTTCAGGCCGCACTCCTCCTCCGTCTCCCTGTGAGCCGCCGCCTTGACCTCCTCTCCCCGGTCCACATAGCCTCCGGGCAAAACCCATTTGCCCTTTTGGGGATCGATGGCACGTTTGAGAAGAACGATTCGTCCGTCCATTTCGACAATGGAGCAGGCCACCACTTTCGGATCGAGGTAGAAGACAAAATCGCACTTTGAACAAACGAGTCGTTCGGGTTCCTCGAGTTTCAAGATTCTGGAGTGAAGCGTTCCACCGCAAACCGGGCAGTACTGGAAGGCAACGTCTTCGTGCATGACTACCAAAAGCCTCCCTTGCCCATGGAAAAACGCTGGGGGGAGGGGAGAGTGAACCAGACATAGTCCGCACTCACCCGGTCGACCGTCTCTTTTCCGTTCAAAGGATAAGGCATCACGGTCACCATGGGAACAGGGACGCGCCGCACGGTTCGATCCGGGATTCCGAATTTGTTCACAATGTGACCGTTGCCCGTGAACGCGACAAGCCGGCCTTTGCCGGATTTGAGGTGCTCTGCGAGGCTCTCGGCCATGGTTTCGTCCCATACGCACTGGGCTTCGTAGAAGAACTCAAACTCCTTGAGGTCCCTGGGAGAATGCTCTTTGTAGATGTCGTTGAGAAACGCGCGATGCTTCTCCTGGGTAAGGTCAATCTCCTTGGGCAATCGATCCCTTTCAGAGGCATCGAGGGATTGAAGCCCGGTCCTCGCCACTTTTCGCACCACTTCGTTGGGCGCATTGATCGCAAGAACCCGGTATTTCCTCTCCCGTGCAAGCTGCATCAGAGGCCGGTAAAAGCGATAGTCATAGCCCCAGGTCTTTTTCCAGTCCACAGCTTCCAGGAACTCCTTTTCCGTTGAATCGCCTTGAATGTAGCGGTCAACCGCGGGCTGCTGGTGCTTCTGGAAAAACTCCATGGCCACGGCCAGGGAAGGGGAGCGGGCTGCGACGGCCTGGAGAATCTGAACCTGGATGAGATGATGGTCCGCGTTGTCATGGGCCTCGCCGACGAAGATGAGGTCCTTGGAAGAAATCTGCTCGATCAGTTCCTCAAAGGAAATGGCTTTGCCGGAAGCAACATCCACAATCTGGCCCGGACGGAAGTGCTCGGCCACGCCTTCAATGGCCCCAGTCTGGGGCTGAGGGTGGCGCATGCCGGCGCAGCCAATGACGCACAGACAGATAAGAGCGATGATGGTGGTTTGAACAAAAGACACAGGACAATCCTCTTGACGGGTTCAATTCCTAGCAGATACCCTAGAATCAGGCAAGTTGAATGTGAACGACGAAGGCTCAGGGGGCACGGTGCTAGGTGCAAGGGAGACCCTCACAGCAACTCCTAGGGCCTGGATCAAGAGGATCGGTCAATGGAGTCCGGCGAAAAGCAGGTCAATAAGTCTGTTGAAAGTAGGCTGAGCATGGATCCCGAGTTTCTGAAGGCTCATGCGTCGGAAGGGCCGGGAATCTATATTTTCAAGGACGGGTCAGGCCGGCCCATCTACGTGGGCAAGGCGAAGAAACTGAAAAAACGGGTCCTGTCCTACTTTAAGGCCTCCGGAGATCTCCCTCATAAAACACAGGTTATGATGGGCCGCGCCAAGTCCCTGGAATTCATCCTGACCCATACGGACAAAGAGGCTTTCATCCTAGAAAGCAACCTCATCAAGAAGCATCTGCCCCGCTACAACATCATCTTGAGAGATGACAAACAGTATCCGTGGCTGCGGCTGGATCCGAACGAGCCCTATCCGAGCCTCTGTATCGTTCGGAAAGCCAGGAAGGACGGGGCTCGGTACTTCGGTCCTTTTTCATCGGCCCTGTCTGTCCGGAGCACGGTCAAGCTCATTGATCGAATTTTTCACCTGAGAAAGTGCAGGGAGCGATCTCTGCCCAAAAGATCGCGCCCTTGTCTGAACTATCAGCTCGAAAGGTGTCTCGGGCCGTGCGCCATGGAAATCCCTACGGAGACATACATGCGGATCATGGACCAGGTGATTCTGTTTCTTGAGGGAAGGAGCCAGGAATTGATCAAAAACCTTCGGCAGGGCATGGAGACGGCCTCCGAAAACCTGGATTTTGAAAGAGCGGCAAAGATACGCGATCAGATCAGGGCTGTGGAGAGGACGGTGGAGCGCCAAAGCGTGGTTTCCCCGAAAATGGAGGACCAGGATGTGATCGGTCTGGCCCGTAGCGAAGCGAGGGTCCAGATTGTGGTGCTCTCCATCCGGAAAGGGCACCTTACCGGGAGCCGGGATTATGCCTTCAGAAACGAGGAGGGCTCGACCTCCGAGGTCATGGAAGCCTTTGTGAAGCAGTATTACCCCCGTGAGACATTCATCCCCAAGGTCGTTCTTCTTTCAGACCCGATCGAGGACCGATCCGGCATTGAAGACTGGGTTTCAGAGCTCGCAGGGAAAAGGGTCTTTATCGAGCGCCCTTCAAGAGGGGAAAAAGCGCATCTCACCAAAATGGCCGTGGCTAATGCGGAAAACCTTCTCAAGAGCCGAGTGGAACCAGATCTCGTCTCATTGGCGCAGGAGGTTCTGAAACTGAAGAAGCTGCCCAGGACCATGGAAGCGGTCGATATATCAAACATTTCCGGCGACATGGCCGTAGGAGCCGTGGTTTCCTTTGTGGACGGCGAACCCCACAGGGCAGGATACCGCAATTTCAGGATCAAGACAGTTGAGGGCATCGATGACTACGGCATGATGGCTGAACTCGTATCAAGGCGGCTGTCTAAGGATCCTGTGCCTGATCTGATTGTTGTGGACGGGGGAAAAGGCCATCTCATGGCGGTCAAAAAAACCGTCGATGCGCACTACGCCGGCGACCCTCCGGATCTGGTAGCCATTGCAAAGGCCAATCAGGACGAGGAGTCGGATAAGGTTTTTATCCCAGGCAGAAAGAACCCGATCCCTCTGCGTCAGGATCACCCGGTCCTTCATCTTCTCATGCGCATTCGAGATGAGGTTCATCGCAGGGCAATTTCCTATCACCGCAAACTGAGAGGAAAGGACTTGACAGCTTCGGTCCTGGACCAAATACCCGGGATAGGATTGAAGAAAAAACGAGCTTTACTGAATTATTTCGGAAGCTTGGATGCCGTGGCCGGTGCGACGGTCGAGGAGTTCCTGAGGGTGCCGGGAATTACCCGTCCCCAGGCCGAAAGTATCGCTAGGTTTTTTTCCGGAAATCCAAATTCTATCGGTTGACATCGCATTTTCAGCCATGGTAGCGTATTTTAATGTTGCTTTCTGCTGTTCAGCCTAGAAGCAGAACCGCGATCTCCTTTGGAAATCGCTAAATCACGTATCCACCTGAAACCTGAGAAGCGCCAATGGCATCTAAGAAGATTACTATCGTCGTCGTGCCGGAGGGACCTAAAAAGATCAGGCAGATCAAGATACCGCGGTTCTGGATTTTTTCCCTCATCGTTCTAATTCTTGGCGCAAACCTTTCTCTTGCCTGGGTGGTCAGGGATTATTTTTCCATCAAGCGAAGTCTTCCGCATCTCTCCAGCCTTCAGGAAGAAAACACGTTGCAGAAGCAGCAAATCACTTCCCTGGCAGGAAAGGTGGAAACGATCAACCAAAAGATGGCGGAACTCAAGGAATTTGACAGGAAGGTGAGGGCCATGGTGAGCATGGATCCTTCCAACGGAAGCGGGATGGAGTCCGCCGGAGAGCAACAGCAGTTCATTGGAATCGGCGGATCTGATTCCAGCTTGGGAGGCGGCAATTCCCCTTCTGAAAGAAACCACAAGAAGCTTGTGCGCATGATGTACCGCTCTCTGGACAACCTCGACAGCGACATCACCACCCAGAAGGATGAAAAGACGGAACTCATGAGGTTGCTGGATCGGCAGAAATCCATTCTCGCCAGCACTCCTTCAGTGTGGCCTGCCCGTGGGTGGGTGAGTTCCGGCTTCGGATATCGGCTTTCCCCTTTTACCAGCGAAAAGGAGTTGCACCGCGGTCTGGACATTTGCGCCAGAAAAGGCGCTCCCGTGCTTGCTCCTGCCGACGGCGTGGTGGCCTCCGTTGAATGGGACCCGGGGTATGGAAAAACGGTGATCGTCAACCACGGCTACGGCCTGAACACCATGTATGCGCACCTGGACAAGGTCCATGTGAAGAAAGGCCAGACGGTGAGGCGACACCAGGAAATCGCGCAAGTGGGGGATTCGGGCAGAACCACGGGTGCCCACCTTCATTACGAGGTCCACATGAACGGAGTTCCTGTCAATCCACTCAGATACATCCTCAATTAGCTTTTGGATTCCCATCTGATCCGTCCTTGTGTATAATCTGGAATCTTTTCCTTGGCGATTCGCTGAGACTAATTAAATGAAACCCGAGTAATTCAAGATGCTTGGTTCACTAATCAAAGGTATTTTCGGCAGCAAGAACGACAGGGAGCTCAAACGAATGGCTCCCTTCGTGGACAAGATCAACAGCCTGGAGCCGCAGTACCAGGCCCTGTCGGACGCGGAGCTTCAGGCCAAGACGCCGGTGTTCAAGGAAAGGGTTTCAGGGGGAGAACCCTTGGAAGACCTGCTCCCCGAGGCGTTCGCTGCGGTTCGCGAGGCTTCTGTGCGGGTGCTCCGCATGCGGCACTTCGACGTTCAGCTCATCGGCGGGGTTGTGCTTCACGAAGGAAAGATCGCCGAGATGAAAACCGGCGAAGGCAAAACCCTTGCCGCCACGCTTCCCCTTTACCTCAATGCGCTCACGGGCCGCGGGGTCCATCTCGTCACGGTGAACGACTACCTGGCCAAGCGTGATGCGGAGTGGATGGGAGGGATCTACAAATTCCTGGGCTTGTCCGTGGGCGTCATTGTTCACGGCCTGGATGACAGCGCACGAAAGGCCGCCTACGCCTGCGATATCACCTATGGCACCAACAATGAGTTCGGTTTCGACTATCTCCGGGACAACATGAAGTTTGACGTCAGGGATTTTGTCCAGCGGGACTTTCATTACGCCATTGTGGACGAGGTGGACAGCATCCTGATCGACGAGGCCAGGACTCCTCTCATCATCAGCGGCCCTGTGGAGCGGAGCGAGAACAAGATGTTTGTGGAGGTCAAGCCCCTGGTCATCAACCTGAGAAGAAAGCAGAGCGCCGTGGTCCGCTCCATCCTCCAGGAGGCCAAGCAGGTGCTCGAAGGCTCAGAGGACGGGGACCGGAGCATTGAGCTGCTCCTCAAGGTCAAACGAGGCGATCCCAAGAACCCCGGCTACCTCGACGTTGTCGCCAAGAACCAGAATCTCAAGAAAGAAGTGGACCGGCTGGAGGCCATGCTGAGCGCCCAGAAAGTGCTCCCGGAAATCGACCAGGATCTCTACTGCGTCATTGACGAGCGAAGCAATGCGGTGGAGCTGACGGACAAGGGGATCAAGCTTCTGGCCGAAGCCGCGGGCGGCACGGGCGACTTCTCCCTTCCGGACATCGACGAAGCGAGTCATCTCATCCGCGAGGATCAAAGCCTCAGCGAGGACGAGAAAACCGGACGGCTCAAAGAAGTGGAGGACCGGTACCTTCGCACGTCGGAGCTGCTCCATGCCACGCACCAACTGATCAAGGCGTACTGGCTTTTTGAGAAAGACGTCCACTACGTGATCAAGGACGACCAGGTGGTCATCGTGGATGAGTTCACGGGACGAATGATGCCGGGACGGCGCTGGAGCGACGGCCTTCACCAGGCTGTGGAGGCCAAGGAGGGAGTGAGCGTTGCCGAAGAGAACCAGACCCTGGCGACGGTCACGTTCCAGAATTTCTTTCGCATGTACGAAAAGCTGGCAGGGATGACCGGTACGGCCGACACCGAGGCTGCGGAATTCATGAGCACCTACAAGCTGGATGTGGTCGTCGTTCCCACCAACAAAGAAATGATCCGAACCGACTACCCTGACGTGATCTACAAGACCGAGCGGGAGAAGTTCAAAGCCGCGGTGGAGGAGATCAAGGACCTCCATGACAAGGGGCAGCCGGTCCTGGTTGGTACGATCACGATCGAGAAGTCCGAGATGCTCAGCAAGATGCTGGCCCGGACAGGGGTTCCCCACTCCGTTCTCAATGCCAAGCACCACGAAAAGGAAGCGGAAATCGTGGCCCAAGCCGGTCAGGCGAAAACCGTAACCATCTCCACCAACATGGCCGGTCGAGGCACGGACATCGTGCTCGGTCCGGGAGTGGTGGACCTGGGCGGGCTTCACATCCTGGGAACGGAGAGACATGAAAGCCGGCGAATCGACAACCAGCTCAGAGGCCGATCCGGCCGGCAGGGAGACCCGGGCAGTTCTCGTTTCTATCTTTCCCTGGAAGACGATCTGCTCCGGATCTTCGGCTCTGACCGGATTGCTTCGGTCATGGGTCGCCTGGGCATGGAGGAGGGCGAGCCCATTGAGCACAGCCTGATCTCCAAAGCCATTGAGAACGCCCAGAAGAAGGTGGAAGCTCACAACTTTGACATCAGGAAACACCTTCTCGAATACGACGATGTGATGAACACCCAGCGTGACATCATCTATTCCATGAGAAGGGAGGTTCTATCGGGCGAGGGGATCGACGATGTCGTTCGCACCATGATGGAAGAGAAGGCGGACGCCCTGATCGATGCCTACACCGATCCAAAGGCGAACCCGGAGGATTGGGAGATCCAGGGATTGAAGGATCAGGTGGCCCGCCTCTTCGGAATTCGCCTCAAGCTGGGGCCGCCGGATATGGGGGAGGACGAATTCAACGCTCTTAAGCCGGATGAGCTAAGAGAGACACTCAAGGAAGAAGCGTGGAAAGCTCACGAGAAGAGGGAGATGGAATTCGGTAAAGAGGATTTGAAGTCCATCGAGAAGTACTTCCTTCTCCAGATCATCGATCATCAGTGGGTGGACCATCTCCAGGACATGGAGAGCATGAAAGAAGGAATCGGCCTGAGGGGATACGGCCACCTGGATCCGTTGAGAGAGTACAAGAAAGAGGGGTTTGCTCTGTTTGAAGGGCTTATGGACCGGATCAAGGAAGAGACTCTGGTCACCCTCTCGCGCATCCGTCTCATGAAGGAGAAGCCGAAAGAGGAAGAACTGCCTCGCAAGAGGGCGAGGCCCATGCAGTTCAGCCATGGAGGCGGGCCGGGAAAAGTCGAGACCGTCAGAAGAGAAGGCAAGAAGGTGGGACGCAATGATCCGTGCCCGTGCGGCAGCGGCAAGAAGTACAAGAAGTGTTGTGGAAAAAATGCTTAGACAGTGACAAGTGACAAGTGACGAGTGACAAGAAAGACATTACTCGTCACTTGTCACTCGTGACTCGTTACTGAAAGAGCAACGGACAGCGGTGAATAATAAGGGCCGAAAGCCTGTAGCGGAGTTTCATATGGGTGATTATCACGTTCGCGGTTTCAAAGCTTCCGTTACAGAGGCCGGCATCAAGAAAAGGGGCGGGCTGGACCTAGCCCTCATTTTTTCTGAAAGGGAAGCGAGCGCGGCGGGCGTATTCACTGGCAATAAGGTGAAAGCCGCTCCGGTGCTCGTCAGCCAGGAGAATATCAAAAAAGGCAAAGCCAGGGCCATTATCGCGAATTCCGGCAATGCCAATGCCTGCACCGGGGACGCAGGGCTTCAGAGCGCCCGGTACACCGTCAAAGCGGTCGCCAAGGAATTGGGGATCAGCCCTGAGGAAGTGCTTGTGGCCTCCACAGGAGTGATTGGAGCGCCCCTGAACACGGATGTGATCGGAAAGGCTCTCCCGGATCTCGTCAAGGGGCTGTCGCCCGAGGCCGTCCCTCGCGTTGTGGAAGCGATCATGACTACGGATTCTTTTCCCAAGCTCTCCCTGTTTGAGGGGAAAGCCGGCGGAAAATCCTACAAGGTGGTGGGCATGGCAAAAGGGGCAGGCATGATCATGCCTGACATGGCCACCATGCTTTGCTTCATCATCACCGACATCACGGTTGATCCGATCAGGCTGAACGAGGCCCTGGTGTGGGGAGTGGAAAGAACTTTCAACCGCATCAGCGTGGACGGGGACACGAGCACGAACGACACGGTCTTTGTCCTCGCTAACGGCGCAGCCGGGAACGGAAGCCTAAGCCCTGAGGAGTTTCAGGGGTTCAAGACAGGGTTGGCCAAGGTGATGGACGAACTCTCCACCATGATCGTGAGGGACGGCGAAGGCGCGACCAAGCTGATCCGCATAGCGATCAAAGGCGCGGCCGCCCCTGCGGATGCGCTCACCGCGGCCAGGACCATCGCCAATTCCGCTCTGGTCAAGACCGCGTTCTATGGCTCGGATCCCAACTGGGGGCGAATCATGGCTGCTCTCGGCCGTTCAGGGATCCGGATGAGGGAGGAAGGTGTCACGATCTGGGTGGATGACGTGAAGATTGTGGAAAAGGGCATGGGCAGAGGGGCTGAGCCTGAAGCCAAGGCGGCTGTGAGAATGAAGGGCAAGGAGTTTTCCGTGACCGTAGACCTCCACGAGGGGGAGTTTGAGGATCACATCACCACCTGCGATTTGACCCACGAGTATGTTTCCATCAATGCAGACTACAGAACTTGAAAGCGCAGATTGCTGAAAAATGCCCATTTCATGGGAAAGTGACAAGTGACGAGTAACAAGTGACAAGTCCGTCTCTTATCTCGTTACTTGTCCCTCGTCACTCGTCACTAAGATGCGCAACTGTATCTAAATGCTTTTGAGCCACTTGCAAAAAGATAAGTTCCAATTCCGAGTGCATGCGGAGTGATCAAGTATGTACGTTGTGATCATGGCGGGGGGGTCGGGGACGCGGTTCTGGCCGGTGAGCCGAAAAGCAAAGCCCAAGCAGTTTCTCGATATCACGGGCAAGGGGCCCATGGTGGTCGAGACCTGTGACAGGCTGGCGTCTGCGTTCAGAGACGAGCAAATCATCCTTGTTCTGGGTCAGGAGCACATGCAAGAGGCAACGGCCCTTTTCAAGGAAAGAAGGGTCCGTCTCCTGGCCGAGCCTGTGGGAAGGAATACGGCTGCCTGTATGGGACTGGGGGCCATCTATGTAGCCCATCTTGAAGACAATGAGCCCGTGGCGTTTCTCCCTGCAGACCACTACGTGTCGAACCCCAAGGCGCTGCTGGAAAGCATTCGCTGGGCCGCAGAGATCGCTGCGGCCGGCTCGATCGTGACGCTCGGCATTGTTCCCACCAGGCCTGAAACCGGCTACGGCTACATTCAGTGGTCGGAGGAGCGGCCGGACTTCTGGAAGCAGAAGGCCTACAGGGTGAAAGCTTTTGTGGAAAAGCCGAGCCTCGACAAGGCAAAACAGTATCTGGTCAGGGGAGATTACCTGTGGAATTCGGGAATTTTCGTGGCGACCCCTCAAAGCATCCTGAGGGAGATCGAACTTCACCTCCCCCAGCTTCATGAAGGATTAACGCGGTTGAAGCCGGCACTGGGAACCGACAGCTTCGAGAATGTGCTGGAAGAAGTCTATGAGAGGCTGGAATCCCTATCCTTTGATTACGGGATCATGGAGAGAACCGGTTCGCCCGTCTTTGTAGTTCCCTGTGATTGCGGGTGGAGCGATGTCGGCTCTTGGGAATCGCTCTATGAATTGAGGGAAGAAGATCATGACGACAAGCGCAACCTCAAAGAAGGGGAATGTCTTGTGGTGGACTGCAAGGGGACTTTTGTTTCGAGCCGGGGAGGGCGGCTCGTCTCCTGTCTCGGCTTGAAGAACTGCCTGGTGGTTGACACCCCGGACACCTTGCTGGTGGCGGATCTCAAGAAAGCCCAGGAGGTGCGCAAGATCATCGATTTGCTGAAGCGAAACAGAAAGGATGACCTGCTGTGAACCCGAACATCTTTCGAGAGTATGATATCCGGGGCAGGGTGCCGGAGGAGTTGAATCGGGAGACCGCTTACAGGCTGGGACAGTGTTTCGCTGCTTACTACCAGAGTTTCGGCGCAAAACGGATCAGCCTGGGACGGGATTGCCGCCTGAGTTCGCCGGAACTCCGGCAGGGCGTCATGGAAGGAATGATGGATGCGGGGATTCATGTGATAGACGTCGGGATGGTTCCCACACCGCTCCTATATTTTTCCCTCCATCACTCGGACGTGGACGGCGGAATCCAGATCACGGGAAGTCACAATCCTCCCGAGTACAACGGATTCAAGGTCTGCCTTGGGAAGGCGACGATCTACGGCGAGGAGATCCAGAAACTCAGAAGAATCGGAGAGAGCGGGTCGTTCCCGAAAGGAAAGGGGAGCGTTGAAACGAAGGAAGTGATTCAGCCCTATGGCGAGGAAATTCTGAAGAGGATCCGATGCGGGCAAGTGGCGAGGAAGGTCGTCCTGGACGCTGGAAACGGCATGGCAGGTCTGGTGGCGCCTGAGCTTTACGGCCGGATGGGGATTGAAGTCGAAAAGCTTTTCTGTGAACCGGACGGTCGTTTCCCGAACCACCATCCGGATCCGACCCTTCCTGAGAATTTGAAGCACCTCATTCAAAAGGTGAGCGACACGTCTGCGGATCTGGGGATTGCCTTTGACGGTGATGCGGATCGGATCGGCGTGGTGGACCGCAAAGGCAAGATCATTTGGGGCGATCAGCTCATGATCATTTTTTCCAGAGACCTGCTGAAGCGTCATCCAGGCGCCAAGATCATCGGTGAAGTCAAGTGCTCCCAGGTGCTCTACGATGATATCCGCAAGAACGGCGGGGTGCCGATCATGTGGAAAGCCGGCCATTCCCTGATCAAAGGGAAGATGAAGGAGGAAGGCGCCCTTCTCGCTGGAGAAATGAGCGGTCACCTTTTCTTTGCGGAACGGTATTTCGGCTATGATGATGCGATTTACGCGGGCGCCCGGCTGCTCGAAATTCTCACCACCGAAAACAAGGAACTCGAAGAACTCCTTGCCGGTGTCCCCACCCTGGTGAGCACGCCGGAGATTCGCCTAGACTGCCCGGACGATCAGAAGTTCCAAATCGTGGCCGATCTTGTCTTGGAGTTCAAAAGGGAATACCAGGTCATTGATGTGGACGGAGCGAGAGTTGTCTTCAAAGGCGGATGGGGGCTGATCCGTGCATCCAACACCCAGCCTGTGCTGGTCCTTCGCTTCGAAGCCGAGGATCAGAAAACTTTGCAGGAAATCCAAAAGATCTTCATGGATAAACTCGCCAAGAAGGGGTTGAAACTCAAATGATCGATCGGCCTCTGGTCATCGCCACTCGGAACAAGGGAAAGATCGAGGAGTTCAAATCCCTGTTTTCGGGCTTCCCCATGGCCATCAAGAGCCTGAAGGACTTCGGGCCCATTCCTGAGCCTGTGGAGGACGGGAAAACCTTTGAAGACAATGCCTACAAGAAAGCGCATTTCACTGCACGGGTGCTGGGTTTTCCCGCCCTGGCCGACGACTCCGGATTGGGGGTCGAGGCTCTCGGAGGGCAACCCGGCGTCTTTTCCGCCCGCTATGCCGGAGAGGGAGCTGGAGACGAGGGAAACATCCGCAAGCTTCTGAAAACCATGGAGGGCGTGAGTGATCGAAGAGCCGCTTTCGAGTGTGTCATCGCCATCGCCGTTCCCCGGGGGCCTGCCCTGATCTACGAGGGAAGATGCGAAGGCGAGATAACCAGGAATCCGATCGGGAAGAACGGCTTCGGGTATGACCCGGTTTTTTTCTATCAGCCCTTGAGGAAAACCTTTGCGGAGCTGAGCCAGGAGGAGAAGAACCGGGTCAGCCACAGGGGAAAAGCCATGGCAAAGCTCCTTGCTGAATTCGATAAAGTGCTCGTTTGGCTCGAACAGAGACTGGCTGAAGAACCATTCTGATTGCCCATATGAAAAAAACGGGCAATTTGTTGACAGCGCGTCATTCGTGAATAATGTTAAAGCACAAATATCAAGGGGGTTGAAAACGATCATGGAATCCAATCTATTTCAAGTCACTGAAAAAGCAGATCAAATGATCCAACAGTTTTTCCAAGAAAAGAAAGAAAAGCCTGTTGTCCGGGTTTTCCTTTCGCAGGGGGGGTGATCAGGGCCCTCTCTGGGTATGGCTCTGGATGAGCCGAAAGATGATGATGAGATCGTGAAAAACAATGGGGTGACCTATCTTGTGAACAAGCAGTTGCTCGACCAGGTTAAACCCATTACAGTGGATTTTGTTGATTCCGGGTGGGGTTCAGGGTTTTCGATTTCCTCCAGCCTCAAAAAAGCTGAGGGCTGTGGAAGCGGAAGCTGCTCTTGCTAACTTTCCAGGCCGCCAGCCTTAAGAAGCGAAAAAGCTAAGGTTGGCGGCCTTACTGTTTTCTCCTTCCCAGAGACGTCCTATCGCGCCATTCCACAAAGCAGGCTTTCAGTCTTTACAGATAAAGGGATTTCGGATATCTCTATTCCCGGGGACTATCCATGATCCGGGAGCAAGTCAAAAAGCTGTTGGCGGAACTGCCTGAAGGGGTTCTCCTGGTGGGCGCTGCGAAGACTCGCACGCCTGACGAGATCCTGGAGGCCATTGAGGCCGGCCTGGAGATCGTGGGGGAGAACTATGTTCAGGAGGCGGAGAAAGCGTTTGAGAAAGTCGGCCGCAGGGCCAAGTGGCACATGATCGGACATCTGCAAACCAACAAGGTGAAAAAAGCGGTGCCCGTGTTCGACATGATCGAGACCGTGAGTTCCTTGAGGCTGGCCGAGGAGATTGACAAAGCATGCGCAAAGGCGGGCAAGGAGATGCCCGTCCTTGTTGAGATCAACAGCGGCGAAGAGGCTCAGAAGTCAGGAGTGAACCCCGATGAGGCTCTGGAACTGATTCGAGCGATGTCTTCGCTAAAGAACATCCGAATCATGGGATTGATGACCATGGGTCCCTTTGCGGGGGATCCTGAAGATTCAAGACCCTATTTTCAGAGAACGAGAAAGATCTTCGATGCCTTGAAGGCCATGGATCTTCCCGGCGTGGAAATGAAATACCTCTCCATGGGCATGTCCAATTCCTACCAGGTGGCTCTTGAGGAAGGAGCCAATATGGTTCGCATCGGAACAAAGCTGTTTGGAAGCAGAAGTGCCTAAAGTGCATCAAGGTGCACGGTGCAAGGTCCACGGTGCACGGTGACTGAAAAACAGTAGTGGACCACTGACGACGTGCAACGCGCAACCAGCAACAAGCTACCAGCAACCTGCAACGGACATTTACGCTGGACATGAGTCATGTGACCAAAGAAATGAAACGCCTTATGGGAAAGGCTCTTCATTCCCGGGACATGATACAGGATGGTGACCATGTGATGGTCGCTGTGTCAGGAGGCGAGGACAGCATCTCCCTCCTGTGGCTCTTGAGGGAGCGCCTTGCTCGGGTTCCCATGCAATACCGAATCACTGCGGTTCACGTTGATCCTGGTTTCGGGGCTAATTCAGCCGACAGGATGGAGGTGTTCTTTTCCACTCATGGTTTTGAAAGCCGGGTCGTAAGAGGGGATTTCGGCCCTTTGGCCCACGGACCAGAGAACAGGGAGAACCCTTGTTTTCTCTGCTCCAGGATCAGGCGGAAAGCGCTCTTTGAAGCAGCCAGAGATCTGGGTTGCAACAAGATCGCTTTTGGACATCACAAAGACGATGTGATCGAGACGTTCTTCCTGAACATCTTCTATGGAGCCTCGGTCAGCACCATGAAACCGGTGCAGGAGTTCTTCGGCGGCAAACTCTTCGTCATCAGGCCTTTTTTCATGATCGACTCGGACCTGATCCGTCGGTACTTCCGCTCCATGGGCTGGCAGGAGGTCGATCTCGGATGCCCCACAGCCGGTTCTTCAAAGAGAGAAGAGATCCAGACGATTTTGAACCAGCTTTACCGCGGAAACAGAAAAATCAAGGGCAACATCTTTCATGCGTTGCAGAATGTCAAGCCTGAGTATTTGCTTTAGCAGAGCCCATTGTCCATCACCCCCACCCTTTCCCTCCCCCACATCAAAGGGGGAGGGGAGTTTCTTGTCATCCCAGATTGCTGCTCCCTCTCCCCTGGTGGGAGACGGTCGGGGTGAGGGGGTCAAAAGTGGAGAGCGTGATCATGGAAGAGGAATCAGTTCAGAAGATCAATGGTTCGGACACGCAGCAGCACCGTGAAGAGCCCGTGAAAGAGGGGCCTCCTGAGATGAAAAGAGGAGACGAGAGTGAGCAGGAGTCTTGACCTCTATGTTCTTCCGGCACGCATGGCCATATGCCGCCTTGATCCCGAGGAGGAGTTGCCCCCCTGGGCTAGTTCACCTGCCTTATCGTCTATCACCCGCACACAGGCTGAAACGACCGTCGTCTGTCAGGAAGAGAATGTCCCTGACGGCGTCACCTGCAACACGAGTTGGCGGTGTTTGCGGATCGGTGACGTGTTGGATTTCTCCGAGACAGGCGTTCTCTCGTCATTGACCGTCCCCCTGGCCGGAGAGGGCATCCCGGTTTACGCTCTTTCGACCTACAGCACGGATCTGATTCTGGTCAAGGAAAAGGACCTTTCCCGAGCGATGCTCGCCCTGATCCGGTCCGGGCACAGGGTTTTCTCGGAAAACGGTCAGGAATGGCTTCGTTAGGTCTGCCTTAAGTGCTCCCGCTCTGTATAAGCTTGACAGAAATGGACCGCTTCCCTATAGTCCCATGCCAAATTAAAGGCTTTGTCAGCATAACGTTTCAGCTATCCATTACGCGCTCAACTTGTCCCCACCCCCACCTTGCCCGCCAAAGGCGGATAAACCTCCCCATCGAGGGGAAGGAAATTAGCGGGAGGGGCAAGGGGAGGGGGACTCGGAGGCAAATGAGAATGGACCATGCAGAAAGGAGATCTCCATGCCCAAAAGGAATGATGTTCGGAAGGTCATGATTATTGGGTCTGGTCCCATCGTCATCGGTCAGGCCTGCGAATTCGACTATTCAGGAACCCAGGCCTGCAAGGCGCTTCGAAAACTGGGTTACGAAATTGTTCTGGTCAACTCCAATCCCGCTACCATCATGACAGACCCCGGCATGGCGGATGCGACCTATATCGAACCCCTGAACGTTAAGTCCATGGAGGAAATCATTGCAAAGGAAAGACCGGATGCTCTGCTGCCGAATCTGGGAGGGCAATCCGGCCTGAATCTTTCTTCAGAATTGCATCGGAAAGGCATTCTCAAGAAATACGGGGTCAAGGTGATCGGGGTGGACGTGGATGCCATCGAGCGCGGGGAAGACCGCATCGCCTTCAAGGAGACCATGAACAGGCTCGGCATCGACATGCCGAAGAGCAAGCCGGCCTTCAGCGTGGAGGAAGCTGAAAAGGTCGCCGCTGAACTGGGCTACCCCTTAGTGGTCCGGCCTGCCTACACCATGGGCGGAACCGGGGGTGGACATGTCTACAATGTGGAAGAGCTGCGGACGATCGCAGGCCGCGGACTTTCGGCGAGCCTGGTCGGTCAAATCCTGATCGAGGAATCCGTCCTGGGGTGGGAGGAACTCGAACTGGAAGTGGTGCGGGACGCCAAGAACCAGATGATCACGGTCTGCTTCATTGAAAACGTGGATGCCATGGGCGTGCACACAGGGGATTCGTTCTGTGTGGCTCCCATGCTCACCATCGATCCGGAGCTTCAGAAGCGGCTTCAAAAACATTCCTACGACATTGTCGAGGCCATCCAGGTGATCGGGGGCACCAACATCCAGTTCGCCCACGATCCCCAAACCGGCAGGGTCGTGGTCATTGAGATCAATCCCAGGACCTCCCGATCCTCGGCTCTTGCATCCAAGGCAACGGGTTTCCCGATTGCCCTTGTCTCTTCCATGCTGGCAGGCGGCCTGACACTGGAAGAGATCCCCTACTGGAGAGAGGGAACGCTGGACAAATACACGCCCTGGGGCGACTACGTGGTCGTCAAGTTTGCGCGCTGGGCCTTTGAGAAGTTCCCCGGGTCTGAGGACAAGCTCGGAACCCAGATGCGGGCGGTGGGCGAGGCGATGAGCATCGGCAAGACCTACAAGGAGGCGCTGCAGAAAGCCATTCGGTCGCTGGAAACAGGCCGGTACGGTCTGGGGTTTGTGAAGGATTTTAACAGGAAAAGCCTGGGAGAACTGATGGATCTTCTCGCAGAGCCCACCAGCGAGCGGCAGTTCATCATGTACGAGGCTCTGCGCAAAGGTGCAAAGGTCGAGGACCTCTACAAGAAGACCCACATTAAACCCTGGTTTATCGAGCAGATGAAGGAGATTGTGGAGCTTGAAGAGAGAATCCTGAGTTTCAGAGGCAAGGGTCTCGCGGATGACTTGTTCCGCCAGGCTAAGAAGGACGGCTTCTCGGATCGATACCTGTCAAAACTTCTGAATGTTCCGGAAAAAGAGATTCGAGGGCGGCGGCTCTCGCTAAAGGTAGGCCAGGCATGGGACGCTGTGCCTGTGAGCGGGGTTGAGAATGCGGCCTACTACTATTCCACCTACAATGGCCCGGACCGGGTGAAAACCAGTTCGCGAAAAAAAATCATGGTGCTGGGAGGAGGCCCGAACCGTATCGGTCAGGGAATCGAGTTTGACTACTGCTGCGTTCACGCGGCCTTCACGTTGAGAGACGAGGGCTATGAATCCATCATGATCAACTGCAATCCCGAGACGGTTTCCACGGATTTCGACACCTCGGACAGGCTCTACTTTGAGCCGCTCACGGTGGAAGACGTCCTGAGCATTTATGAAAAGGAAAAGCCGGAGGGCGTCATTGTGCAATTCGGCGGGCAGACCCCGCTCAACCTGGCCGCGGAACTGGCCGCAGCAGGAGTGAAAATTCTAGGCACTTCTCCTGATGCGATCGACCTTGCCGAGGATCGGGATCGGTTCCGTCACGTCATGCGGACGCTCGGTATCCCCCAGCCTGAATCCGGGATGGCGAGCAATCTGAATGAGGCCCTCAAGATTGCGGAGCGGATCGGGTACCCGCTCATGGTGAGGCCCTCCTATGTGCTGGGAGGAAGGGCCATGGAGGTCGTCCATGACGAGGAGATGCTGAAGCGGTATGTGGCCGCTGCCGTAGATGTGACACCGGAGAGGCCGATTCTCATCGACAAGTTTCTGGAAAACGCCATTGAGGCCGAGGCCGACGCCATCGCAGACGGCGGAGACGCTTTTGTTCCATCGGTCATGGAGCACATCGAACTGGCGGGTATTCACTCGGGGGACTCGGCGTGCGTCATCCCCCCCATCAGCATTCCACCCAAACATGTGGATACCATCTACGATTACACCAGAAGGATTGCGGTGGAGCTGGGCGTTGTGGGGTTGATGAACATGCAGTACGCGATTGCCAATGACGTGGTCTACGTGCTCGAAGCCAATCCCCGGGCGTCGAGAACCGTGCCTCTGGTTTCCAAGGTCTGCCGCATCAGCATGGCTCGGATCGCCACTCAGCTCATGCTCGGCAAGAAACTCAAGGACCTCGACATTCAGAAGAAGCCGATTCCCCACTTCGGGGTGAAGGAAGCGGTCTTCCCCTTCCACATGCTGCCCGAAGTGGACCCTGTTCTCGGCCCGGAAATGCGCTCCACCGGCGAAGTGCTCGGCATGGCCGATTCCTTCGGCCTGGCTTTCTACAAGGCTGAGGAGGCGGCCCAGCAGGTCCTCCCTACGGAGGGGACGGTGTTGCTCACGGTCTCGGAGCGGGACCGGCCAGGGGTTTTGGAAGTGGCGAGGCAGTTCGTGGAGCTGGGTTTCAGGATCAAGGCCACGGAAGGGACCCGGAAGTTCTTGTCGGAGTATGGAATCGAAGCCGAGTCGATTCGGAAGATCTATGACGGCAGGCCCAACATCGTGGATGCCATCAAGAACGCAGAGATTCACCTGGTGATCAACACACCCAGCGGACGATTGAGCAAGAGTGACGATTCCTACATCCGTAAATCGGCAATCCGTTACAAGGTCCCCTACATCACCACGCTGGCCGCAGCTCTGGCAGCGGCCAAGGGCATCCGGGCCGTCCGAAAAGGACATGGGATCCCCAAGTCCCTGCAGGCCTATCACGCGGACATCAAGTGACCAGTGACCGGTGACGAGTAACGAGGGACAAGTGGCACGAACAAGACGGAGAAGTGGCCGGCCCTACTTTCCCAGGAGCCTCATCGCCTTTTCTACGACCCGGTCGGCAGTGACGCCGAACTTTTCATAGAGAACCTTGTAAGGGGCCGATGCGCCGAAATGATCGATGCCTACGACGCCTCCTTTCTCGCCCACATAGCGCCACCAACCCTGAGTTCGCCCCGCCTCTATGGCAATACGAACCTTGATCTCGGGAGGAAAGAGGTCCTCTCGGTAAGCGTCGGATTGCTGGTCAAACAATTCCCAGGACGGTAGGCTCACCACTCGGGATGAGATACCCTGTTGCCCGAGCTTCTTGGCGGCTTCGATCGCAAGGTGCACTTCAGAGCCGGAGGCCATTAAGAGAAGATCAGGTTTTCCCTCTGCCGGTTCTGCAAGAGCGTAGGCGCCCTGCTGAAGGCCGGCAGCAGGCGCGAAAACAGATCGGTCAAGGACCGGGACTCCCTGCCGCGTGAGCACTAGGGCCACAGGCCCGTTCTGGTGGCTTAGAGCAAAGCGCCAAGCTTCTGCTGTTTCCGAGGCGTCGCAAGGCCTGAGCACAATCAGATTGGGGATGGCTCTCAGGGCGGCAAGTTGTTCCACAGGTTGATGGGTAGGGCCGTCCTCGCCCAGGCCGATGCTGTCGTGGGTGAACACATAAATAACTTGAAGCTGCATGAGGGCGGCCAGGCGGATGGCCGGCCGCATATAATCGGAAAAGATGAGGAAGGTCCCCCCATAAGGGATCAGCCCTCCGTGAAGCGCCATACCGTTGAGGATGGCGCCCATTCCATGTTCCCGCACACCGAAGCGAAGGTTGCGGCTGCCGAATTGCTCTGCCTGAAAGTCCCCTTCGCCCTTGATCAAAGTCTGGTTAGAAGGAGCAAGATCCGCTGACCCGCCCACCAGGTTTTTGATTCTCTTTGCCAGGGCGTTGAGAACATGGCCTGAAGCGGCTCTTGTGGCAGTGCCCTTTGGATCGGCTGGAAAAACGGGAATGTCTTCTTCCCAATCCTCAGGGAGCCCTCGCTTCACCCATTGATCCAACGTCTTGGCCTGATCAGGGAAGGCCTTTTGGTATCGGTCGAGTAGCGAGTTCCACCGGGCTTCTTCAGCCTTTCCCTGTTCCACGGCTGCCCTGAAAACTTTCAACGCTTCATCCGGAACAGAGAACTCGTGTTCCGGAGGCCATCCGAGTTGTTGCTTGGTCAGCGTCAGTTCATCTTTGCCCAAAGGCTCGCCGTGGGCGGATGCCTTGCCCTGTTTGTTGGGGCTGCCGTATCCGATGTGGGTGCGGACAGCGATGAAGGAGGGTTTTCGAGTTTCCTTTTGAGCTGAAACAAGGGCCTTTTCGATGGCGTCGAGGTCATTGCCGTCTTCGACCTGCTGCACGTGCCACCCGTAAGCTTCGAACCTTGCCGTACGATTTTCCGTAAAGGCCAGCTCCGTGCTTCCCTCAATAGAGATCTGATTGTCATCATAGAGATAAATCAGTTTTCCCAGCCGAAGGTGGCCGGCTAGAGAAGCGGCCTCGTGGGAAATGCCTTCCATCAGGTCTCCGTCACTCACGATGGCGTAAGTAAAATGGTTGACGATCTCGTATCCGGGCCTGTTGAAGGTGGCGGCAAGGAAACGCTCTGCAATGGCCATGCCCACCCCGTTGGCAAATCCCTGCCCCAGGGGGCCTGTCGTCGTTTCGACTCCCGGAGTCAGCCCGTATTCAGGATGGCCGGGTGTTTTGCTCTCCCACTGCCGAAAGTTGAAAAGTTCCGAAAGCGGGAGGTCATACCCTGTGAGATGGAGCAGGCTGTACAGAAGCATGGATCCATGCCCAGCCGAAAGCACGAACCGGTCCCTGTTGAACCAGCCTGGGTGACGAGGATTGTGCTTCAGGAATTTCGTCCACAGCACATAGGCCATGGGAGCTGCACCCATCGGCATTCCGGGATGCCCTGAGTTGGCTCTTTCCACGCATTCAGCGGAAAGCACGCGGATCGTATTGACGCACAGATCATCCGGTTTCATATAAATCGTCTCTCCTTTTCGGGGCCCTCATTGTCTGAAAGGTTCTAATTCCATTGCCCAAGAGAGTCAAGGTGATTTGACTTTCCTCACGAGTTGTCAATGGCCTCATCCGTTCTTATAGTAAGGCTACTGCAGCGGGATGCTGGGATCCGGATGTCTCCAACTCGGAGACTCGGACGGGCCGCCATTCTGAGCTGGAAAAGGAGATCGGTCATGACTGACGAACGGCAAACGATAGGTCCTCTCAAGAAAATCAGTTTGCTTTTGGAGGCAGGAACAGGGCCCGACAAGACGGATTTGACCGCCGGACCGATGGCATTGGAGTTCATCTTTGGTGCAGGAAGCCAGGGGCTGTGCCCTTTAGAGTTCCAGCTTGCCAACAAGAAAGAGGGCGATGGGCTCAGGTTGCGTGTCAGAGGGGAGGAACTCGTGGACCTCTTCCAGCATCTGTTCATTCCTTCTTTAGCCGTACGGGAAAGCGTTGGCGTCTTTTATCTTAAGGTGAACATCGTCAGGGTCAGCGAAGCAGATCCAAAAGAAGTGATCAAAGCCATAGCAGAGGCAGGCTCCTGCGGGGATCACTGCTGCGGACACTAGGGAAGAAGGAGCAAAGGGACAAAGGCACATAGGCACAAAGGAAGGAAAAGACAAGGGCATGAAGCAATAGAGGGATAAAGAGAATCCGCAGAATGGTTTTTCTGCTTTGTGCCTTTGGTGCGCCAGCCCCTTTGTCCCTCAATCTGTCGTCTTTAGCCGACAGTAGTTGACTTCATGTAATCTCCGAACTTCTTCATCTCCTCGATGACGGATCTCCGCTTTTCCTCCACGTCTTCAGCTTTTACCGTGCACGTCGGGCTTTCAATGATGCCTGCTCCTGAAAGCACCTGCTTGATGACTTGCACGGTTTGTGAGCTGTAAAGATCGAGGAGCGTTCGGAGATACTGGCCGGTGATCCGGATTTGCTGCAAGCGATCCGGATAATCCTCCCGCGTGTCACTGAGGCCGAGAGAAGCCTCGGTAATTTTGTTCCAGGCTTTAGGTGAAAGGTTTGCACCCGCGGAAACAACGCCACTGAGGCTTGGGTGGGTCAGGAAACGCAACTCGTCTGCATCATAAACCCTGAATTCAGGTCTTGCTCTGGTCGCTTTTTGATAATTGCCGGCTCGATCCAGGGAGCCCGAATAGAGGAGTCCGATAATCTCCTCGATTCCGAGGATTTCCTTTAGGATGGCCGTGCGGATGTTGTTTCGCTTGAAGGACCGGCTCAGCCGGTCGATGAGTCCCGGATCATTGTGAAGGAGCCATGGTTCCCGGGTCAAGGTCGTCAAACTGCGGTAATAGGAAACCAGCCCGCGATTGCTGTGGTAGTAGAGCGGGGTGTCCAGCCAGCAGACCTGACCTTTGTGTTTTCTTGCCTTCAGGGTCTCGGAGAGAAGCCCCAAGGTCTCTCGGGTCTTCTGTTCCGTGTCCTGGGTGATCCATACGAGGACAGGCACTTGCCCTCCGGTCACGACCAGGGTCTTTTCCATGAGCTCTGCTCTTTGCGCGGCTGAGAGGTTCCCGCCCTCTCCCAGGTGAGGTCCTGCAATAAGAATAGCCTGAACATGGGGTAAAACCCTGTCCAGTTGCCTGCCCAAACTGCGGCCGTCGATGTCGCCGTTCTGTTTAAGCGGGGTGACGAGGTCTACGATGAGACCCCTCGGTGAGACTCGAGCTGCCATTGAGTCTGAATTCCTCTCTGCCGAGAAGATCATGGAGATGGACCAGCCCCTTGACGCGATGATGGGCATCAACAATACAGAGATGGGTAATTTCGTACAGCTCCATAATTCCAAGGGCCTCTGCGGCTGTCTGATTCTCATCAATGATTTTCGGGGAAGGGGTCATGATCTCTTCGACTTTCAGTGAGTGAACGCTCTTGTGCTTGAGCAAAGCCCTTCTCAGGTCGCCGTCCGTCACGATCCCGTGCAGTTTCCTGTCCCTTTCTACCACGAGCGTTGCCCCGATTCCTTTGGCATCCATTTCCTTCAGTGCCTGAGGGACCTTGGAGCCGACCAGGACCATGGGGATGTGGTCGTCCGTGAACATGACTTCTCTGACACTGGTGGCGAGTCTCTCTCCAAGGCTCCCGCCGGGATGGAACCTCTTGAAATCCTTTGGATCGAACCGCCTGGCATTGATGAGCACCACGGCAAGAGCGTCACCCATTGCGAGGGCCGCTGTGGTGCTCGCCGTGGGGGCCAAACCCATGGGGCACGCTTCGCGCTCGACGCCCACGTCGATAAGCAGGTCGCTTTGCTCGGCCATGGGGGAATCCATGCAGCCGGTAAAGGCGATGATTTTTGCGCCCATGGTCTTGATAATGGGCAAGAGACTGTTGATCTCCCCGGTCTTCCCGCTGTGGCTGATGGCGATCACGATATCGTCGGAGGTGACCATGCCGAGATCTCCGTGGACCGCCTCTGCAGGGTGAAGGAAAAGAGAAGGGGTTCCTGTGCTGTTAAGGGTGGCCGATATCTTCCTGGCTACGAGCCCTGATTTGCCCATGCCGGTAAGAATGACCCTGCCTTTGGCTTTCAGGATCATTTGGACGGCGCGGTCGAATTCCGGGCCGACCCGTTCCATCAGGTTCAGGATGGCCTCCGCCTCTATCTTCAGAACCTCTTTGACCTGCTCGATCACCGCGTGGCGCATATCACGATCCTCATCCCACACGGGAAAATTCTAGCACTCTTCATGAGTCTTCTCAAGGGGATTCCTGTGCGGCATCCCATCGAGAGGTTTGGATTGCAATTTGTCGTGTAATGTAATACAGGTAGCCGTGTTTGCCGGAAAACGATAATCAAAGGAATATGTCATGCGATTGGATCAATTTCCCGAAGACGTAAGGCCTTTCCTGCTCCCTGAGCCCAAGGGGGAAATGGTCTACAGGTGCCTGGGGTGCCACGGAGAGCTGGACATTGGCGAGCTTCTGTACGCCTGCCCTGAGTGCGGCAGCGTCCTGATGCTGGAAGACAAGAAAGAGGATCGCCTGAAGGCCGTGGGAGGCGATCGGTGGCGAAGGATCTTTGATTTCAGAAGAATGCTGAATGTGCAAGCGCTCAAGGGGATCTTTCGTTATTACGAGTTCATCGCCCCAGTGATTCCCCTGGATCGGATCGTGTACCTGGGGGAAGGTCACACTCCTCTCGTGGAAGCGAATCCCAGACTGAAGAAACGGGTGGGGGCGAACTTCTACTTCAAGAACGACGGGCTCAACCCCAGCGCTTCCTTCAAAGACAGAGGAATGGCCTGTGCCCTGAGTTTCATCAACTATTTTGCCGTAAAGCACAAGATCGGCAATCTTCTTGCCCTCTGCGCATCCACGGGAGACACCTCCGCTTCAGCCGCTCTCTATGGATCGTACCTGGAAGATTTTCTCAGGTCTGCGGTTCTCCTGCCCCACGGCAAGGTCACGCCCCAGCAGCTCGCTCAGCCCCTTGGCAGCGGAGCCAAGGTGTTCGAGATCCCGGGGGTTTTCGACGACTGCATGAAAGTGGTGGAAAACCTGGCAGAGAACTATCACGTGGCTCTTCTGAACTCCAAGAACAGCTGGCGAATTCTGGGCCAGGAATCCTTTTCTTTCGAAATCGCGCAGGACTTCGATTATGAAGTGAAGGACAAGGTGGTGGTTCTGCCCATCGGGAATGCCGGGAACATCACAGCGGTCATGAGCGGGTTCCTCAAGTTTTTCAGGGCAGGAATCATCAAGAGCCTCCCGAAAATCGTGGGAGTCCAATCCGAGCATGCAGACCCGGTCTACAGGTACTATCTGGAAGAGGAGGAAGCCAAGAGAAACTTTGTCCCTGTGACCGTGAAACCGAGCGTGGCCCAGGCGGCCATGATCGGAAACCCTGTGTCTATGCCCAGGGTCATCCAGATCGCCAGGGCCTACAACCAGACAGCCGGCGAAAAGCGGATCTTCGTAGTTCAGGTGAGGGAGCAGGAGATCATGGATTCCATGATGACTGCCAACCGGAATGGAAATGTGGCCTGCACCCAGGGAGGGGAATCCATGGCCGGCTTCAGGAGAGCGATTGAGAAAGGATTTGTCAGACGCGAGGAGACCGGCATCCTTGACTCAACGGCACACATGCTCAAGTTCATCACCTTTCAGGACATGTATTTTCAGGACGCGTTCCCGCCGGAATTCGGTGTGACGCCACGAGAGGAACTCAAGAATGCCCCATCCCTGGTCAAACCGGAGAGGCTGCAGAGATTCCCCCAGCCGGGGAAGCCGCTTCAGGGGGAGGACATGAATCGTTTTGTCGATGAGACGGTGGCTGAGATCGCGAGTATTTTGGACCTGAAAAGAAGATAGATGAATATCCTCTTTGTATGCAGCGGAAATGTGAGCAGGAGCTTTCTGGCCGAAGCCTTGCTTAGAAGCGAGCTCAAAGCGCTCAAGGTTGACGATGTCTCTGTTTCGTCGGCAGGACTTTATGCTTTTCCTGGAAGCCCGCCGGATCCCCAAATGACGGCGTATCTTTCGAGCATGGGGGTCTCCTTCGAACCTCACGAAGCGCGGCAGATGTCCAAGCAGGAGTTGGACTGGGCCGACCTCGTCTTAGTGATGGAAAGGAGGCATGAGGCCGACCTTGGAGAATTGTGGCCTGAAGCGAAACTGAAAGTGGAGCTTTTGGGCAAGTATGTGGCAGGAGGGTGGGAGGACGATATCCCGGATCCTTTCGGGAACTCTCCCTACCATTACCGTCTGGCCCAGTCTCAGATCACCCTTGCAGTCAAATCCCTGGCCAAGTGGGTTGTTCAGAACAGGAACCGCAAAAAGACTTTTCACTAGCCTTGCATGATCAACATCAGAATCATTGTTGTGGATCGAACCCGGTCCCCTTTTCTGGTGGAAGGGGAGGCCTTTTACTTGAAGCGATTGCAGAACTATGCCCAGGTGGATTGGATTGAAGTGAAGCCTGTGAAGATGACAAAAGGCCGGCCGGAAGAGGAGATTTTGCGCCTCGAAGGTCAGGCTCTGATTCGCAAACGGGGGCCGAGGGATTATCTCGTTGCTCTGGACCGAACCGGACGCCAGTACGGGTCGGAGGAGTTTGCCGGCCGTCTTGAGAAAGTGGCGCTGAACGCCACTGGAGGGATCACCTTCATGATCGGCGGCCCCTTAGGGCTTTCCAGGGACGCAATGGCTGAGGCTGATGATATCCTGTCCCTATCCAAGTTCACCCTCACCCATGAAATGAGCCGGGTTCTTCTTCTGGAGCAAATCTACAGAGCCTTTACCATCCTGAAAGGCGAGAAATACCACAAGCGCATCAATGCCGGGTTTTCTTAGGGAGGACAGTCTTACCTCGAACTGGCCTCCAGAGCCCTGGCGATTTTGTTCTTGAGTTCGGTCAGATCAAAGGATTTGATCACGTAGTAGTCAGCGGCAATAGATTTCATGTCCTCTTTGAACGTGTCATAGGCCGTGCACAGAACTACAGGAAGGTCATAATACTTGTTCCTAATGTCCTGAAGCAAATCAAGGCCGTTGTAGTCGACCATTTTGATGTCCAGCACCACTAGGTCGGGCTTTTCTTTCTCAATTCTTTCAAGCAGCTTGTAGCCGCTGTCAGCAGTGATGACCTCATAACCGGCCTCTGTCAGTTCTTCCGAGTAGAGAAACCGGATGTGCTCCTCATCATCGACGATCAGTATTCTGGCCATAGCCGTTCTCCTCGGAATTAGTCTTCGCCTAATCAATAGCAGAGATTTATTAAATAAGCAAATGGCCTTCTTTTCACCAGGTCATCCGGACTTTGATCCCTTTTTCATGGAGGTAGGACTTGATCTCTCTGATGGTGTGCGTCCCGTAGTGGGTGATGGAGGCGATCAAGGCTGCGTCGGCCTTCCCATCAGTGAAAACCTCGTGAATGTGCTCAATCGCTCCAGCCCCGCCTGACGCGATGACTGGGATGTTGACGTTTGTGGCGATAAGTTCTGTGAGGCGAAGTTCGTAGCCTTTCTGGGTTCCATCCGCATCGATGGAATTGAGGCAGATCTCTCCGGCGCCCAGGCGCGCTCCCTCCTTGGCCCAGGCAAGCGCATCCCGTCCTGTGGTAATCCTGCCTCCATCGATCACCATCTCATATCCGCTTGGAATCTCTTGAGAGGGGGAGACCCGTTTCACATCCATGCCCAGGACGATGGCCTGGCTGCCAAAAGCCGATGCCCCTTCGGCAATCAGCTCCGGGTCCCGAATGGCTGAAGAATTGATGCTCACTTTTTCTGCGCCGGCCAGGAGGACCAACCTCATATCTTCCACGGTCCGGATGCCTCCTCCTACGGAAAAGGGGATGAAAATTCTTTCAGCCACTTTCCGGACCGTTTCGATCATGATATCGCGACGTTCGTAGGAGGCGGTGATGTCGTAAAAGACCAGCTCATCCGCTCCTTCATCGTAATAAAAGGCGGCCATTTCAACGGGATCACCGATATCAACGTTTCCTTTGAACTTGATCCCTTTGGTGAGCTTCCCGTCCCGAACATCAAGGCAAGGAATGATTCTTTTACTAAGCATGGTCTTTGCCGTCCCACACACAGAAATTTGAAAGGAGTCTCAGACCCGGACGACCGCTTTTTTCAGGATGAAACTGGACGGCCACGAGATTTGCCGATGTGAGCACGGATGCGAAGGGAATCCCGTACAGGGTCTCGCCAAGGAGATTTCGCGTTTCCCTTGGACCCGGATAATAGGAATGAACAAAATAGAACTCACTTTGCGGATCGATCCCCCTGAAAACAGGGTGCTCCCTCATCACGTTCACCCTGTTCCACCCCATGTGAGGAACCTTGAGGTTGCGCCCGCCCGGCTCTGAAAGGTTTTCAGGAAACCGGAGGACCTCTCCCTTGATCAGGCCCAGGCATCGGGTCTGATTTTCTTCGCTCCGTTCCATGACAATCTGTGTGCCCAAGCAGATTCCGAGGATGGGTTTTCCTCTTCCATAGGCTAGCACAAGGGCTGCGTCCAGCTTCAGGCGCATGAGATCGAACATGGCGGTCCCGGCAGCGCCGACGCCCGGGAAAATGATTCGCTCAGCACCCAGGACCTCCGCAGCGCTGGACGTGATCACCGAATCCCGGCCAATAAAGGCAAGAGCCCTTTGGACGCTCGTCAAGTTGCCGGCCTTGTAGTCAATAATCGCAATCATCATCGTAACCGGCAGGCTGCTGAAAAATGCCCATCTGCTGCGTTGCCCTCGTTCCTCGTCGTTGCAGCGTACGTTGTGTACGCCTCACTCCTCGGAATTCGGGCGCCTTGCATCTGGACGTTTTTGATCAGCCTGCTAAAGAACAAGTGCAAAGTGATATGCTGCCCAGTGCCTTTGTTCCTGGTTTTCCAACTTTAGACACTTTAGGCACGTCTTTTCCTACTTGTAATTGTAAAACCCTCTTCCGCTCTTTCTGCCGAGCCACCCTGCATCCACGTACTTGACCAGCAGAGGACAGGGCCGATACTTGGCATCCCCCAAGCCTGAGTGAAGGACTTTCATGATGGCCAGACAGGTGTCCAGTCCAATGAGATCCGCAAGAGTGAGGGGGCCCATGGGATGATTCATCCCGAGCTTCATGACCTCGTCAATGTCTTGAGGCGTCCCTACGCCCTCAAACAGGCAGTAAATGGCTTCATTGATCATGGGCATCAGGACTCTGTTGCTGATGAAGCCGGGGAAATCGTTAGCAGGCACGGGAGTCTTTCCCATTCTGACAGAAAGATCCCTTGTCAAAGCGAAGGTCTCCTCAGAGGTGGCGAGACCTTTGATAATCTCCACCAGCTTCATCATGGGAACCGGATTCATGAAATGCATGCCGATGATTTCTTCGGGTCGCTTTGTGGCTCCGGCGATTTTGGTAATCGAGATGGAGGAAGTGTTTGAGGACAGGATGACCTCGGGTCTGCAAATGGAGTCAAGGTCGGTGAAAACCTTGAGTTTGAGGGTTTCGTTTTCCGTGGCCGCCTCAACCACGAAATCCGCTTTTCCCATGTCCGCCAGGGCGGTGGTTCCTGTGATCCTCCCGAGAATGGCCTGACGGTCTTCGGCCGTCATTCTTTCCTTCTTGACCAAACGACCCAGGCTGTCTCTGATTGCGTTAGCCCCTCTTTGTACAAATTCATCCTTGATATCGCTCATAATGACGTAAAGCCCGCTCGCTGCAGCGACCTGGGCAATCCCTGAGCCCATTTGGCCAGCGCCTACAACACCCAAGGTTTTAATCTCCATATCTGATGATACCTCCTTCATCTATTCTCAGTGTCCGGTTCTACCTAAATCCATCAAGGGGGTGGCTCTTCGTTCCCTGTGAGAGACTCCTTATGGGACCTGTCCTTTGGGTCGCACAATCATCACGGAGCAGGGAGCCTTGTGGGCGATTCTGTTGGCCACGCTTCCAAAAAGCACAAGGCCCATACCGGAGGCGCCATAGGATCCCAGGACGGCAAGATCGATATCTCTTTCTTCGAGAAAGCGAATGATCTCCGAAGACACATGACCGTCAAGAACAAGAAACTCATAGTCAATGTTCTCTTCGATCTTTGAACCGTACTCCTCCTGCATTTTCTCATCAATCTTGATGATCACCGCCTTCTTAGGCTGCTCAGGCATGATCCAGTCCGCCTCGGGCAGGAGCGGATTCACGGCGGGAGGCAGCACGTGGATCACATAGAGCTTCGCCTCGAATTTTGCAGCAAGTTCAATAGAAGTTTCGAAGGCAGCCCCCGCATTCTCTGAAAAATCAACGCAGCAAGCGATTCTTCTTATGGCCATGGCACACCTCCTTTTAGGGTTTTTGTCTGAAGGGTGGGAAAGGACCTGTCAGGGCCTAACTTCCCATAGCACATTTCAGAACGATTCGTCCACGAATTCAGTCCCGCTGAAACAAGGGCTAAATGGTGATGACCCCTTGCATGTAAGCGACAGCCCGTCCTGAGATGATGACCCGGTCCCCCTGGTCTTTGCAAAACAACTCACCCCCTCGTTTCGAAACCTGATGGGCGAGAAGGTCCTTCTTTCCCAGTTTCTTGGCCCAGTAAGGGACGAGAGCACAGTGGGCGGAGCCGGTCACCGGATCCTCATTCACGCCATATTTTGGCGCGAAAAACCTGGAGACAAAATCCACCCCTTTCCCTTTTGCGGTGACCGTTACCCCACGCAGGTCAACCTTCTTGAGAAGAAGCATATCCGGATCAAGGGTTCGAACGTCCTCCTCCATGGGGAAGAGCACAAGATAATCCTGTGACCGCAACACCTCCGAAGGCTTCTTGCCCAGGGCCTCGATCAGTTCGGCTGGCGCTTTGCACGGCGCAGGCGGCTGTGACGGGAAATCCATGGACAGGAGCTCTCCCTGCTTTGAAACCGTGAGCAGACCGCTTCTGGACTGGAAACTGACTTCTGTCATGGTCGGATCGAGATGGGTGAAAAGAACATAGGCCGAGGCAAGCGTTGCGTGGCCGCACAGGTCCACTTCAGAGGCCGGGGTAAACCAGCGGATGTGATAGCCCTGGTCCAGAGGAACAAAGAAGGCGGTTTCGGAGAGGTTGTTCTCCATGGCAATGGCCTGCATGAGGTCATCGTCCAGCCACTTCTCGAGAGGGCAGACCGCAGCTGGGTTGCCTGCAAATACACGGCTCGTGAACGCATCGATTTGGTAAAGAGGAAGTTTCATGAGAATCTCCTTTGAAAAATCATCTTTCTGATGCCCACAACCAGAGCGCTGCTGCCAGTCCCCACAGGGCGTTGAAAAAGAGCACGAAGGCGGGAGTTAAAGTGCCCAAGTCAAGCCCCAACATGCCCTTATTTAGATAGTTTGGGAAAATGACGAAGAGTTGAACAATCGTGGGGCCCAGACTGAAGAGAAGTCCTTGACTGAGAGGTCGATTCTTGAAAGCGGGTATAAGAAAGAGAAGACCCCAGATGCCGCCCCAGACCGTTCGCTGGTAAAGGTAGGCCGGCGTCAGGCTGGGGGCGATTTTCACTCCCAGCTCTGCGGTGATTTCCGCTCTTCCGAACAACCACACAACGACGGCATTCAAAACCCCTCCAAAACAGCCTGAAGCAAAGACCAGAGAAAGCTTGCGAAAAAAGCTTTTCATGTGGTTGGCCTCCCCCTTCCCAATGCGGGCCTTTGGCCGCAACCAAATAGAAGTTGAAAAGGAAATGGGTATCGTTCCTCCGGTAATGGGGCAGCCGCGAAACGGCCACAAAGGGAGGAACGCCACGCAACACTTCATCGATAAGCATACAGGAAAAATTACGGGAACGGTAGCCTGTTTTGATCGGATTCTGTTCAAGGGATACCTGCCGATCCGTTGGCCTGAGAGCAATCAAGGTGGCAGCCGTGGGGAAGGGTAGCTCACTTCTTCAGCAACGGTCCAGCCCTTGAGGTTAGAACGAAGCCAGTTTGCCGCCTCCTCTGAGGCTTCAGAAGAGCATCCGGATGCGAAGATAATGTATGTCCTCCCGACCAAGTGCTGAAGAGGCACTTGGCAGAAGCAGCTACGTGCCTCTTTTGTTCTATTTCTTTCCATACCATCCAGGGCTGTAGGTTGAGTGGCATCCGCAAATGTCCGGCTGGCCCATTGGGCCGGTGGGAAGTTTACCACCTCCACCCGAAGCGCATCCTGCAAGGGCCAAACCAATCAGAAGAACCAGAATCGCTTTTGTGATTTTCATGACACCCTCCTTTCGTGCTCGGTTCCTCCAACTCTTCTCTTTCGATAGCGTGACAAGATTATCGTATTCCTCTCCGAAAGAAAAGTGCAATGGAAAGATGCCGCCCTGATTCCGGTGCTTTTTCTTTTGCCTTGCGCCTGCTTGACTTAGAGGATGAACCGCCCCATCTTTTTGCTAGATATTAGTTGGGAGAGGTATCCTTGTTAACTTCTACTCGTGTGACCACTTAGTAGGTTTGAGGGGGGAGATATGGCAAAAGCGATCAGGATGTACAAGACAGGCGGACCTGAAGTCATGGTCTGGGAAGACAACGATCCGGGCAGACCAGGACCAGGGGAAGCTTTAATCCGTCATGAAGCAGTGGGTCTCAATTTCATTGATGTGTACCACCGCACAGGCCTCTATCCTTTGCCATCCCTGCCTGCCACGCCGGGAATGGAAGGTGCAGGGATTGTGGAGGCAGTGGGTGAAGGGGTGACAGAAGTGAAGGTGGGCGATCGGGTCGCCTATGCCGGGTTGCCGCCGGGGGCCTATGCGCAAGTCCGGCTCATTCCTGCCCATCGCTTAGTGAGGCTTCCGGAGAGCATCCCCACGCGACAGGCAGCGGGGATGATGCTGCGGGGAATGACGGCGAGATATCTTCTCTATGGATGCTACAGAGTGAAAAAAGGAGATACCATTCTCATCCAGGCTGCTGCCGGAGGGGTGGGTCTTATCGTGTCGCAGTGGGCCAAGTTTCTCGGAGCTACGGTGATCGGCACAGTCGGATCGAAGGACAAAGCTCAACTGGCAAGAGCCCATGGCAGCGACCACACGATTCTTTATAGAGAAGAGGATTTCGCTTCCAAGGTCAAGGAAATCACAGGGGGCCGAGGTGTTGATGTTGTTTATGACTCCGTCGGCCAGGCAACCTTCATGAAATCCCTCGACTGCCTGAGACCCATGGGGATGATGGTTTCCTTCGGTCAGTCATCTGGAACGGTGCCGCCCTTTGACCTGGGTGTCCTTTCTGCAAAAGGCTCTCTCTTCCTAACCCGGCCGACGCTCATGGCGTACACGGAGAAGAGGGAAGACCTCCTTGCGCATGCCAAGGATTTGTTCGAAGTGGTCACCAAAGGCGCGGTAAAGATCGAGATCCATCAGACC
This sequence comes from uncultured Desulfobacteraceae bacterium, assembly GCA_964580575.1. Taxonomy (GTDB): domain Bacteria; phylum Desulfobacterota; class DSM-4660; order Desulfatiglandales; family HGW-15; genus CAVPDE01. Next base: position 41,544 of record CAZOLJ010000040.1, read on the forward strand.
TATCCGCTTGCCGAAGCCAGCCGGGCCCATCGGGATGTAGAAGCCCGCAGGACAACAGGGTCCACGATCCTGATCCCGAGTTGACCAGCCAATGACGAATTTGGAGGGGGATTGAGGACATCCTACATGTCGTTGGGTTAATTCATCCCCCTTCCATTTTCCCTTATCCTTTCCGGAAGGCCACAACGCATAATCCGACCATGTACCACGCCATACACTCGGTGAACAACATTGTGCTCACCAGCAAAGTCTGGATTGATTCCGGATTCGCAACCGAGAGATCGACATAAACTCCATAACCCGCAATGTAGCCGACAGCGATGGTCGTGAGGAGACTTGGAATGACAAGCTTGCGCTTGAGGGTGTCCGTTAAAAATCCTGTTTCCTTTATATGCTCCCAAAACGAGAAACCCATTGCGAATCCCACCACTCCTGCTGCCCACATCTCAAAGACATAGATGCTTATCCCAGAAAATAGTAACAATCCCACCGCGGGGACCATGGCAATTAAGCTCGCCAACAGGACTCTTTGTAATAAGTCCCACCTGATGTGCAGTTTCGAGGTGCTTTTATTGTTCCCGTTGGAAAATTTCATTTTTTCAGGTTCAGGGTGGAGGATGGATGCAACGTACCCCAGCATATAGAAAAAGATGAAGCACAAGGCAGTATTTATGCAGGAAATGCAGTGGCGGTAAAACTCGGGAGGATGGGTTTCCATAGTCCAAAC
>CAZOLJ010000041.1:0-38842 GCA_964580575.1 uncultured Desulfobacteraceae bacterium
TAGAGGGACCCCCATGGCCTTTTTCTGTGTTTATTTCAAAGAGCTAAACTGTTACCTTTATGCTAGTATTGCATTTCAGCGCCCAGGAAGAGAACTCCCAGACTGATGCTCTTGAGAACATCCGCATTGTCTCAGAGCTTTCGAGCGTCGCCGATTCCCTCTCCGGCGAGGATTAACCCCTTCGGCCCCCCAATTTCAGTGATCAACCCTGTTGATGAGCGTGTGCCTCTCGCCTCTCAGGTAACGGCGGAGATTCTCCTGGAAGATGGGGAGAACCTGGCCGGCGTAAGAAGTATGGGTTCCCCCGATGTGAGGGGTTACGATGACATTTTTCATTTCCCAGAAAGGATGTCCCTGAGGAAGAGGCTCCTCGTCGAAAACGTCCAGCGCAGCGCCGGCGATGGTCTTTGATTCAAGGGCCCGGATCAAAGCCTTTTCATCGACCACCGGGCCTCTGGCAAGATTCAAGAGAAACGAGGTCGGCTTCATGGCGGCGAACACCTCGGCTCCGACCATGCCTCGGGTTTCAGCGGTAAGGGGAACCACGACGATGAAATAGTCCGCACCGCGGGCTGCGGTGAGGAGGCCCTCCACACCGAAGAACCGGTCCACTGAGCCCACCGATTTCTTCGAGCGGTTGATCCCGTAGACGGTCATGCCGAAGGCCTTGCACTTGCGGGCGATTTCCTCTCCCACAGCACCCAGCCCGAGGATTGCGGCTTTTTTCTGCCACAAAAGTTCCCCAGGCCACCGCTCCCACACCGCCTTGTCCTGATTGCGAACCGTGTCCGGAAACCGCCGGGTCAGCGCGAGCACGAGAAGCATGGCCAATTCAGACATCTGAGGGCCGTGGATGCCCCGGGTGGAAGTGAGCAAGACGCCCCTGGGGAGCGAGGGAAGGGCGAGGATGGAATCCACGCCCGTTCCCAGCGCTTGAATCCAATCGAGAGTCACGGCCTTCCGGATCAATTCGTCTGAAATACTAAAGGTGAGGAGAATCCTTGTCTTCTCGATGAAATCGCCGACCTCGTTTTCGGTTTTGCATGCCCGAATGACGAGATCAGGGAACTCCGGTTCCAGGGCTTTCCGGTATTCCTCCCCCAATGAATCCAGAATGAGCAGTCCTGTTTTCATAACGCTCTACACTGCGATTATCTCTTTCGTAGTTTTGTGGAGGCATTCGCTGACGCCGGTCTTGGTGATCAGGTAGTTGTCGCAGACCCAGACCCAGAGCTTGTCCGTCCCCACGGTGGGATGCACGGTGATGTTCATTCCCGCCTGGAGGCTCATGGGTTCGTCATCCCGGATCAGAGGCCGCTCCACCAGATCATACCCCTGGCCGTGCGCATAAAGCCTGGTTTCAGGCAAGAAGCCTTTCCGATCAAGCCGCTCGTTGTTGGCGTGCCAGATCGCAGCAGGATCTGCGCCGGGCCGGATCATTCTGAGGGTTGCCTCCTGGATCTCGCCGGCAAGTGCCGCCGCATCGCTCAATTCGGAAGGCACTTTGCTTCCAACAAAAAAGATTCTGCCGATTTCCGTATACATGCCTCCGGGACCGTTGACTTCAATGAGAAGAGAAAACTGGTCTCCCTTTCTCACCATCCGATTCTGAAAATGCCTCTTTCGGATCGCCACCGCCTGCCCCAAGGGCCCTGAGCCACCAAGGACAAGCTGCTCTTCGCTGCCCAGGTCCGTCACATAATGAATGATGTCCGCGATGATCTCGAAATCTCTTCTGCCGGGCCGTATCGCTTTCCGGGCATATTCCACGGCCTGATCCTGCAAGGAGGCCGTCTTCCTGATCAGGTCTATTTCCTCATCGCTCTTCACGGCCTTGATGACATCCACCATGTCTGAAGCCTCCACAAAAGCCGCGCCGCGAAGGTTCTCGACCAGGTGCGTGTAAAACGCTGCGGACATGGTCCCTTTTCCAAGGAGGCCGATTCGCGCTTTCTTCTTGGCCTTCAGCACGTCCACCGCAAGTTCCGCATCATAGGTGTTGGTGAAGGCCGCGCTTCGGAAGAAAGGCGCCGTGAGCCTTGTCTTCACCCCCCGGAGCGTCCAAGCCGGCGGCCCCATGTCTCCGGGAGGTTTGCCGCCGTGAGTGATGGTCGTCATCTCCTCATCCACCGGGAAGATGACCGTGTGCGGCTGCGCATTCTTGGCCGGCACATCGGTGAACCATTTTACATATCCGCCGAGCCACTCATTGTCATTCTGCATGACCAGGAAATCGAGCTTTTCGTCCTCCATTCGCTTTCGGACTTCTTTCCAACGCCTCTTCAGTTCCCGGTCGGATATGGATTTCGTCACTATCTCTTTTTCATGTTCCATCATAACGTTTCCCTTCTCGGCAATGGCTTTCAAGCCTTTCATTGATGAACTCGTAGAAAGTCCCATTTTCATGTCATTTCGAGCGAAGCGAGAAATCCAACGCGGAGTGTTGTCCCGAACATAGAGAGGGATCTACCTGTCGAAAACAGATCCTTCGCTTTGCTCAGGATGACTCGCCGAGGCGAGTCAGATTTCTCCCTGCGGTCGAAATGACAGATTCACTCCGCAGGACTTTTCACGAGTTCATCTTTATTGACACCTTCGAGGTATCGGAAGTCAGCGTGTTTCCCCCTCCCCTTTGTCCCCTCCCGCCAAGGGAGGGGAAAGGGGATCGGTAGATCCGATCCGGGTCCTCCACCCAAGGTGGAGGGTTTAGTCACAACTGAGCCCTTCCCCTATTCCTTGAATTCATCGTACTGCTGTCGCCGCTTCCTGAAATTAGGGAGAAACGTGGTGAGCAGAAGAAGGAAGGCAAACCCGAGCGCAATGGCTGAAATTGGGCGAGTCACGAAAATCAAGAAACTCCCCTGCGAGATCAAGAGCGACTGCCGCAAGGCATTCTCCAGCATGGGCCCCAACACATAGGCCAGGATAAGAGGGGCTCCCTCATAGCCGAATTTTCTCATCAGCCAGCCCACCGCCCCGAAGAAGAGCATGACGTAGAGATCAAAGCTCAAGTTGTTCATGCTGTACACGCCGATGAGGCAGAAGAGGAGAATCAAGGGGAAAAGGATCTTGTAAGGGACCTCGAGCACCTTCACCCAGATGCCGATCAAGGGAAGGTTGAGAACCAGCAGAAGTCCATTGCCCAGGTAAAGGCTGGCCACCAGGCCCCAGAAAAGGTCCGGATGCTGCTTGATCAAAAGAGGGCCGGGCTGGATTCCGTGAATGATCAGGGCAGAGAAAAAGATGGCCATAATGGGGTTGGGAGGAATCCCCAGCGAGAGAAGAGGGATGAGCGATCCTCCCGCTGCTGCATTGTTCGCGGACTCAGGGCCGGCAACTCCTTCAATGGCGCCCTTGCCGAACTTTTCCGGGTGCTTGGAAATCTTCTTCTCCACCGCATAGGAGACGAAGGTCGATATGACGGCGCCCCCTCCGGGAAGAATCCCCAACACAAACCCGATGATCGACCCTCGCACAATGGCCCATTTTGCTTCCATCCAGTCCTTAAAGGAAGGCCAGAGGTTCCTGATGCGCGTCTTAAGGACTTCCCTCTGGAGGTTCCCTTCAAGGTTTTCCAAGATCTCTGAGACTCCGAAGAGTCCCATGACCAGCGGAACAATTCCGACTCCGTCCGTCAATTCATTGATCCCGAAGGTGAAGCGGGGAAATCCGCTGATGAGGTCCAGCCCAATGCTTCCGAGGATAATGCCCACCAGTCCCATCATGATGGCCTTGAGAACAGAGCCTTGTGCAAGATAGGTGACTATGACCAGGCCCGTGCACATGAGAGCAAAATATTCCGGAGGACCCAGTTTCAGCGCCGCATGGGCAAGGGGAATGGCCACCAGCATCAGGCCGATATTGGCGATCGTTCCAGCAATGAAAGACCCCCAGGCGGCAATCCCCAGAGCAGGCCCTGCGCGGCCCTGGCGGGCCATCTGATGCCCGTCGATGCAGGTCATGACCGAAGACGCCTCGCCCGGAATGTTGACCAGGATGGAGGTGGTGGAGCCTCCATACTGAACGCCGTAGTAGATGCCGGCAAGCAAAATGATGGTGGACGTGGACGAAAAGCTGAAGGTGGCCGGAAGCAGCAGAGCCATGGCGCCGGCAGGGCCGATGCCGGGAAGAACCCCCACAAGAGTCCCGACCAGCACACCCACGCCGCAAAAGAGAAAATTGATCGGCTGAAAAGTGACTTGAAATCCGTAGATGATGCTGTTGAAGAAATCCATGGTTCTTCCTCAGAATCCGAACAAACCGTGCGGGAATTGGCAGTTCAGCCATTTAGAAAAAACCAGATGGGTGAAGAGCGTCGCCAGAAGGGCGTAAAGCAAGACAAACCCGATTCTCTTTCTTTCGAGAACCCAGAAGAGAAGGCTCATGAGAAGAAAAGAGCTGATGAGATAACCGAGGATCGGCATAACCCGGGCATAGATCGTGAGAGCCAGCAGGACGAAAAGAACTCTCCGCCACATGCGTCCGGTGAAGAGCGGTTTGTGCGGGACGTCCTCTCTTCGAAGCGATGCTTGGAAAAACAAAACGAGCGACAGGACTCCGAGAATCCCGGAGGCGCCGAAGGTCATGAACCCCATGCCCGGATTCTGAACCGCTCCAACCCCGATACGAATGGACTCCGCAAAGACAAAAATGGAGACAAGCAGCCAGAAGAGGCTGCTTGTCTGATCGAGGGTCTTCATGAATCCCTCAAGCTTCCTGCCCTGTCAAAATCACTTCGCCGCTTCCTTTTGAATACCCATTTTCTTGATCATCTCCGCGAATCGGGCGGAGGCGTCATCGAGGTACTTCTTGGTGTCCGCCGAGTTTCGATAAGAAACGGCAAACTCGATGTTGGCGATGGTCTCTATGAATTTAGGATCGTCCATCGCTTTGTGGAAGGACTCGTCCAGCTTCTTGATGACCGGAGCAGGCGTCCCCTTGGGAGCAGCCAGCATGAAAACGGTTTCGTTGATGAAGTCATATCCCAGATCCCGGAAGGTAGGGACATCCGGGAAGCTCTTCATTCGCTTCTCCCCATGGGTGGCGAGCAGCCGCAGCGACCCTTCTTTCACGTGCGGAAGCCATTCCGTGCTGTCGGACATAGCCGTCACGTGCCCCCCGAGCACTGCTGCAAGTCCGGGGGCGCCTCCGGTTTGCGGAACGTGGGTCCACTGAATGTTTTCTTTCATCGCCACGAATTCCATGGCCATGTGCATCGGAGAGCCTGCCCCTGAGGTCGCATAGGTGACTTTTCCGGGATTCTTTCTCGCAAATTCAACCAGATCTTTAAAGGTCTTGTAAGGAGAATCCGATTTCACGACCACGCCCGACTCCACGGCCGCATAATGCATCACCGGAATAAAGTCGTCCGGGCCGTACGGAACCGCCCTCAACTGGGGAATCCGGATCAGGCCGGTGCTGGTGCAGCTCGTGATCTCATAGCCGTCGGGTTTCTTCGTGGCAACCTGGGCCAAAGCTACGGAACCTCCCCCTCCCCCGACATTCGACACGATGACGGGTTGGCCGAGAAATTTTTCAGCTTTGATTGCAAGGATGCGCGTGGCGGTGTCCAGAGTTCCTCCCGGCGCAAAGGTGACGATGACATTCACCGGTTTGCTCGGGAAATCCTGCGCAAAAGAGACTAAAGGGGGTAGAACAAAGAGAAACCCCAACACAGCCGCACTTACCATTCTTGATCTTTTCGCTTTCATCGGAATCCTCCTTCTTGGATGTTCACGTCGTTCCCCATGCAGGCCTGGGCTCAAGGCATCTGCGCAGCGGGTGACCGTTCATTCCCACTCGATGGTGCTGGGTGGTTTTGAGGAGATGTCGTAAACCACCCGGTTCACCCCGCGCACCTCATTGATGATGCGGTTGGAGATTCTGGCCAGGATCTCGTAGGGAACCCGGGTCCAGTCTGCCGTCATGGCATCCAGGCTGTCTACGATCCTGAGGGCAATCACCTTTTCGTAGGTCCGCTCATCCCCCATCACCCCCACGGTTCTCACAGGGAGAAGCACGGCAAAGGACTGCCACACCTTTTCATAGAGATCCGCTTTCCTGATTTCTTCGATCAGAATCCCATCTGCAGACCGCAACACCTCCAGCCGCTCCGCAGTGACCTCCCCCAGGATTCGCACGGCAAGTCCCGGGCCCGGAAAGGGCTGGCGCATGACGATTTCCCTCGAGAGCCCGAGTTCGAACCCGACCTGCCGTCCTTCGTCTTTGAAGAGTTCCCGGAGAGGCTCGATCAATTCCAGTTTCATAATCTCGGGCAGCCCGCCCACGTTGTGATGGCTTTTGATGGTGGCCGATGGCCCCTTGAAAGAAACACTCTCGATCACGTCCGGGTACAGCGTTCCTTGGGCCAAAAACCTCGCCTTTCCAAGGTCCCTGGCCTTTTTCTCAAAAACCGTGATGAATTCCCGTCCGATGATCTTTCGCTTCTGCTCCGGATCTGTGACTCCTTTCAGTTTGTTGAGAAAATAGCCGGACGCATCCACCGCATGGAGCTGGATGTGATAGAGATCACGAAAGAGCTCGACCACCTCTTCTTTTTCGCCCCTCCTCAGCAGGCCGTTGTCCACGAAAATCGGGGAAAGCTGATCTCCGATGGCCTTGTGCAGAAGAACGGCGGTGATGGTGGAATCCACCCCGCCCGAAACTCCGCAAATGACTCGTTCCTTGCCGATTCGCTGTTGCAGGTCTCGGATGGTTCTTTCCACGAAGGAGCTCATGGTCCACAGCGGCTCACACCCGCAGATCCTGAACAGGAAGTTCTTGAGAATGCGCATCCCCTTCGGGGTGTGGGCCACTTCCGGGTGGAACTGGACTCCGAAGAACCTGCGGGAAGGGTCTGCCATGGCGGCGACAGGACTGTTCTTGCTGCCGGCCAGCGACTTGAAGCCCTCGGGCATCTTCTCGATACGGTCGCCGTGGCTCATCCAGACCATCTCCTCCTTGCCTCTGCTGAAACTGTGGAAGAGACTGCGAAGATCCCTGATCTTGATGACCGCGTTCCCGTATTCTCTCTCCTCTGCTTTTGCGACCACACCGCCCAGCACATGAGTGAGATACTGCATGCCGTAGCAGATCCCGAGCACCGGCACCTTCAGGTCCAGAATACACGGATCCGCAATGGGTGCGGCTTTGTCGTAGATGCTGGAGGGACCTCCGGACAGAATGATTCCCTTCGGACTGAAGGCTCTGATCTTGGCCAGGTTCAAGTTGAAAGGATGGATCTCGCAGTAAACCTGGGCCTCGCGCACCCTTCGGGCAATGAGCTGGGTGTACTGAGATCCGAAGTCAAGAATCAGAATTTTCTGTGAATAAATGTCCTTGGCCATTCCTATTCCACCCGGTAGTTGGGCGCTTCCTTGATGATGATCACGTCGTGTACATGGCTTTCCCGGAGTCCGGCCGCCGTGATTTGCATGAAATTCGGTTTGGTTTGAAGCTCCGGGATGCTCCTGCTGCCCAGATATCCCATGCCGGCCCTGAGGCCGCCCACCAGCTGGTACACGGTTTCGGCAAGAGGACCCCGATAGGGCACCCGGCCCACAATGCCCTCGGGCACGAGCTTCTTCTCGGTTTCCACTTCGTCCTGAAAGTAGCGATCCTTACTGCCTTCTTTCATGGCCTCGATGGAGCCCATGCCCCGATACACCTTGTAGGAGCGGCCTTGAAACAGAATGGTCTCGCCCGGACTCTCTTCGGTCCCGGCAAAGAGGCTGCCGATCATCACCGAGTCCGCCCCTCCGGCAAGGGCTTTGGTCACATCCCCGGAGTACTTGATCCCTCCGTCGGCGACAAGGGGGATGCCCCAATTTCTCGCCTCTTCGGCGCAGTCCATAATCGCCGTCATTTGGGGCACGCCGATGCCTGCCACCACACGGGTGGTGCAGATGGACCCCGGCCCGACGCCCACCTTCACGCCGTCGGCACCGGCCTCGGCCAGGCTCCTTGTCCCCTCGGCCGTGGCCACATTTCCCGCGATGACCTCCAGTCGCGAGAACTTCTTTTTCAAGGTTCTGACAGCCTGTATCACACCTTCGGAGTGACCGTGGGCCGTGTCCACGACCACCACATCTACATTGGCAACGATCAACCGCTCCGCCCGCTCTTCCATGTCCGCGCCGACTCCCAGGGCTGCCCCGACCCTCAGCCGGCCGAGTTCATCCTTGCAAGCATAGGGATATTTCTTGATCTTCTCGATGTCCTTGATCGTGATCAACCCGATGAGCTTCCCCTCGTCATCCACCACCAGCAGTTTCTCTATTCTCCGCTCGTGCAGAATGGCCTTGGACTCCTCGAGGGTGATGCCCGGCCTTGCCGTGGCCAGGTTGTCCTTGGTCATCACAGCTTCCACCGTCTGATCCAGGTTGGTTTCGAACCTCAGATCCCTGTTGGTGATGATGCCTACCAGCTTGCCCTTCTTGACGACCGGGACACCGGAGATCCTGTACTTGCTCATGATCTCCATGACCTCGTAGAGCTTCCGGCCCGGCTCGATGGAGATCGGATCCACGATCATTCCGCTCTCTGATTTCTTGACCTTCTCAACCTCAAGGGCCTGGCGTTCGATGCTCATGTTCTTGTGCACGAACCCGATGCCCCCCTGCCGCGCCATGGTGATGGCGGTGGCGGATTCCGTGACCGTGTCCATCGCTGCACTGACAATGGGGACACTCAGCAGGATGTTCCTCGACAACCTGCTTCTGACATCCACCTCCGCAGGAAGGACGGCAGAATGGCCTGGAATCAGAAGGAGGTCATCAAAAGTAAATCCGACTTTAAACTGTTTTTGTTCCATCACAACCTCCGCTTTCTGCAACTGTCATGTTTTGAGAGGCACGCCAAGGATATCGAGAAGCGCCCCTTCCAGCAGGTCGCTTAGCTTGACCATCATTTCAGAGGAATGAAAAAACTTCAAGATTTCCTTGACCACCAGAGATCCGGCAACGATCACGTCCGGTCTTCCTCGATCGATCCCGGCCTGCTTGAGAGTCCCGCTTTCGGGTGACTTGAAATCCTGCACAAGGCGGATATACGCTCTCTTCCTTAAGAGGGTCGTGAGATGTCCTGCTTCCCAACGGGCAATGAGGAGTCTTACCGTATGGCTCCCCAAGTCTCTGGACGCAAGGATATCCGATGACCGCTCAGGTGTCATAGCGTGGTCGCCTGGCGCTGTGCTCTCTTTCCTGATTTTCGAGGAACCGTATCAGAGGGAGGAGCCTTTTTCAAGACCCAAATGGTTGAGAACGCTCTTGATCCGCGCCTCCAAATTGATCACGAAGGCAGGCTCAGGCTGCTTGGGCGTGGGGAGCGGGTCGTACTCGGTCTCCTTGATCTTCTGCAGAACACCTCTCAAGTTTCCTTTTTCTCTGAGCCAGTACTCCTCCACCATCGCCTCGAACTCAAGCGCGGTTTGAAGAGATCTCTTAAAAAAGGCACCCACGTCCTCATCCACGTACACGTAACGATGCCCCTGGCAAAGGATCTGCGCGTCCAGAGAGGAAAGCCGTTTCAGGGAATTCAGGTACACCCCGAAGTCCGTAAGACTGTCCGAGGAAATATACCCCGAGCTTAGCGCACAACCGGCCGCTTCCGATGCGACCAGAATCCTTTTCTCCGGTACGTAGTAACTCATGAAATCCCACGTGTGCCCCGGGGTGGAAAGCACTTGCACGGTTAAACCTTTTTCCACCTCGACGACGTCGCCGTCCTGAACGACCCGGTCAACCTCAAAGGGATCAAAAGGCTCTCTGCACAGACTCTCCTCTCCAAACTCTGAGAGAACTTGCTCCGCACTCTCGCTCAGCTTTCGGATGAGTTTGATCGCGTTCGGCCTCTTCAGGATGTCCTTGGCCTTCTGGGACGCGGCCGCTTCAAGACCGGGGAAGGCTTTTTTCAGGTAAGGAACCGCTCCGCAGTGGTCAAAGTGGACGTGGGTGATGAAGACCATGCGGGGAGAATCGCCGTTCAGCACGGACGTGATCGCTTCCCGGTATACCCCGCCGAGCAGCGCCAAACCCCCATCAAAAAGGACCGGCCTTTTGCCTTTTAGAAGATAAATGGGATTGTGAGACCAACCGGCAACGAAAAAACCGTCCCTCACTTCCCCCGTCTTATCGAAAATCAAGCGAAGGCTCTCCTTCTTTTCCGCGACAAGGCCATCAAGAGATCATGCTCCACATCATTTCTCCCGCCTTCGGAATTTTCCGGAAAGGGGTTCAAACAACCCCAGAATCGACGAAACCTCCCTGCACCGTAAGATCCACGCCATGACGAAATAGACCACCCCTCCCACGGAAATCATTCCCGCGAGGGTCAGGGCAAGAGACCAGAAGCTGCCCGGCTCTCCCCGGCTCAGCCATCTTCCATTGAGATCAAACAGGACAAGCCCCATCACCGCGGACGCGACCAGACTCTTGCCGGCAGACGAGACCATGGACCGGAGATCAAGAAGATCGCCCCTTCTTCTCAGAATAAAGATCAGAAGGAGAAGCTGCACGGTGGAAGACAGGGACAGAGATAGGGCCAGTCCGCCGTGTCTCAAAGGCCCCATGAGCACAAGGCTTAGAAGGGCGTTGGCGATCATGGTGATCGTCGCCACCTGAACCGGCGTTTTCGTGTCCTGGAAAGCATAAAAGGCCGACAGCATCACCCGGCTCGCGCTGAAAGCCCAGAGACCGAGAGAATAGAACAAAAGCGCCTCAGCGGTCATCAGGGTCGTCCTGCGGTCAAAAGCCCCCCGCTGAAAAAAGACCTCGATGATGGGCACCCGCAGAAGGATCATGCCCACAGCCGCCGGGGTGGTGATAAAGAAAACGAGTCGGAGGGCATGCCCCAGGGTCTCTCTGAAATCTGAGAGATCTTTTCCCACCACCTGTTTTGCAAGGGAGGGAAGAGCTGCCGTGCTGATGGCAATTGCAAACACCCCAAGAGGAAACTCCACGATTCGGTCCGCGTAGTAGAGCCACGAGATGCTCCCCTGGGGAAGAAAAGAGGCGAAGAGCGTTCCGATAAACTGGTTCAGCTGATAGACGGCGGAGCCGAAGATCGCAGGCAGCATGAGGAGACCGATCTTTTTGACGGCCGGATGTTCCGGCATCCAAAGCGGCCTGAGAGAAAGCCCTTTTTTCAGGACCCAGGGAATCTGAAGCAGAACCTGAAGGACGCCTCCGATGAGGACGCCGACAGCCACACCCACGATGGGCTCCGAGAGCAAGGGTGAAAGGCACAAGGCGCCTGCGATAATCCCCACGTTGAGGACGATCGGCGCTGCAGCCGGAGCGGCAAAGTGTCTGAGGGAATTCAGGACACCCATGAAAAAGGCCACCAGGCTGACGAGGAAAATGTAAGGGAAGGTGATGCGCGTCAGGAGCACGGTGAGCTCGTATTTCGGCCCGGAGGCGCCAAAACCGTAAGCCTGGATTCTCACGATCCACGGGGAGAGCAGAACCCCGAGGATGGCCAGCGCCACGAGCAGAAGGGAAAGAAGGGTGAGCACCGCCCTTGCCAGCTCAAAGGCGTCCTCCTTCGACTTCCGGGTCAACGTCTCTGTGAAGACCGGGATAAAGGCTATGGTCAGCGAGCCCTCGGCAAAAAAGCGTCTCAGGAGATTGGGGATGCGGAAGGCTACGAAAAAAGCATCCGCCGCCATCTTCGATCCGAAGAAATAGGCCAGCACCATGTCCCGAACCAGACCCAGGATACGGCTCAGAAGCGTGTAGAACCCTACGGTCCCCGCCGCACGGCTGACATTTTCCTTTTCTGTTCGATGGAACTTCACTTCAACGAAATTTGTTGACAACCCGATGTCTTTGGTCTATTAAATTCGTTTTACAGATTGCACTTAACCATCCCTAAAGGAGATCAGGATTTGGCAAACCATCCTTCCGCCCTGAAGAGGGCAAGACAGAGCAAGACCCGGAAGCTCAGGAACCTCGCTCATAAGACCAGGGCAAAGTCCGTGGTCAAAGAAGTGCGAACGTTACTCCAGAGCAGCGACACCGCCCAGGTCCAGGAAAAGTTTAAGAAAGCGGTTGCCACTCTCCACCGGAGTGCCTCAAAAGGAGTCATTCACAGGAAAAAAGCTTCCAGGAAAATCTCCCGCCTCGCCCGTGCGGTAAACCGGGCCACCTCGGCCAAGCCCGCTTAGCTGCAAAGCGAAAGAATAAGACTTTCCAGGATCACTCGGGCGCTGGAACCCGATTTCAGCCGGTCGTCGGACCGGCGGAGCCGCTCCAGAGCGTTCTTCAATTCCTTCTCAGTCCAGCTCGGCGCCTGCTCCACAAGCTTCCTTGCCGGGAATGGGGAAAGCCCCGTTTTCTTCTGAACCTCCTGCACCCCACCCCTCTTCAGCAAAACCGCCTTGGCCTGCCAAAGGAGCCTGACCTGTCTGTTCAGCATGCTGATGAGTCCCAGGGGGGCGTCCCTCGGATCTTCCTCTTCCAGGTATCTCTTCAATATGCGCAGAGAGGAAGCGCAGTCCTTCGTGGACACCGCATCCATGAGTTCAAAAATCGTATAGACCCGGCTGTGGCTAACCGCCTCCCTCACCTGGGACTGGCTCACGGTTTTTCCGTATCTCAGGTGAAGCTTTTCAAGCTCGGAATAGAGCTCTCTCGACCTGTTTCCCACCACCGCTTGAAGATAAGCGCAAGCTTCCCCGTCCAGAGTCATCCCGAGCTCCTCTGAAGCCGTCCTCTTGATCCACGGCACGATCTGATTCCCTTTCAATTCATCAAAGAGCACGGCCACCCCTTCGGATCTGAACTTCTTGTAGAACTTCGTATTGAAGTTTGTCCGCAAGGATATAAAAATCAGACACGTCGACGGCGAGGGCTTTTCGAGATAGGGAAGGAACCTTTCCAGTTGATCCGCGGTGAAGGATCCCGTCCTTCGCAGAATAATCAGGCGGCGCTGCGCGATGAAAGGCAGGGAACTGGCCTTGATGATGATCTGTTCAGGTTCGATGGGCTGATCCCCGACTTTGTCGTCTCCATAGAGGACTTCAAGATTGAAATCCCTCGCGGCCTCAGGCACCAGCATCGTCTTCAGGCTGGCCAGCACCCTTTCCATCTGGAACTCGCCTGGGCCATAAAAAAGGTAGGTGGGAGCAACCTGCCCTTTCTTCGCCGCTTTCAGAACATCGTCTGGCTGAAGATCACCGGACATCAGAATCGTTCCATGGTTCTCAAGTAGATTCTTTTCGCCAGCCGGCTGGCAATTTTCTCCAGAGCCTGTTGCTCGTTGTAGCGCAGTTCCAGGGGATCGCCGCTGACAGGGTAGCTGGCCAGATCTTCCATGCCCGCTTCGCGCCAGATCACTTTGCCCGATCGCCTGTCGACCAACTGAACCTCCAGCCTGACCCTGAGCTTTCTGGACTTCGTCACTTCATAGGTCGACGTGTAGCCCCCGACGTTGACGTCCTGGGACCTGTAGGTCAGCGGGTCTGCCCGGACCTCCACGACCTTGCCGAAAAGCACCGCTTGCGCCTTTTCCTCGGCCACGATAGGGACCCTTCCGTGGCTGATGAACTCCTGCCGGATCACCTTGGTAAAATCCGCTTCAAATCCTACCTCGGAAGAGGTGCTGGAAAACATGGGGATGGCGAGGCTATCGAGTTGAATCCCCACAGGCTCGCCGTCGGCCCTGAGCTGATACCCGCAGCCCGCCAGGACAAAGGAGGTCGCAAGAATCGCCCCGGCTAAAACCCGAAGGATAGGTCTTATAAGTCCCATACGACGCATTCCTACACGACCACATTCACGAGCTTCTGTCCCACCACGATGACTTTCTTCACCGGCTTCTGACCGATAAAACTCAGGACTCTCTCATTTGCGAGGGCCGCCGCTTCGATCTCCTTTTCACTGAAAGAGGCAGGGACTTCAATCCGCTCACGCACTTTGCCGTTGACCTGCAGCACGATGAGCCTCTTGTCCACTTCGAGAGCTTCGGCCCGATAGGCAGGCCATGGCACCTTTAAGAGCAGTTCCTCGTGACCCAGCAGTTTCCAGAGTTCCTCCGTCATATGAGGCACCACCGGGCTGAGAAGAAGAACCGTTGCCTCCACGGCTTCTTTGACAACCGACCACGTGAGGCTTGGGTGTTTGTCAGCACCGGCCAGGACCTTGTGGAGATCGTTGACCAACTCCATTACGGCGCTGATCGCCGTGTTGAAATGAAAGCGGTCTTCGATGTCGTTGGATACTTTCTTGATGGTCTGATGGGTCTTGCGGTGCAGGTCTTTCAACTCTTCCGGAAGCGTTTCATCCCCACCACAGAGGGTTGCGCTTTTCAAGGGTTCAAGGTTTTCGTCCACCAATCGCCACACGCGGTGGAGGAACCGGAACGAGCCGTCCACCCCCTGGTCGCTCCACTCGAGATCCCGTTCAGGAGGAGACGCGAAGAGGCAAAACATCCGGACCGTGTCCGCGCCATAACGTTCGATCAGGTCTTCAGGGTCCACCACGTTCTTCTTGGACTTGGACATCTTGAGGGTGGGCCCCACAACCACCGGGGACTGGCAGCGGGTGCAGCGGCCGTCCTGGACTTCTTTGGGGAAGAGATACCCGTGATTCGGGCACTCCTGCGTTTCCTTGCACACCATTCCCTGAGTCAGCAGATTCGTAAAAGGTTCGCTGAATGTTACCTCGTTAAAATCCCGCAGCACACGGGTGTAGAAGCGGGAGTAAAGGAGATGGAGGATGGCGTGCTCGATACCTCCGATGTACTGGTCCACGGGCAGCCAGTACCCTACCCTTTTGGCGTCCATGGGGCCTTTGTCATAGTCCGCACAGGCAAAGCGATCGAAGTACCATGAGGATTCCACAAAGGTGTCCATGGTGTCGGTCTCTCTCCTGGCCTCCCCCCCGCACTTCGGACAGGAGACCTCATGGAAGGAAGGTTCAAAGGGGAGAGGGGAACCTCCGTTCGGCCTCAGCTCCAAATGGAGAGGCAGAACCACGGGGAGGTCTTTCTCCGGCACAGGAAGAGCCCCGCACCGTTCACAGGTGATAATGGGGATCGGGGCTCCCCAGTATCGCTGTCTCGAAATATTCCAGTCTCTCAACCTGAAGTTCACTGTTTTGTGCCCTTTGCCTTCGGATTCCAGGGTTTCGGCGATGCGATCCAAGGCCTCCAGGTTCCGCAGACCGTTGAAAGGGCCTGAGTTGACGAGAATCCCTTCTTCCACGTACGCTTCAGTCATGGTCTCCTCGGACAGATCGCGGTCAAAGGGTTTGATCACGACGCGGAGAGGGAGATGATATTTCTTGGCGAACTCGAAATCCCTCCGGTCGTGGGTGGGGACGGCCATGATCGCTCCGGTCCCGTAATCGAAGAGCACGAAGTTGGCCACATAAATGGGAATCGCCTGCTGGGTCACGGGATTGATGCAGTATCGACCCGTGAACACCCCTTCCTTCACGGTCAGATCCGCGGTCCGGATGTAGCTGTCGACCTTCAGTGTTTTTTCAATGAAGGAAAGGACTTCCTGCTCTTGAGGTTGCCCCTTCACCAACGTCTTCAGCATGGGATGCTCCGGCGCAAAACAGAGAAAGGTGGCGCCGAAAAGCGTGTCCTGCCTCGTGGTGTACACCTCGATCACGTCCTCGGAACCTTTCACGGGAAAGCGGATGATCGCGCCGTAGCTCTTGCCGATCCAGTTCTTCTGCATGGTGAGAACCCGCTCCGGCCATCCCGGCAGTTTCTCGCAGTGCTCCAGCATCTCCTCGGCGTAATCCGTGATTTTGAAAAACCAGCTGTCCATCTCCTTGAGCGTCACTTCCCGGTCCGAGTGCCTCCAGCACCGGCCGTTCTCGACCTGCTCTTTGGCCAGCACGGTCTGGCAGCTTTCGCACCAGTTCACGAAGGTCCGCTTCTTGTAGGCCAGCCCCTTTTCGAACATCCTGATGAACACGAGTTGCTCCCAGCGGTAGTATTCGGGGTCGCACGTGGTCACCTCACGGTCCCAGTCGTAGCTGAAGCCCATGCGCTTGAGCTGGGCTTTCATGTAATCGATGTTGTTGGAGGTCCACCGCGCCGGGTGTGTCTTGTTCTCGATGGCAGCGTTTTCCGCCGGCAACCCGAAGGCGTCCCAGCCCATGGGGTGAAGCACGTTTTTCCCCTTCATCCTCTTGTATCGGGCCACCACATCGCCGATGGTGTAGTTGCGCACATGCCCCATGTGGATTTTTCCTGAGGGATAGGGGAACATCTCCAGGAGGTAGTACTTTTCCTTGGCCGGGTCCTCGAACACCTTAAACAGCTTTTCCTTTTCCCAGTGATCCTGCCATTTCTTTTCGATTTCCTGAGGGTTGTACTTCATACGATTCCGACACCTTCCGTCATAGTTCTTGTCTCTGGCCGCCAAAATTTTTGTCTGAGCCCAGAGATATTCTTTTTAAGACACGAGGCATGGAAGAAAGAAGGGCTTCTTTCAGCCATGCCTCTTGTGAATCATTTTGCTCCACAGGGTCCGGCTACCCCGCTGGCTGGTCGACTTCTTCCGCCTTCAGCTCATTGTAGATGTGATCCAGGATCCCGTTGATGAACGCGCTCGACTCCTCCGTACCGTATCGCTTTCCCAGTTCGACCGCTTCATCAATGGAGACTTTCGGCGGCACATCCTTCCTGTACAGAACTTCATAAACCGCGAGTCTCAGAATATTCCGATCCACGCGGGACATTCTCTCCACGCGCCAGTTCTTCGATGACCGGCGCATCAGCCGATCCAGGTCCGCCCTTTTTTCCCAGACGCCGAGCACCACTTCCCTGGAGTAGGCCCTGATGTCCTTAGCCGGATCAAAGCTCTCGCAAACGCGATCAAAGCATTCGCCCGGGTCGCCTGGGTTGTACTCCATATGAAAAAGAACCTGGATAGCGAGTTCCCTCGCCCGACGCCTTTTTCCCATGATGTTTTGTTCTCGGGCATCCGCTCTCTGCCGGCACGAGCCGAGCCAGTGCGCATAACAGTTCAGCTCTTTGAAATGGATGGCTCAGGCCATGGGGGTCCCATGGCCTTTTCTGTGTTTATTTCAAAGAGCCAAACTGTTACCGGTGCGCGTCCGGGACTCCCCCCAGTTCGCCGAGGGGGTTGCAGACCTACAGTTGTTTGAAAAGGTTCACCATCTCCATGGCGGCCACAGCGGCATCCCATCCCTTGTTTCCCGATTTCGTGCCTGCCCTTTCAATGGCCTGCTCCAGGTTGTCCGTCGTCAGCACCCCAAAGGCCACAGGAACCTTGGTGTCCAGGGCCACCACGGCGATTCCCTTGGACACCTCTGCAGCCACATAGTCGAAGTGTGGCGTGGCCCCCCGAATCACGGCCCCGAGGCAAATCACCGCATCCACTTTTCCGCTTTCAGCGAGTTTCTTGGCGGCCAAGGGGATCTCAAAGGCACCGGGCACCTTGACCAGGAGGAGCTGCTCCTCGGTGGCCCCGTGGCGCTTCAGCGCGTCCACCGCTCCTTCGACCAGCTTTGAGCTGATGAAATCGTTGAATCGGCTGACGATCAGCCCGAAACGATACCCTTCTGCCGAAATCTTTCCTTCCAGCGTCCTAGGCATTTGAGTGTTTTCTCCTTTGTGTGTTAACATACGATGTTCATCGAGGGCTCTTCTTGCCCTAGCCCGGTTCCCGGGAAACCTTTTCCTTCAAGTTTAACAGGTGCCCCAATTTCTGACACTTGGTGACGAGATACCTCAGGTTTTCAGGCCTTGGTTCGGTTTCAACCGGGACCCTCCCCACGACCTGAATCCCGTATCCTTCCAGGCCGACAATCTTCTTGGGATTGTTGGTCATGAGCCTCATCTTCTTTACGCCCAAAGCGGCCAGAATCTGAGCTCCCACTCCGTAGTCCCTCATGTCCGCATCAAATCCCAGTTCCTTGTTCGCCTCAACCGTATCCCTTCCTTTCTCCTGAAGCGCATAGGCCTTGATTTTGTTGGCCAGCCCGATCCCGCGGCCTTCCTGCTGCATGTAAAGGATCACCCCGAGGCCTTCCTCCTCCACCATCTCCATGGCTCTCTGGAGCTGGGGCCCGCAGTCACAGCGAAAAGAGCCGAACACATCCCCAGTAAGGCATTGGGAGTGAACCCTGACCAGGATCTCTTTTTCAGGACGGATTTCTCCTTTGACCAGAGCCAGGTGCTCGTACTGGTCAATGTCATTCAAGAAAGCGACCGCTTTGAATTCCCCGTAGGCCGTCGGCAGCGTCGTTTCCGCAACTCTGTGCACGAACGATTCGGTTCTCATCCGATACGCGATGATGTCCGCGATAGAGACAATCTTGAGGCCGTGTTTCTGAGAGAAGTTATCGAGGTCTGGCATTCGGGCCATCGTGCCGTCATCGTTCATCACCTCGCAGATGACTCCGGCGGGCTTGAGCCTGGCCAGTCTTGCCAGGTCCACCGAACCCTCGGTCTGGCCGGTCCTGAACAGAACGCCTCCACGCCGGGCTCGAATAGGGAACACATGGCCCGGCTGAACCAGATCCTCCGGTTTCGCGTCGTCCGCTACCGCGGTGAGGATGGTCCGCGCCCGGTCCGCCGCAGAGATCCCCGTGGTCACTCCCTCCCGAGCCTCAATGGACACCGTGAAGGCGGTCTTGAATGCGGAGCGGTTGTCGAGAGCCATCAAGGGCAGTTTCAATCGATCCACAATTTCCGGATGAAGGGAGAGGCAGATCAGTCCGCGGCCGTACTTGGCCATGAAATTGATCGCATCAGGGGTGACCTTTTCTGCGGCCATGGTGAGATCACCCTCGTTCTCCCGGTTCTCATCATCTACAAGAATAATCATCCTGCCCTGTTTCAGATCTTCCAGGGCTTCTGGAATCGTTGCGAGTGGCATCTTAATTAAACCCCAAAACCGTGTTTTCTGAGCAGTTTTTCATCAATGAGAGAAGCCTTCTTCAGGTGAGGCGAATGGCTCTTGAGGAAGAACTTCTCCACGTATTTGCCGACGAGATCCGTCTCTATGTTGACCGGATCTCCCACTTTTTTCTTGAGGATCCCCGTTTCTTTTCCGGTCTGAGGAATGACATTGACCTCGAAGCCCTGATCGTCGCACCGGTTGACGGTGAGGCTGATTCCGTCCACGGCTACAGATCCTTTTTCGATGATATACTTCAGGAAGGTTTCTTCAATCCCGAACCGGAGCACCCACGAGCGCTGCTTCTGCTCTTTCTTGAGAATCCTTCCTACCCCGTCCACATGACCGGAGACCAGGTGTCCTCCAAGGCGATCGGTGACGCGAAGGGCCCTTTCGAGATTCACCTCATCCCCGACCTGGATCCCGGTGAGGGTGCTCCTTGAAAGAGTCTCCGCGGAAACATCCAGGCGAAACGAGCCCTGATTCACGCGAGTGACCGTCAGGCATACCCCATCCACGGATAGGCTGTCTCCTGTTCGGATGTCGGGCATGTCAAAAAGAGGCGAAATCGTGATGCTCAGATCCTCTCCAAACCGGCTGAGCTCTTTGACTTTGCCGATTCCTTCAACGAGTCCCGTGAACATAGGTCGTTCCTGCTTAAACCTACTAACACCAACGTTTATCCGGCCTATCACGCCCACCCTTACGGTGCAAGGTGCACGGGACACGGTTTACGGATAGGAATAAGAAATGGGTTACCTTGTACCTTGCACCGTGTGCCGTGCACCTTTTATTCCTCATCGATTCGGGTATTCGGGATATCCCTCAATGAGGAGATCCCCTCCGAACCGTCTCACACGGATATCCTTCAACGGAATGCTTTGATCCATCCGGCTCGGCCCCTGTCCCAGCGCCATGGGCCTGCCGTCACTTGCCCCGAGGATCTTGGGAGCCTTGAAAATACAAAATTTGTCCACAAGCCTTTCCCGGATCATGGCGCCCATCAGGGTTGCACCGCCTTCGAGAAGCACGGAAGTGATGGACCTTTTCCCTAACCTATCCATCAACGCCCTCAGGTCAATTCTCCCTTCCTTCCTCGGGCACATGAGGAAGGATACGCCTGTTCGATCGAGCCTCTTGAGCCGCCGAATCGGAACATCTTCACTCACGGCGATGAGCGTCTCTGATCCTTTTGCATGGCCGAGCACCCGGGCATTCACCGGAATGCGCAGGTTCGTGTCCACAATGATGCGCGCCGGATCTCTCCCTCTCCCCTTTCTGAGCCGTGTGTTCAGCAGAGGATCATCGGCCCTCACGGTTCCAACTCCCACCAGGATGCCGTCCACTTGATTCCTGAGCCGGTGAACCCATTCTCGGGACCGCTCGTTCGTCACCCACCGGGAGTGTCCGGTGGAAGTCGCTGTCCAGCCGTCAAGGGTCATCGCGGTCTTGGCGATGACAAAGGGACGCCCCTTGGTGACATAGGTCACGAACCATTCGTTGAGGCGCCGGCATTCCCCTTCCAAAACGCCGGTCACGACCTCTACTCCCTGCCGGGAAAGATAATCACACCCTCCACCCTTCACGCGGGGGTTCGGATCCTTCATCCCCACCACGATTTTCCGCACACCCTTTTCGAGAATCGTTTGGGTACAGGGAGGGGTTCTTCCGTAGTGGTTGCACGGTTCAAGAGTCACGTAAAGCGTGTCTCCCGGCCTGGCTTTGCCTTGGAGTCGGTTGAGAGCCTCCACCTCAGCATGGGGCGCTCCTGCTTTTCGGTGAAAACCTGCGGCGATGATTTGATCCTTTCGGACAATCACCGCTCCCACGGCAGGATTCGGCGAAGTCTTCCCCAGGCCCTTCCGGGCTAAGCCCAGGGCCGCTTCCATGAACTTCTCGTGCTTGTCCTTAGACTTCTGACCGGTCACCCTACTCCTGACACACACAGAGACGGAATCAAGGCTTGCCCGAGCTCGGCTATCGCTGGCCCTTCAGGCCGCCGGAACGGTTTTCTTCGGTCCCTCCTTTTCCTTTTTCGCCTTGAGGATTCCTTCCAGCTCGGACATGAACTCGTTGATGTCCCTGAACTGTCTGTAGACCGAGGCAAAGCGCACGTAGGCCACTTCATCCCACTCCTTGAGACGGTTGATGACCCTCTCTCCAATCTCCTTGCTGTCAATCTCTTTCTTGCCGAGTTCCTGGAAATAGAGTTCCACGGAATCCACGAACTCCTCGATCTTCGTGACGCTCACCGGCCGCTTCTGGCAGGCTTTCTTGATGCCTCCGATGATCTTGTCCCTGCTGAAGGGCTCCCGCCTCCCGTCCTTCTTGATCACCATGGGAAGGACCTCTTCCAGCTTTTCATAGGTCGTGAACCTTCTGTCGCACTCGATGCATTCCCTGCGACGTCGGATGGTGCGGCCGTCCTTGCTCAACCGGGAATCAATCACCTTGTTGTCCAGCTTACTGCAGTAGGGACATCTCATAGGCTCAACCTCACTGTTTCTATGTCCGCTTCCGCGAGCATTTGATCGGAAAGAGGATCGTCGTAACCCTCTTCATAATAAACCTTCTTAATCCCGGCATTGATGATCATCTTGGAGCATATCACGCACGGCTTGTTCGTACAATAGAGGGTTGCCCCCTGGATCGTAATGCCGTGATAGGCCGCCTGAATGATCACGTTCTGTTCCGCGTGAAGCCCCCGGCACAGTTCGTGGCGCATGCCCGAGGGCACAGCCGAATCGGCTCTCAGACAACCCACCTCTTCACAGTGTCTCAGCCCTGCAGGCGCACCATTGTATCCCGTGGCCAGAACTCTCTTGTCTTTCACGAGCACGGCTCCCACGCTGCGCCTCAAACACGTCGATCTCTTCGACACCAGACGGGTGATGGCCATGAAGTACTCCGGCCAAGAAGGTCTCGTCACGCCTGCCCCTCCTCTTTCTGATCCAGGTATCGATAGATGGGGAACCTCCGGCAAAGCTCCGCCACTCCCCGCCGAACCTCCCGAAGGACCGCGTCCTGCTCGGGATGATCGAGCACCCTCCGGATCAATCGGCCGATGCGTTTCATCTCCTCCTCTTTCATCCCCCGGGTCGTCACTGCAGGGGTCCCGATTCTCAGCCCGCTCGTCACCCTGGGGCCTCTTGGGTCAGAGGGAACCACATTCTTGTTCACGATCAGACCGGCCGCACCCAGGGCTCTTTCAGCGTCCAGCCCGCTCACTCCGCGTGCGCTCAGATCGATCAGGATCAGGTGATTGTCCGTGCCTCCGGAGATCAAGTCAAAGCCGGCAGAGGCCAGTTCCCCAGCGAGCACCCCGGCGTTCCGCACGACTTGCTGCTGGTAGCGCCTGAATTCCGGCTGCAGCGCCTCGCCGAAGCAAACCGCTTTGGCCGCGATGATGTGCATGAGCGGCCCGCCCTGAATCCCCGGGAACAAGCCTTTGTCCAGAAAGGGGCCGTGTTTTTCCTCAGAAAGGATCAGTCCTCCTCTGGGGCCCCGAAGGGTCTTGTGAGTCGTGGACGTGATAAAGTCCGCTTCGCTCACAGGAGAGGGATGCAACTCGGCAACCACCAGACCCGCGATGTGCGCAATATCCGCCATGAAGTAGGCGCCGACCCTGGTCGCAATTTCACGGAATTTGTGAAAGTCGATCACCCGGGGATAGGCGCTCGCTCCGGCAACAATCATTTTGGGCTTGTGCTTCTTTGCCAGACCTTCCACCTGGTCGTAATCAATGAGCCGGGTTTTTTCATGCAGCCCGTAAGGAACCACTCTGAACAAGTTCCCCGAGAAATTCGCCGGGCTCCCATGGGTCAGGTGGCCTCCATGGGAAAGATCCATGCCTAGGATGGTGTCCCCGGGCTTGAGGAAAGAGAAGTACACGGCCATGTTCGCCTGGGATCCGGAATGGGGCTGTACATTCGCATACTCGGATCCGAAAAGCTTTCTGGCCCTTTCGATCGCCAGCCGCTCCACAATATCCACATAATCACACCCGCCGTAGTACCTTTTCGTGGGATACCCTTCGGCGTATTTGTTGGTCATCACACTGGCGGTCGCTTCCATGACCGCCCGGGAGGCATAGTTCTCAGAGGCGATGAGCACGAGCGTGCTCTTCTCCCTTTCAATCTCCGCCTCAATGGCTCGAGCCACCTCCGGATCCGTGAGCTTCAAGCCCCTTTCCTGCACGACACCTTCTTCAGCCATCAATAAGATCCAGCCTCTTCTTGTGCCGGCCACCCTCGAATTCGGTTTTCAGAAACACGTCCAGGATCTCCAGGGCGACGCCTGGTCCCACGATTCTCCCGCCCATAGCCAGAACGTTTGCGTCATTGTGAAGTCTGCTCATCTTTGCGGAATAGACATCCTGACACAACGCCGCTCTCACGCGCTTGAACCGGTTCGCCGTGATGGACATCCCGATTCCTGATCCGCAAATCAGCACCCCGCGGTCATACTCCCCGCGGCTGACTGCGCCTGCCACCTCTTTCGCGATTCGAGGGTAGTCCGAGGAGTCGCGGCTGAAAACTCCTACATCCTTTAGCTGGTGCTCACCAGACTGAAGCAGGTGATCCTTACACGCCTCCTTGAGGTCATAGCCGGCGTGATCTGATCCAATAATGATATTCATATCTGGTTAACGCTCCCGCCAAGAAATCCTTGAGATCAGTGAGAAATATAGTCAAAACCCCTTTCCCCTGTCAATTCTTAATTGTGATACCAGGAGCCCGAAAGCAGACCGGCGACCTGGAGCGAAATGCATTGGGCCGAACCCGCCAGCTTGAGGGACAAAGTGGCAAAGGCACAAAGCGGAAAAACCGTTTTGCTTTTCCCTTTGTCCCTTTGTGCCTCTGTGCCTTTGTCCCTGTATTATATCCTTGACTTCAGGAGCCGAGGGATCTAAGCGCAAAGGGTTCCACAGAACCTTCCACCATGACCATGAAAGCAAATTCAAAAGTCATTTTCGCCCTGTCCCTGGTTCACTTCACCGGCGACTTCTATGCGGCTTTCCTCACGCCCTTGCTTCCGCTTTTCGTGGACAAACTGGGACTCACGCTGACCCAGGTCGGTCTCCTTGCAGGCATCAGCCGCTTCCTGGCCTTTGTGGTTCAACCCCCGGCCGGCTACATTGCAGACCATTATCACACCCGGGTTTTTATTTTGGGCGGCCCGCTTCTGGCCACGATCTTTATGCCCCTCATCGGGGTAGCGCCCTCCTATATGGTTCTGCTCCTCTTCGTGTCTATGGGGTCCATCGGGGTCTCCATGTTCCACCCGACCGCTGCCGGCATGGTTTCCCAGTATGCAGGGTCCCACTTCGGCCTTTCCATGTCCCTGTTCAACCTGGGAGGCACCCTTTCGTTTGGTCTGGGTCCGATTTTTATCGCCTTCTTTGTTAACTCCTATGGGCTGGAGGCCTCTCCGGTGACCATGGTTTTCGGCCTGGCTCTCATGGTTTTTCTCTACAGGATCGTCCCTGTTCCCAGCACAGAAGGCCTGGCCAACCTGGGTTTCATGGGTTCTATAAAGGAAGCTTTTGGCGGCGTGTGGAAACCCATCGCCCTGATCTGGGCGATCATGGTTCTGCGATCCTTTGCAGGGCAGGTCTTTATGACCTTTCTTCCCATTTACTACAGCCAGCAGGGCTTCTCCCTGCTGTCCATAGGCGCCATCGTTTCCATTTTCACCGTTGCAGGGGCGCTGAGCGGGGTGGTTGCCGGTCACTCCTCCGACCGGTTCGGGTTCAAGCCTGTCTTTTATCTGAGCCACGGCCTTGCGACGCCCAGCCTGTATCTTCTCCTGCTTCTTCCTGGGGACTGGGCTTATGTGAGTGCTTTTCTCGCCGGATTCTTCGTCATGGCTTCCTTGCCTCTAGGGGTGACCATGGCTCAGGAAATTGCGCCTAAAGGCAAGTCCATGGTTTCGAGCCTCATGATGGGATTGGCTTGGGGAACTGGAGGAATGATGACACCCCTTGCAGGAAAGATGGCCGATCTGCTTTCGATACGCCCTGTACTCGCCGTGCTGGCCGTCATTCCCTTGCTGACCGTGGGACTCATTGCTCTGCTCCCTGAAAGGAGCGCAAATAGAAACCCGTAAGCAGTGGGCAGTAGGTAGTAAGCAGAAGGACCGATTCCCTGATGGCGCCACTTACTGCTTACTGAAATTCAGGCCGGATGCCTTTGCTGAGATCCCTTCACTCTCTTGTACCCCAGAATGGCGACGTACCCGGCTGCCAGCACAAGCCACAACACCCTGGCAGGACCTTTTTGGAGGGTCGTTCCAATCAGCAGGCCGTGGACCAAGCCAAGGGGGAATACCACGTACGTGGTTCTGTGAATCCTTTTCCAGGTCTGAACCTTGAGGTGAAGCCTCCGTGAAAGCAGGGCGGCAAGCACCGCCGCACAGAGGGCGACCAGCGTCAGCACACCAAGGACCTTAAGCAGGGACATGGCCGAGGCATATCCCTGGAGCCGCTCAGAGAGAAGGAGGAGTGCAGGGTGGGTCAGGATGAGCAGGAAAGCGATCAAGCCCCACCTTCTGTGAATTTTGAAAAGAGCAGCCGGCCCCAGCCTCCTCTCCACCCAGGGGATTTTTGAACTGAGGACGAACTGGAAAAACATGAGCACAAAAGCGAGCAGGGCCAGCAGGCGCCCGCCCTCGTAGAGGTACACACTCCAAGGCAACCCCGGCGTCAAGGCCCTCGCCCATGAGAAACCAGGCAGAGCCAAGCAAAAGATCACCGCTGCGAAGAGCAATGGCTTCTTCATGGCTTCACCGTCCATCCTCTCAGGAAAAGATTATCAGCGAGCGGGCTTTGAAGCAGGGTCTCCAGGATGTGTGCCGGCGCTGAATTCCTGATCATTGGTGGCGCCGTCCTTGTCGGAATCCATGGCGCCCAGGTCTTGAGTGTACTTGTCTCCTGCTTTGATGCCCACCTTTTCATAATCCTGGCCAAACGGGTTTCTTGGCCCTCCGCCGGCCGGATTCACATGGCAGGTCCCGCACCCGAACTTCGCGCCCTTGTCAGGGAGCACACCCATGCGGAAAGGTTTTGCCTGCGCCGGATGTGCGGTCATAAAAGTGAAAGCCGCGACAGACAACCCCATGATGAGGCACGCCACTAAACGCGTTCTGAATTTCTGCGACATCTCTTTTCTTGAACCTCCTTTACGAAAAACATTCATAGGCTGAAGCGATCACACTTCAAAATGAAACGCAGGCTGAGGGGGAGACAGCATGGAGGTGAGCGTTCGAGCGCCGCAGTACTTCTCCAGCATGGCCGCCACCCGGTCCCTTGTCTTTGCAGCTCTGGATTCGCTCTCCTCACCCAGTCCGTCAATATTCATGACCATGGCCTGCGTCTCCTCGGTGATGCGGGTTTCATAGCCGTTTCGCCAATTCCATCGGCGACACATGACCCTTCCTGAATCCGCTACCACATAGATGACTTCACCCGGTGTCGGGTGTTCCGAGGTCTGGGGCGAGTCCAGGGGGACAAAAGTCTCCTGGCCGGAAGCAGGGCGCAGTTCAAGGCATGGCCCTGCGTGGTCCAGATCATCTCCTCCTACGGGGATCACGTCCGCAATGGAATTGTAGTTCATAATGGTAACGACCTTGTTAATGTAGGCAAGCTGGATTCCTGGTTTTTGAACTCGCTTGATCAAAGAAAAATGAGCAGGAGGGAATTTATTGGGATTGGACCCGAATCGCCTGTGCGCTTCGCCCCAGACCACAATTCTCGGATCGGCTTTGACATCGATAGGCTTACGGCCAGCAGATTCCACCGCCTCATTGAGAAGGCCTTCGAGTTCTTTCGAGTCGCCTTGATTTTGAATCCCCGACGCCACAACGATTCCCCTGCGAAACAGAGGGAAATCTTGAAAAACCCTCTCATTGACCTTCACTTCCATGATCTTGTCTCTCCTTATGCAGGCCATTGCGTGAAACCCGATTCATTGAACACTGAGCATTGATCATTTCCTTTATCACAGCCCGATCCCCGTCCAAACAGAAAAAAGACGGCTGATGGGCAGCCGCCTCTGGAGATCAAACGCCTGAGGGTGCTTTAACTCATCCCCTCCCCGTATTTTGAGTAGAGCAAGGAGTTCTCGATGGCCACTGCAGCAGGACTGCTCAGCGCCGTGAGGAGGTCCAGATCCTCCTTGCGAAAGCCGTGAGGCTTGTTGACGGAATCCACATAGATAACCCCCATGACCTTGGACCTGCTGACCAGCGGCACGCACATGATCGATCGAATTCCGCTGACCCTGATGCTTTCGGACAGGTTGATTTCCTTCTCTTCAAGGGTATCGAGCATGGAAACAGGTGTCCGTTCCTTGAGCACCCGCTCCACGATGGTTCGGCTGTAAGCTGCCTTGCAATCGTCCTTGGTCGATTTAATGATGGATATTACCTCGGAAGTTTGCCCGGTCTCCTGATCAATCAGGATGATCACCCCTCGATCAATTCGTTTGAGAAGCTCAAGGATGTAGTGAAGGATCCTTTCCATGACTTCCTTCATGTCGAGCGACTGCATAAGCACATTGGAGACCTTGTAGACCAGATCCATGTTCTTCTTGGCGGTCATGGGCCTGTCCTTGATCTCGCTTTTTCTCTCTTCATCGAGCTCTTTGAAAAGATCTATGGAATCAAGGACCGCCAGCACGTCGTCCGGATAAGCTTTGCCTACGGACAAGAACGTCTTGCCCGCTGCGATAGGCATTCCTTCCCTCACCTCATATTCCTTTCCACCGGTGATGCGCATTCCATCGATAAATGTTCCGTTCTTGCTGCCCAAGTCCGTGACGTAATATTTCTCCCCCCGCTTGACAATCTTCAAATGCTTTCGGGAAACAGATTTGTCCTTGACGGGGATCTCGTTATCAGGTGCCCGCCCGATGAAAATCGCCTCTTCATCCACTTCAAAGGATCGGCCCTTGTCCGGTCCCTTCATAATGTAGATTTTAGGCATACTCCAGGGTCCTTGGGGAGAAAAGCCAAAGGAGACTTTGTTTAATTAACTAATTGTTGCTATTTTATAACAAAAATAGCCAGAATGTCAATATTCTTTAAATTCTCCTTCTGGAGTCCACGCAAAGCACGCCAACGAGTTTCGCACGGTTCAATAAAGAAACACCCATGACGGACTCAATGTTGAGCAGTTTGAGTGTATCGGGTACGGGGAACCAATCACGCGAGGTTACGGGGATACGGTCCCGCCAGGACCTGAAAGGGTATAGGTAATATTCCCTGCAGAATGGTAGGCCGTCATGAGGTAAGCCTCATTGTTCGCAGAGGAAACGGCTATACGGATACCCTGACTGATGGAAAGATTATAAGGGGTTGTGGTCAGGGCGCTGATACTGTTCGTGTACTGCCGGTTGTCTACGTAATAAGCTTCCTGAGCAATGGCGGCATTCTTGAGGTCTGAAACAGCGGTGGTGTTGTATGATTTGGTTCGATGGGCGCTCAACTGGGGAATGGCAATCGCCGCCAGAATCGCGATGATGGCGACGACGATCATGACCTCGATAAGCGTGAACCCTTTATCTCTCTTGCTGATAAACGTGTAGGTCAGGATTCCTTGTTTCCTCCTTGCTCTCCCCCACCCTCTGATTAGCCTCATGAGGCACCCCGATCAGTTCACTTGAGTTAAAGAATATCAAATGGGCTGGTGATTGTCAATTCTCCACGTGCTTCCACTCTTGCAGGTCCCTCTCCTTGACCAGACCCTCTTTCTCTTCTATACTTCCAAAACTCTCAGCAATTCTCACAAACGGAACTCCTCATTCCTATGAAAGGGATCTCAATGGAAAATCTAAGGCAGAAACAAGAAAGGGCGAATCTCATTTTTGACATCCTTGACCCTCTCTACACGTACGAAAAGACAGCGCTGACCTATCGAAATGCTTTTCAGCTCCTCATCGCAACCATTCTTTCAGCTCAGTGCACGGACAAGCAAGTGAATGAGATCACGAAAACCTTATTCAAGAAATACAAAAAGCCCGAGGATTTTCTTAAGGTACCCATCACAGAGCTCGAGCAGGATATCCGGTCCACGGGTTTTTACAGGAACAAGGCCAAGTCCCTTAAAGGCTGCAGCCAAGGCCTGGTCGATCTATATAAGGGGAGAGTGCCCTCCACCATGGACGAGCTTCTGAGACTTCCTGGTGTTGGGAGGAAGACCGCGAACTGTGTGCTCGGCGCCGTATTTGACGTTCCTGGGGTGGTGGTGGACACCCATGTGAAAAGACTCTCCCTGCGACTCGGCCTGACCAATCAGGAGGATCCCGACAAGATCGAAAAAGACGTTGAGAGCGTGCTCCCTCAGGAGAGATGGCGTCGTTTCTCAGACATCCTTATCTATCATGGGAGGGAAGTGTGCAAGGCCAGGAAACCCGAACATGAGCGCTGCGCGGTCTTCAATCTGTGCCCGTCGAATGCGATCTAACAAATCGAGGTTGGAGGATCGTCATGAAAATCACAGGACTTGAGGAGCGGCCCCTCGGGCCTTGAGGCCAGAGGCAAGGGCCTTCTCCCTCAAGCGAAGCGCTCCTTAAGCGTAGCGCTCCTCTTTCTTCTCTTGCCTCACATTTCAAACTCCGCCACGAGAAAGGTGTGATCGGACGGCTTCTCCGCTGCCCTGGCCTCCAGGTCAATCCACACGTTCCTGCACTTCTGGGCAAGAGGCGGGGTCGCAAAAATGTAGTCGATGCGCCAGCCCATTTTTCTCTTGAACCCATTGGGAATCCGGTAGTCCCAGAACGTGTAAAGGCCTGCTTCCGGCCGGTGCTTGCGGAGGACATCCACGAGCCCCCAGGACAGGTAGTCCCGCAGGACAGACTGCTCATCAGGGTGAAACCCCACCTCCCCTCGCAACGTTTCAGGATCATATACATCCCTGGGTTCCAGAGCGACATTGAAATCCCCGGCCACGAGCAAAGGGACATTAGGACTGCAGTGCTGACCGAGGTGAGAAAGAAGATCTCTTAGCCAGCGAAGCTTGTATGCGAACTTCTCCGTTCCCGGGGCGACCCCCTGAGGGACATACACGTTGACCACAGGAATCTGACGGATTGTCGCACTGATAAAACGGGCTTCTTCCTCCACCCCTTCGTAAAGGCCGGTGCGGACAGCCTCGGCCGGGTGTCTTGTGATCACGGCAACGCCGTTGTAGGATTTCTGCCCTCGGTACAGCGCCGTGTACCCCAGGGATTCGAAAGCAGTAAAGGGGAAATCCTTTTCCTGCACTTTGCATTCCTGGAGGCACAGGACATCCGGTTTCTGTTTCTTCGTCCACTCCAGGACCGCGGATAGCCTGGCCCGGATGGAGTTCGCATTAAAGGTGGCCAGCGCGAATTTTCCCATGACCGCACCTCCTTGAATCAAAATAGACCACATTCTCTTCCATGTTTCAAGCGGAACTCCTTGGATCGAGTAATCCCTTGACAAAACAACGGAACGCGCTTAATTATCTTTGCAATTCAAGGCGATGGTTCGTTTATCTCCGGTGGAAATGGAGTGAACGCCTGTCGGCAGAGGCCGACAGCTTGGGGGACAAAGGGACAGAGTGCCAAAGGCACAAAGTCATGCCACTCTTTGCTTGTTTCTCCGCTTTGTGCCTAAGTACCGGTGCAAGAATCAAACTGGAGTCTTAGCCTGGTGGCGAGAGTTTTCCTCCCATTCTCCGAGTGGAATAATAATACAAAACCCTGGTAGATGGAGTGCCCGACGTCATGGGTGTGGCTATCAGGGTTTTTGATTTAAGGGAAGCATTTGAAAGCAGACGTCCTCATCATAGGAGGCGGCATTGTGGGCGCCTCCCTCGCCTACGAACTCGCTAAATACCAGATGGAGATTGTCCTTCTCGAAAAAGAGGCTGAGCTGAGCTTTGGGGTTACCAAGGCTAACAGCGGTATTGTTCACACGGGTTTTCAGAGTGATCCCGGTGCCCTCAAGACGCGCCTTGCCGTTAGGGGAAACGTTCTCTACAAGCAACTCGCAAAGATTCTCGACTTCCCGCTCGTTCCCGTAGGCGAACTGGTCGTTGCCTTTCCCGGCGAACTCGAGGGACTGGAGCGGATGAAAGAAACTGGCGAGCGACTGGGAATTCCGGGGATCGAGATCGTGAACAGAAACTGGGTTGACGAGAATGAGCCCAATTTGTCCAAAGAGATCCAGTTCGCCCTCCTGGGCCCCACTGCCGGCGTCTTCAACCCCTATGAGACTGTCTATGCCATGGCAGAACAAGCTGAAACCAACGGCGTCCGAATTTGTTGCGAGCAAGAAGTCACCGCTATACAGCCCAGCGACGGACTCTGGCAAGTGCAGACCCAGAAGGGATTCTTCACTTCGCGGTACGTGGTCAATGCAGCAGGGCTTTACTCGGACAAGATCGCCATGATGGCGGGCACGGAAGTCCCTCGCATTCTTCCGTGGAAGGGAGAGGAATACCTCCTCGACCGGCATGCGAAGTGGCTCACCAAAAGAGTGATCTTTCCCTTGCCTCGAAAAGAGACCAAAGGCGTTTTGGTGATCCCTACCGTTGACGGCAACACCATGATCGGGCCCACAGCAGAAGCGGTTCCGGACTGCGAAGAGCGCTCCACGAGCCGGTCCGGCAAGTTGGCTGTCCTGGCGAACGTGAGGAATCTCATCCCGGCCCTCAAGGAAGAACAGATCATCGCCTCCTTTGCTGGAGTGAGACCGACCACAAAAGAAGGGGACTTTCACATCCGGGAGGATCGGGAAGGGTTCATCAACCTCGTGGGGATCCAGTCTCCGGGCCTCACTGCAGCGCCTGCGATTGCTGAAGAGGTGGCCAAAATGCTGGGCCAGGGTGCTGAACTCATACCCAGGAAGGGCTATATCGCCAAAAGAACGGCGATTCCGCGCTTCCGCCTCTTGAGCAACAAGGAGCGAAATGACCTCATCAAGAAAGATCCGGAATTCGGCGAAATCGTCTGCCGCTGCGAGCTTGTGACTAAAGCGGAAGTCAAGGAAGCCATTCGCCGCGGAGCCCGCACTCTGGACGGGATCAAGTTTCGGACCAGAACCCAGATGGGACGGTGCCACGGTTCCTTCTGCACCATGAAGATCATGTCCATCATGGCCGAGGAACTCCAAATCCCCTATGGAGCCATCTCCAAAAGAGGCAAAGGAACGGAGTTGATCAAAGGTTGAAAGAGAGGAATGATGGAATAATGGAATATTGGAAGACTACCCTATCGTCACTCCCGCGAAGGCGGGAGTCCAGAAGATTTCAAAAAGACTGGATTCCTGCCTTCGCGGGAATGACAAAAAAGGCGTCTTCTGACTTCTGTCTTCCATCTTCCCAGCATTCCATTCTTCCAGTCTTCCACTTGGACCCGATATGCTGAACTTTAACCATTACGATGTCGTGATCATTGGAGGCGGACCCGCGGGGATGGCTGTTGCCGTAGGTGCCTCCAGCGCCGGCCTGAAGAGGATTCTGCTTCTGGAGCGGCATCCGAGGCTGGGAGGCATTCTCAACCAGTGCATCCATGTGGGATTCGGGCTGAGGTATTTCAAGGAGGAGTTGACGGGTACGGAGTATGCTAGCCGTTACAACAAGCTCTTTCAGAAGGCCGGCGTGGAGGTACAGACCAGGAGCTTTGTCCACAAGATCTCGCCTCAGAAAGAAGTAACCTTCGTCTGCCCCCAGGGAGAGTTCCTGGTTTCTGCGGATCATATCGTCCTTGCCACGGGATGCCGGGAAAGAACCCGTGAGATGCTCACCATTCCCGGGACCCGGCCTGCCGGCATTTTCACGGCCGGCCTCGCTCAAGAAATGGTCAACATCCATGGCCTCGTTCCAGGAAAAAACGTGGTGGTCATCGGCTCGGGTGACATCGGCCTGATCATGGCAAGACGGATGACTCTGGAGGGCGCGAAGGTCCTGGCGGTGCTCGAAATCCTCGACCATCTGTCGGGCCTTGTTAGAAACAAGATCCAGTGTCTTGATGACTTCGGTATTCCCCTTTACCTTGGACACGAGACCCTGAAAATCATGGGCGAGAAAAGAGTAGACGGGATTCGATACAGGGACAATGCCACAGGCAAAGAAAAAGAGATGGCCTGCGACACCCTGCTTTTCTCTGTAGGCCTCATCCCTGAAAGAGATCTTCTCATCGATGCGGGAGTCGAGCCGGGAAACGGAATCCACGTTGCGGGAAATGCCGACTATGTGCATGACCTGGTCGACTGGGTGACCAAAGACGGAGAAAAGCTGGGACGATCGTTGGCAGAAAACAAAATTTAATTCTCGTTCCCCCTTCGATACCCTGGTCGCCTCTGGCGCCGCCGAAGGCGGGTAAACCTCAGGGCGAACGGAGAACACATTTGGTGACCGTATGTTTTCCGTTCATGGTGAGGTATCGAACCATGAACGGACAGTCGGCTAGACTCAGTGCCACCTTATATCAACCAAGCGGCTGGACAGCCTCTCGGGAGTGATTTAGAGAAAGCGCCAAAACCGATACAGGACCTTTAGCTGTGGAAAAACCTAGTGAGAAAAAAACCAAGCGCAAGAAAGAACCAAAGCCTCTCAATGGAGACAAGGCAAAGCGGTACACCTGCATTGTCTGCCCGGCCTGCTGCGACCTGGAAACCGATGGGATAGAAGTTAACGGCGCACGATGCCCAAAGGGCGAGGCCTTTGCCAAGCAGGAGATGATCGCACCTCTTCGGGTCATCACCACCACCGTTCGCAGCGAGACATCGAAGGGCGTGAGGATGCTCCCGGTCAAGACAGCCTGCCCAGTCCCTCTTGCTCTCATTCCCGAGGTCATGAAACAAGTGAAGGCGCTCCATCTTTCCGAAATCCCTGTCATCGGCACCCTGCTCAAAACAGGCTCCTCATCGGAATCGGTGGAGTGGGTGGTGACAGGAGAACTGGATTAACGGAACCACCATGATGACTCCTATAAGGAATTTCCCGGCATACGTTGCGAAGAATCTTCTGGGCGTCTTCTTCGACATAGACGACACCTTCACCACTCACGGGAAAATCGGCCCCCTGCCCTTCCAGGCCATCTGGTCTCTCAAAGAAGCGCAATTGAAGGTAGTCCCCATTACAGGTCGGCCTGCTGGATGGTGCGACCACATCGCGCGCATGTGGCCGGTGGACGGGGTAGTAGGTGAAAATGGCGCTCTCTATTTCTGGTACGACCAGCAGGAGAAAAAGGTCAAGAAGCGATTTATGGATCCTGATCCAGTTCGGGAGGAGAACCGCCATAGCCTGAGCCTGATCAAAGATGAGATCCTTCGTTCCGTTCCTGGCACAGCCCTTGCCAGCGACCAGCAATACAGGGAAACGGACCTGGCCATTGATTACACTGAGGACGTGAAACCCTTGCCCTGGAAAGAAGTTGAAAAGATCTGTGACATCTTCAAGAAGCATGGCGCCACTTGCAAAGTGTCGTCTGTCCATGTCAATGGCTGGTTCGGGGACTACAACAAAGTCGGGATGACAAAGCTCTTTGTGCAGGAGCAATGGAGCTTAAAGTTGGATGACCACAAGGACCGCTTCATCTTCTGCGGGGATTCCCTCAATGACGAACCCATGTTCGAGTATTTTCCGCATGCAGCGGGCGTGAAGAACATCCTCAACTTCGCCGACCGCATGAAGCACCTCCCTGCTTATGTGGCAAGCCAGGAAGGTGGAGAAGGTTTCGCCGAAATCATCCAAACCATCCTGGCTATGCGAACCTCCACGTAGCTCGTGAATTCCTTTTGCCTCCCTTTATTAAAGGGAGGTCGGGAGCCTGTCCGACAACCAGGCGAGGAGCCTTTCCGTTCATGGTTCGATACCTCACCACGAACGGAACAACAAAGACTTACACAGGCTGGCCTCCGTTCGCCCTGAGGTATCGAAGGGCGGATGGAGGCTGAACGCGAGTTGTCGGACAGCCGTTCGAGAGGGATTTGGAGTCCGCCGCACCTTTGAGCCGTCACTCCGGGCTTGACCCAGCCTGCCCCGTACTCGATACGGGGGAATCCAGAAAAGATTCTTGTTCTCCGCCTCCGACAGCCACGTCGCCGATTCAGTAGGGAACCGCCCTCTGAGATGTCATTCCCGCGAAGGCGGGAATCCAGACCAGACAGGAGGCTCTGAGCTTGCGTTCTCCGTGTCTGTGGGTGTGCTGGGTCGTTGTGCTGGGGTCGGACCAAGGCAACTGATCGTACTCATGAGATAAGGTGCAGCAAATCGCACCTCATCCAGCCTTAGAACAACGTTTTTGCCATCAGAATCGGCCTTCCAAGAACGCCTGAATGAATTGCCTCTAGCGAATCGATATCACTTTTCTGCGCGCATTCGATAAACCACGTACCATTCAGTGAAGGCGACCTTGCGATTAACGTAGTTGACATACTCAATCGATCCTATTATTGTATTACAGTGTAAGATCGATGGAGGCATTGGTATGCAGACTGTAACCGTATCACCCAAATATCAAGTTGTCATCCCGAAGACAGTCAGGAAGGCGCTGCATCTTCGCCCGGGACAGAAAATGCAGGTCATCGAATATAGCGGAAGGATCGAACTTATCCCTGAACGAGATATCAAAGAACTCCGCGGGTTTCTCAAAGGCATAAATACGGAGTTCGAACGAGAGGAAGACAGGGTATGAACCTAGTGGATTCTTCAGGTTGGCTTGCCTATTTTGCCGACGAGCCGAATGCCAAGTATTTCCTGGTTCCCCTTAAAGATATCGCTTCGCTGGTTGTTCCGACGGTGACCCTCTATGAGGTCTTTAAGGTGGCACTTCGAGAGTCTGGCGAAAATCAAGCACTGCAAGCGGCGGCTGCCATGCGGAAAGGGAAGGTGGTGGATCTCACCTCTTCCCTGGCCATTGCTGCCTCGAAACTGAGCTTGGCGCATAAGCTTCCCATGGCTGACAGTATCATTCTCGCAACGGCCATAGAATTCGCCGCCACCATCTGGACACAAGACTCGGATTTCAAGGGCATGGACCGTGTGAAGTATTTTTCCAAAAAATAGGTCTTTTGCCGACCGATCAGGGAACCAAGCCTGCTTTGGCTTCACCGTCAACTGAATTCTTCCTTAGGGAAGAAAGGCGTGGACTTGAGCTGATGGACACGGGACATCTTGTGATCAGAGGCGCACAAGTGGGGGACGGCAAAGCACTGGCCCGGTTAGCTGGTCAACTAGGCTATCCGATGCGGAAGTCGGAGGTGGAGAGGCAGTTGGTTTCACTGGCCAAAGAGGAAGGACATGCTGTGTTCGTTGCCGAACTGGGTGGCCATGGCATCGTGGGTTGGATCCACATGATGCCGCGCCAGCTTCTGTACTCGCCGCGCCTTGCTGAGATTGGCGGCCTGGTTGTCGATGCGGGACATCGCCGAAAGGGTGTGGGCCGGGCACTGATCCATGCGGCTGAGGAATGGGCAGAGGAACAAGGTTACTCGCGCATTGTCGTGCGCAGCAACGCTGTGCGAAAGGAGGCCCATGATTTTTATCCCAGTCTTGGGTACAACAGCGTGAAAACGCAGAAGGTGTATAGGAAGGAACTGAAAACCAATCAACCGTGTGGAGTCGGTCGCGATAAACCACGCAGATATCCGCGAGAACGCCGTCGTTAGCCTGAAAGAGCTCGATGGGTATATTTTCCCTGACCTGACCATCCGATGATTGACATGGGACGTAAAGACCTCACACCGGCACTAATGTCAGTTCTCCTCCTTCTGGGAATCATGGTGCTTGCCGTATTAAGACACTGGCGGGTACCGAATTTATGGGTCGGGTACCCCGTGAATCTGGATGCTGTATTTGCCGGCCTCTATATCTTGTGGATTTTGGTGGAGACGCCCATCGCCAAAAGGGATCTGAGTACCGAAGGCAAGACCACATCGGATTTTGCCACTTGCCAGATCTATGCGATGGGACAAGCTCTCACGTTTCTTTCGGCCCTTTGGTTCCCTTCGGTTTGGCGAGCGCCAACTGCGGCTCATCTTGCCGGTTTAATCATCTTCCTGGCGGGTGTCTGCTACCGGTTGTGGGCGATTTGGACACTGGGGCAGTTCTATTCTCACAGAGTCCGGACTCTCCCAGAACACCGAATTGTGTCATCCGGGCCTTATCGTCTTACGAGGCATCCAGCCTATGCGGGGATGATCCTCCTCAATGCAGGCGTTGTCCTTTACTTCTTGAATTGGGTGACGCTCTGCATCTTTGTTTTTGCTCTTGTGCCCGCGATTGTTCTACGGATCGGAATTGAAGAGAGAGTGCTCTTCGGGATTGAAGGATACCCTGAATTCGCCAAGAGGCGAAAGCGCTTGTTCCCCCTGGTGTGGTGACCAATTGAGCGTATGGGGCGACCAACCGAGACTTGCGGCTCCGCTAAGAGTTATGTTTGCGTCCTAAAGGCATAGAATGTTTAAGTGTCTTCTTTTGCTTATCCTCTTCTTTCTGACCAGCTTTGCGGGTCGTGTTCATCCGGCCGACTCTGCCTCAGATGCACCGGAGTCCCCACGGGATACAACCGCTGTGTTCAAGGCTGCCGAATCCTACGAACAGGCTTTGCAGGTCTGGAAGACCCCTGAAGACATCAGCGCCTGGGTCTCAGCCAATTTCTCTTATGACACGGAGCGGGCGATGCGTCTCTCGGAGACCCAAAGAGCAAAGAATAATGACTTCCCGATTTACACGCCGTCCCAGTTCTTCGCCACCAAGAGCGGGGTGTGCGTAGATCTATCACGCTTTGGCGTCGAGACGCTCAGAAGCATTGACCCGCATTTCGATCCGAAGTATCTCATGATCGAGTTTGCTCCGATGCACGTTGCCGGGAACACACTTCGATTGCACTGGATGGCGAGTTTCAGGCGCGATGGCCAGACCTTCTTTTTCGCGGACTCGAAACGCCCTGGGCACATAGCCGGCCCGTATAAGGACGCGGCCGAATTCATTCGCGACTATGAGCAATACCGAGGCCGTAAGATTCTGGCTTTTCGGGAAGTGGAATCATACAAAAAGCAGCAGCGCACCCGAGCCAGGAAGTTGCAGGCGGCAGAGAAACCCTAATCTAGAGGATGACCTATGAAACGTTGTGAATGGGCCAATCGGAGCGAATTGGAGCAGTTCTATCACGATGAGGAATGGGGCGTACCCAGTCGCGATGACAGAAGCCTATTCGAGTTCCTGATCTTGGAGGGTGCACAGGCAGGGCTGAGCTGGTCCACCATCCTTAGAAAACGAGAAGGCTACAGAAGGGCTTTTGACCATTTCGATGCCCGGAAAATTTCCCGATACTCCGACAAAGACGTTTCCCGGTTGCTCGCCAATGCGGAGATCATAAGAAACAAGCTCAAAATCCATGCGGCGATCACCAATGCCAGAGCCTTTCTTGGCGTACGGGAAGAGTTTGGGACCTTTGATACTTACATCTGGCAGTTCGTGAACGGAAGACCCCTCCAGAATTCCTGGAAAAGAATGAAGGATATTCCCCCCTCCACTCCTCAATCTGAAACTATGAGCAAGGATTTGCAGAAAAGAGGATTCAAGTTCGTCGGGCCAACCATTTGTTACGCGTTCATGCAAGCCGTCGGCATGGTAAACGATCACGTAGTAGATTGCTTCAGATACGAGGAACTCAAGAATCCGGCTGGGTAGGCGGTGAGGCCGGAGCAAGGCAACTCGTTACGGTTCTTGTAAGAGAACCTGCCATGAGTTGCGCACTCAGCAGCACCTCGGCAGCATTTTCAGAGAGGTATTTGTCACTCCTCGGACGCAGGGGAGCTCAGGGCCTTTTCGGGATATTTGGCGGTGACGTCAACGTAAAAGGCCTTGATGATTTTCATATCCGCTTCCATATTTCCGGTCGGGTGAACGACCGGCCCTATGCCGCCGACTTTA
Organism: uncultured Desulfobacteraceae bacterium; assembly: GCA_964580575.1. Classification (GTDB taxonomy): domain Bacteria; phylum Desulfobacterota; class DSM-4660; order Desulfatiglandales; family HGW-15; genus CAVPDE01. The sequence goes on from CAZOLJ010000041.1 coordinate 38,790, forward strand.
CGCCGGTAATCAAGATACCCCAGCACGATGGGGACCTTCGCTCCCATTGCAAT
>CAZOLJ010000041.1:38942-41616 GCA_964580575.1 uncultured Desulfobacteraceae bacterium
CAGATAAAGCCCTTTGCCTCCGGAAGGTTCAGGGCGCAGTAGGCACCAAAGGCCGACTCAAAACAGATGATGGGCAGAATGGCGACGGAAGCGTCGGCGGATACAAAGGTATGTCTCTCCTGACGAAGGCTGTAGGTGCCGCTATACCCGCCAAGTTCCAGAGAGTATTTTCCAAGGAAGCCCAGAGATTGCACAAAAGGCATGCGTTCGAAAAGGGGCACCAGCTTGGTCTTGTGATAGAATTGGGCCTCAGATCCGGGTGAAAGAAAAAGGGCGGTGTTGAAGGCCTCGTAGAAGAAGCCTTCTTCCTTGTTGAAACGGCTCCCGGCCGGGACATGCTCCCCAACCTTTTGATAGCTGTGGACCCCCACCACACAATTGAGCTTTGGGTGTTTTGAGAGAAAATCCGTAAGCTGACGATAGAGAGGTGATGCGGAAGGATTTCTCTCGTCAATCTGCTGCACGATGAGGGTCTCGGGGCCGAAGAGGTAGCCGGTTTCTTCGTCGAGGATGGAATCCGCTGTCCTGAAAAATTCTTCCAAGTGTTGGGCTTGCTTTTCAGGCACGAACTTCTCCGTGTAGGGATTTAGGTTGGGCTGAATCAGGGCCACTGTGACCGTTTCTCCCACCTCCCTGAAACTGGTAAACATATGATAGGAGACCAGAGCAGGGATAGAAATCAGCAGAACGGTTACGGCCCCCATAGGCACGATGGATCCCAACCCCCTTTTCCAATAGGTGCCCGCCAGTTTAAAAATCGCAACATTGACCAGGATAATCCATAGAGTGCCGCCGCGAGCCCCCGTGTACTCAATCCACTGAATGAGTTTGGGTGCTGTGGCCAGGGCGTTGCCCAGATTGAGCCAGGGCCAGGCCAGGTCCCACGATTCATGAAAATATTCATACCCCATCCAGATCACCACAAAAGCAACCAACAGGGGAATTTTCAGGACCCTTCGAGCGCGGCTTATGGACCAGAAAACAAGAGCCTGCACAAGGGCATTGGCCAAGATGATGAGGATAGCCCCCAGCCACTGTGCCTGTGTGATCCACCACGTTCCCAAAATATTCCACAAGAGGAAACTGACAAAGGCATAATTGAACAGGATGTAGGGGTTCGGGTGATTCCGAGTTTCCAGCTCCACCACCCAAAGGGGCAGCCAGGCGATAAAAACGGTAAAGAACAAAGGGGGCACAGCCCAGGGGAGCCCCAAGAGCAGGCCGCTGGTGAGGGACAAAAAAAGATTTCTGCGGGACATCATGGTTGGACCGTAGGAAATCGTTGACCTGCCTGTTTCGGTCTTCCGTTATTTTGAGAGGAGAAATCCAGTCAATACAGAGCGAGACAAAAGAGGGAGATCTCGCGATCAAGTATCCCACAGGTCGGTTTCGAGGTCCACAAAACTTCTAAAGCTCTGACCGAAATGCTTGTCCCGATGCTCACGACATGGATGAAGGGATTCGATGCCCGCTTTCCTTCTCAAACAGATGCAGGTTCCTGGGGAGAGCCCGGAGCGGCAGGATCGTATTCTTGTCCAGGTGGTGCACTGCCGGCAGGCGAATGGTTAGAGAAGTTTTGTCTTCACCAAAGTGGCCGTAGACCAGGGTGTCTGCTCCAAGAATCTCCGCGTGATCCACATGAAGGCGCATGACCGCCTCTTGCTCCGGGGTGAACTCGAAGTGCTCCGGCCTGATGCCGAGCACCACCTCTTGCCCCCCCTGACCTGGAGCCCCTCCTTCCGGGAGAGAAAGACCCGTGATCCCTGAATGCTCGAATCTCCTGCCGTCCGCACTGAGCCGGACGGTCAGGAAATTCATGGACGGGGAACCGATGAATCCTGCGACAAAAGTGGAAGCAGGCTTTTCATAGACTTCGAGGGGAGTTCCGATCTGCGCCGCATATCCCTGATCCATCACGATCAGGCGATCCCCCAGAGTCATGGCCTCGACCTGATCATGAGTGACATAGATGCTGGTGACCTTGAGGTCTTCATGAAGTTTTCTGATCTCAAGGCGCATCTGCACCCGGAGCTTGGCGTCGAGATTGCTCAAGGGTTCATCGAAAAGAAAGACCTTGGGTTGCCTCACAATGCATCGTCCCATGGCGACGCGCTGCCGCTGGCCGCCGGAGAGCTCGCGGGGCTTTCGTTGAAGAAATTCGCTCAGTTCAAGGATCCGGGCGGCACGGAGAACACGGCTCTCTATCTCCGCTTTGTCCATCCCGCGGATTTTGAGCCCGTAGGCCATGTTGTTGTAGACCGTCATGTGGGGATAGAGCGCATAGTTCTGAAAGACCATGGCAATGTCCCGCTCCGCAGGTTCCAGACGATTGACTACCCTGTCGCCGATCAGCACGTCCCCGCTCGTCACCTCTTCAAGGCCGGCGACCATACGAAGGAGTGTCGACTTGCCGCATCCTGAAGGCCCGAGGATGACGACGAATTCCCCATTCCGGATGTCACAGCTCACGCCGTGGATCACTTCTGTTTTTCCGAACTTCTTGGTCACGTTTTTCAAAATTACCTGAGCCATGGGACACCCTATTTTTCATAACAGTTTAGCTCTTTGAAATAAACACAGAAAAAGGCCATGGCCTGAGCCAATCCATTTCAAAGAGCTAAACTGTTACTATTTCTCCGTTTCCGTCATTCCTCGGATAAACTGTTTCTGCATG
>CAZOLJ010000042.1:0-40441 GCA_964580575.1 uncultured Desulfobacteraceae bacterium
CCCATTGCCGTGGCGAGGGTCGTCCGGCCGGAGCTCAGGGACCGGCCTGTGGCCGTAGCCCCCCCTCATTCCGAACGAGCCCTCCTTCTCTCCGTCTCCGCCGAAGCCCGGCAGGAAGGCATCTTCAAAGGCATGCCCCTCGGCAAGGCCATGAAATTCTGTCCCGGCCTGACCGTTCTTCCTCCGGACCATGATCTCACGGCAAAGGCTTGCCAGGTCCTCGCCGGTGTGGTGGCTCGGTATACGCCCCTCTGGGAGACTTCCCATCCGGGTCACATCTATCTGGATGTAACAGGCACGGATCGCCTCTGGGGAAAAGCCAAAGACGCGGCAAACCGTCTCAGACGGGAGATCAAGGAACAGGCCCGGCTTTCAGGAACCGCGGGAGTGGCAAGCAACAAAATGGTCTCCAGCATTGCCTCCCGTGTCATCCAGCGAGAGGGTATTCTTGACGTGGACCACGGCCGCGAGCCCTCCTTCATGGCCCCTCTCAAGGTGAACGTCCTTCCCGGCATCGGTCCTGTGCGAAGGAGAATCCTTCTTGAAGAACTGAACATCACTCTGGTGCGCCAGATTGTGGCCCTCGACATGGGCAGCCTGAAACTTGTTTTCGGCCAGCAGGCCTACGTGATTCACCAGAGGGCTCTCGGCATTGATCTCACACCCGTCTTTCCTCCCTCCACAGAGCCCACAGTCGCTGAAGAAGTGAGCCTTCCCCAGGATGAGAACGATGACGGGAAATTGCTCGGGGTTCTCTACAGGCTGGTTGAAAAGTGTTCCTACCAGCTTCGAACCCGGAGCCTGCTCCCTCGAAAAGCAGGAATCACTTTCCGATACACGGATCAGGAAGAGGTCACTTGCCATGTGCAAATTCCCAAACCCAGTTTCTGGGAGTTTGATCTGTACGGGCCTCTTGAAGCGGCGTTCCTCAAGGCCTGCCGGCGACGCGTGAGAGTGAGATTCATGAAAATATGGTTCAAGGAGTTTTCAGCGCCCAGCGCCCAGCTCTCTCTTTTCGCCTTTACCCCTCATGAGGAGAAGAAGAAAGCCCAGGTCATCGGCGCGCTGGACCGCATCCGGGAGAAACACGGCGAAGCCTTCATCCAGTACGGCAGAACCGCATGAAGAAGGTTCAAGGTCCAGGGTTCAAGGTACATGGGAAGGCATACGATACAAGGTGCAAGGTACAAGGGCAAAAACATGAGAACAATTACAAAAGAAAAATCTTTTCCGTGCACCTTGAACCTTGCACCTTGTGCCTTTTACCGTAGCGAAGTATGAGCGTCTTTGTTCATCTCAACGTCCACTCCCACTACTCCCCAGGATGGGGCATGGCCACCCTTGAAGAGCTCTGCCAATCCGCCGCTGAGCAGGGAATGGACCGCCTCGCCCTCACCGACACCAACGGCCTCTACGGTCTGATCTCCTTCGTCGAAGCCGCCAAGGAACAAGGGCTTCGCCCCATTGTGGGAAGCGAGATTCTCACGGATGACCACCGGGCTGTGCTCCTTGTCCGAAATCACGACGGCTATGCCAACCTCTGCCGCATCATCTCAGCCCGTCAGTGTCAACAGGACTTTGACCTCATCAAGTCTTTAAAGGAGATGCGCCATGGCCTCATCATCCTCTCGGATGACTTCACGCTTCTGAAAGCCCTCAGGAAAGACAGCATGGAAGCCCTCTTTGTGGAAATGTCGCCGGGCTACAACATGGCCGCCTGCTATGCTTTCTCACGCCAGAGCGAGATCCCGCCTCTTGCAACCAACCGGGTTTATCTCCTCCACAGGGACCAATTCGCGCTTCACCGGGTTCTTCGCGCCGTTGCCCTGAACACCAAGCTCTCCCGACTCAAGTACGGGGACACCTGCCGGGAACACAATCTCCTGAACTCCCCCCGGTCCATGATAGACCAGTTTCCCCATGCTCCCGGAGCGATCCGCAACGCCGTCGCAGTTTCCGAACAATGCCTTACCGACTGGGATTTCAGCCGCATCATCTTTCCCTGTTTCAACGAGATGACCGACAAAGAAGCGTATGACACCCTGTACCAGGCCACCCTGGAAGGGTGCCGATGGCGCTACGGCGAGATCACCAAGGAGATATCGGGTCGCATCGAGCACGAAATGAACATCATCCGGGAGAAAAACTTCGCCCACTACTTCCTCATCGTCGCGGACATCACCCGGAAGGCGGGCCGATCCTGCGGCAGGGGAAGTGCGGCAGCCTCCATCGTCTCCTATGCTCTCGGGATCACCCACGTGGATCCCATCAAGCACCGCCTCTTCTTTGAGCGGTTCCTGAATCCCGGACGGCTTGATCCTCCGGACATCGATGTGGACTTTGCGTGGGACGAACGGGAACAGATCGTGGACTATGTGTTTGCGCGGTATGGGAACCGAAGGGCTGCCATGGTGGCCAATCATAACACCTACGGCGCCAGGTCCAGCCTCCGGGAGGTGGCCAAGGTCTTCGGTCTCACCGATGCAGAGATCATCCGGGTAACCGGCAAAATCGGTTACGGCTGGCACCTGAAGCGCGTCTGGAAGGATCTGGCCAACCATCCCAAGATGAGAGGCGTCGAGTTCAAGAAACCCTGGGACGAGATACTGAGCGCCGCTGTTCAGCTCGAGGACCATCTCAATCACCTCTCGGTCCACTGCGGAGGAATGGTCATTGTGCCTGACGAGATCCGCCGCTACTGCCCGGTGGAAATTTCCGCAAGCGGTCTGCAGGTGCTTCAGTGGGATAAGGATGCAGTGGAGGAGGCAGGGCTTGTCAAAATCGACCTGCTGGGGAACCGCAGCCTTGCGGTCATCCGGGATGCCCTTGCCCTGGTGGAGAAGAATTACGGCCGCAAGATCGATTATGCAAGCTGGGATCCGACGGATGATCCGGAGGCGGTGAGAATTTTTTATGACGGAAACACTTTCGGCGTCTTTTATTTTGAAAGCCCTGCCACGAGGCAGACGCTCAAGAAGGTGAGCTCGGGCTTTGCCTTTGAGGAGTACTCCCGTCTCGATCACTTCCTTCTCAACGTGATCGTGACGTCCATCATCCGGCCGGCATCGAACCAGAGCATCCGAGAGTGGGTCGCCAGGCTGCACGGGGAACCCTGGGAACCTCCTCATCCTCTTTTGCGCCCTGTGCTGGAAGAAACCCTTGGGGTCATGGTTTTTCAGGAGCAGCTCAGCCAGTCCGCCATGGCTATGGCCGGGTTTGACGCGGCAGAGGCCGACACCCTCCGCAAAGTGGTGAGCAAGAAGCACAGGGAGAAAAAGCTTCGCGATTTTTATTCCCGCTTTGTGAAAGGGGCAAGCGAACGAGGGGTGAGCGAGGAAAAGATCGAAGAGGTGTGGCAGATGATGATGGGCTTTGAAGGCTACAGCTTCTGCAAGCCCCATTCGGCCAGTTACACTCTGGTAGCCTACAAGTCCGCTTATCTCAGGGCCCACTATCCTGCCGAATTCATGGCAGCGGTCATCTCCAACGGCGGAGGCTACTACTCCACCTTCGGCTACCTCTCGGAAGCGCGGCGCATGGGGCTCAGGGTCCTGCCCCCGGACATCAATGAAAGCGAGATCAAGTATACGGGGAGGGACAAAGACATCCGGGTGGGCCTCATGCAGCTCAAGGAGCTTTCAAAGGAGGGAGTGGAGTTCATTGTCCGTGAACGATCCAAACACGGGCACTTTACAAGCCTCGACCATTGTCTCCTTCGAACCTCCGGCCACATCCACCTCCAGGATATTCGGGTTCTCATCAAGGCAGGCTGCTTTGATTCCATCGCCCATGGGGGAACCCGACCTGCTCTTCTTTGGAAGGCCCTCCGCTTCTTCGACACCCCCGCGTCGCATTCCTCTCTCGACCTCTTTGAATCCCCCCTGCCCCCCTTTACTAAATCCCTCCTTCCTCCCCCCTTTACCAAAGGGGGGATACCAAAAATCACTCCCCCCTTTCATAAAGGGGGGGCGAGGGGGATTTGTCCTGCTCCCTATTTGCCCTCTCTTATGCTCAAGCACGAACTCGACACCCTTGGTTTCTATCTTTCCATCCACCCCCTGGACCGTTACAAAGCTGTCTTAAAGGGATTGCATTACGTGAAGGCCTGCGACCTTCATCTCCACATAGGCGAGCACATCACCACCATCGGATGGTTGGTCACGGGCAAGACGGTTCAAACCAAGGACGGCGATCCCATGAAGTTCGTCTCCTTCGAGGACACCACCGGCATCTACGAGACGGTCTTCTTCCCGAAAGTCTATCACCGGTTCTGCCACATTCTGAACGAGATGCGGCCCTATCTTCTGAAGGGAAAAGTGGAACAGGATTTCACGGCTATCACCCTGACCGTAGAATGGATCGACTTCCTGGACAAGCAAACCCAAAGAAATCGGCTACACGGCCCTCGTAATCCTCCGGCCCTCAGCATCCTGTGCCAGGTTTTCCCTTGACACACAACGACGGCTTCCCTTATACTCCGCCCCATCTGAAGCGAGTTCTTATCACCTACTCCGCCCCATCTGAAGCAATTTCTTATTCCCGAGAAGACACATGCGCTTTCTTCGTGCGGCATTGATGGTAATGATGGCGGGTGCGCTGGGATGCGCGAGCGCTCCGGTTTCCCTGAAGCTCCCGCAGGGGTCGCGGATCGGCGTCCTGAACGTGCTGGAACCTGAGATCACGAACATCCACATCGGGTCGCTGCGCTTCGACGGGTTCACGAACTCCATCGACCTCGGCTGGGACATTCCCGGCTTCATCGGCCGGCAAATCGAGGCCGACCTGAGATCCCAGGGCAGCTATACGCTTATCCCACTTGCTGCCGATGCCGCGGCCGACTGGAAGCAGGCGATGGCGCGCGCCATCCTACGATCGGTCAACTGGCGGATGGCCGGTGAGCTTCGCGATTTCATCGAGGCCGCCGCCGCCGCGAAGCAGCTGGATGCAGTCATCACGGTCAGCAGTTTCAATTCCAACGAGCGGCCTCACGAGGGCTGCTTTTCGATCGGCGATACGGAGGTGGTCACCCGCGGCTATGGGCTTTTCACCTGGCAGCGGTTGCTCTCCCGCCTTTCCGAGCGGATGCCGTTCGGGCAGAACATAGCATCGCCTTTCGCCAACATCATCGTGGCGGTATTCCAGGCCAAGCCGGCGGCCCTGGCGGGATTCGGAGAATCTCCCTGCAGCAACGTGACTCTGCAGGGCTTTCCTTGGGAAGGCGATATCCGGCGCCTCAGCCCGGAGGTAGCCGAGCAGCTGAAACCCTTGGTCGAAGCGTTGGGCGCCGATGCGGCGCGCACGGCTCTCCGGAATGCAGGGCTGCTGCCCTGAACGGCGAGCGTAGAAGCCGGCGGCACACATTCTTACCAAAGGGGAGTGGTCCAGCGGGGCCGCGATTTGAAAATCGCCAAAGGTGGGAATCACCCGTTCAGTCCCGCCTGGTGGGTTAAGCCGCGGCAGTAGATCCTTCAGACTCAGCACTGTCTCGGTGCAGGCCGGACTGATTTAAGTATTGTCGTAAACCAGTCAAGACCAATTTACGATATATAAAAAATTGGTTTTTGACGAAGCTGCCCGGACCGGTTAGTCTCTTCAACATGAAGCGGATCTATGAAGCCGCGCTCGAAAAGCACCTCAGCGGACTGTGCCAGCCCGGAACGCCCTCGCACACGTGAATTCTCCGGCCCTCAACATCCTGTGCCAGGTTTTCCCTTGACACACAAGGCCAAATCCCCTTATACCCCCACCCATCTGAAGCAAGTTCTTATCACCTCCCCTCACCCACAATACTTGGCAATTCCAATAACTCGCCTTTCCGCTTTCTAGAGTTTGCCCTTTTGATGCGTTTGCCATGACCGCTAAAGGACATTGCTTACCGTATCCTTTTGGAAAACAGGTGTAATGTATCATATCGTCTTGCGGATTTGTTTTGCGTGATTCAAATAGTAATGAATCTGCAGTAAGAGAACACTTTGGAGAAAACGGCAATGTCGACAACGAAGGAAGTTGCGCCGATGCGTCTCGGCAACCATCTCCGTCAGGGCTACCCCTCAAATTTGATTCTTGATATCCATTCCTACTGCAATGCCTCCTGCAAGACTTGCCCCTATCCTCACGCTTCGAAAGAACTGCCGATGGGCTTCATGGACGAGGAGCTCTTCAGGAAGATTGTCGATGAGTTTTCCTTTATTCACAGACCTGCCTGACCAGGGGACATGTGATATTCTGCAATATGGGAGAGCTCTTTATCGATCTCCGCATTTTTGAGAAGATCTCCTATGTGCTCGCCGCCTGGCTCGAATTGGTGGTTCAGACCAACGCGTTGCTTCCTACCCCCGAGCGCGTCGATGCCTTGATCGCCACCGGTTTTGACGGCTACATTTACATCAGTTGCCACGGGATTGCCCCCGCCGTTTACCGGGGGGTGATGGGACTGGATATCGCCAAGGTGCTTCCTAACGTAGAGTATCGGGTGCAGCACTATCCCCCGCGAGCGCATACAGATCCGTGCTATCGCCTACGAGTGGCCTTTCGGCGAGGTGTTGAAGGTAAGACGCCATTGGAAAGAGCGCAACATTCCTGTTAAGATTTTCCTGCCGAACTCACGCGCAGGTTTGGTGCCCAACTGCGCGTCAATGCCTTCCTTCGGGATTCAGTGCTGAGGGAGCCCCGACCGGATTTGGTTTCGAAAACACGCCACCGGATTGGCGAATCGAAGCGCTGAACGAGATGCGACCCTACCTCCTGAAAGGAAAAGGGGAACAGGATTTCACCGCCGTCACCCTGACCGTCCACTGGATCGAGTTCCTGGACAGATACAAAGGGAGCAAACTGGCTCCGAAAAAGAGACTTCTTGGGACCTCACCCCTTTTAGCATTGAAGAAACCTGGCATTTCTCCTAGAATTTAAGGCAACGTGTTGGAACGGCTTCGCCCTCAGAGGATGAAAATCCGGCATTGATTTTCCTCTGGCAACGGACGAGGAGCTCCGTTCAAAGAAGGGAAGGAAAGCTTGCCATGTGGTCGGACCACAAAAGAATCGAGGAGAGAAGTCTTCAGCTTCACCAGGAGATTGCTCGCCGCTTACAGAAAGATCCTCAGCTTCTCCAAATAGCGAAAAGGAACCTCCTCCGGTGGATAGCGCGAGACGGTGAACTCCCTGTTTGGCGAGAGTGGGGCGAGATCCTCAATGGCCCGCTAAGTCGGGTTCTGAACGTATTGCTTTCGCCGGATGAAAACGCAACACGATTAAGGCAGTCCAGTCCGTTCTGCGGCATTCTGAGCCCGAAAGAAAGGTGGAAGATCTATGAATCGTTTACAATTGGAGCATATTATTCGAGCAGCCGGGAGCATCGCCGACGATAGCGAAATCATCATCCTTGGCAGCGCTTCGATTTTCGCTCAATTCCCAGACCTGCCCGACCTTTTTCTTCTCTCTGTTGAAGCTGACGTCTTCCCAAAGAACAAGCCTCAACTGACAGATATCATTGATGGAAGCATTGGGGAACTTTCACCCTTCCATGATGCTTTTGGCTACTATGCTCACGGGGTCAGCAAAGAGACTGCACGCAATCTTCCGGCAGGATGGGAAACACGACTGATCCCCATCAAGAGTCAGAATACGGGTGGGGTCACCGGTTGGTGCCTGGACGTGCATGACTTGATCGCGGGGAAATATGTCTCCGCCAGAGACAAGGACCTTGAATTTGCCCGAATGGCGATCAAGCAAGGATTGGTCACGGAACAGGTTTTGCGTGAGCGGGTCGAGAGGCTTGATACAGAGGCCTTTCAAAAAGGGATTATCTTGCAACGCTTGGCCGGTGATTTCAAAGTATCCCAGGGCACATCATCTTGATGTTTTCTAAAGCCGGCAAGACTTCACTAATTCTATCCACGACACCATCCTTGCATACCTCCCACCACAGGCATCTATGAGATTGTCTTGTTTTCAAAAGCGTACAACCGGTTCTATAACATGCAGAGTCATCGAGTCATAGATCCGGGGCTGAATGCATTCCCTCAGGACTGAGAGCTGAGGGAGCACCGCTCGGGTTTGGGTTTGAAAATCCATCACCGGATTGCGAATCGAAGCACTGAACGAGATGCGGCATGGAAGCTGATCTTCGTCCTTCTTCATGAAAAAAGCCATCTCACACCAACCTTGACACCTCGGTTCCCTTCCGCTCACGGTGGACGATACCAGGGCGGAACACCCCCGGACACGTCGATGCCGGACCTCGGGTGCGCCGGTCGTCATGGGGCCAGCTCGAACTGGAATCCGGGGGGTGGGTCGCCCACGCCGGCCCCGCGATCGCCATCCGGTATCCGACCTCGTAGAGCTTCCTCATCTTGACCGGGTCGAACGCCTCGTCTCCCTGGGTCTCGACGCCCTCGGGGATCGTGACCCAGCGGAAGCTCGCCCCCACCTCGCGCGCGAACGCATAAATGCGAAAGAGATCGCCTGTCATCGCCGACTTCCCCGAGGAGGCGAGCACTCGCAGCGCTATGGCGAACAGCGATCGCGGGGTTGAACACGCCGCCGCTGTGGAAGGCGCGGGCCGCCACGCCCCCGTCGACGTGCATCTCGTCGTAGAGCCTCCCCTCCGCCTCGACATCCAAAAGGACCGGCGGGAACGCGACCGGCACCGACGCGGACGCGAGCAACACCTTGGGGAAGATCCCCGGCGCTTCCGGACGCCCGCTCGTCGCGATGAGTCCCATGTTCCACACGACGAGACGCTGCGCATCGAGGTCCACGGTGCCGACGTAGAGGCGCCGGCGCCGGCGATGCGCGTCCGCCACCTGCGCGACCAGCGAGTCGTCCACGTACCGGTCGATCATCGCCGCGAGCGGGCTCGAGTCGGCGAGCGATTCCCCCGCCAGGAGCTGCGGAATGATCGAGAGCCTCTGAAAGATGTTGCGCGACGCGATGGTCGTGTAGAGCCGGTGCAACGTCTCGTCGTAGGACGGACCGAGAAAGGCGAACGGCGCCATCAGCGCCCCCGTCGATCCTTTTGGCCGGCGGCCGCCCAACTTGACTGTGGTGAGTGTTTAAGGCGTAGTTGTTCGAGAACTAGGGAGGATTGCCCGAGTTTGAGGGATGGAATCAAGTTGCCCGAAACCGATTTTTGTCATTGTTCTAACCATGATAAAAAAACCTTTGAGTAACCCTTATCCGCCGCACCTCAAGCGATTTGCCGCCATTGCAGCGGTCATTTTCTTGCAACCGTTTTTCAGGCCAATCCGCTACCGCGCAAGAGAGCATACCCGCTCAATGAGCGAGGTCCACGAACCACACTATCAGAACCTTGTCGTAGAATGCAATTGGAGGGACAACCCTTCATTCCCTCTTTTGGCGTTGAAGAAACCGCGTATTTCTCCTAGAATTCAGGGCAACGCATCGGAAGCGATTGACCCGCTATTCTAAAAGAGGTTTTCAATGAAAGGAAGGTTCAGTAACCGAAAATTGCTCATGGCGTTGGCGGGTTTGTGTCTGACTGTAGGGAGTTCCACCTCATCTCCGGCACAGACCCCTGCTGCGAAAGGAGCGGGCATGAAACCCTTGATCATTGGCCACCGAGGGGCTGCGGGTTTGGCGCCGGAAAACACCCTGGCCGCTTTTGCCAGGGCCTGCGAGCTCGGTGTTGACGGGATCGAGCTCGACGTTTTGGTTTCAGCCGACGGAGAGCTCGTCGTGCACCACGATTTCAGGCTGAAACCCGAGATCGCCCGCACAGCAGACGGAAACTGGATCTCCTCCGCTTGGCCGCCTGCCGTGAGGGATCTCACCGTGGCCCAGCTCAAGACTTACGACATCGGCCGCCTGCAGCCGAAAACGTCTTATGCCGGCCGCTACCCTGAACAAACCGCGGTGGACGGAGAGCGGATCCCCACTTTCAAGGAGGTTCTTCAGCTTTTCAAGAAATCGTGCATCCCCCCCATCCGGCTTTTCGTGGAGATCAAGACATCACCGGAGGAATCGGCACTGACCCCGCCGCCCGAAGCCCTCTCGGACCAGGTGGTTAACAGGATCAAAGAGGAGGGCATCGCCGAACGCACATGGATCCTTTCCTTTGACTGGCGCAACCTGGTGCATATCCAGAAGATCGCCCCGGAACTGGTCACCGTTTATCTTACCATCTCCGTGCCGGGATCAGACACCCTCAAACCGAACCAGCCCGGCCCTTCGCCCTGGATGGCAGGGCTCGACATCGACGATTTCAATGGATCAGCGCCTCGCGCGGTGAAGTCTGCCGGAGGCCGCATCTGGTCTCCCTTTTTCAGGAACCTGACTTCAGAGTCCCTGGCAGAGGCTCACCAACTCGGTTTGAAAGTATCTGTTTGGACCCCAGACAGGCCGGAAGACCTCAGGCAAATGATCGGCATGAAGGTGGATGCGATCACCACCAACCGGCCGGATGTGCTCAAGAAGCTGCTCAAGGAATAGTCGCCTATAGAGCGGAATCCTTTTTCCGGACATAAGAATCATGACCAGTCACAGTCTAAGCGATTGTTTTGAAGACACCTTTCTGAAGAGGGGGGAAAAAACCGCCGTCACGTTTCTCAGGAAAGGTCAAAGGGAGACAGAGGTCTCTTGCCTTCAGTTGAACCAGGATGCCGCTCGCTTGGCAAAGACCTTCCGTGACTTGGGTGTGAGCAAAGGCGACAGGGTGGTTTTCCTTTTCGACAAGTGCCTCTTTTTCATCGCAGCCCATCTTGCCGTCCTGAAGATCGGCGCCGTGAGCGTCCCCCTGAATCCCGGGTTCAAGAAATCGGAGATGGACTACCTGCTCGGCGATGTGCAGGCGGCACTCGTCCTGTGCGGCTCTGGCCAGGAGCCGATGATCAGGGAGATCGACCCTGCACTGAAAACCCTGGCGATCGATCCCCAAAAGCCCTATCAGGACCTCGGTTTCTTCAAGCAATCCTCCGAGATCATCTCGTCAACCGACACCAGCCAGGACGATCCGGCGGTCATCATTTACACTTCCGGCACTACGGGCAAACCCAAAGGCGCTGTGCTGACCCAGCAGAATCTCCTTCAGGATGCCAAGAACATCCTTCACATTTGGGAGATCACCCCCTCGGATGTTCTCTGCCATGCGCTCCCCCTTTTCCACGTTCATGGCCTGTGCTTCGCTCTTCACACCTCCCTGATCGCGGGGGCTCCTGTGGTCATGCTGGATGCCTTTTCTCCGGAAACGGTGATCCCTGTTCTGCTGGAAAAGAAAACCCTCGCGTGCACTCTCTTTATGGCCGTGCCCTCCATGTACGCCAAGATGCTGGACGCCGTGGGAGGCAAGACTCTCGACTTCGAGCATATCCGGTTGTGGACCTCCGGTTCCGCACCGTTGATGGTGAAAGACTTTGAGAGGATCAAACGGGCCTTCGGCAAAGAACCTGTGGAACGCGAGGGCATGTCTGAAACGGGGATGAACTTCTCCAACCCGCTGAGAGGCACAAAGAAACCGGGTTCCATTGGCCTTCCACTGCCTGGGCTGCAAGTTCGCATTGTGAATCCTGACACCCATAAGGATGTGAACCCAGGAGAAACCGGGGAGATCTGGCTCAAAGGACCGGCGGTCACGCCGGGGTACTGGCAGAAACCCGAAGAAACGGCCAAGGCTTTTGTGGACGGCTGGTTCAGAACCGGTGATCTCGGAACAATGGACGACGAGGGGTACTACTACCTCACCGATCGGCTCAAGCACATCATCATTTCCGGAGGAGAAAACATCTCCCCCAAAGAAGTGGAATCCGTCATCAACCGTTTTGAAGGGGTTGTGGAGTCCTCAGTGATCGGGCTCCGTGATGATCAGTGGGGTGAAAAGGTCGCTGCGGCCGTGGTGACAAAACCTAAAGCGAGGGTGAAGCCTGAGGATATCCACCAATTCTGCAAACAGCATCTTCACAACTGGAAGTGCCCCAAAGAGATCCGCCTGGTGCAGACCCTGCCGCGAAACACCATGGGCAAGGTGCTCAAGGAAGAGTTGAAAAAACTATTTGCTGAACCTTCTCCTTCTTCCTAAGCGATGCGCTCTCCAGAAAGCCTGGACGAACCCACCCTGTGGCGCACCGCTCCTTTTTCATCAGGCAGGAAAAGAGACAAACACTTGCAGCAATGACTTGAACACCTCGATGAGGGACGGGATTAAGGAGGCGGGAGATGCATGACCAGTTGTGCTTTACTCCAAATTATCACAAACAATTCGACTTAATAGCCACACTGTCATAGTGTACTCGTCATGAAAACCCCTGAAGGAATATCAAAGAAGAAATCCAAGCCGAGGCGCTCACGCGCAATTTGCCCGCCTTTTCGAAATTCCTGTTTTCAGCCGCTCTGACGAATGGAATGCTGTTGAACTATTCAAACGCTGCAAGGGATGCGGGGGTCTCGGTGAAAACCATTCGGGAGTACTACCAGATCCTCGATGATACCCTGGTCGGGAGGCAACTTCCGCCATTTTATCCTTCAGGAGTGCTGGGCTTACAGCCATTACAGCAAAATCGACTTTCCAATGACCTTCTGGAGAACTGCGAGTGGAGCGGAAGTCGATCTCCTCCTGGGAGATGCTGACGCTGCAGTTGAAATCAAGTCTTCTGAAAACGTGGGGGACCGACCAAAGGGTCTTCATCTCTTTGTTGAAGAGACAAAATGTCGAAAGGCGTTCATCGTTTCAAGAGAGCTATTGCCAAGAAAGCTGGATTCCAACATCACGGTTTTGCCGTGGCAAACCTTCTGCGAAATCCTGTGGGCCGGTAAAATCATCTAGGAGATCTCTGCCCCTAACAACCGCTACGCTTATGTTTCTCTCGCAGGAGGCCGCGTCTTCTTTGCTATTCTGAAAGAAGGGAAAAGAGGTTGAGAATCGACCTCACTTACCGCTACAACCACGCCTGCCGCCACAGCTGGATAAGCATTCCCGCCGGTTCCCCACGAGCAAAAGAATGAGATCACCTTTGATCAGGTCACCGGAATCGTGGATGAGGCGAGAGCTATGGGCTGCCGCAAGTTGCCATCTCTGGCGGAGAGCCCATGCTCAGACCCGAATTCGCCGGCGGAATCAAAGTCCGGCTCAAGGCCATGGCCCTGCGGTCCAATCTTCATGAAGTGCTTTTTTTCTTTTCTTCTTCCATTGAGCGGCGAGGAAGAAAGCCGCTGTCCGGAGCATGTGACTCATGGGAAAGCATCTTGTTCTAGTCGGGGGTGGGCACGCCCACCTCACCGTTCTCTTGAACCTTGCCACGTATGTTGAGCGCGTCCACAGGGTCACGCTCATCGGCCCTTCCCCTTATCACTACTATTCCGGCATGGGACCAGGGCTGCTCTCCGGGATCTACCGCCCTCAGGATGTTCGTTTGCATGTAAAGAAAATGGCTGAGGACCGCGGCGCCAGGTTCCTCGAGGACCGGGTCGTCAGGATCAACCCTGGTCAAAGAGCACTTGATCTCCAATCCGGGAAACATGGGGCCTACGACATCGTTTCCTTCAACACGGGCAGTGAAGTGCCCCTGAGCGGACTGGTTGCTGAACGGCAGGACAATATCGTTCCCGTCAAACCGGTTTTCAATCTCCTCCAAGCTCAGCGCCTCATCGTTCGGTCTCTCAAAGAAAGGCCCCTGAGCATTTCCTTGCAGATGCAACGCTCTACCCTGACCTTTTTGGAATTGTATCCATCCGATTTTTCTTCGGTTATGAGCTTCCCAAAATTGAAGGGCTGCTCAAGCGGCTGATGAAAACCGACGGTCTGACCGTGGAGATGGAAGAGTCTTTCTTCAGCGACTAACGCAGCGCGGGAGACATCCATCGCCTTGCACCACACTGCTCCTGCTATCCTATCTAGGCAACGGGCTAGAACGTTCCCCTCGGGAATATGTGCAGCACCACCGTGAGGAATCCAAACCCTAGCGGCATGTAGTAAAGAATACTGCGCACGACCTCGTCAACCCGGAACAGAGCCTGGGCCTGTTGTCGTCGCATGACTGATCTATAATACATTGTAGAATCTCCTTTCTTGTCTTTTCTCCTGTCTCCCTGAAAAGCCCGTCCTAAGAGCCACGGCAAGAGCTTTTGTCAGAACGCTTTCGCTTCACTCACGAGGCGCCGACCTTTTCCGATTCCTCTCCATTGAAACGCAAATACAGTGATCACAGGCAGGACTAGGCCTAACAGGGCCACAGTGATCATCAGCAATCCCAGTTCATTGTACTGACCCCTCTCGATCACAAAGACTTTGTTCAAGTACTTGGTTGCCAGCTGGCTGGCGGACAGTGCGAGATTCGTGAATGCGGCCATTACGGCAAAATAGGTCGCTTTTCGATTTGCCGGTGCTTCCTTGGCAATCCACGCCAGCATAGGAATCATCGCTACCTGGCCCAGCGGGGAATCGGCCATGGTGTCGATGAGCGCAATGGTGCGAGCACCGAATCCCAAATGGGTTTGCGTCCACTCGTGCAAGCCGTGGTACATTCCAAGAAAAGGCATCATCATTACCGTCCCGTACAAGGACAGGAAAACCACCAGATAGGGCACAGGCCGGCGTCCCATCCAGCCGCGGAGAGCCAGCATTCCTGCAATAGCGAGGATCGCCGATACCTGCCGCAAGGTGCCGAAAAAGGCTTCATCAAAACCGAGCACGTCCATTTGCCACCAGCCGGCACCCGCACCCATGCCCGGCATGGCCCGGAATACGAAGATGATGACGGCAATACCGATGATCTCGCGGCGCTTGGCCGGATCCATGCCGCGGAAGAGTCGGCTCATCAAGAACAGGATCACCCCCAGGGATCCGAGAAAAACGAGCTCTTCCCTCAGCGCGATCGCACTCAAGCCAAGGGCGAGTGTCAGGGTGACAAACGCGGCGCTGCCGCCCAGAATGGACCAATCTATCTGGATCGAGCCTTCCACGGGGACCGGCCTCTGCCCTGCGGTATCAGGTGATCGCACTGTGCGAGCTTTCACGGATGCGGATTTTCGCCTGCCCATCCAGGAGGCCAGCAGCACTCCCAGCACCGAGATAAGGGGAATGGACAAGGACATCCAGTACATCGCTTCGTAGGACAAGACCTTGGCCAACCAACCGCCTGCGCCTGCCACCACAGCACCACCGCCTACGATAGCGATGCGTCCCAGAGTCTGCATGGTCACATGCATCTGCTGCTGTTCTTCTTTTGGGAATGGAACACCATCCTCCCGCTCTGCCGGAACGGCTTCGACAGTCATGGCATCGGCGACCACGTCCTGCAGCACAAACCCGATGGGAGCCAGCAGCACGGAAAGCACGTACCAGGTGTCCAGAGGCAGAAAGGCTGCCATCTGCCCCGGATATCCGGTCAAGCCTACCATGATCATCAGGCTGAGGCTCATTACGCCTGCACCCAGATAGACGAAAAGCGCTTTCCAGCGCCAGTAGAGGTCCACAAGGTGCCCCAGCGGCATCTTCAACGCCCACGGGAGCCCAGCCCAAAATCCCAGGCTGGCCAGAGCTGCGACCGTCAAACCGAGTTTTTCCTTGACAAAGAAGGCCTCGATGATACCGGTAAAACCGGATACGCCTGCCGCGAAGTAGACCATGAGGGGAGGGACATAGCTCCATCGCATACACCGAATCACTCCCAGAAAATCCGACCGGAACCAGATCATCAAAGCTGTTGCGGCTGGTGCAATCTTGTTGGCCCTGTGTTCAGTCACGCTTCCCTCTCCTCATCGGTTCGCTATGGACTTCATTCTTCTAACCCAATGGTCGGCCGCGAGAGTCGCTCGGGCCTTCTCCGGTCTGCTCCGCTTCTTCTATCGGTTTCATCGCAGTAAGCAATTGAAACCGGCACAGACTTCGGTCTCCACGTGCTTCTGTTTTCGACATCCGCTTCCAAACTCTTTTCATCAGCATTTTCCGCTAGGCGCTCCGTCGCTTCATAGTCATCCGCGTATGCCGGGCGTTGACCTCACTCGCCTCAACTTCGATCTGAGAGTTTCGGGTTCCAATGCACAGAGAACAACGTGCCTGGTCTTCAGTTTGATCATGCTCTTCGCCTTCTTTCCTTCCGTCGCGCTGATCAGCATTCCCACTTCAGCTGCAAGGCGTTTCAACCTTGCTGCCCGAGGACCGTAGGGGCTCAGAATTTCGTCGATGCGACTGCTTTCGAGGAAGTTCTTATGGCCGATGCAAATCATCATACTGTCCTTCCAATGAGTCATTGTTTGACCTGGAATAAGGATATTCCCACAAGCTGACAGGAGCATGACCCGGACATGATCAAAATGTCATCTTTACTTCTTCGCAGAGATATAGGGGAAGAACGAAGATTATCTGGACTTGATGTTCATGGCATGTTTCGGGGTACAGGAACACCAGGAGCTCTTCTACCTCCTTCAATGGTGAGAACGCGAAAGACAGGGATTTGTGACATCACTTCAGAAACCCCAGCAAAGCCTGATCCCGGATCGGGCTGGGCTGAAACAGGATGGAGTAGTGCTGGGTTCCTTCCACGTCCACCTTTCTGGCATTGGGAATCTCGCGAGCCATCCGTTCTGCGACGTCTGCCGGCAACACGAGATCATCCTCGGCCAGCATTCCTTTTGTGGCCCGCAAGATAAGAGCAGGGGCTTTAACCTTGCTGTAGAATTGGCTTGAGTCCATGTTCCGCAAGTTCCCCGCTTCCTCCTCAATATGTTTTGGCTGGATCCGGGAGCGCACGCCCCCCTTCACATCTTCAACCTCGTAACGGAAGTAGGTGTCGAAAAAAGAGTTCCACGGCTGCAGGAATGGAGCCTGTTTCAGCGGTGCCAGATAGGATTCGAAATCGGGAAAAACCTTTCCCAGACGATCCAGGGATGGCTTGATGCCTGCAAACACCTTGTCGAGTTGGGCTTTCGACAGGTTCCCCCCTCCGTCCACGAGGATCAATCGATCCACACGGTGAGGGTTTTTCGCAGCAAAGACAAGAGAGATGAACGCTCCCAGCGAGTGACCCATGAGCACGGGGCTCTTCAGTCCTTGGTCATCCATGAGAGCCAGAATGTCCTTGCAATGGTTCTCCACCGAGTATCCTGACGGAGGGCTTTCTGACAGGCCTCTTCCTCTGAGATCCATGGCCATGACCTTATGTTTGGGGGCTAGAGAAGACGCGATGACGTCCCAGCACCTGCAGTTCGCCGTGATACCATGAACACAGAGGACCTCTTTCCCCTTTCCTTCCCAGGCGGCCAGGTGGATTCCAACGCCGTCCCCTTTGGCTTTGATCATCTTGGGTTCGGACATG
This sequence comes from uncultured Desulfobacteraceae bacterium, assembly GCA_964580575.1. Classification (GTDB taxonomy): domain Bacteria; phylum Desulfobacterota; class DSM-4660; order Desulfatiglandales; family HGW-15; genus CAVPDE01. The sequence continues at coordinate 17,262 of CAZOLJ010000042.1, forward strand.
ACGCATTCTCCTTTTTCTGTGAGTTGATTCTACTCCTCTTTTCTTCTGGAGATCATCTCCTGGGCGGTTCCCACCACTCCCTTCGGGAAAAAATACACGATCAGGATAAAAAGAAGCCCGAAATAGAACAACCAGCGTTCGGATAACCTTGCTGCAAAAGGCACACCCGGCAGCAAAGAAGCCATCAGGGTCTGCAGCTTGGGAAGAAAAGCCCGGGTGATCACCAAAAAGGCGGCTCCGAAAATTCCTCCGTAAAGGGTTCCCATCCCTCCCACAATGACCATCAGAAGCACATCGAGCATGATGGAAACGCTCACACTTGAATCCGGGCTCACATACCGCACCCAGATCGCAAAACAGGCGCCGGTCACGGCAGCGACACAACTCGCGAAAGAGGACGCCATAACCTGGAAGAGATAGGTCTTGTAACCCAAGGCAATGGACCGCTGTTCATTGTCCCGTATGGACTGAAGGACCCGGCCCACCGGTGACTGGACGAAACGGAGCATCAGGAGAAACAGGATGAGACAGACGAGAAGAATGAGGTAGTAGCTCACAATCCTCCCTGTGATCTCGATCCCGAGAAAGCGGCCTAAGCTGTAATCGATCGCCAGGATATGGGGAAGCTTGAAGCTGATTCCGTCCTCCCCACCGGTGAGGAACCTTAATTGACTGGCCAAAATAGAGATGAACTCCATGAAGGCCAGAGTGACCATGGCAAAAAAAATAGCCCTGATCCGAAGTGAAAAAAACCCGATCAGCACGGAGAGAATCCCTGAGATCAACACAGCGATCAACACAGCGAGAGCCAGATATCCATAGGACACCAATCCCAACTTCCCAACGAATATTCCGACAAGATAAGCCCCAATCCCGAAGTACATGACATGGCCTAAAGACACGATCCCGGTGTAGCCAAGAATAATGTCATAACTGGCCACCAGGGCTGAGAAGATGATGATCTTCAGCACCACATCCAGGATCTCAAAAGAACGGAAGACAAACGGAGTCGCCAGGAAAAAGGCCAGCAAAAGCATCTTCAGGAAAAAGTAAGGGCTCGTGAAACGACCTTTTCGCTCTTTCAACCGAAATGCCTGGACAGGATTCAAGGTCTCTTTGTTCAAATTACGTTCCCTCTGGAAATAGCCCGGTGGGCTTGATCAAAAGAATGATGACCAGAAGCAGCATGGTGATCCCCAGGGCTGCCTTGGGAATCAAGTACGCCACATAGTTATACGAAAGCCCCACCATCAGGGCCCCCACCACGGAACCGGTCATACTCCCGAGGCCGCCAATGATTGCCACGATCAGAGCAAACACGATGACCTCTCCTCCCATGGCCGGGTGGATGGATTTGACGAAGGTGGCCCACATCCCTCCACCGATGGCGGCCAGCGCCGAGCCCGCAGCAAAGACCCCGGTGAAATAACGATACACATTGTGCCCCATCACCTGAACCATCTCCGGATTCTCCACACCTGCACGGACGATCATTCCCAATCGCGTTCTTCTCAAGATCATAAAGACAAGGACGTAAAGAGCCAACCCGACAACAATAGCGATTAACGGGAATTTGGACACGACCACATCAAAGAGATCCCAGGAGCCGATGAAGTTTATGGGAACAGGCATCACCTCATCGTCCGGTCCCCAGACAATGCGAATCAACTCCTCCAACACAATCATGGCCCCTACCGTGATAAAGATCTGGAAGAGATGACTCCCATACACAGGGCGGATGACCAGCCTTTCGGTCACCACGCCCAGCATGGCAACGCCCAAACCCGCCACCATGAGGACCAGGAGAAAGATCAGCATGTTTAAGAAGATCGAATCGGATCCTCCCCACCCGGTCCACTTGTTGATCAGGGTGAAGGTTGAGAACCCGATGTAGGCGCCCCAGGCGAAAAGTGCCCCGTGGGCCATGTTGAGCACACTCATGAACCCGAAGATCAGCGAGAATCCGGAGGAGACCAGGAAGAGGAGCATCCCCATGGCCACACCGGAAATGGTCAACGTGATGTAGGTCTTGGGGCTGATGAAAAGAACGGGCAGAAGAAAGATGGCAACAACGGCCAATTTTGGAAGCCACGCCTTTGCTTGTGTGCTCATAGGGTTTCTCTTCGCTCCCGGGTAAATGGACACCCGACCGAGTATTCGGAATCGGCATCCTATTCCCGTCATTGCGGGATTTCAAAACCTATACGACACCTGAAATCCCCAAGTATTTCTTCTTCAGTTCCTCGCTCTGGACCAAGTCCACCATTTGCCCCTTGTGGACGGTTCGTCCATCATCAAAAAGGTGGAAAACGTTCCCCAACTTGCTGGCCATGTAAAAATTCTGCTCAACCAAAATGATCATCATGTGTTCTTTCAGCCTGTAGATGGCTTCGATCAGATGATCGATGATGATGGGCGCCAGCCCTTTGGACGGCTCATCAATGAGCAAAAGGGTGTTCTCATTTACAAGGGGACGGGCAATGGCCAGCATCTGCTTCTGCCCTCCGCTCAGGACACCCGCCTTCGCTTTCCAGAATCTCTTGAGATCAGGAAAAACGTCCAGGATGAACTCCAGCCTCTCCTGGGATTTCTTGGCTTCTTGAAGCATGGCCACACGAAAGTTTTCTTCGACGGTCAGCAAATTGAAAAGACCCCGATCCTCCGGAACAAAGCCTATGCCCAGGCGGGCGATGTCAAAAGGCTTCATGCGGTGAATGGCTCGATTCTCAAAAAGGATCCTGCCTTGAGACGGAGGGAGAAGCCCCATGACGGATCGCAGGGTGGTCGTTTTTCCAGCCCCGTTTCTTCCGAGAAGAACGGTCACCTCGCCGGCGTAGACCTCGAAGGATACGCCCTGCAAGATGTGGTGTTTCCCGATATGGGTGTGTATTCCTTCAACCTGAAGGAGAGGCTCAGCCATGAGAGCTTCCTCCACCGAAATACGCTGTTTGAACCTCCTGATTCTTGCTGATGGCTTCAGGAGGACCGTCGGCAATCAGTTTCCCTTCATGAAGGACAGCGATGGAATCGGAGAGGGCCATCAAAACATCCATTTTGTGCTCCACCAGGAGGATCGTTTTGTCTCTCTTGTTCTTTATTTGCTTCAAGATCTCGAGGATAGAGGGGACTTCCTCAAGAGACATTCCGGCCGTGGGTTCGTCTAACAGGAGCACTTCCGTCTCCAGGGCAAGGAGAATACCAATTTCCAGTTTGCGCTGTTCGCCATGGGTGAGGCTGCTCGCCGCGACATTCCATTTCGTATTCAGCAACACCCTTTCCAGAAGATCGTAAGCTCGGTCCTCGAATTCTGGGAAAGCCAGATAATTTCTCCAAGAATTGAACCCCGTGTTCCTCTGGGATTGAACCGCAAGTCGCACATTTTCCAGGACCGTCAGCGTGGGGAAGACATTGGTCAATTGGAAAGACCTCCCGATGCCGAGCTTCGTGCGAACGGCCGGGGAAAGGAGTGTGATGTCTCGGCCCTTGAAGAAAACCTTTCCTTCCGTAGGGGAGTACTGTCCTGAGAGCATGTTGAAAAACGTGGTCTTGCCTGCGCCGTTGGGGCCGATAATGGACTTAAAGGTGTGAGGAAGAACCTGTAGGTTGACATGATCAACGGCAACATGACCGCCGAATCGAATGGTGAGATCTTTCGTTTCGATGATGGGACTTTGGCTGATGGAGGTCACAGAGTTGCCCTCCAGAACCCCTCGCCGCATGTTTCTGCCGACGGGGAAGTTTCTCTCCCCCACCCTTTCCCTCCCCCGTCAAAAGTAGGAGGGAATTCTTTTTGCATCTAAGGACCACCTCCCTCTCCCCCGGTGGGAGAGGGTCGAGGTGAGGGAGACTGAGCTGGCCCCTAACTTTTGTCAGGGGCTATGGGAAATGAAGAGCGACTATTTCACCAGGATGGGAGGGGCTCCTTCTTCTGGTGAAATCTCTCGAACGAGAACCGGCACAGCCCATTCCCTATCCGGCAGTGCCTCCAGCTTGAAGATGTACATGGACTGCATGGCCTGGTGGTCCTCTTTGCGAAAGAACATCCTCCCTTTCGGAGTCATGAACTCCATGCCTTCCATCGCGGCCATGAGCTTCTCTGTGTCGGTGGACTTGGCCTTTTCGATAGCGGCGACGGTGGCCATGGCTGCGGCAAATCCGCCGCAGGTAAAGAAGTCAGGGGGTTCTTTGAACCTAGCTTGATGTTCTTTGACAAGCCAGTCGTTGACCGGGTTTTTGGGGATTTCATAGTAGTAATAGGCCCCTCCCGCCATGCCTCTGAGGCTTTCAAAGGCTTTCAGTATGGGGAGAAGTCCTTTCAATACAGGAAGAATATTCCCGCCAGTGGTGATTTTGATCCCATATTTTTCAACTTTCATTTCAGCCATCTGCTGAATGGGGGGATTCTTTCCTGCCCAGACCACAAAGACGTATTTCTCCCCTGGCGTGTCTTTGAAAGCATCAATGATTCTCTGGATGGAAGAGGTGTGCTCGGTCTGCGCCATGGGGCAGTACTCTTCATGAATCATTTTTGCTCCCAGCTTCTCCGCAGCCTCCCTGTAGGCGGCGATGCCGTCTCTTCCAAACGCATAGTCTTGCGCAATGCCGGCAAGGAGGACCCCCGGCTTGGCAACGGCCTTTGCATTGGCGATCGCATCCTGACCTGAATTCCTTCCGGTTCTGAAGATGTACCGGTTCCAGGCGCTTCCCGTGATGGAGTCCGCCACTGCAGGTTCGACCAGCAGGATCTTCTTGAACTCCAGGGCCACCGGAAGCATGGCCAAGGCCGCCCCACTGCTCGTGGTTCCCACGACCAGATCGACCTTGTCATCAGCGTATAACTTTGTGATCAGCCTTTTGGCCACATCGGGTTTTAACTGGTCGTCTTCGACGATCAGGTCTATCTTTCTTCCCAAGACTTCATTTTTCCCATTGGTTCCATACTCCAGTCCCATTTTGAAGCCGGTAAGCATCTGTTTGGCGTAGGCTTCCAGCGCTCCGGAAAAACCCTGGACAATACCTATCTTAATAGGCTCTGCACCCCAGACCGGTGCACTGAAGAACATCAATCCAAGAGCGATCCATGTGAAAATCCCCAATCGTCTTTTCCACATCATCAGGTCCTCCTTTCATCCAATGTTCCCGGGAAAAAGTTCAGTCCACTGCCGGTCCCTTGACACTTGCCATGCCCTTGCAGGCCCCATTACTACTATTGAGAAAGCCTTTACTCCTAGTTCATCCAAATGTCAACCATGAGCTGTTCGGTCCTGCTCATGACCCTGAGGCCTTCCCAGCTCAACGCCGGAGGACCCACCCCCCCAGTCCTCATTGACACACAACCGCAATTCCCCCTATACTCCTATTCAGGATGCTGAAAAATACCCTGCTCGCAGGAGAAACCATGCGCTTGCTTCTAGTCGAAGATGACCCCAAGATTGCCTCGTTCATCATCAAAGGGATGAAGGCCGAGGGGTATGCCGTTGATCACGCCCCTGACGGACAAGAAGGGCTCCACATGGCCGTGACAGAGCCCTACGACGCCGCCATAATCGATGTGATGCTTCCGAAGCTTGATGGCCTTTCTCTGATCGAAAGACTGCGAAAAGAAAAGGTAAACACTCCGGTCATCATTCTGAGCGCCAAAGGTTCTGTCGATGACCGGGTCAAGGGACTTCAAATGGGGGGGGATGACTATCTCACCAAACCCTTTGCCTTCTCCGAGCTTCTTGCGCGCGTCCAGGCCCTGATGCGGAGAAGCAGCGGCCTCTCCGAACCGACGCGCCTCACCTATGGCGATCTGTCCATGAACCTCCTTACCCGGGAAGTCACGAGGGGGGGGCAAAAGATCGAACTGCAGCGGTTGGAATATGCGCTTCTGGAATACCTGATGCGCAATGCGGGAAGGGTCGTTTCCAAAACCATGATCATGGAGCACGTGTGGGACTACAACTTCGACCCTCAGACCAATGTGGTGGAGTCCCGAGTTTGCAGGCTCAGGGACAAGATCGACAGGGGATTCGAAAAGAAACTGATTCAGACCGTGCGCGGGGTGGGCTATGCCCTTAAAGAGGCTTCGTAGCTACCGCAAGACCCTCGCCTTTCGCCTCACCCTCTGGTACGCCGGGATCTTTGCCGTCTCGGCCTGCGTTGCTTTCCTGTTGTTCTACACCCTGATCACCTCGGTGTTTCGCGACAGGACCGACCAGGAACTGTTGGCTCAGGCAAGGGAGTTTTCCGCTACCCTTTCCACCCGAGGCATGGAAGCAGTCAGGAACTTGGCCATGCTCGAAGCCCAGGCCGCAGGGGTAAGAAAGGTTTTTTTCAGGCTTCTCTCCTCGAGAGGAGAGGTCTTCTCCTCCTCCAATATGTCCTACTGGCAGGACATCGACATCCGTCAGGAAGCGATCAAAGAACTGCTTCGTGACCGCAAGAACGTGTTCGAGACGGTTTCCATACCCAACCGCAAAGACAAGATCCGAGTGGCCCACGTGCTGATCGGAACCGGTGTGATTCTTCAGATCGGCCAATCCATGGAAGCAGACTCCCGGTTCATTGATGCCTTCAAGAACATATTCCTTGTCACCATGGTGCTCCTACTCGGTCTTGCCGCGGGGGTGGGCTGGTTCATGGCAAGACGCGCGGTTTCGGGTGTGGAAGCGGTCACGCGTACAGCGCGGGAGATCTCAGGAGGCACGCTGGCCAAAAGGGTCCCGGTCGGGACCAGGGGCGATGAGATCGATCAGCTCGCTGCCACATTCAATCAAATGCTCGGTCGCATTCAGAATCTCGTCACCGAGATCAAAGAGATGAGCGACAACATCGCCCATGATCTAAAAAGCCCCATCACGCGAATCCGGGGCATGGCCGAGGTGACCCTGACCACGGGCAAGGGGATCGAGGAATATGAAAACATGGCAGCCGGCACCGTGGAAGAATGCGATCGGCTGCTCGACATGATCAACACCATGCTCATGATCACGAAGACCGAGTCCGGTGTGCACCCACTTGATTGCCGGCAGGTCGATATGCCTCGCCTTGTCCGAGATGCCTGTGAACTGATGGAGACAGTAGCGGAGGACAAGGGCTTGCGCCTGGCTTGCGAAACACCTGAAACCTTTTCTCTTGTCGGAGATCCGCGCATGATTCAGCGGATCCTTGCAAACCTTCTTGATAATGCCATCAAGTACACTCCCTCTGGTGGAAGCGTAGGGGTTTCTCTTTCTGCAATAGACGGCGGAGAGGCGCTTGTCACCGTGCAAGATACGGGGATGGGTATTCCTCCTGACGATCTGCCTCATATCTTCGAGCGATTCTATCGCTGCGATCAGAGCCGGTCCGAGCCTGGAACAGGCTTGGGCCTGAGCCTCGCAAGGGCGCTTGCACGCGCCCACCAGGGAGACATCACGGTAACCAGCACCCTCGGTCAAGGAAGCACCTTCACCCTCACCCTACCGAGGCACAGAGGAACATAGGCACAAAGGAAGAAAGGGACAAAGATGCAAAGGGACAGAGGGACAAAGGGATAGAGTAGAATGGTCTTTCTGCTTTGTGCCTTTGCCCCTCTGTTCCTTTGTCCCTGTCCTTCTTTGTGCCTCTTGCCCGCCATCGGCGCGGCAGGTTGCCTCTCTGGCCCTTTCTCCCTTTCTTTGTGCCTATGGGCCTCTGTCCCTTTCTTTCCCAACATGACCAACTTGTAATGATCCGACCATTTTCTCGTCATGTTCATGGTGTAAGTTGGGGGGCAAATGAAAGCCATTCGTGGCTCAACCCTTTTGAAAAGGAGGACAACAAAATGGAAACGAAGAAGTCTATTAAGAAAACCCTACTTGCCCTGGTCATGGCGGTTGCCCTGGTGGGAGCCGGTTACGGGATGTCGTCTGGCGTGAAAGCTGCCGACCAACCCACGGCCGCCCTTACGAAGGTCTCGGACATACCCATGGTTCCGGCCAACTTTAGTGATCTCGCAGAAAAAGTTCGGCCGGGTGTGGTCAACCTTCAGGTTGTAAAGACCGTGAAGAACGCGGGATTCGGATTTCCTAGTGCATTCAGAACCCCTTTTGGTGATTTCTTTGGCCCTTTCTCTGAAGAGAACCCCCATCGAAGTCCGGAGCAGCAAGGGGTGGGATCGGGTTTTGTGATCAGTTCCGATGGTTACATTCTTACCAATAACCATGTGATCGATGATGCGACTCAGATCAAGATCAAGCTTTCCGACGGCAAAGAATACGACGCCAAAGTAGTCGGCAGAGACCCCAAGACAGATCTCGCTCTTTTGAAAGCTGAAGGAGCCTCTAACCTCCATCCTCTTCAGTTGGGTGATTCGGATTCCTTGAAGGTGGGGAACTGGGTCGTGGCCATTGGAAGTCCTTTTGGCCTTGAGCAGACTGTGACTGCAGGAATTGTCAGTGCCAAGGGAAGAGTCATTGGGTCCGGCCCTTACGACAATTTCATTCAGACCGACGCTTCCATCAACCCGGGAAACAGCGGTGGACCTTTGCTGAACACGGAAGGCCAAGTCATCGGGATCAACACGGCTATTTTTTCTCAGAGTGGTGGAAACGTGGGCATCGGCTTTGCCATTCCCGTCAACATGGCCAAAGAGATCGTGCCCCAGCTCGAAGAGAAAGGCCATGTCACGCGCGGATGGCTCGGAGTCGGAATTCAGAAAATAACCCCTGAACTTGCAAAGTCCTTTGGGCTGAAGGACGAGAAAGGCGCTCTTGTTTCTCAAGTCGCTAAGGGCGGGCCTGCCGAAAAAGGTGGAATCGAAACAGGCGATGTCATCGTCGAGTTCGACGGGAAAAAAGTCGCGGATATGAACGATCTGCCTCGAGTCGTTGCTTCGACTCCGGTGGGTAAGAGAGTGCCGGTCAAGGTTTTGAGAGGCGGCAACGTGGTTGATCGCGAGTTGAAAATCGCGGAGATGGAGCAGAAAGAGGAAGTCGCTAGTGTCTCAACTCGCAAGCCTCTGGGCATGAGCGTGCAGAACATCACCCCTGAAATCGCCAAAGGTTTAGGCTTGAAGACCGAAACGGGTGTTGTGGTTGCCAGCGTTGTCCCGGGAAGCCCGGCTGCGAAAGCAGACATTCGCTCAGGTGACGTGATTCAGCAAGTCAACAAAAAGCCTGTGAAGGACGTAGAGGATTTCAAGCAAAAGATTGAAACCGCAAAAGATCAGGAAACCATTCTTCTCCTCATCCAGAGAGGGGACAGCAGCCTCTTTGCCGCCCTAACACCGGCCAAAGGTTAGGGTTAGGCTGGGCGCCCGGTCGCCGGCATTTCCGCGCTTCAGGCCGGGCGCCTTCCCTACCTGAGCCGATATTCCTTCGAATAAACCGGCATGGATTTTTTAATGCACTCCTGCTCCCACTCGGTGAGGACCGTCGCCTCTGCGGATGACTTTACTAAAGCAGGGGCCGGATCCAGGCGGGATGAAAGCAGGACATCCATGTCTTCAAAAAGCGATTGGTCATCCGTTTTCACGGACACAGTGCCGCCTGTCGTGAGAATTTCGCAGAGGCCCTGTACAAAAGCTTCGTTCACCATTCGCCTTTTTTTGTAGCGGTCCTTGCGGCTGTAGGGGTCCGGAAAGTGGATAAATACTTTTTGAACCTTGTGGCCGTTCATCATGGAAGGGATGGACAGGTTCACGTTTCCGTGGAGAAGGACAAGATTGCTCAGATGCTTGTGCTTCGGAAAGTACTTCTCTGCGACTCTCTTTCGCACCTCCACGCCGATGAAAAAAACGTCGGGATAGATCCCAGTCAAGCCGGCAAGGAACTCCCCCTTTCCGCATCCCAGATCCATCCATATTTCGCCCTGCCCGTGGGCCTCATAAGCCTTCATCCAGGACTCGGGGTTAAGGGCGATTCTGCACTGAAAGGGATCCACATGTCTTCGGATGCGGTTGCTCATAACCAGCCAGCTTAGAATATGTGAAGTCAAATCCTCAACTTATTTTTTCCCGGGAAAAATCCATGCCGTCGCACGTCGCCATCGGGCCATTTGTTGTTGACACGTAGAACTCGGCTTCCTATAGTCCGCCCAAGAAAAGTGTCCTCCTGTCAACCCATTGAGAGGGAGGAGGAATCCTTTTTCAGAGCAAGTCCCGGGGGAGACAATGGCAGCAGACGAGACCTTAGACGATGCAAAGGAAATAGCCTTCTGCGATGGCGATACAGGCTACAGCGGCATCGTCGAACATATCAATGACGGTGTGGTCATCATCCAGAACGGAAAGATCGTTTTCGCAAACAGGGCCTTCTCTGAGATCTGCGGAAAACCCCTTGGAGATCTCTTGAAATCCGAATTCTCCAAGCTCATCGCCCCCGCGGACAGGAAAACGGTAACAACCTTTTGTGAGGAAAAAACCACGACCGACGGTCTCAAGGACAGGATCGAATTCACCATGATGCGGCCCGGGGACGAGGCGCTCGTGGAAATGAAGGTGAACACCGTCCAATGCGCCGGGACTCCGGCCATACTCGCGGCGCTTACGGACATCACCGATAGAAGGAAGACCCGGCTTGAGCTCCAGAGAATCAAGGACCGTCTGGAGAGCATTATTCATTCCATGAACGATGTGGTCGTGTCCGTTTCGCCTCAGGATCACTCCATTCTGGCCATCAACCCCTCGGCAGAAGCCCTCTTCGGCGTCCCCGTGAAGGACTTCCTCTCTGGAGAAAGACATGTCATGGAGTTTGTTCATCCCCTTGATAAGGAGAGGGTGAAGGAGTTTCATACATCCCTTCCCGAGACTGAGTTCGAGGAACTCGAATACAGGATCATCAGCAGCAACAAGGTCCTCAAGTGGGTTCGCGATGAAGGCAGGGCGGTGTTTGCTGAAAGGGGGCGCCTGCGCCGGATCGATCACGTCGTCAGGGACGTGACCATAGAGAAAACGATCAAGGACCGCCTGGCGAGCATTCTGGACTCCATGAACGACGTGGTCGTCAGCATTTCGCCTAAAGACCAATCCGTCCTCGGCATCAACCCCTCGGCAGAGTCCCTATATGGCATCCCGGTAAGGGCCTTTGGCCGCGGGAAGAAGCATGTCATGGACTTTGTTCACCCCAGGGATCTAGAGAGAGTGAAGGAGTATTACGCCTCGCTCCCGGAGCTGGAATTCGCTGAGCTCGAATACAGGATCATCAGCAACAACAAGACCGTCAAGTGGGTCCTTGACCAAGGAAGGGTTGTGTACGGTGAGAACGGCCGGTTGCGCAGATTCGACCACGTGATCCGGGACATCACCGAACAGAAGCGGGCTCTCGACGCCTTGAAGCAGAGCGAGGAAAAGTACCGGAGTTTCTTTGAGACCACGAATGACATGGCCTATGCCGTAACGCCTGAAGGCACCTTCATGGACATCAACGAGGCCGGCCTCAAGCTTCTCGGCTTTGAGAGCAAAGAAGAGGCTCTTCACACTAATATCAAAGAAACCTACGTCGATCCCTCTGAGAGGCAACAACTCCTTGCCGAGATGAGGGAAAAAGGCTATGTCGCGGACAAAAGAGTCAGGCTCAAGAACAAGGCCGGGGACGCTTTTGAAATCGCGATTACGGCAAGGGCAAAGCTGAACGACGCCGGAGAGATCCTCTACTATGAAGGCCTTGCCCACAACATCACCAAAGCCCTGGAGGACCAGAGGAACCGGGTGCTCCGGAACGCTGCGGGAGGCATGTGCCACTACCTGAACACCCATCTGGCCGCCTTGCTGGTCTCGAGGGAGTGCATGAAGGAAGACATCAAGTTCATCGAAGGGCTTGCCCAACGCCTGGCCGAGGGAGATCCGGCAGGAGAGATCCCGCAGCAGATGAGGGAGGCCCTGGTTTCCTTGAGGGAGTCCTATGACGGGGTCGGCGATGCCTATGGAAAGATTGCCCAGGTGACCAAGGCTTTTAACTCCGCTTTTCTTACCTACAAAGAAGAAGCCTATCTCGATAAAACGATCCTGGACATATTCCAGGCGTACATGGGAGAAGAGTCGACAGGGGAGCGGAAGGAATAGTTCTCTTCTTTGACAAACGCCCATGTTTTCTCTATGATTCCCCCCCATACAACGGCGCTTTTGCCGTAGCAATCATTAAGGAGGAAAGGAGAAATGGCTGAATGTCCGGTGTGCGGTGCGCAAATAATCCTGGCTCCGAATGCGGAAAAGGGAGAGATCATGAGCTGCGCGGATTGCGGTTCCGAGCTTGAGGTAACGGGCAAGGACAGCGTGCAGGAAGCTCCCCAGGAAGAAGAAGACTGGGGCGAATGATCGTGGTGCCAATCCTTTTTTTTGCGGAGCGTAGAACATGAAAGTTGGTTTTTTACATTCCATCCTGAGGGTGGAAGAGAAGTTGCTGATTGACGAATTCAGAACCCGGCCCGGGGTCGAGCTGGAAAAGATTGACGACAGGGAGCGTTTCTTCGACCTCCACAAGAATAACTTCAATTTTGACGTGGTCATAGAACGCTGCATCAACCACTCCCGTGCAGTCCACGCCCTCAAGATCTTCAATGACTTCGCGATCCCCACGGTGAACACCTTCGAGGTGGCGGAAGTGTGCGGGAGCAAGTTCCTCACCACCCAGGCGCTCATCAAGACCGGCGTCCCTACCCCGAAATGCTACATGGCCTTTACGCCCGAGTCGGCCCTTGCGGCCATGGACGAACTGGGCTATCCCTGCGTGATCAAGCCCAACACAGGCTCCTGGGGAAGGCTCATTTCCAAGATCAATGACCGGGACGCTGCCGAAGCTATTTTGGAGCACAAGCAGATCCTGGGAAGCTACCACCACTCCATTTTTTATATCCAGGAGTACGTGGAAAAACATGGAAGGGACATCCGGAGCTTTGTTGTGGGGGACCGTTGCATCGCCGCGGTTTACCGCTACTCCCCCCACTGGATCACCAACACGGCCCGTGGCGGGAAAACGGACAACTGCCCCATCACCGACGAGGTTCAGGACCTTTCCGTGCGGGCTGCCAAGGCCGTGGGCGGAGGCGTTGTGGCCATTGATCTTTTTGAGACTCCCGCAGGCCTCTCGGTCAATGAAGTCAACTATACCATGGAGTTCAGAAACAGCATCACGGTCACCGGCGTCAACATTCCGGCCAAGGTGGTGGACTATGTTCTGGAGGTGGGCCGAAGATGAAAGTGAGCATTGTCGGGGCTTCAGGCTACACAGGAGGTGAGTTGCTGAGGCTTCTTCTCCAGCATCCCCAGGTTCAATTGCACCAGGTGACCTCTGAAAGAAACGCCGGAAAACCGGTGACCCGCCTTCACCCCAACCTCCGGAAGCAGACACAGCTCAATTTCTGCACCATGAAGGAACTGGAAAAAGTGGACCTTCTCTTCGTCGGCCTTCCTCACACGGAATTCATGCAGCGGTTCGACCTTCTGGATCCTCTGGCTGGAAAAATCATTGACCTGAGCGCGGATTTCAGGCTCAAGGACCTCTCCGCCTATCAGAAGTGGTACGGCGTCGAACACGCTCAGCCGGCGAAACTCGCCGAATTCGTTTACGGCAACGTGGAACTCCACCGCCAGGAAATGAAACAGGCCAGGTACATCAGCGGCGCCGGCTGCAATGCCACAGCCACGATCCTGGGCCTGTGGCCCCTATTCAAGCTCGGCGTGGTTGATACCTCGCTCCCGGTTGTGGCCGAGGCCAAGTGCGGGTCTTCAGAGGGTGGCGCCTCGGTCAGCGAAGGCTCCCACCACCCGGAGCGGAGCGGTTGCGTGCGGTCCTACAAGCCCACCGGCCACCGGCACATTGCCGAGATGGAGCAGGAACTCGGGCACACGGTCCATTTCTCCGCCACCTCCATCGAGATGGTCCGGGGAATCCTGGTGACGGCACACCTCTTCGTCAAAGAGGGAATCACGGAAAAAGACATCTGGAAAACCTACCGCGAAGTTTACGGTAAAGAGCCCTTCATCCGCATCGTGAAGGAGAAGCAGGGCATCTACCGTTTCCCAGAACCCAAGATCCTGGCAGGGACCAACTTCTGCGACATCGGCTTTGAGCTGGAAGAGAAGAGACTCGTGGTGGTCTCTGCCATCGACAACCTCATGAAAGGAGCGGCAGGACAGGCTGTGCATGCCATGAACGTCATGGCAGGCTTTGAAGAAACAGCAGGGCTTTCCTTTGCCGGGCTCCACCCGGTCTGATATGTGCAGGCTCCTTGCCGTAAGGTCCCAAGATACCTTTTCTCCGGCCCCTTACCTGGAAAAATTCGCTTTCATCGCCAAGAACAGCAAGGAATTCCAGGGGCACGGCTGGGGGTGCGCCTGGTTGGACCCGGCCGGTCAGTGGCAGATCTACCGGAACATCCGGCCTGTGTGGGAGGATGATTTCTCCCCCTTCCCGTCCACCACGCTTCTAGCAGCCCACGCCCGGAGCGCCTTCGAGGACAAGGATATCGTGGTGGAGAACAACATGCCCTTCTCAGACGGGAAGACGGTCTTCATTTTCAACGGTGAGCTTCGAGGCGTCAAGATCAAGGAAGAGGGAAGGATCGGGGCAGAGAAGATTTTCAATTTCATCCGCCGCTTTGACAGCGGAGATCCTTTGGGGGCCCTAAAAAAGGCGACAAGCATCATCAGGAATCGGACCAGGCAGATCCGTGGCATGAACATCATCATGGTGAAGGAAGGGAGGATCTATCTCTCCACCTTTTTCCAGGGGGATCCGGAGTACTTCACCATGCACTGCAAAGAAAACGGGCAACTCATCCTCTGTTCGGAGCCCTTTCCCTCTGAGCAAGGGTGGCGAGACATACCCAATGATTCAGCGGGGGTTTGGTAGATGATCATCGTCAAAATTGGCGGCGGAGAGGGAATCAATCTGGAGGGGACCATCGTAGACCTGTCCAAGGTCCAGGAGAAATTCATCATCGTCCACGGTGCAAACGCGCTGCGGGACAAGCTCGCAGAGGCCCTCGGCCAGACCAAGCAGGTCATCACCTCGGTAAAGGGCTACTCGAGCGTTTACTCGGACGACAAGATGATCGATCTCATGATGATGTCTTACGCAGGGATCAGGAACAAACGGATCGTGGAGCTGTGCCACAGGAACGGCATCAATGCGGTGGGGCTCTCGGGACTGGATGGAAAAGCGGTTCAGGGAGTCCGCAACAAGGGGATCCGGGTGTATCAGGACGGCAAACAGAAAATCGTGCGGGACTTCTCAGGCAAGCCCGAGTCTGTGAACAAGGCTCTTCTTGATCTTCTTCTGGAAAACGGCTATGTGCCCGTGCTGACCGTCCCGATCGTTGACGAGGAGAACAATGCCATCAACACGGAAAACGACGATGTGGTCAGGGTTCTGCAGCAGTCGGTCAGGGCGGACACGGTGATCAACCTCATCGAGGCTCCGGGGTTCCTGAACGACAAGGACGACGAGAGCACCCTGATCCAGAAAATCTCTCCCCTGGAGCTGGAGGCCCGGGAGCAGCAGGTGGACGGCCGGATGAAGAGAAAGATGCTCGCGGTTCGAAAGCTCGTTGAAGCAGGGGCCACAAGGGTCATCATAGCCGACGGCCGGGCCGAGCACCCGGTGGCCGATGCCCTTTCAGGGAAGGGGACGGTGATCGCATGAACGTCAAAGATTTGGAAGAACGATACGTTCTGCCGGTTTACCCGAGAAGAGACATTGTCCTCGTCAGGGGCAAGGCGGCAAAGCTTTATGACGAGGAGGGGCGGGAGTACATCGACTGCGCCTCCAATGTCGGGGTTTCCAATATCGGGCACGGCGATGAAAGCGTTGCCAAGGCCATCTACGAGCAGTATCTCACTCTCGGAAACTGCTATGCCATGTTTTACAACCCGGTCCGGGCGCGATTGGCGGAGAAGCTCGTCTCTCTTGCGCCCGGCCGGCTCAAAAAGGTCTTTTTCTGCAACTCCGGCGCTGAGGCTGTGGAAGGAGCGATCAAGTTTGCCCGGGCAAGCACAGGAAAGACCGGCATCATCGCCGCCATGCGCGGGTTTCACGGCAAAACCTTCGGAGCCCTTGCCGCCACCTGGGGCACGGAGTACCAGAAGCCTTTTGAGCCTATGCTCGCAGGCATCACCCACGTCCCCTACAACAACTTCCCAAAACTCAGGGAGTCGGTGAACAAGGACACGGCCGCCGTGATCCTGGAACCTGTCCAGGGCGAAGGCGGCGTTCGAGTGGGAGACAAGGGCTTTTTCCAAGCGGTCCGAGCCCTTTGTGATTCACAGGGAATCCTTTTCATCATGGACGAAGTCCAGACCGGATTCGGGAGGACCGGAACCCTTTTCGCCTGCGAGCAGTTCGTGGAGCCGGATCTTCTCTGCGTGGCCAAGTCCCTGGCCGGCGGCATTCCCATGGGCGCCGTGCTCTGCTCTGAGGCGGTAAAGGTGCCGGTAAAAAGCCACACATCCACTTTCGGAGGCAACCCCATAGCCTGTGCCGCCGCTCTCGCCACCCTCGAGGTGATTGAGAAAGAAGGGCTCCCTGAAAAAGCAGGGTCTCTCGGCAAGTATTTTATGGAAGGGCTCAAGGCCCTGAAGACCGACAAGATCCGCGAGGTAAGAGGACTGGGCCTGATGATCGGCATCGAACTCAAGGAAAAGGCCGGTCCTTATGTGCAGGCCCTCATGGAAAAAGGCGTCATCGTGCTTTTGGCCGGCGCCAACGTGATCCGGCTTCTCCCGCCCCTCGTGATCACCAAAGAGGAGATCGACCAGGCTCTGAAAGCCCTTCAGGAAGTGCTTTCCTGATAAAAAGCGTTTAGCTACAGACCCACACTCACTACTATCCGATAACCTTTTGCGCAACCTCGACCCCTCCGTAGACGACACGCGCTATTGACACGCTGCAAAGCCGTGCTTATTATACCGGACATGTAGGATTAACCGCTTACTATACGTTCTCCTAAAGCCGGTCAAAAATGAATCCCACTGAAGTGTGTGCCAGGATGGGCAGCGTTACCAACCCAGGGAGACGGGCGTTTCTCAAAACCTCCTTCTTGGCAGGAACAGCGGTCGTTCTGACCGGTGTCCCTCTCCTTTCCTACGTCATCGCTCCGGCCCTCAAAAAAGGGACCGGCAAATGGATCGATTTCGGCCCTGCCGATCGTCTCAAGCCCGGTGAGATCGAGATGCTCTCCTATGAATTCATGGTCAAAGACGGATGGCTCGTGCTTCCCCAGCGAGGTTTCGTTTGGGCCAAAATGAGCGGACCAGAAAAGATCACTGTTTTCTCGTCCACCTGCACCCATCTCGCCTGCAATGTCATCTGGCGAAAAGAAAAGGAAAGGTTTGAGTGCCCTTGCCACAGCGGGTATTTCGACATCAACGGACGGCCTGTCTCGGGGCCCCCGTCCAAGCCCTTGGTCGTTCTGGATCACAAAATGGAAGAAGGCATTCTTAAGGTCTTTATGCGGACCTGATCCCACCTTAACCCATCATCGAAAGAGGAGATGAACATGAAAACAAAAGCTCTGATCGTATCCACCCTGTTTCTGGTTTTGATGATCGGGGGCGCGGCACTCACGGTCAATCAGACTATCGGCGCTGAAGTCAAAACCCTCACGGCCGCAAAGGTAGCCAAGGCGCCGGCTGCGCTGGATGACCCGGCATGGAAGAAAGCAAAACCCCTTGATGTCCCTTTTGACGGCAAAGAGAAATTTGCAGGTAAGAAGGCGAGCGTAGCCACCCAGGCGGTCTACACGGATGATGAAATCTTCTTCCTCTTTAAATGGAAAGATGCCAACAAGAGCGTGACCAAGGCGGCTTGGCAGTTTGACGGCGAGAAGTGGACCCATCTGAAAGGCGATGAGGACCGCATTTCCCTGCTTTTCGAAATCAACCGGATAAACAACTTTGCGACCAAGGGTTGTGCCGTGACATGCCACGGTCCTGCAGGCGCGGCTGCGAAGGATTTGAAGTTCGCCACGGCGACGGCGGCGGAAAAGGGTGACCTGTGGCACTGGAAAGCGGCGCGCTCCGATCCCTACCGGTCTGCCGACGACGGCTGGCTGACAAAGGCTGAGGATAAGACCGGACGCAAAGACGACACAGGCGGCGGCGGGGACACGAGAAATGAAACGACGGATAAATCCAAGCCGCGTTTCATGCAGGATCCTTCCAAGAAAGCTTCTGTCCCCGGCGTGCTCCTGGCCGAAGAATCCGTGGAGATCACGGATTATTCGAAATTCAAGGCGAACGATGTCATCACCTACCGGCTGCCCAAGAAGCCTTCCGGATCCCGCGGCGATATCAAGGCGGAGAGCCGCTATGCGGACGGAGGCTGGACCGTGATGCTTTCCCGTAAGCTCGAAACCGGAAATGACGATGATACGGCCTTCAACACGAAGAAAAAGTACAGTTTTGCCATGGCGCTTTTTGATGATTCGTCGGATGCAGACTCCTACGACTCGGAAGCCTTGACCCTCGAATTTGGCCGCTAGACTTCCATGCTTAACGTCTCCGCAACTTGCGGAGACGGTTCAGCAACAACCCCTCCTCCCCCTCTGCCCTCTCCCCTAGGAGGCTGAGTCGCAATCACTGGGGAGGGTGTTTTCTGTCATTTCGACCAAAGGGAGAAATCCTAGAGTCTTTGTACATGCGGAATCAAGATTTCTCGGCTCTCGCCTCGAAATGACATTGCGACACACTCCTTCAAAGGAGGGAACTGAATAGGAGAGTCCATGAAAACCGGAATAGTGACCGGCCTGACGCTGATCCTGGGTGCCGTCCTTTGCGTAATGTTCCTGGGACCGGGGCACTTGGAGTCGGCCGAGCAACTGGTCGTTACCGCCAAGCATCTGCACAAGGTCCCGGCCCTACTGGAGGATCCTGTCTGGCAGCAGGTGCCGCCGGTCGATGTCTCTGTAAGAGGCAGAGGAAGCTTTGCCGAAGAGGAAGTGATGGTGACCATGAAGGCCGCCTACACCGACGACAGCCTGCACTTTCTCTTCAAATGGAAAGACGCGACCAAAAGCGTGACCAAGGGAGCGTGGCAGTTTGACGGAGAGAAATGGACCCACTCAAAAGGCGACGAAGACAGGATTGCCCTTCTCTTTGAAATTACCCGGATCAAAGGTTTTGCCACCAAAGGGTGTACCGTAGTCTGCCACAGTCCCCCGGACTTACCCAGCAAGGAGTGGAAATTCGCCACCCAGACCGCTGCCGAGAAAGGGGACTTATGGCATTGGAAAGCAGCCCGCTCCAATCCTTACCATTCCGCTGACGACGGATGGCTCACTGTGGCGGGCAACCCCTCGGGTTCGTACAGGACCACGGGACGAAGGGCTGATGCCGGAGACGGCGGCGACGTGTTGAATGAAACCGAAGACAAGTCCCGGCCCCTCTATATGCAGAATCCGTCCATCAGCCCTTCCACGCCGGGCTTTTTGCTCTATGAAGAGGCTGTCAAGATCCCGCAGGATGCCCTCTTCAAGACAGGCGACAGAATTCCCTATCGAATGCCAAAGAAGCCTTCCGGCTCTCGCTCTGACGTCAAGGCCTTGGGACAATACACGGACGGCGGCTGGACCGTTATGCTACACAGGAAGCTTGATACGGGGCATGAAGATGATGTCGCCTTCGATCCCAGAAAAGAGTACAGCTTTGCCATGGCCTTGTTCGACGATTCAGGCGACGATCACTCCAAGGCAACCAAACCCATGACTCTCCGATTTGGTCGGTAGCGGCTCAGTTTAGAGGAGCATGAATGAAGGGCAGCCAAAATCCGCCTGAAACACTAATGGAATCCCTGGGCGTGGACCGATATGCGGCCAAACTTTGCAGCCTGCAGGTCTCCAGAGACGCCTTAACCTGGACACGCTTCTGCGGATCGCTGAGCCTGGTGCTGGTCATCCTGCTCTTCCTGAGCGGCGCTTTCATGATGTTTTACTATTCGCCCTCTCCGGGCGCCGCCTACGACAGCGTGGACTTTGCTCAGTTCTCTCTGCCTTTCGGCGATGTGGTAAGGGGCGTGCACTTTTATTCGTGGAACCTTCTGCTCATCGTCCTGGGGCTCCACCTGGCAGGCACTTTTCTCACAGCCGCGCACAAGGCTCCTAGAGAGATGGTCTGGGTCTCGGGAGTGCTCATCTTCCTGGTCGTACCGGCCTTCATCGTCACGGGCGATTTGTTGCCCTGGGACCAGAAGGGCTACTGGACGACCCAGGTGCGCAACAGCATCATCTCATCGGTGCCCGTGTTGGGTGATTTCGCCCTGCGCCTGCTGCAGGGAGGACCTCGCACGGGAATCGTGGCGCTTACCCGATTCTACGTTCTTCACTCGCTGTTCCTGCCCGGTCTCCTGATCTTGCTGATCGCTGTCCATTTTCATTTTCTGGCCCATCGAGGGCTGTCCGAACCTCTTGGCGAGAGCAAGGTAGGGAGGAGCACCATGCCCTTCATCCCGGACATGATCAGCCGCTGGCTTATCCTATTCGTCGTCGTTGCCGTTGCCCTGGGTCTCACGGCATGGACCTGGCCTGCCCCGTTGGAAAGCCCGGCGGATCCCACGGACTCCGCCTACGTCCCCAAGCCGGAGTGGTGGGTTCTTTTTCTGAATCAGCTCGTCAGTATTTTCAGGGGGCCTTTGATGGTCATCGGGACCGTTGTTGTTCCCGGGGGATTAGCCCTTTTGCTCTTGGCCTTGCCCTTCATCGATCGCTCTCCTGAGCGCGATCCATTCCTCCGCAAGAAATCAATGGCTGTCGCGATCGCGATCGTGCTCTTCCTGGCAATACTTTCCATCATGGCCTATGTCCAGCACTTCGTGAAACCCCACCAATAAAAAGGGCCTTCCTTTGAGGAAAGCCCTTAGTTGCTGAGCGACAGCCCCAGACGGAACTCTATGCTATAAACTCCGCGGGAACGTCTTTCAGGCGCACCACGTCCTTGATCTTCGCTGAGACGTTGAACCCCACCGAGCACTTCACCGAGCACTGAGAGCAATCTGCGCAGGCACGGCTCGGCAGGTTCAGCGAGAGCACAAGGTCTTGGGCAAGAGCAAGGTTTCGATAGGCATAGGTGTACATGTAGGCCCGCATCAAGTCTGGAACAGGAAGATGATCCCGGCACTGTTTCAGGCACCGGCCGCACCCCTGACAGTAGAGCGTCTTTAGGGATGCCTCCTTCTGCAATGTTTTCTTCTCATCTTCCGTGAGGCTGGGGTTTTCCAGTACGGCCAGATCTGTTTCCAGCTCTTCAAAGGCCGTGAAACCGGGCACGATGGTGTGCACGTTCGGATCCTGCAATACCCATTTCAGAGCTGCCGCCGCACTCTGCACCGCAGGAGGTTGCCTGTTCCCTCCCCGGATCGCTTTCATTCCAACAACGCCGACGCCCGCCTGGGCGGCTCTTGCTATCGCGCTCCGCACTTCAGGCATGTGCTTCTGCTGAAAATTGTAGGCCACCAAGACCACGTCGTAGAACTTCGAGTCCACGGCGGCGTGAAGGACTTCCGGTTCATTCATGTGCGTGGAGATCCCGGCGAATCGGATCTTTCCTTCCTTCTTTGCCTTTTCCATGGCCTTCAGGACAGGCTCATAAAACGCCGACTCCTTGTTCGAGACACCATGATGGTAAAGAATTTCCACGTGATCCACGCCCAGGCGCTTGAGACTGATGTCGAGTTTCCTGAGGAACTCGTCCGTGGTGGCGCCATCCAGATAAAGACCTGTTGATCGGTCTTTCGGGAGGCTCACCTTGGAACCGATCATAAAAGAATCTCTCGGGCGGCCCTTGATCACGCTTCCAATGGTTTCCTCGTTCCGTCCGCCCATGTAGCCGTGGGCGGTGTCCAGGAGCACCAGGCCGGAGTCCAGTGCCGCCCTGATCAGGTTGGGATTGTCCGAGTTCATGACCCCCATGTTGATCACCGGGAGCTTCAACCCTGTGTTGCCCAAGGTGCGGTAGAAGAACTTTCTCTCCTTTCCCTTTGAGTCGACACTCTTCGTCTCTTGTCCCTTGGCCTCTGATGCCAGCAAAAAGAGCCCGCCGCACCCGGCCAGGGTTGTTTTCATGAAATCCCTTCTTCCGATCAAACGGTTCGTCATTTTGTTTTCTGCAGCTCCTCTTCAAAAAGCCTGATGTATTTTGTCCGAAGGCTCGGATCGCCAAGATCCAGGATGCCCCATATCCTCGCCCCTCTCCAGTGAAGCTCGACTTCTCCATGATAGGCATCTGAAAGGGTGTACTGTCCTTCTGCGACGGTTTTGTCCGCCATGCCCAGCTGCGCCAGGTATTTCTCCACAATGTCCCTGCACTCCGCTTGATCCTTGCCTTCAATGATGAACAGCCTGAAGTTCCTCCCGGAGAAGTCGTAATCCGCGCTGAAAGCGGAATGCAGGAAAGGGTAGCCCAAGAATTTTCTTGCAATGAACTTCTCCGAATTCTTCACTTTTCCTTCCCCTGGGAAACGCGCCAGGACAGAGGGAAAAGCCCCTTTGTCTCCCAGGTTCGCGGCAACCGCTTTTGCAAAGGTCAGGAGGATCGTCTGGTCTTCAGGCCCTGTGTCAAAGCTGGTTATTTTCACGTAGGCGTTCCCCGACAAGAAATTCAAAGCATGATTTTCCTGGTAACCCTGGATTCCCACATCAATGAAGTTTGCTCCTGAAACACGTTCCTGGCTGTAAACCCCGAAGGCGTGAACGGGGGTTCTGTGGCGGTAAACCTCCACCGTGACGGCGGCCTTTTGGCTGTTCTGGTATTCCGCAACCTTCAGCTCCTCAAAATCGTATGCCAAGTAAAGGTCTGCGCCCCCGTCGATATACTCATAGAGTGTGTTGGGGTTAAACGCTTGAATGTCGCCCGCCTGCTTCCAACCGCTCACGGAAGGAAACTTGAAATCCGCTGCTAGCGCACACGGGCTCCACAAAAAGAAAACGATCCCCAGAATCAAAGCGAGTGCTTTTGTCATTTTTTCTTACCTACCAGAAATCATCTTTTTCCGGATGAATCCTATTATAGTTTTGTCCTGACCCCTTTGACAACCATAATGCATGGAGACCCTAAAACCCTTGCTTTCAAAAAGGCACCCTGCTAAAATCCCATACCATCGAAATGTTTTACGGGGCAGCGCCTTTGGACGGAGGATGTCGAGGTGGTGGCCCGGGGCTGGGCATGGAACCTTTTTCAAAAGAGGATCGGCCATGTCTTTCAACTTCTGAAGACCCTGTTTCTCCTTTACTGAAACAGGGTTTTTTGT
>CAZOLJ010000043.1:0-5708 GCA_964580575.1 uncultured Desulfobacteraceae bacterium
CTCTTCGTTTTCTGTTTTTAGAGGGACTCCCATGGCCTGAGCCATCCATTTCAAAAAGCTAAACTGTTACCCGGCCAGGCAAACCCCGTCAGTCTTCAACGAATCCAGAAGGAGATAAGAAATGCCAGAAGAGAAACCGGATGGAACTCCTATTCGAGGGCGCGGCCGCATCGGGCTTTTGGTGCTCCTCATCCTTGTTGTTTTCTGCGTGGTGGTGATGGTGATCAATTCGAGGAAGCCCCAGTACCATAGCCTGGAGGGAGTGGACAAGAGGGTCAAGGGAGCTCACTTCATCAAGGTCAATGAGATGCTGATCAAGGATATGGCCGACAACTGGTTGCCAAACGATATTTTTTGGCCTACGGCCCTGTTGGACAACATGCCCAATTTCCAGCTCGGTGTCCTCGAGGTCGTCCGCTACAATGTGAGGGTGCTGAGGGACAACCTTTCTCGCATGCGGACGACAGACCGGCTGGAGCCAAGCGCCGAAGCGGCCTTTACGAACTTGTCCAACGACCCCTTCAAGTGGTGGTTCCCTTCTGCGGAAAGCAAATGGAAAGAGGCCCTCTCCAAGCTGGAGGCCTACAACCAGAATCTCGCTTCAGGTAAGTCTCACTTCTACCCCAGGGCCGACAACCTGATAGAACTCCTCAACCAATACCTGTCTCTCATGGGTGGAGCGAACACCCGGTTGATCAATGCCCCCCGGGATATGAAATCCACTCTAAGCGTCGAAGAGCAAAAGGACAAGACATCGCCGGCTCCAAGCGTGGACATCGATATTCCATGGCGACAGATTGACGACAACTTCTACTATGCCCAGGGCGTAGCCTATGCCCTGTACGAGTCCTTCCGGGCGATTCGGGTAGACTTCGCTGAAGTGCTCGCGGACAAGAATTCACTGACTCTGGTGGATAAGATTCTGGAGATTCTCGGCCGATGCCATTTCGAGCCCCTGATCGTGTTCAATGGGGATCCGGACAGCATTTTCGCAAACCATTCCTTGAATCTCTCAGGCATCTTCAACGATGCCAGGCAGAAGATAAATTCTTTGACTGTGGCCTTGATGCAGGGGTAAGGAAACGGCGCAAGGTGCACGGTGCAAGGTTCACGGCCAAAGCCAAGAATGGCAGAAAGATAGAGCAGGGAGCGAAGAAGAAAAAGAAGTGCTCCATTACTCCAAGATGTTAAGTGCCCAAATATGCATGAAATGTCCATTGCCCAGAGTCTGATCAGCATTCTCCAGGAGGAGATGGCAAAGCATGGTGCTGGAACGCTCCGCTCTGTGCGCTTGAGTGTCGGAGAGTTATCCGCCATCGTGCCGGAGTCCCTGTCCTTCTGTTTTGAGATCATCACCCAGGGGACCCCTCTTGAAGGGGCTAAACTCCTGATGGACAGGATCCCCCTCAGAGGGTACTGCCCCCAGTGTGAAGAGACCTTCGATATCAAGGAGTTTGTCTTTATTTGCCCGACCTGCAGCAGCACCAATATTGAAACGATCGAGGGCCAGGAGTTGTCCATCGTGGAGATGGAGGTGGAGTAAAAGCCAGTGATCAGTAATCAGTGAACCCGCCAGAGGCGGGCAAGCAGTGAACCGTGAACGGATAACGGATAACGTTTTGCGGTGACGGAGGATTGCATGAAAGTTTCGGTCGTGAGGAATATCCTGGAGGCGAACGAGCGGATCGCTGAACAGAACAAGGCGTTGTTTCAAGAACACCACCTTCTGGTGATCAATCTCATGAGCTCTCCGGGTGCCGGAAAAACGAGCCTTCTGGAAAAAACCATTGATGCCCTGAAAAAGGACCTTCGCATCGGGGTGATCGAAGGAGACATCCAGTCCACGAGCGATGCGGAGCGAATCGCGCGAAAGGGGGTTCCCGCCGTGCAGATCAACACGGGAGGGGCATGCCACCTGGACGGGAACATGATCCGGGAAACCTTTCCTGAATTCGATTTCAGCCGACTGGATCTTCTGGTGGTCGAGAACGTGGGAAACCTGGTCTGCCCGGCGGAATTCAAAGTGGGGGAAGACTTCAAGGTGATGATTCTGAGCGTTGCGGAAGGGGATGACAAGCCGTCCAAGTACCCTCTCATGTTTCACGAGTCCAAGGTGCTCCTGATCAACAAAACCGATCTCCTTCCCTATGTGGAGTGCAGCGTGGAGAAGATCATCAAAGACTCCTTGAACATCAATCCGGATCTGGCCATCTTTCAGGTCTCCTGCAAGACCGGAGAGGGATTGGGAGACTGGTACCGGTGGTTACAGGAAAAGGTGAAGGAAAAGTCGCGGGCCTTCAAAGATGAATCTCACGGTTGAGTCTCTGACGCTCTTGAATCTCCAGGAAAAGGAAACGGCAACCCTTCGGAAGCCCTCTTCCACGAGGCCGGCTCTTTACCGGATAGAAGTAGGCAACACCCGAGCGGTGGTCAAGGATTTCAGCGTCAACGGCCGGGTGTTCAGGAATCTCATCGGCCGCTTTTTGATCTGGAGAGAAAGAAAAGCCTACCGAAGGCTCAAGGGGGTCAACGGCGTCCCTGCTCTCTATGGCGTTGTTGAAGGCCTTGCGCTGGTCCTTGAAGAGATTCAAGGCAGAAGCATTGAAGGGCTGGATCGGGAGAAGAAGCTTTCGCCCCAGTTCTTTGAGTCCTTGCGCGATCTGCTGGGGAAGGTCCACCGAAGAGGGTTGTGTCACTGCGACCTGAAGAGAGCGGCCAATGTGCTGGTGGGAGACGATGAACGCCCTTACCTCATCGACTGGTCTGCCGCCCTTCTGGAACGGGAGTTCAGGTTTTTCCCGGCCAGCCTGATCTACAAAAGATTTCTTCTCGATGACACCCACGCGGTCATCAAGCTCCAGCTCAGGCACTGTCCCGAGGCCATCCCTCCTGAAGCCCTGCGCCAGTACCGGAACCGGGGCGCGGCGGAAAGGGCGATCAGAAAACTGCGAGACGGGGCAAGGGATTTTCTGCAGAAAGTGGCGTGATCCGAAAACCGAAATGTCAGAGAAGACCCTGGACTAACGATTGCCTTGTTCGAGAAATCCCAGGTAACCCATGATCGAATTGCTCACGAAAAACTTTTCTCTTTCTTGTTCCGCGGAAGACATGGCGTTAAAAACACTGAGCTCCGGTTCCATGAAGAGCGCTCTCTTCGTTCCCCCTCACCCCGACCCTCTCCCCCAAATCATGGGGGAGAGGGCGGAGAGAAGGGGCCTGGGTGTCTGAGCAAATATAGCACGCTTGATAGTTCCCTCCTCCGTGCCCTATTTAATCAGATGTTGATGGGTCGTCCGGATCACCTGGGCGGAAACCTCCGCCATCGCCTCACTCATGGCTTCGGAGAGGCTTTCCATGTTTCTTTTCCTGCACGGTTTCACCGCATGAAAGGTTTTCTGGAAGACGATCCGCTTGCTCAGGTCGGGTTCAGGGCGCCGCAGAAGAACCGTGCTCACGGTGAGCACGGCTTTCCAGCCGTCCTCGGAGTCCCATTCGAAGAATTCATCCACAGATCCCTCCATGACCAGGGAGGGCTCGACCCTGCTGTCATAGGGAGCTACCGCTTTGAACATGCCGAGATTTTTAAAGTCCCTCGAGAGGTAGTAGGTGACCAGATCGCCGGGGTTGGCGCGCCACTTCTCGTAAGGGTACGCTTCCCGCCTGAACGACCGATCCCGGTAAATGACCTGAAGGGTGTTGTACATGGGTGAAACACTGAAGCGTTCGACTTTCAGGACATAAGGGAGTGTCGTGATCCCCTGAACCTGAGGAGGCTCGTATTCCAAGGCGTAGTAGTGGATTTGTTGGGCCGGCTGCTTGAAGCTTGAACAAGCGCAACAGGAGAGGAGAACCAGAATGACGAGTGATCGTTGTGTCCGAGTCATGGGCGATCTCCTTTGCTGGATTCCGTTTCCATCTCGCGGCGAGGCGGAGGGTCTCCAAAAACGAGCTGCGAAGGCTGCTCCACCAAGGTCTCCAGGAACCGGTTGAGGTTTTCACTGGCCCTTTCAAGATTTTGTGCTGTTACCAAGAGGTTCTGTCTCATGTGGGAAAAGGTTTCATCCGCTCCTGTGGTCAGAGAGGCCGTTTTTTCAATGGCGATGTTGACGTTTTTCAAAGCCTCCCGAATGGCATGCTCATTGTCCGAAATGACTCCGCGTGCCTGGGAAAGAGCGCTTTCCACGTGAGTCAACGTAGCATTCCCCTTCACAAAGAATTCATTGGCCGACTGAACGGTCGCCTGGGTGGAGGCCAGGATCTTCTCCCAATGTTCATAATCCAGAATTCGATGAAGTTGATCTATGGATCCTTCAAGTTTCCTGGAAAGGCCTTTCACATTGGCCTCCTGAATCGTTGTTTCAATCGTATCCAGGCTGGACTTCATTTTCGCAGAGATGCCCTCCAGGTCGAGGGTTTTGATCTTGTTCAGGATGTCGTCAATGCCCCGCAGGATCTCGGTGAATTCAGAAGGCTTGGAGGCGACAATGGGATATTCAGAAGGAAAACTGAGCGGCGGCGAACGGTCCGGCTCATCCCGCTCTTTTTGATCGAGCTCGATAAAAACGCTTCCGGTGATGCCCAAGGACTTCAACTGGGCGACTATGTTCGTATCCAGAACCATGCCGGTTTCGATCTTGAGAACAACCTTCACCAGCTTGGAGTCCGGAGCCACGCTGATGCTGTGGACACGGCCCACGGACACGCCCCTGTACTTGACCGGAGAATCCTTGTCAAGGCCTTGCACGGATTCGTTGAAGTAGGTGACGTAGAAGCGGCCTTTCTCGAAATATCGAGACATCCCGAGCCAGATGAAAGCGAGAAGGGCGATTCCGATTCCGCAAAGAAGAAACAGGCCGACGACGAACTTGGTTTTTTGTGAAGCCATGAATCATGCCCCTTTATGCCGGGTGTGCGCTCTCTTCGGGTTGGCGATTGAAAAACCGCCAGACCAGAGGGTTTCGGCTGGTCTCACGAAGGTGGAGAGGATCCCCTTCAGCGACAATTCCCTTGGTTCCTTTATCCAGCATGATCACTCTCTGAGCCACGGTGAGAATGCTTTGGAGCTCATGGGTGACGATGACCATGGTGGTTCCCAGACTCTTGTTCAAGTGCAAGATAAGACGGTCCAGTCCTGCCGACGTGACCGGATCGAGTCCTGCCGAGGGCTCGTCAAAGAAAAGGATTCTCGGATTGAGAGCCATGGCTCGTGCAAGGCCGGCCCGCTTTTTCATCCCGCCGCTGATTTCAGAAGGGAGGTAATCTTCATACCCATCCAGCTGGACAAGGTTCAACTTCATCCGAACAAGAGCAGACACGAGGTCTGAGGACAGATCCGTGTATTCCAGAATGGGCAAAGCCACATTCTCTGCGAGTGTCATGGAACCGAAGAGGGCGCCGCTTTGATAGAGGATGCCGATTTTCCGAAGCAGGCGGTGATACCCCTCCGAGTCCGCCCGCGTGATATCCTCACCGTCAATGACGACCTGCCCTGAGTAGGGACGGATGAGCCCGATCAGGTGCTTGAGGAGTGTGCTCTTGCCGCACCCGCTTCCTCCGAGAATGACAAAGATCTCTCCTTCGTAAATGTCAAAGGAGATGCCCTCCAGAATGGTTTCCTCGCCGTACCGCGCGACAAGGTCTTTCACTTGAATGATCGGCTGCCTGTTCATCATTCACCGTTCATCGTTGACCGTTCACTGATCACTGAT
>CAZOLJ010000043.1:5808-40168 GCA_964580575.1 uncultured Desulfobacteraceae bacterium
CTTCTGTGCACACCTACCCCCAGTATCGAAGAATCACGGAGAAGATGGAGTCCGTAAGGATGATCAGAAAAATACTGCTCACCACCGCAGAGGTCGTGGCTTCTCCAACGCCTGCTGCGCCTCCACGCACTCGAAAGCCTCGAAAACACCCGATCCAGGAAATCAGGAAGGCGAACACGGCGCTTTTCAGAACACCCAGGAAAACGTCAAAAGGTGTGAGAGTCGCAAAGGTCTGAGCCATGTAAGCGTTGGCCGTCAGGTCAAGCATCCAAACGCCGACGACCAGGCCGCCCAGAATGGCAAAAAGGTCGGAAAACAGGGTCAGGAGCGGGACCACGACGAGGGAAGCGATGACCTTGGGAATGGCCAGAAATCGAGTCGGGTCAAATCCCATGGTAAAGAGAGCGTCGATTTCTTCCGATATCCGCATGGTGCCGATTTCGGCGGCGAACGCAGACCCTGACCGGCCGGCGACAATGATCGCCGTCATGATAGGCCCCAACTCCCGGGTCATGGCCAGGCTCACAAGGGAGGCGACATAGATGTCCGCACCGAACTGCCTGAGCTGGACCGAAGACATGAACGCGATGATCAACCCCAGGAGGAAACTGATCAAGCCCACGATGGGCAAAGCATCCACCCCTGTCTTTCGCATGGCGAGGACCGTGTCTTCCCTTCTCAAGGAACGGGGATGTCGAATGACGTAGAGAAGGGCAAGAAAAACCGATCCGGTGAAAGAGGTGAGGTACCGTAAGTCATTGATGTGGCGGAGGGTCGCATCTCCGAGGCGGATACAGATATTGGGGATCTGTTTCTTGGCCAGGGGGACTTTTTCCGTCAGCTCATCGAAGAGGAGAAGAGAGAGAATCTCCCTGATCTTGTCGGAGACATGAAGAAGGGAAAACGCGCCGCTCTGCTCGGTCATCATGTGCCTCAGCTGGATCAGCACGAGCACACCGAAGTCGTCCACGTAGGTCACTTCCGAGAGGTCAACGGTAAGAGCCTTTGGGGCCTTGCGCTCGATCAGGGGCCCGAGGTCCCGCAGCATGGATGCTGCGCTGGCGGCATCCATCCTGCCCGTAAGGCGAAGGGTCATCCCTCCGTTCCGGTCCTCTGAAGACTCATAACCCCATGATTCCTGGTCCGTTGAACGATGCATGCGGCTATGACTGAAGGTTCTTCAACCCTTCCTCATCCACTTCGAAGTTGATTTTCATGCACTCCACGTCCATTTGAAAGAGCAGCCACCCGATGTTTCGATCATTCTCTCTCAGCTCAAAGGCGACCTCCACTCCCTTGCGGCCCATGGGGTGGTCCTGGTCCGGACGGTAAAGAACAAGGACCCGGTAAAGGGATTTTTCAGAGCCCTGAAAATCGATTCCCGTGTAGGAGGTGCCGATCATGGTCTGAGCGTTGAAGCCGGGCTTTATGGAATAAGCGTCAAACACCTTCCGTTGCTTGTCCAGCAGGACGATTCCGTTGTAGGGACACCGCTTGGTGATCTGGAGCTCGAAGAACTCCTTCAGAATCTGTGTCGTGGCTGCGCGATCTCCCCGAGCCAAGGGCTCCGTGAGCAACGATTTCAGCAGAAGATAGTCCTTTGCCAAGAGATTCCTGAGCTCCAGTTTCCCGGCGTCCATGGTTTGAACGCCCTTTGTGAAATAGGGGTATCCCACAATGACCGTCGTGGCTAAGAGGACAAGCAGCGCCAGGGAAGGGATAAGCCAGTAACGTGCCCTGCGATACCTGCGCTCCATCCGGTGTGCGGCCGTGACGTCGCGGCCCAGCCATAGGAGACTCTGGATGTTGTTCTGGCTGTCATGGAGAAGGGTGGTGCTGGTCGAGACGTAACGGGTTCCTTTTTCAGGGTGTCTGATCTTCAAAACCCTCTCCGGAACCGAGGTTTGGCTTTGTATCTCCTGCAAAAGCTCCCGGTAGACCTGCGGTTCTTCGTAGATGTCTTCAGCGGAAGTTCCACGCATGTGATGCCAGTTTCTGCCGTAAAGCTTTTCGGCGGCGGCGTTCCATGCGACCACTCTACCGCCTAGGTCCGTGAGCATCACGGCGTCCGGCAGCTTGTCGCAGATTTGTCTCAGCCCATAGATGGCCTGGCTCGACTCATCGAGCCGGCGAGCGATGATTTCGGTGATCTTCTCGGCAACGGCAGGATATCCTTTGAGGAAGGTGGAGACCTCGTTCTTGGGAATGCGAAGAACCCTGACTTCGTTTTCAGCCTGAACCGTTGCCGTTCTTTTTGCTCCCAGCAGGAAGGAGAGTTCCCCGAACAGGGCGCCGGGCTCCAAGATTTCCGCGATCTTCTTGTCCCCCTTGAGCACTTCAAGGTGGCCGGAGACCAGGAAGTAGAGATCCTGAGAATCGTCCCCTTCCACAAAAAGAGCGTCGCCCTTCTGGTAGGTTTTGAGATGCTTCTGAAGGTCCTGGTGGTGAATGATTTCGTCGAGCATGGCCGAACCTCTTCCGGGTGCCTCAAACGGTGACCGACCGGTGGAACCGAGAGACGTATAAGCATATGAAAATACCGCTCATCCGTCAAGTTCAACGTTTCCGGAGCACGGACAAAACTCTCTATCAACAGACTGAGACTGTGGTATCTGCATTCTTGAAGACAGAACAGGGGGGCGATCTGTGGAAGACATCGAGACTTTTGGACCGGGACAAATCGTCATCCAGGAGGGACAGACGGTAGAGGCCCGCAGAGCAGAAAGCGAAGAGCAAAGAGGAAGAAGAAAAGAGAGTATTGCAGATTTGATGGATAAAGGTTTGCGAAGCTTATTCGCCTTCCACTTCCACTGCATAGATCTTCTCGGCCTGATAGAAGAACTGGCCTATCCGGTACTTCTTGTCAGGCTGAAGGTCCAGGACAACCCTGAGCGTCCGGTTCTCCTTGTGGTAGAAGGTCCGTACCCTTTCAATGAGCTGACCGTCCGTGGCTATCCGGGACAGCTCCCGTTTCACGGGCAGGGTATCCTTGATGTCGATGACGAATCGAGGTTTGTCTTTTTCAATGGCAAAGGCAGCGGGCGCAAAAAACTGATTCCCTTGAATCCACACCGTCTCCTTGCCCGGGCTTTTGAGCTTGAAGGTAATCTCCGAAATCACGAGGCGCGGCTCTGTTTTCTTCACGGCCTTCTGCGGCTCTTTAAAGGTTTCGACCTGGATCGCATCCGTCGAGGGGGTCTGGCCTGAGACGGGATGAGGCAGGACCACCAGAGCCGAAAGAAGGAGGATCAGAAGCTTGATCATAGTTCTTCGGGAGTGAAGGAGACCACGGGATCGATCTCCTTCTGATGGCTCAAGAGCATGACCAACCGATCGACCCCAAGGGCGATGCCGGCCGACTCCGGCATGAAAGGGAGTGTACGCAGGAACTTCTCAGGCATAGGGTAGACCATTTTGCCCTGCTCTTTTCGTTTAGCCAGTTCCCACTCAAATCTTGCCCTCTGCTCAACAGGGTCTACCAATTCGGAAAAAGCGTTGGCCAATTCAACACCGGCCGCATAGAGTTCAAATCTCTCCGCAACGCCTGGATCGTCCTCGCTCAAGCGCGAGAGAGCAGCCAGGCTGGATGGATACCGGTAAAGGAAAACGGGCTTCGGGAAACCGATGGAGGGCTCAATTTCAAAGGACAGGATCTCATCGAAACGCCCGCTTTCCATGGCCTGCTCCAGAGAGGCTGAAGCGAATCGGCCGAAAGCCTCCTGAACGGTAAGACGGGGCCACGGCCTCCGCAAATCCACAGCCTTGCCCTGAAACTCCAGGACAGGAGGCAATCCGAGTTCCTCCACAACAAAGGCGACCATTTCCTCACACTCGTCCATCAGATCGAGGTAGTCCGTGTCTGCGCGGTACCATTCCAGCAGAGTGAACTCGGGAAGATGGCGGCCGCCTCTTTCTCCGTGCCGGAAGCACTTGCAGATCTGGAATATCTTGGAGTAGCCTGCGGCAAGGAGACGCTTCATGCACAACTCCGGCGATGGGTGCAGAAAGCCTTCGCCTGCCCGGATCGCGTCAATGTGAAGCTCCGGCGCCGGCGCCGGAATGACATAAGGGGTCTCGACTTCGAGATAGTCTCTTTCAGTGAAAAAGCGCCTGACGGCCTGGATCAATCCGGCTCGCAGCCGAAGGTTCGGTTTCTTGGCAGCTAGGGTCTCCCTTTCCAGCAGGGAGAGAGGATCATTTGACCCGGGTGACATACTCCCCGGTCCGTGTGTCCACGGTGATCTTGATCCCTTCATCAATAAAGGGAGGGACTCGAAGGGTGTATCCTGTTTCAAGGGTCACGGGCTTGCTGTCACCGGCGACGGAATCCCCCTTGGCCCATGGATCCGCGCGGGTCACCAGGAGATCGACAAAGTTGGGCAGGGTCAGGCCGATGGGCCTTCCGTCAAAAAGAAGCACGTCCACTTCAAGGTTGTCGATGAGGTAGTTCTTGGCGTCCCCCACCTGATCTGCGGACAGGGCCGACTGATCGTAGTTTTGCAGATCCATGAAATGAAAATGGCCTTCCTGGCTGTAAAGATACTGCATTTTTCGCTGTTCGAGGTTAGCCTGTTCAAAGGAATCCACAGAGCGGTAGGTCCGATCCAGCATGATCCCGTTGATCATGTTTCGGAGCTTGCATCGATAGAGCGCCTGGCCCTTGCCGGGTTTTGTAAACTGGAAATCGACGACAACATAAGGTTCTTTATCAATGAGAATCTTGAGACCCTTTCTCAGGCTGCTGGCGTTGTACATGAATCCCGTCCCTTTCTTTGGTCCATCGTTCGCAATCCCTGGGGAATATAGGGAAGAGCTCATTTGATGTCAAGGGCAAACCAAGAGGGAGAAAAAGGCTAGACTTGGGTTATGAGAAAGCCTAAGGTTGGTCAAGAAAGAGGTATTCTTAGCCGGTCTTGATCAACATCAAAGGGGGTGAAAACGATGAAAGCACGAATCGTTCTTTTGATGGGAATGCTTCTGGCTTTGGTGGGCCAAGGCGCCTACGCGCAACAGATCGGAGATGTTCTCAAGGGACTGCAGAAAGGGGCCAGCGGCGGCTCTTCGCTCTCGAACACGGAAATCGTGAACGGGCTGAAAGAGGCTCTTCAGATAGGAACAGGGAATGCCGTTCAAGTCGTTTCCAAAGTGGACGGGTACTACAAAAACCCCAAGATCAGGATTCCGCTTCCGGACTCGGTCCAAAAGACGGAGAAGATTCTGAGGGCGGCAGGATACGGGTCTAAAATCGATGAATTCGAGCTCAGCATGAACCGGGCAGCCGAGAGGGCAGCACCGCAGGCAAAAGAACTTTTCCTGGATGCGATCAAACAGATGACGTTCACGGACGCCAAGAAAATCCTCAATGGAAGGGAGAACGAAGCCACCCTCTACTTCAAGGACAAAACCTCTCCCCGGCTGAGAGAGGTTTCAAAGCCCATTGTTCATCAGGCCATGGGCGAAGTGGGCGTGACGAAATCCTATCAAGACCTGGACAAATCGGCCCGCTCCGTACCCTTTGCAGGGTCCTTCGCCTTTGATCTGGATCAGTACGTGACCGACAAGGCCCTGGACGGACTCTTTCTCATGGTGGCGGAGGAGGAAAAAAAGATCCGCCAGGACCCCATAGCCAGGACCACGGATCTGCTCAAGAAAGTCTTTGGAAGCCGCTAGGAATAGTAGGCAGTAGGCAGTATGCAGTAGGCAGTAACAGGGGAGAGCAGCGAGTATTTGTTTTGACTGCTTACTCCTTACGGCCTACTTCTTCGGTCAACGGTACCCCACCAGGCCTTTGACCTTGGTGTATCGCTTTGCCACTTCCTCCCAGTTGATGATCTTCATGAAGTTGTCCACATACTCGGCGCGGCGGTTCTGGTACTTCAGGTAGTAGGCAT
Organism: uncultured Desulfobacteraceae bacterium; assembly: GCA_964580575.1. GTDB lineage: Bacteria > Desulfobacterota > DSM-4660 > Desulfatiglandales > HGW-15 > CAVPDE01. Next base: position 11,700 of record CAZOLJ010000043.1, read on the forward strand.
GCTCCCAGACGTCGCAGACCAGGAGAGGGCAAACGCCCCAGAGGGTCAGGTCCTGATGCTTTTCGGCCTGAAGCACGACGAGGTGGCCCATGTAGGGTTCGTAGGCCAGCACGCCCCAGCCACTCGCTTCAACCGTGTTGGTGGCGGCCACGAATTGCTTCCTGAATTGATCCAGGCTCCCGAAGCCTTTTATCAGGGCTTCCAGGAGATCCTCTTTGGGGTCACCGCCCTTGGGGGACATGTTCGCCCAGTAAAGGGAATGGAGAACATGGCCTGACCCGTGAAAGGCAAACTCCCTGGACCAGTGCTTGATCAGGCTGTAATCTCCGGAAGCTCTTGCCTCCTCCAGTTTCTTCATGGCCGTGTTGAATCCGGCCACATAGGCGGCATGGTGCTTGTTGTGGTGAAGGGTGAGAGTTTCTTTGTCGATGTAAGGCTCGAGGGCGTCGTAGGCATAGGGTAGGGGGGGCAGCTTGCACTCCCCGATTTGGCGGGGGGGGGCACCGGCCCCCGGCGCGCTCTGGCCCTGAGCCGAGGCGTAGAGACCTTCCATGCCGACCAGTACGCCTGCAAGGCCCAGACCCTTCATCATGTCTCTTCTTGTTATTTCATTTCCCATGGCATATCCTCCCCTGGTGTATAGATTTAGTGACAAAAATAAGCATTCTTGCGGCCGATTGCCAGACCTCCTGAATCAGGAAGAAGCGGGATTTGTATGAAAGCGGAACCGTCCTTGGAAGATATCCGACAGGCCCACGAGAGGATTCGCCCTTTTGTTCACAGGACTCCTGTCTTGACCTCCTCGACGATCAACCGGATCGCCGGAGGAGAGATCTTTTTCAAGTGTGAGAATTTCCAAAAAGCCGGCGCCTTTAAGATTCGTGGCGCCTGCAACGCGGTTTTTTCCTTGAGCGACGATGAAGCGAAGCGAGGGGTGGCCACCCACTCTTCAGGAAACCATGCGGCTGCTCTGGCTCTGGCCGCGCGGTGGCGAGGCATTTCCGCCTATGTGGTCATGCCCGAAAACGCCCCTCATGTCAAAAAGCTCGCTGTGGCAGGGTATGGAGCGGAGATCGTCTTCTGCAAACCGACTCTGGAAGCCAGGGAAAGAGCGCTGGCTGAAGTGGTGGCGCGAACAGGCGCTGCCTTTGTCCACCCTTACAATGACCTTCGCGTGATTACAGGGCAGGCTACGGCCGCGTTAGAACTGTGCGAGGAGGCGCAGAACCTGGATCTGGTCATCGCTCCTGTGGGCGGGGGAGGGCTTCTGAGCGGTACGGCGGTCGCTGTTTCGCTGGTTTCACCAAAGACGGCCGTGATGGCTGCGGAACCAGAGGGGGCCGATGATGCCTACCGATCCCTTCGAAGCGGTCGCCTTGTTCCCTCCGTTCATCCGAAAACCATTGCGGACGGCCTTCTCACCTCCCTGGGAGACCTGACCTTCCCGATCATCCAGCGGTATGTGAAAGACATCGTCCTGGTGAGCGAAGAGGCGATTGTCGAGGCCATGCGGTGTCTGTGGGAAAGAATGAAAATCCTGGTGGAGCCCTCGGCTGCTGTGCCCCTTGGGGCGCTCCTGAGCCGGCGTCTGGAGGTGTCTGGCCGGCGGGTGGGCGTGATCGTGTCCGGAGGGAACGTGGACCTTGACCGCCTGCCCTGGGTCCCCACCTGTTGATGGATCGTTTGCGTGCGGCGTGGCCTTAAAAAAATGTCCGAAAGCGGCTCGCTTTACACGGGAAGGTGAGAAAGGGCTTGCACAGAGGCCGTGAATCTTTTAAGTAAGAGGGCATCTTTTTTGAAAGAAGGAGGAGGGAGATGAAAGTACTGGTTGCGTATTATTCGGACACGGGAAACACGGAAAAGCTGGCCCAAGCCATTTTCGAGGAGCTGAGTTTTGCAGAAAAAGAAATTGTCTCCATCAAAAAGGCCTCTGCCGGGCATGACTACGACGTCCTCTTCCTGGGTTTTCCGGTTCAGAATCACGGCCTCCCGCAGGTCGTCGAGAAATTCCTTATGAAGGTTCCTCCCGGGAAGAAAGTGGCTTTCTTCGCTACCCACGGCTCTCTTCGGGGCGGGGAGTTCGCCGTGACGGCTTTCTATTGCGCTCTCAGCATGACGAAAAAACTGAGGGTGCTGGGGACCTTCGGATGCCGGGGAAAAGTGAAATCCAATGTCCTGGAGAAACTGGCGGAAAGGCCTCAGGACAAGTATTGGGCCATGGAGGCACAAAGCGCAGCCGGACACCCGGACGAGGCGGATCTGGCGGACGCAAAGCGATGGGCCTCCTTGATGCTCATGAAGGCGCGATCCATCTAGCCTGTCGCTCATTCTCCCTTCTTGTCCTAAGTCATTCAACGGGAAGTTCCTGGAGGAGGGTGGTCCGTATCTTTTCCACGGACTCCTTTTCCAGGACTTTCTGTCCTTCCAGATCCAGAACGTAAAACACATCGGCGACCTGGTCGGCTTTGGTGGCGATTTTGGCAATCCGGATATCGATCCCAAGCATAAAGAGGGCGTGCGTGATCCGGTAGAGGAGGCCGATGCGATCATCCGTGAAAACCTCGATGAGCGTGAAGAAGTCGGAAGACTGGTTGTCCACGCTCACCTGCGTTTGACGGGTGAGAATTTTCTTGCGTGAAAGAAGGGTGGGTTTGGCCTTCTGTTGAAGACGCTCTGAAAGGGAAAGCCTGCCTTGAAAGGTTTCAGCCAGATCGCTCTTGATCCTCTCCCAGATTTCCTCTGTGCGGATGGGATCCAGGGGAGGCGTCACCGTAAAAATGTCCACCGCTGTTCCGTCGCGCCACGTGTAGATGCGGGCGGAGAGGATGTTGAGGTTGTTCAGCGCCATGACACCGGCCACGTCAGAAAAGAGACCGGCTCTGTCCCTGGCCAGAAACGTGACTTCACAGGTCCCGCTGGACGGCTCTGCTTCGGCTTCAAGGCAGAAGGCGCTCTCAAACCCCTTCGCTCCTGCTGGCCTAAGGGTTCCATAAAGAGCGATGTGCCGGCCAATGGCCCGCGGGTTTGTTTCGATCAGGTAGTTTGGAGGCATGAGATCGAAGAGCGTTTCCTTGTCCGCCGGAGAAAGCCGGCCGCCGATCTGCCTCCGCACGAGTTGCATGGACTGCCGCATCCTTTTTGAAGCGTCCGGGGAGGCCAGTTCTCCCCTTTCCAGGATATGGAGGACCTTGAAAAACAGTTCAAGCACCAGATTGGCGATCCAATCGTTCCAGGCTCTGGGCCCAGTGGCTTTTCCATCGGCCCAGGACAGGAGATAGAGCATCTTCAGCCGTTCAATCGTCCCCACTGTTCCGGCACACTGAACCACGATCTTCTCGTCGTTGAGATCCCGCCGGCTCGCGGTCTCGGCCAGGAGCAGATGGCGGTGGACGAGGAAGCAGACATCCTCCATTTTCTTTCGATCATACCCGAAGCGCTTCAGGATTTTTCTGACCAGTGCGGCTCCCTTGGCCGCATGATCCTTCCCGGCTTTTCCGATGTCGTGAAAGAGCGCTGCCACAAAAAGAGGCTCCGGATCAGGGAGGTCAAGAAAGATGTCAGCCAAAAGAAGATCCCTTTCTTGATGAAGGGCCTTCAGGTGTCGGACGGTTTGAAGCAAGTGTCTGCCCACAGGAAAGAGGTGGTAGTGGTCGAACTGAACCCGGTCCTGGATCGGTTCGAACTCAGGGATGAAAGCACAGAGAAAGCCGGTCTCCAGCATCTGATCGAGCGCCTCAGGGGCATTGGGCGCGTTCAGAATGGATAGAAAGCCGCGAGCGGCCCTCTCAGAGAGCCTGAAAGGTTCATCCACCAGGTACAGGAATTCCCGGACCAACCTTTTGGATTCCAGGGAAAGGGGGCGTCCGGCACTTACCCCTTCCACGAAGATGTCCAGCAGCAGAAGGGGATCCCTGAGAATGGCGGTGGCCGAAGGGAAATGGATTTCCCCTTGATCCATGTGGAAGGGGGCCCTGAGGCTTTCCGAGGCGGCTGCGCCGGTGCCGTTTTTCCTGGAGCCCGGAAAGTGGTTAAAAACAAAAGAACGTCGCAGGGATTTGATCGAAGCCATGGAGGCGTGGATCTGACCCAGAAACTGCTCCACTGCCAAAAGGCCGTTCTGATCTTTAAAGGCAAGGGCCTGGGCGATGGTTTCCTGATGGTCAAAAGTGAGCCGGTCGTTCTTTCTGGCAGACTCCCGGTGAAGGTGGTTCCGGACGAGATGAATGAATTGGAGATGGCTTTCCAGGTCGGCATATTCCTTGTGGGAGAGGAGACCCGAATACTCGAGGTCTTTCGGCGTCCGGAGATGGAAAAAAGCCTTTGCCAACCAGAGAAGGTGATGGTAGTCCCTTAGACCGCCGATTCCCTCCTTGAGGTTGGGTTCAAGGAGACAACTCGCATCTCCGAACACGGCCATGCGCATCTGATTCTGTTCCTCAAGCCACCGGCTCCAAGTCAATCGCTTCTTGGAAAGGATTCTTTTCTCCAGTCTCTCCATGAGAGCGAGGTAGAGGGGGGACTCTCCGCAAAGGAAGCGGGCATCCATCAGGGAAGTGAGGGCTTCGAAGTTTTCACTCGCCAGACTGAGGCAGTCCTTGATCCCCCGGATTGCGTGGCCCAGGTCAAGACCCAGGTTCCAAAGAGGATAGAAGAAATCCTCAGCCAGCTTCTTGACCGAGGAGGGAACCTTCGATTCAAAGAGGATCAGGACGTCAATGTCGGAGTGAATGCAAAGATCCCTGCGACCGTATCCTCCCAAAGCGACCAGAGCAAAAGGTTTTTTCTCCCTGAAGAGTCTCTGCCCTGTGTCGCTTTCTTGAACACTCCTGCGGAAGTAATAGTCCATGATCTCCGTGCAGTTCTCTTGGAAGGTCTCTAAAACCTCTCCAGCGGAGAAGAGGGAGATCAACTCGCTCCTGGCACGTTTCAGTTCATCGGGGGGAGAAGCCATGGACCGCGCTAGATGGCATCCTTGCCCGTCTCACCCGTCCTGATGCGGATGGCGTTTTCCACAGGCATGATGAAAATCTTCCCATCCCCGATCTGTCCGGTCTTCGCCTTTTCCTGGATGACATGGACGGCATCGGAAACCAGTTCGTCTTCGAGGACGACTTCGATCTTGATCTTTGAAACAAAATCGACCTGATATTCCGCTCCCCGGTAAACCTCTCGATGACCCCGCTGGCGGCCGAAACCTTTGACTTCCGTGACGGTCAACCCTTTCACCCCCAGGATGGAGAGGCTTTCCTTCACATCATCCAACTTGAAAGGCTTGATGATGGCTTCTACCTTTTTCATGGTGTTTGCTCCTTTTCTTGAAGATCACGATTCATCGTTGCTTATCGTCCCGCTATAGAAATGAGAGGAAAATACTCGCCTCCGGGCGAAAGTGTTCGTTCCGGTTTTGCGCCACGATGCAGGCACAAAGTTGCAAAGGCACAAAGCAGAGGCACCTTTCCGCTCTGTCCCTTTGGCCCTCTGTGCCTGACTTCATCGGTCCCTTTGTCCCTCAAGGTCTGCCTCTAGTAACTATAACCCTTTTCATCATGCAGGCTGATATCCATGCCCCTTTCTTCTTCGTCATCACTGACCCGAATACCGGTGATCCAATCAACGATTTTGAGGATGAGGAGGGTCATGACAAAGGCGAACACGATCGTTGCGGCAACCGCCACCAACTGAATTCCCAGCTGGCCGGGATTTCCGAAGAAAAGGCCGTCGGAACCGGCCGGGTTTATGGCTTTGCTGGCAAAGAGGCCGGTGGCCAATGCACCCCATGTGCCGCCGAGGCCGTGAATGCCGACCACATCGAGAGAATCGTCGTACCGCAGTTTGCCCTTCAACATCACGCCCCCGTAGCAGATCATTCCAGCAAGACCTCCGATGAGGATGGCCGAAGCAGGCCCGACAAATCCGGAGCCCGGAGTGATGGCCACCAGTCCGGCCACAGCGCCGCTGGCTGCGCCCAGGGTGGTGGGTTTGCCTCTGTGTATCCATTCCACCAGAAGCCAGGAAAAGGCGGCGACTGCAGAAGCGATGTGGGTCACCACAAAGGCGCTCGCCGCTAGTCCGTTTGCTGCAAGGGCGCTGCCCGCGTTGAAACCGAACCAGCCAAACCACAAGAGAGCCGCGCCGGTGATGGTCATGGGAAGATTGTGAGGAATGTAAGCCGTACTTCCATAGCCCAGCCTTCTCCCAACGACCAGCGCAGCCGCAAGTGCGGAGACTCCGGAGCTGATGTGCACCACCGTGCCGCCTGCGAAGTCCAGGGCTCCCAACCTGGACATCCATCCTCCCGAACCCCAGACCCAGTGAGCCAGGGGATTATAAACAAAGGTTGCCCAGAGAAGGGTAAAAAGCAAGAAAGATATGAATTTCATTCTCTCAGCAAAGGCGCCGGTGATCAGCGCCGGGGTGATGACGGCGAACATGCACTGAAAAATCATGAACGCCAGATGGGGGACGGTCGGGCCGTAGGTTTCGTGGGGCTCCATCCCCACTCCCCTGAGACTGAACCAGTCTAAGCCTCCGATGATGCCGCCGTGGTCCGGACCGAACGACAAAGAATACCCCCACAGCACCCATTCCAGGGTGATGAGGGCGAGGATAATGTAGCTCTGCATGATCGTGCCAAGAACATTCTTGCCTCTGACCATCCCTCCGTAGAAAAGGGCCAGCCCAGGGGTCATGAGCATGACCAGCGCTGACGAAACAAGTACAAAAGCGGTGTCTCCTGTATTCATGAGTGCTCTCCTTATCGTTGATCTCCTTTTCCCATGGCAAGGAATGTGCCATTGGCATTCGGGAATGGTTTTCCCGATAAAACAAGGGGTTGCGATGGAGAGCGGTTTTTCGTCGTGAATGATACATGACAAAATTGTAAAAATAATGTATTGCCTATACGAAATTGTCACGGACTTGTGGGTCGGAGAAACTCGGCGAGCGAGGGATCAGGACTCTGAGGTGAAAGAGATTGACAAGACGGGTGGGGGTGAATACCATGACCCCTATTCCGTTTCCCACCTCCGAAAGTGCCTGACCCATTCAGGAGCCGGAGCTTGCAGGGAACACTGTGCGCGAATCCAAGAAAATCTTGACAGAGGGGAAGAATGAAAAAGATCGAGGCCATTATCAAACCGTTCAAACTGGATGAAGTCAAGGATGCCATCCTTCAGCTCGGCGTGGGCGGCATGACCATCACGGAAGTCAAAGGGTTTGGCCGTCAAAAAGGTCACAAGGAAATCTATCGGGGCGCGGAATACGTGGTGGATTTTCTGCCCAAGATCAAGATCGAGGTCGTTGTCGCCAAGGACATGGTCCCCAGAGTGCTCAAGGCCATCAAGGAAAACGCCTACACAGGGCAGATCGGGGACGGCAAGATTTTCGTGGCTCCCGTAGAGAAGGCTGTCCGCATCAGAACAGGAGAAGAAGACGAGGACGCCATCTAGTCATCGCAAGTCCTTCCACACCCTTGTCCAGGACTTTCTGGATTCCAGAAACACCCTTATCAAGAAAGATCTCGCCCAGAGTTCTGGATTTCTCATCACCCGGCGCTACGCTGACCTGATGGACCGGTTCCTCACGGCGTTGTTCCTTGAGGCCGCGTTCAGCGACAAGCCCGAAGAAATCCATGAAGGAAGTGTCGCCCTGGCCGCGCTGGGCAGCTATGGGCGCCGGGAACTCTGCCTGGGATCGGATGTGGATCTCCTGGTGATTCACCAGGGCAGGCTTTCGCGCGAAACGAGCGAGATGATCCGCCGGGTCCTCTACACCCTATGGGATGTCAAGCTTGAAGTCGGTCACTCGGTTCTGACCTTTCAGGAGTGCAACCGGTTGGCCCTGAGCGACTTCCGGTTTCTCACCTCTGTGATGGATTCCCGATTCCTGTTGGGGGCCAAAGACTTCTACCGCCTGTTTGAAGCGGCGTTCTGGTCGAAGATCGACCGGGAGAAAGAGGCCATCCGCAGGCAGTTCCTTCTCTATCAGCAAAAGAGACAGGAAAAATTCGGGAACCAGGAGTATTTTGCGGAACCGGACATCAAAGAAGGATTGGGCGGCCTCAGGGACATCCACTTCATGGCCTGGGCGGCCAAGCTGTATTTCAAGTCAAAGCAGCTGCGCGACGTGAAACGCTTCTCCGTCTTTTCTCATTTCGGCCTGGAGAAGCTCCATGAATCCGAGAGTTTCCTCCTGAAGGTGAGAAACCAGCTCCATCTCTTGGCCGGAGGCCGGCGGGAGGATCGACTCCTTCTCCCGCACCAGCCCAAGGTTGCCAAGAGCCTGGGCTTCACGAACGGAGCTTATAACACGGGACCGGAGAAATTCATGAGAGATCTCCACGGTCACCTGAACCGAATCCGGTACAGAAGCGAAGAATTTCACGTGAAAGCCATGGAACTTATTGATCCGCAGTCCGAAGAACCTTCTCCCGAGCAGATCTCGCCTGAGTTCCAAGCCGTGAAGGGGAACCTCGTTCTGAAGGGGGAAGAGCTCAGTCCTCTGCTGGTCCTCAAAGCGCTGGACGAGGCGAATCGGAGAGGGCTGTCTTTGGGGTCCGGGCTCATTTGGGAGGCAAGCAAGAAGATCGAGGAAAAAGGGAAGACGATGGTGCATGATTCGGAAGGGAAAAGACTCTTTTTGAACCTCTTGTATCAGCCTGCCGATCCAAAAATCCTCAGACTGGCTATGGAACTGGGGCTCATCACCCTGTTCATTCCCGAGTTCAAGAAGATCAGGAACTTGGCTCAGTTCACGTACTACCACTCTGAGACCGTGGATCTTCACTCCCTAAAAACACTGGAGATCCTCCACCACATCGCACGGGGCATGTACGGCGATCGGTGGCCCATGTTCAAGCAGGTGTACGATGAGCTGAAGAATCGCGAGTGGCTCTTTCTGGTCGGGCTTCTGCACGACGTGGGAAAAGGATATCGAGGGGAGCATCCGGTCAGAGGGGCGGAGATCGTTGCCCGGATTTTGAAGCGGCTTGGCCTCAGCGAGAAGGCTGCACGGATTATTCCTTTTCTCATCCAGCACCACCTTCTCCTGGCGAATGTCTCTCAGCGCAGAGATCTGAACGATGAAAAGACGGCCGTGCAAGTCGCCCAGATTGTGGGAGATCTTGAAACCTTGAGGCTTCTTTTCCTGCTGACAGTCGCCGACAGCCTGGCCACCGGGCCTATCGCGAGCAGTGACTGGAAGATCATGCTCCTCATCGAGCTCTTCTTCAAGGTCAGGCGCATTCTGCAGAGCGGCACCCTGGCGTCGCCGGACGCCACAAGGATCGTGGAAGAAAACAAAGCCGCCCTGTCCCGGTCTTTGGTGGGGGCTTTTTCAGGGACGGAGATCGCGGAACTCATGGATCAGGTGTCGACCCGGTACTTCCTGAATGTGCCCCTGGAGGACATGGTCGAGCACTTCCGGATGGCTCTCGGTATGGAAGATCAAAAGCTGGCCTGGAGCCTGAAGAAGGTGAAGCATGCGCCGGTCACCCGCGTCATCTTGTGCACCCGGGACCGGCCCGGGCTCTTCAGCAAAATGGTCGGAGTTTTTACCCTTCATAACATCAATGTGCTTTCCGGGAACGTCTTCACGCTGAAGAACGGGCTGGCCTTTGACCTCTATGATGTCACGAACCCTCTGGACCCTCTGCGGGAGGAGGAAATGTGGTCAAAGGTGTTGGAGGACGCGCGGCAGGCGATCGAGGACAAGCTCCCTCTGGATGAACTGATCAGCAGAAAAGCCCAGATGATCTCCTTTGAGGAGATCCTCTCCCCCTACCATCCGGTGGATAGAATCCGTGTGGACAATGAAGGATCAGACTTTTTCACCATCCTGGAGGTTGGAGGCGGGATCCGCATGGGGCTGCTCTATGATGTGGCCAAGAGGATCTTTGCCCTTGGCCTGGATATACGTTTTGCCAAGGTGAACAGCGACAAGGAGAAGATGACCGGTGTGTTCTATGTTCGGGACGCGAGCGGCCAGAAGATCTATGAGAACTCCCTGATTGAGAAGGTGAGGCGGGAAATCCTGGGAGTGCTTCAATAAAAGAGAATAATAAGTGACAAGGGACGAGTGACAAGTTCATTTCTTCATCTCATCACTTGTACCTCGTCACTCGTAACTCATGGAGGGGTTGGTATGGGAGAGGCATTGCCGGCTTCATCAGGAGTGAGAGAATTGGACCGCCTGCCGGCCGGGGGTTTCATCGGGGACCCCCCCGGCCCTGGCTCAAGAGCAGGACTAGAGACCTTGACTTTTACAAAAAAGGGGGGTACATAATGGGCAAACGCTTTTCGGCGACCACCGATTCTCATGTTCCAACCGAACCCGACTTTCGGAAGAAACCAGAATGACAACCCATGACGAGAAAAAGAAGACGCTTTCTGAGACGGCTGTCTTCCGGGACATGCCTGTACACATGCTGGATGAAGTCTCGAGGGTCGTAGAGGACAGGACGCTTCCGGCCCGCACCGTGGTTTTCAAGAGGGGAGATCCGGGAGACAGTTTCTGGGTGATCCTGTCCGGCAAGGTAAGGGTATTTCGCAGCGATGACCAGGGGGTGGAGATCACCCTCTCCGAGTTGGGTCCGGGGCAGAGCTTTGGAGAAGTGGCCTTGCTGACCGGGGAAGCCAGGTCCGCAAGTGTGGAGAGCCTGGAGGAGACTCAGGCGCTCGTACTGACCAAGGAGCAATTTGAACAGGTTCTGAAGAGCCACCCCGAAGTATCCCTCACCTTCATCAAGCAATTGTCCGGATGGCTGAAACGGGATGAGCAGGCCCTGGAGACAGAGGCGAGGCGCATGTCCACGCCACCCCGGATGTCCTGGTTTGATTTCGTTCTCCTCATCGGCATCAGCGTTCTTCTCGCCATTGTTTTCAACGAGGCCAATCCGAACCGCATCTCCTATTTTCCGGACTTGTCTTCCAAAGCGGCTATCCCCTCTATCACCCTCTCTGCCGCGGTTGAAGAATACAAGCAGGGCCACACGGTTTTCGTGGATGCCATGCCCGCAAGCTCCTATAAAAAACAGCACATCAAAGGCGCGCTCAACATGCCCCTGGCTCTGTTTGACATCGTGTACGCGATGACCTTTGACGAGGAAGACAAAACCAAGAAAATCATTGTGTACGGAAAATCGATTAGTAAGTTGTTTGATCTGGGGGTGGCGAAGAAGTTCGCAGAGAAAGGTTACAAGAACACTCGTGTCTTGGAGGGCACGCTCAGCGACTGGGAAAAGAAAGGATATCCGGTGGAGCCATGAAAAGATGGTTGAAGCGCATTGCGACCAGCGAATACCTGGCCCTCGGTTTCAGGGTCTACATAGGGTATGTGTTCATCTATGCGAGCATCTACAAGATCACGTACCCCGCTGTATTTGCCGAATCCGTGGCCGCCTATCAGTTGATCCCCTACGTATTCTTGAACCTGGGAGCCCTCATTCTGCCCTGGGTGGAATTCATATGCGGCCTCTTTCTCATCATCGGGCTCAGGACCCGAGCGGCAGCCGTGCTGATTTCCCTTATGCTGATCATGTTCATCGTCATGATCCTCATCACCATGATTCGCGGCCTCGAGATCGGTTGCGGCTGTTTTGACTCGGTGGGTGAGGAAATGAGCTGGAGGAAGGTCGGTGAGGACGTGATGTGGTTGCTCATGACGATTCACGTGTTTTTCTTTGACCGGATCTTTGTGTTTTACGGCGGAGGACTTCTGCCCAAGAGGTTCAGGAAGAGCGCTCTTTCTGCCGCCTCTTAATGGAGAATGAAATGACACTTAGAAAAAGAAACCCATGGCCCCTGGGAGTGTCCCTGTTGTGTCTGGTGTGGGCGATCTGTTTGGCCTGTGAATCCAATGACAAATACGCCGGAACCTATGCCGCCCAGGGCAAGACCGGGGAAGTCCGCATGGAACTCAAAGCCGACGGACAGGGCATCTGGGTCGCGGGCAATCAGGACGTTTCCTTTTCCTGGCACATTAAGAAAGGGGATCTCCGAATCAACACCAAAGAGGGCGGGGTTATCGTGGGGAAAATCGAGGGCAGTGTCATCAAGATCGACTTGCCGGGGCAAAAGGAGCTGTTGTTCAAGAGAGAACAATAAAGGGGCCGGCCATCAGTTTCACACCGACTATGCCCGATCCAAATACGCTCCGCAGCATGCAGCCAATCTTGCCGCCTTGAAAGAACGATTGAATCGGGTGAATGAAGGGCCGAAAGAGGTCCTTGCCCCGTGTGAAGGCAAAATAGAAAGGAGCCTCCGAAAGAGAGGCCCCTTTCTATTTCCTTTCAAGCGAAGAAGCGCTAAACCAGACCCTGGTCGATCATGGCGTTCACGACCTTGACGAACCCGGCCATGTTGGCTCCCGCCATGTAGTTTCCAGGAACTCCGTATTCCGCCGCGGCATCCAGGCACGCCTTGTGGATGCTCTTCATAATGATCTTCAGGCGGGCATCCACTTCTTCTCTGGGCCAGCTCAGCCTCATGCTGTTTTGCGCCATCTCGAGTCCTGAGACCGCGACCCCTCCGGCGTTGGACGCCTTGCCGGGCGCGTACAGAATCTTCTTGTCCAGGAAGGTGTGAATCGCCTCCGGGGTCGACGGCATGTTCGAGCCTTCCGCGACCAGGGTGATGCCGTTCTTCATCAGGTTCTGTGCATCCTTGCCGGTGATTTCATTCTGGGTGGCACTTGGAAACGCACAGTTCGCTTTGTGGTTCCAGAGGGGATTGTAGTCGAGAGAGGAATCCGCTTCGATGTACACCGCTTGGGAATACTTGTCCACATACTCCTTGATCCTTCCCCTGCGGACGTTCTTGAGCCTCTTCACAAAAGCCAACTTGTCCTGATGGATGCCTTCCTCGTCGTAAATGTAACCTGAGGAGTCAGACAGGGTGACCACTTGAGCTCCCAGTTCGATCAGTTTTTCCACCGTGAACTGGGCCACGTTTCCTGACCCGGAGACGAGACACAATTTGCCTTCCAGGGTCTGATTCCGAACCGCCAGCATTTCAGAGGCAAAGTAAACGCATCCATATCCCGTTGCTTCCGGCCGGATCAGGCTTCCCCCCCAGCCCAGGCTCTTGCCGGTCAAGACTCCTGTGAATTCGTTGGCGAGCTTGCGGTACATGCCGAAGAGGTACCCGATTTCCCTTGCCCCCACGCCGATGTCGCCGGCCGGAACATCCGTGTTCGGCCCGATGTGCCGGAAGAGCTCCATCATGAAACTCTGGCAGAACCGCATCACCTCATTGTCTGATTTGCCTTTGGGATCAAAGTCAGAACCTCCTTTTCCTCCTCCCATGGCCAGGGTGGTGAGAGCATTCTTGAAGACCTGCTCAAAGGCGAGGAACTTGAGGATGCTCAAGTTCACAGAGGGATGGAAGCGAAGTCCACCCTTGTAAGGTCCGATGACGCTGCTCATCTGGATTCTGTATCCCCGGTTCACCTGCACCTGTCCCTCGTCGTCCACCCAGGGAACCTGGAACATGACCACTCGCTCGGGTTCGACCAGCCTCTCGAGAACGCCATTTTCACGGTATTGGGGATTGCGGTCCAGGACCGGTTTCACCGAATCCACCACTTCTTCCACGGCCTGGTGAAATTCTTTTTCATTAGGATCGCGCGCTTTAATCACTTTCAAGATTTCTGTCATAACTTTCCTCCCGTCCGTTTAGAATAATTGATTAAATGGAAACGTATTGAAATCAAGCGGCAATCATCACACACTGGGATGTCTTGCCGTCAATTTTCAAAAGGAACGGCCGGTCCAAACGCACGTGCCTCAAGAACTGTGTTTCTTGAACGGCACGAAAAGATCGAATCCATTCCCAATTAAAGCGGTCTTCTGCACCTTCGGTAACCGTCACGTAGTGAATGCCCAGAGAGGTGATGTTCTGAAAAAAGTGGGTCCCCTGAGAGGGATCCGCCTTGAGCAAAGCGCTTCTGAGTTCAAGGATGGCACCTACGCCCGATATGTCGTGCCACTGAACAGGGATTCCGAGCCATCGGTCCGCACTCCCCCACCTTCCGGGCCCTACCAGCAAATAGGGCCGTTTTTCTTTGACGAGCTCCGCGTTGAGGCGGCCGATTTCCTTAGCCATGGCCACGGTGGACTCGGGTTTGAAGTCCTCGGGTTTGACATAGACGATGTCGCTTATCTCATGGTTCCTGCCGTTTCCCAGGGCCTGGGTAGAAAAACAGAAAGCCTTTTGCACGTCCTGGGCCGTGATCTTCACGTCTAGGGTCTCGAGATCCGCGACCATGGGTCTCATCTGAAGGAAGAAGAAGCTGCTCTTTTGTGCCGGGTCAGGGCTGAGAGTGGCCGAGAACTCGATTTCCACAGGGCAGCCCATGGCTCTCCGCCCGAGATCCAGGAAGTCGCTCAGCAGGGAAGGGAGGGGAAAGGCGTTGTACTTAAGGATCTGGGCAAAGGTCAGAATCTTGGGCCCTTTTAAGTATCCTGAATCCCGGATTCGGTGTTCATCGGGAATGTAGGTGCTTGCAAGGGCTCTGACAGGGAACTCTTCTTCGGCTTCATCCACCTCTCTTCGTTCGAGATTGGAATACCGGTGAAAGGTCAAGTCCTCCGGATAGCTTCTGATTTTCAAAGCGTAGAAATACCGCTGGGCATTGGACAGGATGTCGTCCACTGTGGAAAACTGGGGCATGGACGTGGGGTGCCTGGGAGAAAAGCGGAGGGCCCGTTCCCCTTCCACCACCGTCTTGCCAAGGCCGAGAGCGATATAAGCAATCCCCTCCTCACGCTTCATGGGCGGGATGGGATAGAAGTTGTGAGACTGGGCAACCCCGGAGATGGCGGGGTAATAATAGTCCCCGTATTCCTCGCCTGTGAGCTTCTGGACGATGACCGCCATGGCTTCTTCCTGGGGTCGGTTGGAGGTGTGGCGGGCGAATGCCTTGGGGCTTTCATAATAGGTCGACGCATAGACCAGCTTGACCGCTTTGACCAGATGTTTGAGCCGGACCGACGGATCAGGATGATTGTTGGGAATCATGTAAGTCTGGTAAAGCCCGGCATAGGGTTGAAACTGAGCGTCCTCCAGGGAGCTGGAAGAGCGAATGGACAGAGGAACCTTGATCTGAGACAGGTAGAAGGCGAGCTCCCGGACCAGCCAATCCGGCATCTCCGCGTGCAAAAAAGCATCCGTGATCTGCTGGTCCGGTGCCTCTTCAACGGCGAAATGCTGGAGGCGGTTCTTGGAAATGAAGGATTCGAACCCGTCGGTGCTGATCACCAGGGTCCTGGGAATTTCAATGTGGATGCCCTTGTACTTTTCATGAATCGCCGGATCCTCCTGGAGAAGGGCCGACATGAACGCAAGACTTCGTGCCTTTCCTCCGAGGGACCCCTGACCGATCTTGACGAAATCGCTCACATCCGGGTCGAAGGAGGAGGTGTTGAACTGGGCAACCACCCCTTTTTGCCGCCACCGTCGCAATCCGTGGAGGTTTGAAACAATGTATTGACGCATCTCCTCGGCACTGGAGAATTCAGATGCTTGGACGGCCCGGAAGGCGGAAGCGAGGCCGATTTCAGAGCGGGCCATGAGCCAGTTCGAGAAATGGTTGCGCCTTGCATGGAACCATAGAGATTCCTCGGGAATGAGCGCCACTTTTTCCTCGAGTTCCCGGAGGTTCGATGCCCGGTCCACTTCCGTACCGTCGGGCATGCGGAAAACGAAGTGGCCGAATCCGAGATGACTCAGAAAGAAGTGGTGGATCTCTGAAAGCAGATTCGGCGAGTTCTTGTCAAGAAAGACAGCCGGAATCTTTGCTGCCTTTTCCCGGTTTCCGGATTCCGAGCTCATGAGCAGCAGGGGAAGATCCGGGATGTCCTTTCGCATCTGGGAAAGAAGCGAGTATCCGGCCTCATCCTCCAGTTTTTGGCCCTTGGGCAGGCGGGAGTCGGACATGACCCCGAAGAGGTAAGGCTGGTAGCGCTCGTAGAGCGCCAGGGCCTCTTCGTAGTTCACGGCCAGGAGGATCTTGGGCCTTGCCCGCATGGTGAGAAGCCGGTGTTCTTCATTGAGCCCCACTTCCAGGACCGCCTGAGTCTGCTTCACCACTTCCTGGTAGATCAAGGGAAGAAAAGAGGAATAGTAAAGCGGGGAGTCCTCCACCAGGAGAAGGACGCGGACATTGGCCTTTTTGGTGTCGAAATCCACGTTGAGGCGATCTTCTGCATTCTTGACCAGGGCCAGAAGAAAATCAGGAACCCCGGACCAGATGAAGACCTTGTCAATGCCCTGGCCGTTCTTGTTCTCGAATTGGGGAGAGATCCCTCTCAGGGTTTGAGCCAGGAGAATCACAGGAAGGTCGGGTTTGATTTTCTTGATGGCCCTGCCCAGGGAATAGGCATCCAGTTCCTCAAGATGGGGTGTGGTAATGACCATGTCGAACTTCTTCTCGTTGAGATATTCGAGGGCCGCGTAGGCGGAAGAAGTTCGGGTCACCCTGGGAGGCTGACTGAGATTCAGGCCTCGATACTCGTTGATGATCCTTGAAGCAAGCCGTCCGTCTTCTTCCATCACGTAGGCGTCGTAGGGGCTTGAGACCAGCAGGATCTCGCGGATCTTGTTGGCCATCAGCTCGTGAAACACCTTGAACCGAGCATAGAACTCAGTAGGTAACGGCGCGCTCGTCAATGCTTTACCTGCTCCAGGGTTGGAGAATCTCTCCCGGGACAAGAGAGGGTTCTTCCCCCGGGAACGAAATTATATTAAACAAGAGCAAAAAGGTCATGGAAAAAGGGACCCCCGATCCAACAGCGATCAGGAGTCTATGATTTGCAGGGCCTCCTCTCTATAGGCCTCCATGACGTAGGGAATGCCGGTCACCTTGGCGCACTCCTCGGTGAGGGACATCAAGTCCTTCCTGTTAATGTAACGGACCTGCCAGCTTCTCGCGCCGGCCATGAGCTGCTGGAGCCCGACCTTGATCTTGTCCACGGCGCTGAAAATGCCGACGGCGCCCAAGGGAAGCTTCTCCACCTCGGCTCCGTACTTTTCCTTGAGGACCTCGTAGTTCATGAAGATTTCTTCCTTGGTGGAGCCATATCTCGAAACCGTGTTGGGAAGTCCTTTGTCTTCGCCTCTCAGCCATTTTTCCGCATTCTTTCCCACCATTCCGGGAATCATGAGGGCGCGGCCCATGCAAACGGCCTTGCAATAGGGAGCGCCGAGGGCGAGAGCCTTGAAGACGAGATCCTCGGAAGAAAAGCCGCCTGCAAAGGCAATGTCCGGAACCCAGTTCCCTCTTTTTGCCAGGCGCTCGCAGAGCTCATAGGCCATGGAATGGAGGTAGATGGAGGGGACTCCCCACTCGTTCATCATTCTCCAGGGGCTCATGCCGGTTCCTCCCGGAGCGCCGTCGATGGTCAGAAGATCGATTTTCGCATCGCTCGACCACCGGATGGCCATGGCCAGTTCCCTCATGGGATAGGCCCCGGTCTTCAGAGTCACGCGCTTGGCACCCAGGCTCCTGACCCTCTCCACTTCCTTCATGAATCCTTCCTGGTCCACGAACCCGAGGCGGGAGTGGCGTTCAAATTGCTTGAGAGGGCCTGCCTTGAAAGCCGCCTGGAAAGCAGGGACTTCAGGATCAGGGGTCACGATGTAACCCCGTTTTTTCAGTTCAATCGCTCTTTCGAGAGAGTTGACTTTGATCTCTCCGCCGATGCACTTGGCTCCCTGGCCCCACTTGAGCTCCACGGTCTCCACGCCCAGCTTGTCGATGACGTATTCAGCCACCCCGTTGCGGGTGTCTTCCACGTTCATCTGGACGAGAATGTCGCCATACCCCTCAAAGTAGCGGCGGTACTCTTTGACGCGGCGGTCCATTTCAGGGGACTTTTTCACCTTGCCCTGATTGTTGAATTCCAGCTCAGGGTCGATGCCGCAGACGTTTTCACCGCAAACCAGGCTGATGCCGCTGATCGCCGCGCCGACCGCGAAGTGTTCCCAGTTCTTGCGCGCGATTTCCGTGCTGCCCAGGGCTCCTGTGAAGATGGGAACCTTCATTTTCACCTTGTGGACGGCTCCAAAGGAAGTTTCCGTGCTGACCGCCGGAAACGTGGCCTTGTCGGGGTCCGGATCGACTCCCTTGGCTCCAAGGGCATACCCCATGATGTTGAGGTGAGAGTAGTCGACGGGGTAGTCTTTGTCTGCTCCGGCGGTGATGCTGCCAAAGGGCTGCGGATAAAGAAGCTCTCTGCCCCGGAAGGTGGCGTGGAACATGTCGCACCCTCCGCGGCACCCGTCCACACACCGGCTGCAGATGCCGGATTGGGGGGCTACATCCCTGGAGCGATTGCTGGTTTGAACGGCTTCATTTGCATTGGGTCTCTGTAAATTCATAAAGGTCCTCCTCCTGAATAGGGATAAAAAAAGCGCCACCCTCTGAAGAGGGGTAGACGCCTTTGTCTTACGCAACCGTGAGTCTTTACACGTCGTCGTGTAGAGATTTTATCAGAACTGAAGGTATTCGGCCTTTCTAAGCCGAGCTAGTAGGGATGTCAAGAGATTTGTTGGGGAGTTGGGGAGACAGGGCGGGGGAGAGGGTGGACTAACGGGGTTTCAGATCTCCTCGGAGAGCAGAATGGCCTCGGCCACGTGGCGCATGGATTTCCGGGAGTCCATGCTCCGTTTCTGGATCCATCGGTACGCCTGTTCCACGGTCATGGAGCGGCGGCGCATCAAGACCTCTTTGGCCCGCTCCACAAGTTTTCTGGTTTCGAGCTCTTCCTGGATCACCTTGGTCTTCACCATCAGTTCCGTGTTGAAAATCGCCACGGCCGCCTGATTGGCCACGGTCTTGATCAGATTGACTTCCATTTCCGAGAAGTCGTGGGGCATGGCCGTGAAACAGTTCAGGACGCCCATCACCTTCCCTTCCTTGATGGTCATAGGAACGCTGACCATAGAGACGAGACCCAGCTTCCTGGCCATCTCCTTCTCTTTGAACAAGGGCTCCTTGAGCACATTCTTGATGATCAGAGCCTGATTGTGGGCGGCCACATAACCCACCACGCCCTCATTCATGTTCAGGGATCGGTCTTTGACGTAATCGGGATCAATGGCCTGTGTGGCTTTGAGCCTTATTTTTCCGGGAGTTTCGGTTTCATCGATCAACCACAGAGAGCAGATCTCCACTCCGGTCACCTTGGCGGTGACCATGACGATGAGCTTCAGGATATCCTCCAGATACAGATCGGAGGTAATGGCCTGGCTGATATCCATCAGGGCCTTGATGTACTTGTCGTAAGTTTCAGGAGGTGTACGTTCCATGCCACTTCTCCTTTACAGCATCTGCGCCTGAAAAGCCATTTCTTTTGACCCAGGTCGCTCCCTGGGAATTTGAGAAGAAACTTCGTTGTTCCGGGTCGTCTGCAGGCTTACCCATTCGCGGGTTTTGTCCATGAGGTTGCCCTTCTCTTTGGATAATCCCTGAAAGAAAAAAAGGAGTTCCCTGATGGAGTTTCCTTGTTGGGCCAGAACCGTTTCAAACAGAACGTAGTGGCGATGGTAGAGGCCGACGGACATCAAGTAGGCATTGTTGAGCCCTGGTTGGCCGAAGTTTTCAAAGCGCCGAGTCCGCATCAGGTCCCTGACTCCATTAAATTTTCCCATGTGCCGCGCAAAGACCTTCTCTCTCTCAGAGAGCTTCAGGCCATAGGGCTGTTGTGCTTCCTTGTACAGGGCATCGAGTTCAGAGAGGAGGGAGACCAGAAAGGAGGAGAAAAGCACTTCATCCCTGATCGAATCCCTTGCTTCCAGGGCCGCCGGATGCAAAGGGCCGAACGTTTTCTCGATGAAAAGGAGGGCACCCCTTTTACCGATCAGCTGAGCCAGACCTTCGTTGAACTCGCCCTGGCCCTTGACATAGAGGGTGGTGTGGGTCATCTCGTGGAGAATCGTCTCAACGAGGTTCAGGTCAGAGCCCTGGATCAGGTTCAGCGTGAGGGGATCTTTAAACCATCCGAGCGTGCTGTAGGCCTCTGCTCTTCCGACAAAGGTGTCAAGGTCCTCCGCCAGGAGCCGGTCCCTTTCCCTTCTGGCTGCTTCCAGATCAAAGAACCCCAGGTAGGGGACATGCCCTGCCACCGGAAACCACCAGGTCTTCAGGGCCAGCTTGTCCTTTGGAGAGGCGGACACCGTATAAACAGGAGACTGCTCCTTCAAGTTGATGGTTTCGTAGTTGTCGGATTTCTTGAGGCCCAACTCGTTTTCTCCAAACTCTTTGATGCGGGAGACCAGAGAAAGACGTTTTTTTTCAGCCTGAGACAAGGAGTCCTGCTGAAGGACCTCTTCCACAGGTACCGCATGATAGAGAAATCGAAACTGGCCTGCTGCCGCGTGAAAGAGGTAGCTCACCTGGCAACCGGAGGTTAGGAAAAGGACAGCAAGGAGAATCAGAAAGGTTTGGGGTGTGCCGGGGATCTTGCGTATCCTCACGGACAAAGTTCCTTTGTCCGTGCCACCCATCCCCTGCGAATCGCTCTCTCGCGGTGCCACGGACAAACGGTTATCCGCCTTCGACGGAGGGTTGTCCGTGTACCGTTTGAAGTTTGATGGCCCTTGATTGGTGGTCATGGGATCGGCTTCAGCTCTTTTGAATTGACAGAAGGGCAGCTTTTGTCCTAAACTGCTATCACTTCGAATTTAAACACATTCTTGGCGGGCTGTCTATTCCAAAGAAGCCTGAATCACGTTGTCCCAGGGAAGGGCTTATGAGAATCAAGTTTTGGGGCACCCGCGGCTCCATTGCGGTTCCGGGTAAAGACACCATTCTTTACGGTGGAAACACCACATGCCTTGAAATCACGCTGGAGAGCGGACGCGTCATCATCATTGATGCCGGGACAGGGATCAGGCCTCTTGGCGACAATTTGTCAGCCGAGAGTGAAACTCTCGATGTTCATCTTCTCATCACTCATATCCACTGGGATCATGTTCTTGGCTTTCCTTACTTCGGTCCCCTTTACAAATCCTCGACTCACCTGAGAATCGACGGCTACCCCACCTGCATGAACGGTCTCAAGAACACCTTTGACAACAAAATGAGGGATGGCTTTTTCCCGGTCAAGTTCGCGGACCTCAAAGCCAAAATCACTTACCTGGATCAATTGCGCCACGGGGACCTTGAGGTGGATGGTGCGGTAATCAGTGCTGCACCCCTCCATCATCCTCAGGGTGGATTTGCATTCCGGTTCAAAGAAGGCCGCAAGGTTTTCGTTTTTATGACGGATAACGAACTCCGGGAGGATCGGTGGAAGGGGAGGACCCCGAAGGATTATATCAAGTTCTGCAAGGACGCGGACATCCTGGTCCATGACTCTCAGTTTACCCCTGGGGAAATTGAAGAGCGCCGTGATTGGGGCCACTCGGACTACGGAGCCGCTTTCGCTATGGCCGATAAAGCCAACGTGAAAAGACTTGTTCTCACCCATCACGATCCTGCCAGAACCGATCTCCAGGTGACGGACCTGGCGGCGGAGTGCAAAGCTCTAGCCAGGGCAAAGGGCTCCGGCATGGTGATTGAAGCGGCTATGGAAATGAGCGAACTGGAGCTTTAGTTACATGGACAGCATTTTTAAGCTTACCACTCGGGCGGGAAAGGGAGAGGAAAAAAAGCCGGGAGTTCAAATCGGCATCAGGATGAAGCTCTCCTCTTTTGAAACCACCTGCTTTGTCACCCCATCCTGCCATTCCTATCATGCCCTGGAATCGGAGGTCCAAGCCATCCGGGAGAATCTCGAGGAGGTGCTGAAAGAGGCCCGGGCGGTCTTTGAGGGCGCTTCGAAAAAAGAAAAGCTGGGTTTGATTCCTGACATGAAAGCAGAGGAGATCTGGACCATTCTTTCTGCGATCCTTGATGAAGGGGAGTTTGTCCAGTCCTTCAACGCTCTGGAGCAAGGGAAAAGGAAAGAGCTTGCCGAGCACGTCCTCACCCACTGCAATGTTTTCTCCGGCAAGGCGGCGGTCTTCTCTTCCCGCTACGACGAAGACTCCGCACAGATGGAATGAAGGGTTGCTGCCACCTGTGTAGCGACCACCTATTCGTGAGACAAAAAAGAAGGAAAATTGGGTGACACTTCTATGTTGATCTGGGGCCTGATCGCATTACCGTGAAAGGACGGGGACGTGTGATTACCCCGGATTGTGGGATCTGAAGGATCATCAAAAGAGTACCGGGGCATGCGGGTGAGGGTTTTACGCCCCCCGCTTCATTGTGGACTGAATTGAGTTTCGGGATAGATACTCGATCGCTCGAACCCCGCCTCTGGGGGCGGTCATACGAGGGTACGCAGGATAGGGGCAAGGGTGGTCAGCGAAGCCCACCCGGACAGCAATTAGGTCAACCATACAACAAACGACCCAAAGAAAGGAGGAGGTGTTTTATGAAGCGCATCATGATTGTCCTATTCATGGTGGGTGTTTTCGCGAGTGCAGGGGGTGCCCTTGCAGCAGACACACCGAAGCTCTGGTCGTTGTACGACACGGTGCTGAAGGGATGCAAATACGTTGATCTCACTCATGCCTTCAATCCAACCATTGCGGTCTGGCCCGGGTTCGGACATGCGACCTTCAAGCCGGCCCAAGCCGGGGCTGACATTCCCAACTATGTCCAAAAGGGCGAAGAATTCACCTATGCTAAACATGGTTTCATTGCCACGGCCTACCAACTGACCACCGACCAGTACGGCACGCAGCTCGACCCGCCCGCCCACTGGGACGAGTATGGCGCAACCATCAGCGATCTGCCGGCCACGTTTGCCGTCCGGCCCCTTGTGGTCATTGATATCCATGCCAAGGTAGAGAAGGACCCTGGCTACCACTGCACCGTGGAGGACATCAAAGCCTGGGAAAAGAAGCACGGCCGCATCCCCGCAGGGTCCGTGGTCATGGTTCGTTCCGACTGGTACAAGAAATGGGCTGACACCGCCCGCTTCAACCAGAAACCCTTCCCGGGAATCAAGCTGGAGGCTCTGAAATTCCTCCACCTGGAACGCAAGATTCTGTTTCACGGCCATGAACCGCTGGACACAGATACCACCCCAAACCTCGAGGGAGAGGCCTGGCTGATGCACAATTTCTTCTGCCAGGCGGAAGGGGTGGCCAACCTGGATCAAGTGCCGGAAGCCGGTGCTTTGATCACCATCGGGTTTGCCAAACCGGAAGGGGGAACAGGAGGATATGCACGGTACATCGCCATTTGCCCGAGCAATTGGAAGTACGGCAAAACCGTGGCGGAAGCGCCGGGCGCTCCCCTTCCCAAGCAGCCTTATCCGCTACGGAGGGACGGAAATGGGGTTCTGAAACCCACCAAACCCTGAGAATGGTCCTGTGCTGCATGTTATGAACCTGAAGTCGGCTTCATAGGACCTGACCAGGAGGTGGTATACTTTCTTGAGCCCCTGACAGACGAGTACCCTATGGAGAAACGAACCGGGTCAGATCGGTCGGGGGGAGGTTGACCCCTTTCATTGAGAAAGGGAAGGAAATCTCCCTCCGACGTTGCCGATGCAACAGTTTGGAACTAAGCCGGATTCTCGCTGGTGGTGTTCTTCTGGTTGGATGCGTCCCATGTTGAATGCAAGCGGGTTGCACCCCCGAGGTCTCATTTGAATCAGCGGCAAATTCGCCCTGGAAGAAATCAAAAGACCGGCGAGTGATTCTGACGGAAAAACTCTATCTATTTGATGGGGGTGTGGCCAATGATCTGTCCAGGCGCCAGCCAAAGAACGGCAGCCCGGAATTCGGCGAAGCCTTCGAACATTATATCTTGATGGAATTGAAAGCTTATCAGGCCTACCACAATCCGGAGATGCCAATCGCTTTCTGGCGGACATCTACGGGTCGTGAGGTTGATTTCATTGTCGGCGACAAAGATCTGGCGATAGAAGTCAAGGGCTCATCCCGCGTCCATGAAGGCGATATCAGGTCGCTGAAGGCGCTTGTGGAAGATGGTCCGGTCAAGAGGTGCTGTATCGTGTGCATGGAGAAACAACCACGGCAGCTCGCAACGGATATTGAAGTCATACCATGGAAAATGTTTGTCGAGCAGTTGTGGGACGCACAATGGTATAGCTTCAAAATTCCACCACCACCTCGGGTACTTGAGGAGGTCAGCCAGCCGGCCGTGAAAACGGAACCAGGGTAATGCCTTGTCGTTGGGCAAAACTGGCCCGACGCAGGCCAAAGGAAAGGATAATGGTGCCCCCAAAGGTACTCCCCATTCACGCCTTTCTTAAGATGACCGATCCTCAAAGGCGAGCAACTGGATCAATTCTTCTCTGGTGAAGGTCTTCAAGAAGGCCGGGTCGTTTTCTTTAACCACGCTTTCCATCAAACGCCTTTTCTTCTCGATGATTGCCGCGATTTTTTCCTCCAGGGTCCCCTCCGTCACCAGCTTGAAAACCTGGACCCCGCGGCGCTGTCCGATCCTGTGAACCCTGTCCGTGGCCTGGTCCTCTTTGGCGGCGTTCCACCATCGGTCATAGTGAATCACGACCAATGCAGCCACAAGATCGATTCCCGTGCCCCCGGCCTTGAGACTCCCCAGGTAGACTCTGCACTCAGGATTCTCATTGAATCTGGAGACGATGTCCCCGCGATTCCGACTCTTCCCCGTCAGGCTGACAAAGCCGATCCCCTGGGCCTGCAAGTTCTCACATCTTCGATCTTCGGTGGAAGATCCCGGAGCACGGTCTCCTTCCTCCTGCGGAGCGTCACCGGCGAGATGAGCCGTCTGAGCTCCTCGGTCCTGGCCCCCTCAAGGTGTTTTTCCACAGGCTCCAGGTAGCGGGAACAAAAGCGGCTGTCCTTTCCGAGATAGCCAGGAACGGTCAAGTCCAAGAGGGCTTTGAGCTCCTGAAGACGGTTTTCTATGGGAGTCCCGGTCAGCCCGAGTTTCATGCCGGCGTTGATTTCTCTGGCACACTGGAAGGCCTGGGTTTCAGGGTTCTTGAGATACTGGACTTCATCAAAGACAGCCAGCGTGAAGAAGACTGCTCGGAGCCTTTCGATGTCGCGGCGAAGGACCCCATAGGTTGTGAGCAGGATTTTGGCTTTCTTCAGAGCTTCATCCATATCCCTGGCTCCGCCATGGTAGACGGCCGCCTTGAGCCCCGGAACATGTTGAGACAGTTTGCGTTCCCAGTGGCTCAACACTGTCGAGGGGGCGACCACGGGGTTATCGCACCTGCCATTCTCGATCTGGCGGAGACCCGCGCCATCTCCAGGTCTTTGCGGTTTGCTGGCGATGGTGTGGAATATTGCAGCGCCGAGGAAGTCAGTCATCTTCAATTGAATGGGGGACAGCGTCTTCTCCCGAGGAAACGCCCCAGCCCAAATCACCACAAGTACGGGGGTCAGATTTTGAATTGTGAACTATGATAAATGGACGGAGGTTTTTGATTTGTTCACATTCTTTAGCTACTCCGGTCAGCAAACAACAAAACCAGCCAGAGGTGGATGCCGGATCATTCATTTGCTTGAAGCGGCCCCAGAGGGGCATAAGGTGAAGAAAGATTTAAGGTCCAGAGCGTTAACGACACAGGCTATAAAAGAGGCTGATAGCAGTCAGCAATTCCATCGCAAGTTCCCCATGCTTGCTTGCAGTTGATTTCACCCCGCGAAATGATGTAAATTGCATTGTATCTGCCGCAGGGGTAAGCAACATGAAAAAGGATGAGGTTGTCAAGAAACTGAAGGCCCACAGGGAAGAGCTTCGAAAAATGGGAGTGACTTACCTTGCCCTTTTCGGCTCTGTTGTCCGGGACGAGGCCAGAGAGGGAAGCGATATTGACCTTCTTGTTGAGTTCGGGAGCCCCGTGGGGGTCTTTCACCTCTTCAGAGTGCAGCACCGAATTGAAGAAATCCTTGAGGTACCTGAGGTGGATCTGGTACAGAGGGGAGCGGTGCACCCCGCACTGCGGGAGAGGATTTACGGGGAGACTGTGAATGTCGCCTAGGCTTTGGGAACACCGCGTTGCGGACATACTTGATGCCATAAGGAAGATCCAAGGCTATGTGAAAGGGATGAGCTTCGAGGATTTCCAGTCAGACCCGAAGACGGTAGACGCAGTGATTCGTAATTTCATCGTCATCGGGGAGGCAGCCCGAAGCGTTCCGAAGGAGATTACCGACAAGTATGCGCATGTGCCTTGGCGGCTGATGGGGGACATGAGAAACTTTGCTATCCATGAGTATTGGGGTGTCGAATTAGAGACAATATGGGAGACTTTGAAGAAGGATCTTTCTCCTCTGATTCCACTGCTCAGCATTGTTCTGAAAGAAGGTGGCGGGTGATCGGTATCCCGTGATCACATACCATCGCGCATTTCAACGACATGATGAAGCTCGCAAGGCAAGAAGATCTGGCAAGGTTTTATGCGAACTCAGAAGGGATGAAAAAGTCGAGTAAGCTACACAAAAGCCACACAGAGGTCAAAAAAGGGTCTCTGAACAGAAAAAGAGCCGATTAGGGGTTGCCTAACCTGCTCTTTTTCTTGATCTTTTTGGTGGAGCTGGACGGGATCGAACCGACGGCCTCATGAATGCCATTTACCTATTCAAAAACCCAATCATATTACATAACCTATTAATATTACTGCGCATCTCTGATTGCCTGCTTTCTAAAACGCTCTGTGCATGGCGTGCATCGTGTGAATAGTATCAAGTATTTGTGCATACCGTCGTCTGAAAAGGGGTCACATAGGGGTCACAGAAGTATTTCGCATCGGTGGAGTTCCCTCACCTAATCTACTCTTGTCATTCAGAAAACGCGCAGCGTCTACCCCTTCCCATTTATCCTATCCCTCATAACCCCGGAGCACCGGAATGTAACCAAAGTCCTGGCGTCAAGCCGCAACTGCTCTCCGGTTGCAGGGTTTCTTCCCTTCCGTGAAGCTTTTTTCTTTACAGAGAACTTACCGAACCCGCTGATGAGAACCTCCTCACCGGATTCCAGCGTCTTTTTCAGCAATTCGAAAACCGTTTCAATCACCTCTCTCGCTTTTTGCTTCGAGAAGCCGGATTGACTACAACTCGTCCGAATCAGATCATCCTTTGTCAAGGTCATGATGACTCCTATCGTCACAATAATTGAGCGGTCCTATCCCAACCCCCGATGCCTTTTCCAAAACTCATACTCATAAGGCCAGTCTTCCTTGCGGTAAAGCATCAAGTTCTTCATCCTCTCTCGAAATGCCTTCCGGACCTCTTCTGTTTCAGAAAACATAGCCTTTTCCTTCCAGGACACGACCAGCTTTCTTCCCAATTCACGGGCCTGGTTAAGGATCGCTTCAGGAAAATCCTCTCCGGCTATTGAACCCATGGTAGCCCACACCGCGCCCACAGGGGTCGCCCCGACAGTGATCAGGAAGTGATTCATGAATTCGGCAATCGGTTCCTCATCCCCGCCTCCTGAGGTAATGACGGATGCCCCGTATTTGCCTTCAAAGGCCATGCAGTGAACCACACCGCAACACCGGTCCATGAAGGCTTTCATCTGCGCACTGACGCTGTAGATGTAGTTAGGGCTGGCAAGCACCAGCCCATCTGCTTCGATAATCTTCTCTTTGATGGACTCGAATTCGTCTTTCTGAGGACACTGGCCTTTTCGGTGGCAGGTATCGCAGGCCAGGCACGGAAGCACGTTGGTGCCTGCAAGGACAATGGTTTCAGTTCTTGCGCCTTCCGTTTTTGCTCCCTCCAGGACATGGGAGAGCAAGCGCGCCGTATTGCCCTTGAGCCCATGGGGACTTCCAAGCAGACTGATGATTTTCAAGTCAGCTCCTCCTTTAGCCTGGCGTCGCTAATCTCTTCTCCACTTCGGAGATACGGTTTTCAAGCTCCTGCAGGCGTTCGGGGTCGACGGAATCACCTTTCGGCCCAGCAGGCCCCTGAATCCCCGGCGCACCGGGCAGACCACGTTCCCCCTGTGGCCCCGAAGGACCCTGAGGACCCGCTTGGCCTCTTTCTCCTTGTGAACCTACATCCCCCTTTTCCCCTTTAGGCCCCTGCAAGCCCTGGGGACCTGGATCGCCTTTTTCTCCCTTTACTCCCTGTTCCCCTTGAGAACCTGGTTGGCCTTTTTCGCCCTGCACTCCGGGAGGACCCTGTGGACCCGGATCACCCTTTTCCCCCTTCTGGCCCTTAGGACCTTTCGGCCCCACCACTGCTCCTGCGCTCTCCAATGCTGCAATGCGTTTACTAAGCTTCGCAACTTGAGCGGCAAGAGTATCAATTTTGGTTGGCGGGGTTTTCTTAGCAGGGGGCTTCTTTGCTGCGGAAGGTTTTTTCTTGGCTGGTTTTGCTGATGCCATATTTATGCCTCCTTTGCTCTAGGATGATAAATCGGTACGGCGAAGAATGTTCGGAGTTGCCACGGATTATACTGGCCAACATTGATTGATGTCCAGAACGAATCCAGTGAGTTCTGCTCCA
>CAZOLJ010000044.1:0-33267 GCA_964580575.1 uncultured Desulfobacteraceae bacterium
TCCCGGACAAAATCGTAAGCCAACTTCATTTGCGGGTTATTGGAAAAATCCATAGTTATTTCTTTTCTTGATGCCTATCTGAGTAAACTCAAGTGTGCGACGTCGTGTCGCATCCCAACGCTTTTGCAAAGGCCCGGCGGGTCGCCGCCGTTTTCGGACCGCTTCGAGGAAAAAAGCGGGAAAAAAGGCACGCTGTTAAGTTTTTAAGTTTCCAGCAAAACATACCTGTTTGTCTCTACAATCCTCTGCCCACGTGTAACGGATCCACTCACAGCCGGGATCGATATCCCCACTTCTCGCGCCAACGAAGACATGGGGACCCCGAGTTCCCTCACCGCCCAGTAGCATAATAGACTCCGGGCTTCAACAATCCTCCGATACTTTCCCTTGGCCCATACCTCCTCCGGCTTCACACCCAGCACTCGCGACACTCTGGAGGCGATGAAGGCCAAGTTCACACCACGCGCCCGCAGAGTATAACGTTTTTCCATGGCCTCTTCAGCCGCAGCCAACACACTCCCTACGAACTCCCCGTCACCCAGAATCCTTTCATCGTTTCTCTGATACACCTTCTCGTCTCTTAGGGCCTTGACCCCTTCCCATCCCCCTGCGCTCCGCAAAAGACCCCCGCCTGTGAGATCACGCCGCCTCCCTTCAGCAATCCCCTTTTCCACAAACACCCTGTATGCTCGCCTCGCTGCCCCAACCTTCTCCCCGAACATCCCCAGCACCCCTTCCGTATCTTGCCAGGGTTTCTTCATCTTCCCCATGATCACGCTGTGCCCGCAGTATGGGTACCGGCCCAGTTCATCGACATCTTTCACCAGCCTCGCTCGAATTGGGTTGAGGTGAATGTAGCGTACCAGTTCAAGAAGAGAGATATCTTCTTGGCACAAGATCGATTTAAAGCGGTTCTGGAACAGGTGGCCGTTTCTGCGGTGCTTTCGATTGTACCACAGTGCATAACCGTTCAAAAGACGCCTCATGACCGTGGAGATCGGCACGGGTCCCGTGCGCAAAAGAAGGTGGAAGTGGTTGGGAATCAACGCCCACGCATAACAGACGGCTCTCGCATCTTGGAGGATTTCCCCTAATCGCTCCAGAAACTGACCCCTGTCGGCATCGTTTCGGAATACCATCCCCCTTTCAATGCCCCTGACCATGACATGGTGAAGAGCTCCCGTAGCGTCGATTCTAGATTTCCTCGGCATGACAAACTCTTATCACCACAAAGAATGGCCCGGAAACTTAAAAACTTAACAGCGTTTTTTCTCAAAGGTGCTACACCAGGGATGGCCGTTCACCCTGAGGTATCGAAGGGTGAACGCGACTTTTTCCGAGTCCATCCTATTTCACGAGCTACTCAATCAGCGTTCCTTTGCCGGTTTTCTGATACTCAAGCTCGACATGGTTGACAAACGCGATTCTCCCCTGGGAATTGGGTAGATGTCCACGGGAGGCGCACCAAGCGGCAAATGTTTCCGGATCGATATCTACGCGAAGAGCAACATTGCCACTAGCCTTAATCAGTTCGCATTGCCTTCCGACAAGAGCTTTCCAGTCTTCAAAACTGGCGGGCATATTTTGGGGATCGGTAAAGATCGCGAGCGCCCTCCTGTAAGTCGCCTCGTCCTTGAACCAAGCAATTCCTATGACATCGTTCATCCTGATACTTCCTTTCCTTTTCTCTTCTCCAAAATCTCGTTTCCTCTCTCTCCGTGCGATGCCTCATTTACTCATATTCATTCGCCCCCAGGTAGAATATCAATATATCAAGGACCTTCCCCTTAAGAACCATAGGACCCTGGGGTCGGGCCAAGACATGTAGTTGATTATTCAGTTTTAATGTCCGAGAGATAGGTATTTTCAAGCCCTATATCGTCTTTTTCAGGCCCGAAAAACTCCCCATAGTGCGCGACTTGTTCCTGGAGTCCGGTATGTAATGCCGCTTTGCCCTTGCCATAGACTCGCGGGAATAAAAGCCTTTTGGCCCTCGAAAAACGCGTTATTGGGCCATTTCAGACGGGCAGCTCAGATCTATTTGCCCCTATATCAGAAACTTGGCCTGGCCCGACCCCAGACACCACCCAGACCCAACGACCCCAGACAATCACGTGCATGCCCTGGTTGGTTATTCTCTGTTCATTACTGCATCAGCAACAGGCTCAAAGCCATCACCAGCATGCCAGCCACCAGCCCGTACAGACTGTCATGACCTCTTCCGTAAGCCCTGCTCGTTGGAAGTAATTCGTCCAAGCTGATGTACACCATGATGCCCGCCACACCCCCGAAAAGGATGCCCATGATCTCCGACGGAATCACGCCGGTGCTGGCTCCAAAGAAGAACCGGATCGCAAGGTATCCAATGCCGGCCCCGATCGGTTCGGCCAGGCCGCTGAGCACAGAGTAAAGAAAGGCTTTCCTACGGCTCCCGGTGGCGTAGAAGATAGGGACGGATACGCTGATCCCTTCGGGGATGTTGTGAAGCGCAATCGCCACGGCGATAGCCAAACCCAGGCTCGGGTCCTCCAAGGCGGCCAGGAAGGTGGCCAATCCTTCCGGGAAGTTGTGAATTCCTATGGCCAGCGCGGTGAACAACCCCATCCGCATAAGCTTATGGTGATCAGAGCCGCGATCGTGAAAGCCTTCGCGCTTCACGGGCATGGCTGTTGCGGACTCGAAGTCCGGAATCGGGGCGGACGGATCGTGGAGCGGCCGCATCTCCGTTTCCGAGTGGATTTCGTGGGGGTTTTCTGCGGACGGAATGAGGTTGTCGATGAGTCCAATCAGCAGCATCCCGCCAAAGAAGGAGGCTGCATTGATCCAATTCCCCGCGTAATGCCCGTAACGGTCCGAGAGGGATTCGGCACCCTTGAAAAAGATCTCCACAAATGAAACGTAGAGCATCACGCCAGCCGAGAATCCCGTTGCCACCGAGAGAAACCGGTAGTTTGTTCTCTTTGCGGTGAACGCTACGATACTGCCGATCCCGGTTGCCATTCCCGCAAACACGGTCAGGCCAAATGCAACCCATACGTCATTCATAATAAATCCTTGTCTACGGGCCAATGCTGCGGATCAGCAGCAAGACCGGAGGCAAACTTGCTTGCCGACGGGATTGGCTGCTGCATCCGCATGGTTGTGAGGCGCGCAGGCAACCTCATCTTTAGGGCAATGCTGATTGCGCGTCGGTTCGAACGACTTGGTTGGAGGGCAGCTCCCTACTATTGCGCCTTCTCCCTCGCGGCCCGTCCCTCAGGGTAATCCAGGATTTCCAACAGCCGTGCGATCGGCACGACGATGGCAATGCCCATGTTCACAGGTTCTCCGCCATCCAGTGGGTCGCTGACCGCATCAACCCGCTCCTCCGATGCAAGGTTCCAGTGGCCATGAACAAGTCCCAGCAGGTGGATAGCGCCGGCTCGTGTGGTCAGGGTTATTTCTCCGCCTATCGGGAACTCCCGACGAATGCCACCGAGGTAGGTGAAGAGGGGTGACCCACTCAATCCGCCGATTGATAGGAGTTCGACGAGGTACGCTTCCTGAAGCCCCGTCCCAGTCTCAATGGGCTCCTCTGGCATTGCCACGATGTTACCGACCCTAATGATCGGGATGTTTCGCGCCTGTCCAGCACGGCGTGAGAAGAGCCCAACAACGAACACGTCGTCACCGAGGCCAATCCCCTCTCGCGCGATCAGTGCAGGAGTCACGGCTTCTTTGAGCGGGAACTCCCACACGTCCACTGTCGATAGGGGTTGCCAATCAAGCACGGCTGCGTCAACATTCGGATCCTCGTGGAGGATCCAGTTGTCCGCCCCGCCAAGATCCACAAATTGCGCGCCCTCAGCTATGGACGGCTCATGCTTCGTTATCGCTTCAGCAAGTGTCAGAACTGGCTCCGTAGGCATCGCCCGGAGGTCTTCGAAGACGCGGAGTATGTCTTTCTTCTCCCCTGCTTTCTCACGTCGCTCTAGCTCGGCCCCCGCTTCACTCCACATCGCCATTTCGTTCGGCCCCCGCCCGTTCACACGGGCGTAATTGCTTTCTGCGTGCGATCATAGAGCATGAGTTTGCGGCCGGTCCCATCGAGACTCTTGTACTCTCGGGGGGTGTTCCATTCGGTCCAGTCCCCAGCGGTCATCTCGGCCAAATACTCATCCTCGTAGACCTCCGATCGGTCGCCAAAATCGATCTTCAGGATGATTCCCGCTTGGTCTTGGGCGAACACCGTGTCGTGAATCCTGTCAAGGAATTGGCGCACCAGTTCGCTGAACACGCTCGGCGGTTGCGGAGCGACGTAATTCTCGAAAAAGTCGTAGACTCGCTTCCACCCCACATGCACAACGAGATCCGGATCGAGCGAAATGAAGTTGTCGATATACCGGCTCCGGCTGTCGTCTGGCGTCAGCACCACCAATCGTTTGAGCGTCTCCGGACAACGGAGAAGCCGCTTCAGGTGTCGCCGAATCTGGCCCCAGTCAAGGCTGCCGGACACGATCTTCGTCTCAAATTGGATGCAGCAGTCTTCACCGCACAGCTCCCCATCCGCCGTACCTCGTATTCCTCGCAGAACGCGAAAGCTGTCCACTTCTCGACCGGGGCGATTCCAACGTCCGTCTGCAGAAACGACGAAAGAAATTCGGGGGTATGGAGCCTCGACAGGCTCAGGATGGAAACCAGTCCGTTCGTGAAGTGGTTTTCCTCCTGCCGGTAGCTTGTGAATATGTTGACCGCGCTCATAAGATGAAACCCAGGTTGGTTGCCCGACGCACTGGCAGAACAAGTGATTCTGAAGTTTCTAGATAAGTACATGGGTGGAGAGCTGGCTTCAGTGGTGGGAGTGGTACAAGTCACGTGGTATCCATCCGGTCAGCAGTCCACTGAACGCCTAGACCCCACTTAACTCATTATTGAAAATAATTATCCTATTTAAGGCTTCTTTGCAACTATAGAAATTTTCTGTGTAAAAGCTTCTCTGGATTTCGTGAACGAAGCTTGGTAGTGTAGCCTCTCAGTCCGCCCCCACCCTCCCCCATCGGGGGCTGTGGCGCAATGTCATTTCGAGTCCCGCTCAAGGAGCGGGGCGAGAAATCTTGATTCTTCGAGTGGCTTGAATATAAGATTTCTCCCTTCGGTCGAAATGACAGAAAACCGGCCCTCCCAGGATCGCGCCACAGCCTCGTGGCGATAGGGGGAAGTAAGAGGCTACTGGCAAGGAAATACCAAGCGTTTACATTTGCCTGGGTGGAGTATCCTAAGCTGCGGATAAACGGATGGTGGAGGAAAGAGGATGAAAGTCATCAAGATCGGCGGTGGTTCTCTAAAGGGGAAAAAGAATATCCAGGAGATTCTCGACCTGGTCGCGGAAAGAGGCCGAGGTCATGTCATTGTGGTTTCTGCTCTCGGCGGGATCACGGATCAGCTCATCAACAGCATGGCCCAAGCTCTCAAGGACGAGGAGACGATCCCTTCCATCATGAGCGAACTCAGGGCCAAGCACATACTCGTGGCGCGTCACCTCATTTCTTCAGCTCAGTTCATTCACAAATACACCCGTGATCTCAACGATCACCTGGGAAAACTGGAGAGACTCTATTACGGCCTCAATTTCACCAAGGAGGTTACGCCCAAGATGACCGATATGATCAGCAGCTTTGGCGAAAGACTTTCCGCAGACCTGCTTTCAACCGCCCTCAGGGCCAGGGGTCTGAAGGCCACTTACCGCATGCCCCACAAGATCGGCCTCCTCACGGACGGGAAGTTCGGGGATGCCACAGCCAACCTCCCAAAGACCTCTCACAACCTCCGGCAACACTTGCTCCCTCTGCTTAAAGAAGGCATGATCGTGTTTGTGCCAGGGTTCTTCGGCGTCAGCGAAACGGGGGAGATTACCACCTTTGGCCGGGGCGGAAGCGATTACTCTGCAGCGGTGATAGCGGCAGCTCTCAATGCCGAGGTTCTCGAAGTCTGGAAAGATGTGCCTGGGTACATGAGCGCGGACCCCAAATTCGTTCCTGAAGCTCAGATGATTCCCCTTCTTTCCTATGACGAGGCAGCAGAGCTCTCCTACTTCGGCGCCAAAATCCTTCATCCCAGAACCGTGGAACCCCTCAGAAGACTTGGCCTCGCCATTGCCGTGAAGAACACCATGAATCCGGACGCGCCCGGCAGCCTTATCACGGCAAAGAGCGCCCAAGGCAAGATTCCTATCAAGAGCGTGGCCCACGACACCGACATTGCCATCCTGAAAGTGCATGCATCCGGTGTAGGCGCCCGTCCCGGTGTGCTGGCCCGCGTTTCCAGCACGATCACGGGAAGCGGCCTCAACATCAAGTCCGTCGTCACCTCCCAGACCTGCATCAGCTTCCTGCTGGCCCGAAGAGATTTGGACAAGGCTTATCAAGCAGTCCAGCTCCTGAGCCCCAAGCCGTACAGGCGACTGGAGAAGGTCCAGGACGTGGCGCTCGTGGGTATCGTGGGAAAGGGCCTGCTGCGGCAAAAAGGGATCGCTGCGAGGTGTTTCACCGCCGTGGCCGAGCGAAACGTCAATGTGGAGATGATCTCTTTCGGCCCCTCGGAGGTGGCTGTTTACTTCCTGGTTCGGAACAAGGACCTGCAAAAGGCGGTGGAAGCCATACATACCACGTTTTTCAATGTCTCTAGATAAACGCATTCAAGAAATACGCGCCCTTCTGCCCCACACCATGCTGCGGAACCGGGAGGCCCTGTCCCGGCGCCTTAGCAGGATCAAGAGGCTGGAGGAACAAAAAGCCGACCCAGGCAAACTCTCCGGGCTGCTCGATGAAGTTGAGCGACAGGCCCA
The DNA here is from genome assembly GCA_964580575.1 of uncultured Desulfobacteraceae bacterium. Classification (GTDB taxonomy): domain Bacteria; phylum Desulfobacterota; class DSM-4660; order Desulfatiglandales; family HGW-15; genus CAVPDE01. The sequence goes on from CAZOLJ010000044.1 coordinate 6,824, forward strand.
GGCCTCTGTGGAGGAAAGAAGATACCGTCGCGACCACAGACCCCGGGTTGTCTTTCCTGAAAATCTCCCCATCACCTCCAAGCGGGAGCAAATCGTCCGTCTCATCAAAGAAAACCAGGTGGTCATTGTTTCAGGGGAGACCGGATGCGGAAAGAGCACTCAAATCCCCAAGATGTGCCTCCGGGCGGGAAGAGGGCTTGAGGGCAAAATCGGATGCACCCAGCCTCGAAGAATCGCGGCGATCACCATTGCTCACCGCATTGCAGAGGAAATAGGTGAAGAGATCGGCCGATCCGTGGGCTACAAGATCAGGTTCAGAGAAAAGACGAGCAAGCAGGCTTTCATCAAGATCATGACCGACGGAATGCTCCTTGCGGAGACTCAGGGAGATCCGGCGCTCTATGAGTACGACACCCTGATTATCGATGAAGCCCATGAAAGAACCCTGAACATCGACTTTATTCTGGGCATCATCAGGACCCTTCTTCCGCGCCGACCGGAACTCAAGGTGATCATCACCTCCGCTACCTTGGACACGGAGAAATTCTCATCGGCCTTCGGTCATGCGCCCGTGGTCAACGTGGAAGGCCGCACCTACCCGGTGGAAGTGGAGTACCTGCCCATCGACCCTGATCTGGAAGAGGCCGGCGACATCACCTACGTGGACATGGCCGTCAAAGCCGTCGACGGCCTTCGAGAAAAAAAGCGGTATGGGGACGTTCTCGTTTTCATGCCCACAGAGGAGGACATCCTGGAGACCTGCGAGCGCCTCGAAGGCCACCGGTATCCGGGCACGACTATCCTTCCCCTCTTTGCAAGGCTTCCGGCGTCCGAACAGGGACGGGTCTACGCGGTGAGCGGTTCCAAAATCGTCGTGGCCACCAATGTGGCGGAAACGTCACTCACCATCCCGGGCATCAGGTACGTGATTGACACGGGATTGGCCAGGATCTCCCAATACCTTCCGAGGACCCGCACGACCAGTCTCCCGATTAGCCCTATATCGCAGAGCAGCGCAGACCAGAGAAAAGGCCGGTGCGGCCGGGTGCAGCATGGGGTCTGCATCAGGCTTTACTCCGAGGAAAACTTTGCCTCAAGACCTCCCTTCACTCTGCCGGAGATTCAGCGGGCAAACCTGGCTGAAGTGATCCTGCGGATGCTTTTCCTGAAGTTGGGGCACCCCTCCACGTTTCCCTTCCTGGACCCGCCGGCCGAACGAAGCGTCAAAGACGGCCTCGACCTTCTCATGGAATTGGCTGCGGTTACCCAGGAAAGGGAACAGCCTTCTCTCACGGGCAAAGGAAAGCTCATGGCCCGGATGCCCCTGGACCCCCGGATCTCCAGGATGATGATCGAGGCAACCCAGGAAGGCTGTTTGGGGGATGTGGCGGTCATTGCCGCGGCCCTCAGCATCCAGGATCCCAGGGAACGACCGGTAGAAAAATCCGCCCAAGCAGACCAGGCTCACAATCCCTTCAAGGACCCTGACTCGGACTTCCTCACTCTCCTCAACATATGGAACCGCTACCATCGCGAGTGGGAAACCCTGAAGACACAAAACAAAATGAGAAAATTCTGCAAACAGAATTTTCTCTCCTATCCCCGCATGAGGGAATGGGTTTACACCCATGAGCAGATTACGGGCATCCTCATAGAGCAGAAGATCGGACTTCAAGAGACCAAGCAGGAGTTGCAATACGCCCGAATCCACCGGTGCGTGCTCAGCGGCTTCCTTTCCAACATCGCCCTTAAAAAAGAAAAGAACCTGCACCAGGCGGCAAGGGGAAGAGAAGTGATGATCTTCCCCGGTTCCACCCTGTTCAACAAATCTCCGGCATGGATTGTCGCCGCGGAGATGGTGAAGACCTCCCGCCTCTTTGCACGGACCGTTGGAAAAATCCAGCCGGAGTGGATCGAGCCCCTGGCTGGAGATCTGTGCAAGTCAACCCTTTTTGAGCCGCACTGGGACAGGACCCGCGGAGAAGTTCGGGCCTTCCAGCAGGTCTCCATCTACGGGCTCGTCATTGTCCCTCGCAGGCCGGTTTCTTACGGCCTGATCGCTCCGGAAGAGGCACACCGCATCTTCGTGCAGGAGGCCCTGGTCGAAGGAGATGTTGCAGAACCCCTGCCCTTCCTCATTCACAATCAGGACCTCATTAAGGACCTCAAAACCATAGAGGAAAAGCTGAGACGCCGTAACCTCGTGGCAGGCGATCCGGTCCTCGCGGACTTTTATTCGTCCAGACTCCAAGGTGTTTATGACCTCCGAACCCTGAAAAAGAAAATCCGGGAGAAAAGAGGCGACGGTTTTCTGAGGCTCAAAGAAATCGATGTGCTGCTCTCCGGTCCTGACGAGGAAGCCCTTGCGCAATATCCGGATCGCGTCGCTTCCGGAGGAAAGACTTTTGACTGCACCTACGCGTTTGCTCCGGGCAGGGAGGAGGATGGGGTGACCCTCAGAGTCCCGTCAGGGCAGGTCTCTGCCGTGCCTCTCGAATGCCTGGACTGGAGCGTGCCCGGCCTCCTGAAGGAGAAGGTGACCGCTCTGATCAAGGGCCTCCCCAAGACCTACAGAAAACAGTTGGTCCCTGTGCCTGCAACCGTGGAAGTCGTCTTGAAGGAGATGGAAAAAGGGGAACCGTCTCTCATCAATGCGCTGTCCCGTTTTGTGTACCGGAAATTCGGTGTGGACATACCGGCTTCTGTCTGGGCGGGCGTCCAGATCCCGGACCACCTGAAAATGCGAGTTTCCGTTGTCGACCATTTGGGAAAAGCCCTGGAATCAGGCAGGGACATCCCTCTTCTCCTCCAGTCGGATGAAAAGAGGCATGGCGCTCAGTCTTCATCGGCATGGAAACGGGCGCAGGAGAAGTGGGAAAGACAAGGCATCTTCACCTGGGATTTTGACACCTTGCCTGAAAGCATCTCTTTGATCGATCGTCTTCTCGCCTACCCGGCTCTGGCCCCTGACAGGGATTCTGCAACCCTTCGCCTTTTCCGCACGAGCCAGCAGGCCCTTGCCTCCCACGAGAAGGGCGTTCAACTTCTTTTGACGCTCCATCTTGGGAAAGATCTCAAGCATCTCAGGAAAGCCCTTACGCTTCCGTCGGAGGCCTACGCAGGAGCAAGGTATTTCGGCGGGATGGATTCCGTGGAGGAACTTCTTTACCACGCCCTTTTGAGGGACCTGCTCAGAAAAAATGTGCGCACCAAGCAGGAATTCTTTTCTCACGCTGCATTCTGCAAAACCGTTCTTTTCGAAAAAGCAAAGGAACTCAAGAACGTGGTGGTGAGGATTCTGGAGGCCTATGACAGGACACGATCCACCCTTCACACCATAAAAAAGGCGAATCCATCCAATGGAGCCGTGCTGGCTCTGTGCAGCCAAATCCGAAAAGAGCTGGATTCTCTGGTTCCTAGAAACTTCCCCGACCTTTACTCTGTCGAGGACTTGACCCACCTGCCGCGTTACATCAGGGCCTTGGAAGTCAGAGCTGAGCGGGGCGCTCACTACCCTGAAAAGGACAAGATGAAAGCGGTCCAGGCAGAGGAATTTGCTGGAGCCTTGCTCAAGATGAAGGAGAGTCTTGGGCCTTCCGCCTCCGTTGAGAAAAGGGCGGCTGTAGAGAACTTCCGCTGGATGATCGAAGAGTTCAGGGTATCCCTCTTTGCCCAGGAGCTGAAAACCCGGTTTCCGGTTTCAGGGAAAAAGCTGGAGGATGCGAGAAAGGAGATCGAGCGGATGGTTTAGGTCTCGAGGAAATTGTATTGCATTGGAAGCATGCAGCGCTCTATCTTGATCTCCATCCCATGACCAAAAATGCGAACGCAACGATGACCATGCGAACCCGGGAGATGGCCCAATGGAGGATCATAAAGTAAGACGGATGTTTGAGTCCATCGCCTTCTCCTATGATTTCCAGAACAGTTTTCTGTCTCTGGGGCAAGACATAGCGTGGAGGCGGACACTCGCCAGAGCTGTTCAGGTACCGAGAGGAGGCATCCTCCTGGATCTGGCAACAGGCACGGCGGAACTGGCCATGGAAATCTGCATGCATCATCCAGGGGTGAGGGTCTTGGGACTGGACTTCTCGCCCCGCATGCTCGCCATAGGCCAGAGGAAGGTGCAAACCAAAGGTCTGTGGAGCCGCATCGACCTCAATCTCGCAGACGCCCGCCGACTCCCCTTCAGGGTGGGATCCTTCGATGGGGCGACCATGGCTTTTGGCATCCGGAACATCCACGAGCGGCGGGACGTTCTGGTGGAGATCCGGCGTGTGCTCAAAGAGGGTGCCCGACTCTGGATCATGGAGTTTGACTGTCCTGACCAACCAGTGCTCGGAACGCTTTACAGGTTCTACTTCGATCGCATCATGCCACCCTTAGGCAACTGGCTCTCCCGAACAGACTGTGCGTATTCCTACTTGGCCAGGTCCGTGCATGGGTTTCCGCCGGAAAAGGAATTCCTCCGGGAGATTGCCGATGCCGGATTCGGATCCCTTGGGGTAAGAAGGCTCTCCCTCGGGATTGCAAAAATCTACAGCGGAATCAAGAAAGGCATGGCTCAAACGAATGAAAGTCAACTGGCCTGAACGAATCTGGATCAACAGCCCGGTGCGCGCCTGGGTCCAGAGAAAGGAGATCGGCTTCTTTGAGAAGATCCGACCTCTTCCCTCAGATTCCATTTGCCTCGAGATCGGCTGCGGCAGAGGCAAGGGGGTAGAACTCGTTCACTGTGCATTTCACCCCCGGCGGGTGGATGGCATGGATATCGATCCATTGATGATCGAGCTCGCAAAGAAAAGATTTCACGGCAACACACAGGATCTTTCCTTTTTCTTCGTTGCCGACGCACAAAACCTTCCTTACCCCGACTGCTGCGTGGATGCCGTCTTCAATTTCGGCATCATCCATCATTTGGAGGACTGGGAAAAAGGGATTCGCGAAATCGCAAGGGTGCTTGTTCGAGAGGGCCTTTTCTACTGCGAAGAGATCTACCCTCCCCTCTACGCCAATTTTCTTTTTCGCCGCCTCGTCGCTCATCCGACTGAGAACCGTTTTCACAGCGAGCAATTTCGTGCAGCACTCTCCGCATCGGGACTCCGGCTTCTCCCCGGTTTCAAGGAAAGTCGCTTCGGAATTCTGGGGATTGCGATGAAGGATAGCGCTTGACCTGGATGTTCTCAGGCACTATGTTGACTCAGCAATTTTCTCCCACTAACAACTGGTTCCATACACGGTTCAAACCTTTCCAAACGGCTGAGGGGCATTGAACAACGCTGTTTCAGACAACCGACCCAGGGGAATTGCAAAGCTGAAACTCTTTTTTGCCCTATCCAGAACGCCCCACGGCTTGCTGGACATGGCAACTCCCGGCCTCGCAGCACTCTTGTGGCTCGGGAAGTTTCCGCCTTTTGGGACCATTGCTTTAGGACTGATAACCGCTTTTGCCGGCTACACGGCGGTGTATGCTCTCAACGATCTGGTCGATTATCGCACGGACAAAGAAAAGCTCAGATCGGGCGGTTTTCAGGATTCACGCAATTACCTGGACGCGGCGATCATCCGGCACCCCCTTGCTCAAGGTTTCCTAAGTATCAAGCAGGGATTTATCTGGGCTGCGCTATGGTCTGTCGTGGCTCTTTTCGGCGCCTTCGTGCTCAATCCTGTTTGCGTCCTCATCTTCCTAGCAGGGTGCGCTCTTGAGATCGTTTATTGCCTGATGTGGAAGGTCACTCCTTTCCGAAACCTTGTCAGCGGCGTGGTGAAGACCTGCGGTCCCATAGCCGGTGTCTTTGCCGTGGACCGCGACCCTTCTCTTTCCTTCCTGGTTTTATTGTTCCTGTGGTTGTTTTTTTGGGAAATAGGCGGACAGAATATTCCCAATGACTGGGCTGAGATTGAAGAAGACCAGAAACTTCAGGCCAGAACCATGTTGGTCAGGTACGGAACGGCCAAAGCCAGCACCATCATCCTCGGTTCCCTGGTTTTTGCCATAGGCGCAAACCTGTGGCTCCTTGGAGTGTCAGTCCGCGGTCCAGCTCTTCTCTATTTGACGGTGAGCTTTGTCATCGGCCTCGTGCTGCTTTTGTTGCCGGCGTATCGCCTTTACAAAACCAGGGAGCGACAGGATGCATTGACTCTGTTCAAGAGAGCAAGTTATTATCCTTTGGCTTGTCTCATCCTTGTCGCGATCAGAATCCTGATGGAACACTAGAGAGGAAGGAAGAAATGGCTATCAAAGAATTCAGCCCCGAAGAACTCGCTCAGTTCAACGGCCAAGACGGAAAGCCGGTGTATATTGCCCACGGCGGCAAGGTCATTGATGTGACGGCCAGCAAATTGTGGAAAGGCGGCCTTCACATGAAACGCCACCATGCGGGCAAAGACCTCACCACCGATATCCAGGCAGCCCCGCACAAGCTGGAAGTCCTAGACCGATATCCGCAGGTGGGAGTTCTCAAACAGGACCCGGCCTCTGAAAGAAACCTCCCCGCTTCTCTATCCTGGCTTCTTTCACGCTTCCCCATGCTGAGACGCCATCCCCATCCCATGGTCATTCATTTCCCCATCGTGTTCATGATCGCGACAGCAGGTTTCACGGTTCTCTATCTTCTCACCGGGTGCAAGGCATTCGATACGACTGCCTTTCACTGCCTGGGGGGAGGCCTTCTCTTCACGCCCATTGCCATCCTGACCGGGTTCTACACATGGTGGCTGAATTACATGGCAAAACCCAACAGGCCGGTGAACATCAAGATGCGTCTTTCTTTTGTGCTTTTTGCCGTTCAAATTGCGGCCTTTGTCTGGCGAATTATCGTCCCTGACATTCTCACTTGTTTCGGGTTCGTCACGGTGGTCTATACGGCCCTTATTCTTTCTCTTGCAGGAATGGTGACGGTGATCGGCTGGTTCGGAGCCATGCTGACTTTTCCGATTGAAAAGGATTATAAGCTTATATAAGCGCTTCCTCGCAAAGCGCGTAGAAGTCTTTGATCTCTTTTCTTACTTAAAGCCAATGGTCCGCATTACGTGTGAGAATGTGGGGACGCACATCATTTCATTATTTTCTGAAAAAGGACGCTGTTCAGTTTTTGAGTTGCCAGACCATTGGGCGTGGTGATAGTGCTATCTTGTGCCTAGCAAATCCAGAATTGACGCTGCCGGAAGCCTCTCAATCAACGTAGCCATCTCCTCAAAAACCACTGGCCAATGGGGTCACATCTTGTAGTTTTTCTATGGGGATCGGGGCAGAGCCCTGGAAGGTGCAATGGTTCACATAATTCACAATTCAAGATGTGACCCCAATTACCAATTAGGAAAGATTACCCGGCAAGTTGCTTCTGGACTTTTTCTTGAATCCAGAGGTTGATCAGGGTGTCAGGGGAAACCCCCTTTTCTCTCGCGATGGAATGGACCTTTTCCGAAAGGCCTTTCTCGATGGCGCAATAGACCTTTTCGGATTCGATCGCCACATCGAATTCTACCTTCCTGGTCTCGCCCCATCTTTCTGTCAAGTCGTGGGTATCCCAGTACTCGCCGATCTCCTTGTAAGATCTCGCGCCCGACAGGGAACTTTCATTTTTTCTCATACCTGTGCCTTTCAGCATCCGTCATGTCACGAGCCGATAATAGGAGTGCCTGTCTTCCCTTCTTCTGAACAAAGAACACGATGAGGTAACGGCCTGCATCAGTTTGGCCTAGTGCGGAATACACATTCTCGCCTGAACGGTGCCCCTTTTCCACGAAGCGAAAGTGTCTAGAATTCAGGAGAACATGCCGCACCTCTTCCTGTGAGACATTGTGTTTCCGGGCCAACTTCTCGATGATCTCTTCCAGCCAGATGAGGGCCTTGATCTTCACCAATGGTTCTCCTCTTGGAATCCGGGAAGAGAATCAAAAACCGAGAAATGCGCCCGCAGCCAAGACAGCGGGGCATCTGCTGAACATGGAAAGAAATGTTACCAAACTCTGATTCGTGAGTCAAGGTACAGGGAATCAATGATCGTGTTGTCCCGAACGCCATGAAGCTCCCCGCAGTCCCGCCTCAGCGGAACGGGGTATCTTGATCAGAATCCCCTCCGAGGTCTGCATCCGTTAGGTCGTTCGCTGACTTTCCATCTCCTTTGTCGGTGCTTGATCCCTGGCGGAGATGATGCTCTTTTAACACTTCAAGTCTAGGGCTCCTCCGGGCATCGGGAACGGCAAACTGGAAAGGGGTAGCAAATATCATCATGTCTGATTCATTTCCGATTTCGTTGACGGCCGTGATGCCGAGCTCGATAGACCCTTTGACAATAGGGAATGAGGGGACTTGATCCGCCAAGACCACCTATGATTTCTTGCAAGTCAGCATTTCCCCAAGGCCGCCGAAATTTCTTCTTTGACCAGCCCCTCGTGTCTAGAAAGGGCATTGGATAATGTCTGCTTGGCTTGTAGGCCGCCGATACGGCCTAAGGCCCAGGCGATCATGCCTAAAACCCGTTCGTCCTCGTTTTCCTGAAAAGCCTTGGCCAGCTCCGGAATAAACTGGTCGTGTAAGGTGTTCCCCATGGCCCGGGCCGCAGCCACCCGGTGAGGCAAATGAATTGGCCTGGGGAAGGATTTGTTTGGGGTCCATGCCGGCCACGAGGTCCAGACCGGATCTAAAGACCCATTCATAATCCTGATAACGCTCCTGGAGCAGCTCTTTTTGGGTTTCAAAAGGATCAGCCGTAGTAAAACCGATGTCTCCAAAACCGCATTCATGCGCCTTTTCAATGAGTTCGTTCTTACTGAGCATTCTTCAAACCCTCATCTGGGATGATCGGATTCGCTTCAAAACGAAGAATTCCCGAGTTACCTGGTGCAAGCTTGAACACACGGAACCGCTGTGCATTTTATTTTAGCAACAGCTTCTTCTTTGTGTCACCGATCGGGTAAACCGGAAAAGTTTCAAATACAAGAACATCTACCCAATCAGAGCGACTCGCAATCAGGCCTTTGTCATCCGTATCGATGACATTGATCACCCGGCATCCCTGAAGATCAAGAAACTCAAATACGACTCTCACCTTTTTCGGCCATTTCCATTTCTTCCTTCTCTCTCTTACCTTCTTTGCATCCTTTGGATCCCAGGTACAAATATTCATGAAATACATGTTATCACCTCCCCCTATGGAGTGTAGTTGCATTGCCTATTGTTTTGCCCGCCTCAGATATCCCATTGACAGGTTGGTTGATGAGCACCCCTCCCAACAGGACCTTGTCCTGTTGGGAGGGGTAAGCACATCTTGAGAGACTTCTCCATGATGCACCTCCTGTCTGAAGGTTAATGGAGTGGTAAACACTGTGTTTATTAGGAAGGAAACTTGCTGCTGTGTCAAGAAAAACTGGCTTGGCGACTCTAATCGCACCTCATAGGTCTGTAAATTGGCGAAGCTGCTCCGCGGCCCAGGCAACGCCCCGTCCGTGGTTGCCGTCTGTGGCCGCGGTAAGAGTGATCTGCCCGATACGCTTCCGCACCTCATCGCCGGCAAGGCTGGCGAAATCCATGACGGATTTCCTTCATCGTGAGTCCACACCTTTTTCAACGCATTGAATCCCCGAATTATGTGTTGACATGGCATGAAGTGGGCCTTGTCCACTGTCTTCCACCTGCACTCCAATGTTTTCATAAGGCATGGCAAAACGATCCTTTTCGGGGAAAGTGCAAAACCGTGAAGAGGAATTTACCAGATCCCAGGTAGGAGTCTGTATTTGACCTTTGTTGAATAGGACGGGTATCCCTCAAGTTCCTCGTGAAGCATTTTGTCTTCAAAATGAGTACGGATGACAAAAAGAAAACTCATAACTGAGGCTGGGATTAGAGTCCAGAGGGAACCCAGGGCAACTGGAATCGAGTATAGAAGAATGATCACGCCCACATACATGGGATGACGAACATACTGGTATGGTCCTGAGGTGATCACTTTGTGCCCTCTTTCCCTTTGAACCTCCACAAAGCGGGACAGGTATGTATTTACGCGCATGACCCAAAAGATCAGGAGCAGTGAGACAATAACTCCTACAAAGCCAAGGACCGCGATGACCGGCGGAACCGGTGAGCATCGGTATCGGACTGCGTCAAGCCCTGGCAATAGGAGATAGGGAAAGAAAACGATGGTGGATGTGACTAAAACGACTTTGTCCCAGCCCTTTGCAGTCGGTTTTAGGAAAGCCATTCGGTCTTTGAGTAATTGGGGGTTGTGTTTCTTCAACCATATCGCCGTCACCGTCCAGAAGAAAAACTGAATCACCATATAGAGCCAAGCTTGGAACCAGGCGACTGTACCTGCTGACCCGAAAAATGCCCCCGACATGACGACAAAGGCCATCGCGAACCTCAATGCTATTCTTAAGGATGAAACCTCTGAGGCCATATGACGTCTCTGATACCCTGGAAAGATAACGCCGAGTTGAGGCTCATGGCAGAACTGGCCAAAGCCCTGAGTAAGCCCTAGATTGAACACATCGCGTTTTCACTTCTCAGATGCAGGGAAGACGGACGATGAAGCGAGTGCCTTTCCCCACTTCGCTTTCCACTTGAATCCTGCCGTTGATGAAGTCCAGAATCTCTTTTACGATCACGAGCCCCAAGCCCGTTCCTTCTTGCGTGAAAGCCCTGGCATTCTTGGTCCTGAAAAACTCCGTGAAAAGGCGAGAGCGGTCCTCTCCGGAGATACCGATACCGGTATCCTCAACTTCGATACGAACATGGACATGGCTTTCCTTCACGAGCGAAACCCGAACGTGTCCCCCCTTGGGCGTGTATTTGATCGCGTTGGAAATCAGGTTCACAAAAAGCTCGTCCATGAGTTTTTCATCGGCCATGAGTTGAGGCAGCGAATCCTCGATTTCAAACTCGATCTCCACGCCCTTCTGCAAGGCGTAGTCCTTGAAAACCGCGCTCAGGTCCTTCATGAGTTTTGCGCCGTCCACTGGATGAATCATGGCCCTGTCGGTCTCGGTACGTTTCAAGCCCAATGTGAGCAGATCGTCGATAAGGCTGCTCACCATCTCCAATCTTCTCTCGGACTTCACCAACGTCTCTTTCTGCTTTTCGTTGAGCGGGCCAAGGTACTCATTCCTCATCACCCCCAGCAAACCGTGGACAGCACTGAAGGGGGACTTCAGTTCATGAGCCGCCCTGTTCACAAACCAGGATTTGTTGAGTTGGGTCCGAAGGGTTTCGATGGCAAGAGCCGTCACATCCCCCATGAGCGAGAAGAACTCGATGTCGGTGTCTTGAAAATAATAGGTTTTGTCACTGTAGACGGAAAAAACCCCTATGACCCTTTTTTCCACGCGAAGAGGGAATGAGACGATTGACGAAATCCCTTCCTTGCGAATATCTTCCGGATACTGGAAATAGTCTTCCTCTTCGATTCTCCCTGAGGCAAAGTAAGAGCCCTCGATGATCTTTTTGTTGATCAAGCTCTTATCGAGATCGACATCCTTGGCCACGTAGTCTTCACTCAGGCCGGAGGCTGAGGCAAAAGTCAGTCTCTTCCTGCTTTCATCCAGGAGTTTGATGGATGAGCCTTTCGCGCCCATGATTCTCGCAGCGTTGACCGTGGCCAGATCCAAGAGATCCTGGAGCCTGGTGCACTGATTCATTTTCTTGAGCATGTCATATAAAGCGGTGAGCTTGGTATTGCTGCCATCCAGCTCTCTCGAAATCCTGATGAGGTCCCTTCCCTTGGAGCGTAGGCTCAGCTTGATCGAGGTGATGAGAAAGGCTGTCGTGAACACGGCCCCCACAAAGAAGGCGAAGAAGACCAGGATGTCCCCGACGTTGTGAGGAGCAGGAAGGAGATGCAACAAGGCCGGGTGCTGAAACAAGGCAGGCCGAGGATGCAACGAGGCCAAACCTTCCAAGGCCACAAGGGCTCCTGTGGCCAGAAGCACGAAAACGCAATAGACAAAACAACTGAGAGGGGAAAGGAGAAGCCCGGCCAGGATGATGTGAAAAACAGCGAACATGAGGAGAGGGCTGTAAATGCCTCCGGTGAAATAGATCATGAGATAAAGCGCAAGGAGATCCAACGAAATCTGCACGTGAGCGAAGAGAGCAAAGGAGCGGACGTCATGGCTCTTCACGGATTCGAGACGGCGCCAAGTGAGGTAAAAAAAAACGTTGTAGAGCAGCACACTGAGGACGATGGCGCTCAGGGGGAGAATCGGGAATTGCGGCTCCTGGAAATAGGCGGCCCAGGTTCCTGCGCCCGCCACACCAACGGCGATCCAACGGATACGGATGAACCAGAGAACCCTTTCCATCAGTTCTTTGCGAAAGAACAGCTGTTCCCTGACCAACTCATACCCTGGCCCTTTGAAAGGTTCTTTTGCTGTCACGGAAGAAATCATAGAGCATTCCTTCGGCCGGTCTGAATCCTTTCAAGCCAATCTGGCCTGTTGTGAACAATGAAGATTGTTTGTCAGTTTACGGTGGGTCTTCTGTCCTTTTACACTTTCCTGAGGGGCAATGCAACGGGGGAGAGGAAAAGAAAAGGCAACAAATTTTTCTTGACAAAGGAGCGTCGGAGGAGTTCACTAAAACAAGCAAAAAGGTTTTGGGGGTTCTTCACTCACACTGAAACGCAACCTGTTTCCTGGTTTGGGTAAACGCAACAGCCTGAATTTCTGACTGATTTGCTCGCTTCTGAGTCTATCACGAACAAATTTAGGTACTCCCGGTGATCAAGAACACCCCTACGATTTGCAGCTTCTGCAGCAACGGATGCGGGATGTTCATCCGTTCGGATGGCAAAGAGCCCGTCGGATGTCTGCCGATGACTCTCCATCCTGTGAGTGAAGGCCGGCTCTGTCACCGGGGCTGGAACCGCTTCCAGAACCTGCGAAGCTTCAACCGCCTTTCCCGCCCTCTGTTCCGCGAAGGTTCGAATCTCAAAGAAGTCGACTGGCCCGAAGCCCTTCAGAAGTCCACAGAAAAGATCTCCGAACTTCTGTCCCGCTACGGCCCTCGGTCCATTGGGGTCATTGGCTCACCTTGGTTGACCAATGAGGACAACTATCGCATTGCCCGGTTTTCCCGCGACACACTCGGCACCGGCCACTTGGACGGGAGCTATCGGTTCAGCGGCGCCTCGGCTCTCACTGCTTTGGACCGGCTTTTTTCAGGATCCTTCGGATCCCTGGGCTCTATCCCGGCAATCGGGCAAAGCCCGACCATCCTCGTCATTGGAAAAGAGAGCTGCAGGGATTTCTCGCCCGTCGGTTCCCGTCTCATCAAGGCCTTCCTTAACGGAAGCACCCTTATCCTGGCTGACCCCTTGTGCACCCGCAAAGAGCATTTTTTCAGCACTCTTCTCCCTCATCCCATCCAGAGCCTTGCCTCGGTGTTCAAGGATAAAAAGAGCCTCCCTCCGGAGGTTTCCCCCCGTCTTTTCGATCCGGGGCTGGCGCTGATCTTCCTGGCCGATCAGGTGGATTCCGCCTCCAGCCTGTGGTCTCTTCTCCACTCCCTCTTGTCCCCGTCCCCCAAGGAGAATCCTCTTCCTCTTGTGCTGCCCTTGAGCCGTTCTCCAAACCTGAAAGGGGCCTGGGACATGGGGATGAGGCCGGCACAGGGCGGCTTAACGCTTCACGAGATGTTAGCTGAAGGCAGTGAGGTGAGAGGGCTCCTCGTCTTCGGCGACGATCTCCACAGTCACCTGCTGACATCCTCAGGGGGTGTGAAATTGAGAAACCTCGAGTTTGTTTTGGCAGCAGACCGCTTCATGACGAACACGGCAAGAGCGGCTCACTGTGTCTTACCCATTCCGCTCTTGGCTGAAACAGAAGGCACCATGACCAACTCCGAAGGAAGGGTGCAGCTGCTTCGGCCCTTTGCGGACCCTCAGGGAGAAAGCCGCTCGGTCGGCCACATCCTGCACGAGCTCTCCCGGCGCCTGGGCAAGGAATTCCCTTTGCTCTCGGAGCCGGAAGTGAGGAAAGAGATCGGCAAAAGCATTTCCCCCTACTCGGCGGTCGTCTCCGAATCAGACCTCGAAAAGGTCGGGGGAATTCTGCTCCCCGCCCCCACCGCTCAGCCAGCCGGGGAACTCCCAGAACCCGCAGAACAAGGCCATGAGAACAACAGGTATCGCCTTTTGGTCAAGAACACTCTCTACGCCTGGAACCGAAATCAAATGATTCATGAATCTCCGGTCCTGAGTATTGAGTACCCGAGCGAGCGCTTGGCCGTGCGAATGAACCCCCTCGATGCCAAAGAGCTCAAACTCCGGATGGGAGAAAGAGTCAGGATCCGATCGGACCGTGGAGAGACACAGACCCCCGTGGAAGTGGATGACCAACTCCCCCCTAGGGCGTTGATGCTTCCCTCTCATTTTGTCGAGGCCGTGGAAAGCTTGGCCGGGGAAGCGGCTCAGGACGGAATGACTCGCACCGTCTATTTCCCTAACCTTTCCGTGTCGGTGGAGAAGATCTGAGATGGAACAGGCGGTTCTTCACAAAGGGAATCTGAAACCTTGGGTGGATCTGATTCAGGGAGCTTTTCAGGTCTTTGTCCCCTCCCGGGTTTACGGCGAAATATTCTTTCTCCCCTATGCCGGTCAGTTGGAGTCGAACCTCCTTAGCGGCAGTGCCGCACTTCCCTACCTCCCGCCAAAGGACATTGTTTTCCCTCAATCGGAAACCCTGTTCTCTTTCACTCACAACGCAGGGGATGTGGATCTGTCCGTTCCGGAGAGACCCTCCGCAGAACGGGTGCTCCTGGGAATAAGGTCCTGCGACACGGTGGGACTCCACTGGCTGGATCACTTCTATTTGAGTAACTTCCGCGATTCCTACTACCACGATCGACGGGATCACCTCACGCTCGTCTCCATCGCCTGCACTCAGCCCATGAAGAACTGTTTCTGCATCTGCTGCGAAGGGGGGCCCTTTCTCCATCCCGAGACGACCGCCTTTGACCTGCAACTCGTTGACCTTGAGGACCGCTATCTCGTCGAATGCAACAGTGAAAAAGGCAAGGCGCTGGTCGATCTGAACCGGGACCTCTTCTCTCCGCCGGATCCGGCCATTCTGGAGACCCGGGATCAGGCGGAGAAAAAATCGCACACCCGGTTCTTACAAGAACCCACTTCCTACATGAGCGCCGCGATCCGTCGAATCACCTCCAACTCGGTTCCCCCCGAGGTTTGGACGGAGTTGGGAGAACGCTGCTTTGACGACGGGGGGTGCACGTTCGTGTGCCCCTGCTGCAGTTGTTTCGGTGTGGGCTACACGGCCAAGGGAGAAACAGGCTGCCACTATCGCTTCTGGGATTCCTGTGACTACTCCGGTTTCACCCGGGAGGTGTCCGGGCACAATCCGCGGGCGGAAAAAGGGGAAAGGTTCAAACGAAGGTTTTTTCACAAGCTCAGCTATCACTACGTCAAAAGGGACGGCAGAATCGGTTGTGTGGGCTGCGGGCGATGTATCACCGCTTGTCCGGGTGAAGTGGGAATGCCGGCCGTGGTGGAAAGACTTCGAAGGGGATGAGAGGACCGGGAACCCGTGATGGACAATATCTACTTACCCCACATGGCGCGCATTAAAGGGATCCAGGACGAAACCTACGATACCAAGACCTTTGAATTCGAGTTTGTGGAAAGGGCGGTGGGAGAAAGCTTTCGGTTCCTGCCCGGGCAATTCCTGGAGATCTCGGTGTTGGGCGTCGGCGAAGCTCCCTTCGGCGTCGCCTCCAATCCCAACCGTCCGGAGAGCTTTCGGGTCACTATCCGCGCCGTGGGTTCGGTGACTCGGGCGCTGCATGAGCTGAAGATAGGCGACCGGGTGGGCCTACGCGGACCCTTCGGGAAGGGGTTCCCTTTTGATGAAATGAAAGGGAAAAACATTCTTTTTGTGGCGGGCGGCATCGGGCTTCCGCCGCTTCGGTCTCTCATCGAACCCATGCTCGACGCTCGCTCCGAATTCCAAGACATCCAGATTCTTTACGGCGCCAGGAGTCCGGCAGACCTCGTTTACACGGATCGTTTGAAGGAATGGGAAAAAGCTCCGGAGATCCGGTTCATGATGTCCGTGGATGTGGGAGATCCGGCATGGACCGGGAATGTGGGAGTGGTCACAACGCTTTTCCCCAAGGCCGGCCTCATGACGCAAAATGCTGTGGCTTTCGTGTGCGGGCCGCCCGTCATGATTCGGTTCGTCATCCTGGAGCTCTTGGGCCGCGGGTTCGCGCCGGAGAACATCATCTCCACCCTGGAAAGATACATGAAGTGCGGCGTGGGCAAGTGCGGACACTGCGCAGTCGGGCACAAGTACATTTGTCTCGACGGTCCGGTGTTTACGTACAAGGACATGATGAAGTTGTCCGAGAAAGTGGTTTGATATGGGAAAACCTTCGACTCTCTTTCTCTTCGGACAGATGCCCTGGATCGGGGTGGAGACCAAGCTTTTCGGTGTGCTCCTTGATCCTCTATCCCTTCTGATGCTGGCGGTCACGGTCATTATCGGCTTGTTGAGCGTCGTCTTCTCCATTGACTATTTGAGCGACAAGAACCAAGAGCACCCTGTGACTTCAGGGCGGATGCGCTATTACCTCTGGCTCCTCTTCTTCATCTTTTCCATGGTCGGGCTTGCTCTTTCCCCGAATCTTCTTCAATTCCTGATCTTCTGGGAGCTCACCACCATCTGTTCCGCCGCCCTCATCTCCTTCTACGATGATGAGAAATCCTACCGGGCCGGGTTCAAAGCCCTGCTCATGACCCATGCTCCCGGCCTCTTTTTTGTCGTAGCTCTCGCCTTGGTTTTTGTACACACAGGCACCTTTGACTTTGCCGCCATCGGGAAGCTCCCCGATACCGTCAAGACGAGCGTTTTGATTTTGTTGCTCCTTGCCGGATGGGCCAAATCCGCCCAAGGGCCTTTTTACACCTGGATTCCTGAAGCCATGGTCGCCCCGACTCCGGTATCCGCCTATCTCCACGCTGCCGCCATGGTCAAGGCCGGAGCCTTTCTCATTGCCCGCGTCTTTTGCTCCGGTTTTGAGGTGGGCACCGGCATAGGTCTCCTCACAGCAGTTGTGGCCATCCTGACGATGTACGTAGGGCTCATCTTTTATTTCCTCCAGGATGACCTCAAAAAGCTTTTGGCCTACTCCACGATCACCCATGTGGGTTACATCTTCCTGGGGCTGGGGATTGGAGCCATGGGTTCTGTGGTGGGGCTCAGAGGAGGCTTGCTGCACCTGCTCTGTCACGCTTTTGCCAAAACCATTCTCTTCCTCTCCGTAGGGGTCATCTCCTATTGCACCGGGACCAGGCTCATGTCCCGTTTGTCAGGTCTCGCCCGGGGGTCTCCGTTCCTGGCCTTTGCCTTTATCGTGGGATTCCTCTCCGTCACCGGAATTCCGCCCTTCTCCTGTTTCTGGAGCAAGTTCTACATCTTTGTAGCCGCCTTTGGACTCCATTCCGCATTGGGAACGGTTTTGGGCCTCCTGGTGCTGGGAGAATCCGTGGGAGCCTTCATTTGGTTCATTCTGGTCACCCAGCGAGTGTTTTTCGGCAAACAGCAAGCAGGGAAAGAAGCGACCCTCGTCATCCCCGCGCTTTTCAAGTGGGTCTTGGGAGCGCTCATCCTCCTTGCCCTGCTGTCCCCTGTATTCGGTATACCGCTTCTGGAGGGAGTTGGATAAATGGTGATTCTTTCACTCTTTGTCGCCACTGTCTTCTTTGGAATCGTCCTGACAGGCCTCAGCGCCCGCTCCCGACGACTCTGCGGTGCCATCGGCGTTCTGACCGTCGCGGTCATCACCGCGATTCTCTTTTTCGTGGCCTTTCGGGTCTTCTTCATCGGGCCCCAGAGCCTTCCCGAGCCGATGTTCGTCATTCCTTCTCTGGGAGCGAGTCTCTCCATCAGCGTAGACCCTCTCGGTGCGCTGTTTTTCATTCTCATCGGAGGGATCTCCTTCCTGGGCACCCTCTACTCCTACCGCTACATGGAGATCTACCCCCGGCAGAGCCTTGCCCGGTTCTACCACTGTCTCATACTGTTCATTGCGGGAATGGTCGGTGTCGTTGCAGTGACCGACATGTTCTTCTTCTTTGCCTTCTGGGAATTCATGACCCTTTCTTCCTATTTTCTCGTGATTTACGAAATGGAGGACCCGGTCAGTCTCAGGGCCGGGTTCAAGTACTTCATCATGACCCATGTCGGAACCATCGCCATGTTTATCGGGGCTATCCTTCTCCAGAGTCAGGTCGGCTCCTTTGCTTTTTCCCGAATGCGGGAGGCCATGGCCGGTATGATCGAAACCCAACCTGTCCAGCTCTCGATCATTCTCGGCCTTTTCCTTCTGGGTTTTGGGACCAAGGCCGGCATGTACCCGGTTGGGACCTGGTTGCCTGACGCCCATCCTGCCGCACCTTCCGGAATCTCGGCCATTCTTTCAGGGGTCATGATCAAGATGGGAGTCTACGGATTTCTCCGCCTGTTTTTCTTTTTGCTCCCTTTTTCGAGCCTTTCCGTGGGCTACGGAATCGTCATCGCTGCGTTCGGGACCCTTTCGCTGCTCATGGGAACTCTTTCCGCCCTCATGCAACATGACTCCAAGCGGCTCTTGGCTTTTCACTCCATCGGGCAAATCGGATACATTCTTTTAGGGATAGGCACCGGTCTTGCTTTCCTTCGCACCAACCCTGTTCTGTCAGCGGTGGCCACCATGGCCGCAATCTACCATGTGGTCAACCATGCCGCGTTTAAGGGTCTTCTCTTCCTCAATGCCGGGTCCATCCTCTATAAAACCGGAACCCGCGATTTGAATCAACTGGGGGGCCTGTATTCCGTGATGCCGGTCACCGCATGGGTGACGTTGATCGCCTCCCTTTCCATTGCGGGCATGCCGCCCTTCAACGGATTTGCGAGCAAGTGGCTGATCTACCAATCCACGATCCTCGGGGGAGTTGAGTCGCCCCTGTTCATCTTTTTCGGATTGCTCGCCATATTCATCAGCTCCGTCACCCTCGCTTCTTTTGTCAAGTTCTTCAGCAGTTCCTTTGGCGGGACCATGGGTAAGACCTTGGAGGCCAGACTCCGGCCGGGTTTTGAGGTGCCTCTGTCCATGCGATTCTCCCAGAATGTGCTCGCGCTCCTTTGTCTGCTCCTCGGCCTCTTCCCCTGGATCCCTTTGCACTTCATTCTCAGCAGCCTTGCAGGGTCCGAGTATGGGACAACCCTTCCGCAATCCATGGAGGCCTTGGGCGGGTCCTTGCTCGGCCTGGACCTGATGATGGGCGGCCCTGGGGCTAGCGGCGTATGGCTTCCCACCGTCGGAGTCGTGGTTTTCGGCATTTGTCTGATCCTCGCCTTCGCCATCTCGAGATCAGGAAAGGCAGAAACCAGAACCGTCCCTGTCTGGACCTGCGGCGAAGTGTATGAATCGGATGAAGTGAGATACCGCGCGGGAAGCTTTTATCTACCCTTTGTTTCCCGTTTTGAAGCGATGGTCAGCATGGGCCTGCCCTCGATCCGCCTGAAGCGGCCGGATCGGATTTACAGGGGACTCGATTTTGATCAGCTCATTTACTACCCCTTTGTCGATTGGTTCATTCGCCTGTCCCAGAACTTCCGGAAAACCCATCTGGGGATCCCTCAAGCGTACATGCTTTTCCAGGTTCTCGGGATTGTTTTGGTGGGGGCGGTTATTCTATGGCTCAGCCTCACGTAGGCGATGATCCCGCTTAAGGGAGACGCAAGGAGGAAACGAAATGGCCTTTCAAACCAGCACTCAGTTCATCCATGCGCTGAAAGAGA
Organism: uncultured Desulfobacteraceae bacterium; assembly: GCA_964580575.1. Lineage (GTDB taxonomy): Bacteria > Desulfobacterota > DSM-4660 > Desulfatiglandales > HGW-15 > CAVPDE01. The sequence continues at coordinate 26,621 of CAZOLJ010000044.1, forward strand.
AGTTCCCAGACAAGATCCTCTCGATCAGGGAGCCGGTCTCAAGAAAGGTGTATGTGGAGATTCGCCGGGAGGCTCTGCGTTCCATGGCGGAACATCTCTTTCGGGGCCTGGGGGCCCGTTTCAACACCCTCATCGGGGTCGACCGCCGTCCGACGTACCGGGACTTCCAAACCACTCACCTCTTCTCCCTTGATGAGGACAAGATCTTTGTTCTCCTCCAGGCCTCTCTGGATCCGAATCAGCCGGAGGCGGATTCCATCACCCCGATCATCCCAGGAGCCAACTGGGCGGAACGGGAAACTCACGATTTGCTGGGGATCAAGTTCAACGGCCACGTGGATCCCCGCCGTTTAGCCCTTCCGGATGACTGGCCTGAAAACCTTCACCCCTTGAGAAGGGATTTCCCATACAACTTCAGGCCTGAGCCGGTGCAAGGGGTTGCTTTCAAGCCACGGGAAGCGCCGGAAAATGCGACGGTCGTTCCCATCGGACCCTTTTATCCGGTCTTGGAGGAGCCGGCGCTCTTTCGTGTGTTCGTGGAGGGAGAAACGGTGGTGGGCTGCGACTATCGCGGCTTTTACAATCACCGGGGAATCGAGAAGATTGCCGACTCCACTCTCACCTACAATCAGATCTCCTTCCTGGCCGAGCGGATCTGAGGAATCTGAGGGTATATCCACAGTACGTGTTACTGTGAGGCAGTCGAAGAAGCAGCGCAAATTGAAGTTCCCCTCCGGGCCCGATACATCCGGAGCCTCCTGCTGGAACTGGAGCGAATCCATTCTCATCCGCTCTGGCTCGGCATCGGTGGGCACGTGGTGGGATTTGACACGGTTCTCATGCAAACGTGGCGGATCCGGGAACCCGTCATGTGGCTCTTTGAGCAGATCACGGGGAATCGGAAGACTTTTGGGATGAATCTCATTGGCGGGGTCCGCCGCGATATTACTCCGGAACTGAAAACGAAAATTCTGGAAGTTGTGGACACGGTGGAAAAAGAGTGGCTCAAGGTCATTGACGCCATCGGCGGTGACACTCCCCTCATGCTGCGGCTCAAAGGGGTGGGCGTGTTGACCCATGAAGATGCCGTGGACTACTGCGTCGCCGGGCCCACGGCCCGTGGCTCGGGCGTGCGAATCGATTCCCGCGTGGACCACCCTTACGCTGCATACGAGTATTTGGTTCCGGAGAAGAAGGTCCAGGAAGGGTGTGACATTCTCGCTCGCACTCTGGTCCGTCTGGAGGAAACCTTGGAGTCTGTCCGCTTGGTACGGAAATGCCTAAAAGAAATCCCCGATGGCCCGATTATGGCCGACATTCCCTCTGAGATTCCCCCTGGCCGGGAAGGGGTGAAGGCTGTGGAGGCTCCGCGCGGTGAATCCATCCACTATGTGCTCACAGGAGACAACAATCGGCCTTATCGCTGGCGGGTTCGCGCTCCCTCCTACATGAATTTGGCATCCGTTCCGGTCATGATCCGGGGCGTGGAGCTCGCTGACGTTCCCATCGCCATCGCGAGTTATGACCCCTGTTTTTCGTGTACCGAACGACTCGAGGTGGTCAACACCAAGAACGGCGAAGTCAGGATCTACACCAGGAAAGAGCTCAACGAGCTCAGCCGCAGGAAAAGGAACAGGTGAGACCATGGGGACCACCCTCATTCTGGCCGTCGTCAATCTTCTCCTGGTGATTCTTGTGGCTCCCCTTTCCGAGGGAGTCATGAGAAAACTCAAGGCCCTTGTCCACTCCCGCAAAGGCCCGCCCTTGACCCAGCCCTATCTCGACCTTCTGAAACTGTTGGGTAAGGAGGACCTCAAGGTCACAGGGAATCCTCTTTTCTCCTTGGGTCCGGTGATCGCTTTCGCGAGCGTCTGCGTCGCCTCTCTCTTCACGCCTATGGGCACCGATCCTCCGCTGGGCTTCGCGGGCGACCTCATCGTTCTCGTCTATTTTCTGGCTCTCGCATCCGTGGGCGTCATGCTGGGAGGGGCTTCTACCGGGGGCCCTTACGGACCTCTGGGAGCAGCGCGGGAGATGATGCTCGCCATGATGGTAGAGATCATTGTTATGGGGAGTCTCATCGTGGGGGTGATTCACATCCAGTCCTTTGATCTGGCGCGCCTCTCCTTGTGGTCCCGTCAATCAGGGCCCACTCTTTCCATGATCATGGCAGCGGCAGCCTTTTTCCTCGCCTTGCAGGTTCAGCTGGGCAAACTGCCTTTCGACCTCCCCGATGCAGACCAGGAGATCATGGGAGGCCCCTTTATGGAAGCTTCGGGACCCAAACTGGCGCTCTACAAGTGGAGCAATTTTGCGAAGCAGATTCTCCTGGCCTCTCTGTTCCTGGAAGTCTTTCTCCCTTGGCCGAAGACGGAGATCCTTCCGGTCGATATGCTTATCCATTTGATCAAGGTATTTGTCGTCCTGATCCTCGTTGGAGTGATCGATGCCGTGAATCCCCGCATTCGGGTGGACCACGCCATCAGGTATTTTGCAGGAGTCTGGGTCGTTCTTGCGGTTGCGATCGCCTTTGCCCTTGTGGAGGTTTGAACGCGATACTTTAGCTTTTTGAAATGGATGGCTGAAGCCATGGGAGACTCCCTAAAAACAGAACAACGAAGAAGCCACAGCTTGGTGTCCAGCTTTAGGCTATGTCATTCCCCCTTTTCCTGTGACTATTTCGAGAAGTCAAAGCGTTACGTTTAGCGAGGTGGAACGGACATGTTGAAAAGCAAGATCAAAGAAGCGCTGATCTGTTTCAAGGCAGGACGGGTGACGGCGCCTTTTCCGTTCGGTCCCGAGCCTAATCCTCCGGGCGACTGGTTTCGCGGCAAGATCGAGGTGGATGTAGAGAAATGCATCGGCTGCGCAGGGTGCGCCAATGTCTGCCCGGCCCGGCTCATCGTCATCACCGATTCGGAGCACACTCGAATCCTGGAGTATTTTCTCAATCGATGCACTTACTGCGGCCGCTGTGCCGAGGTGTGCCCGGAAAACGCGATCACCATGACTCGGGAATACCAGCTGGCAACCGATGACAACCGGGATCTTTACATTAAGAATGAAATCACCATGGCGACGTGCGGCCGTTGCGGACGCTGCTTCAAGCCGAAAAGCGCGTTGGATAAGATGATGGTGACGGGGTTTCAGCAGAAAGCGCCGGTTTAGGAACGATTAAGAACCACACAAAAACAAGGGGAATACGTGGTCATGGAAGAATACGCTAAATGGATCTCAACCCTGAGCCTCTCCCTCATCATCACCTCTTACCTTGTCATCGAACTGAGGAACTTGCGCCACTCGGCCTACGCCTACATTCTCCAGGCCCTCCTGATGTGCACCCTCTTCGTGATCTTTGCTCGCCGGAACCCGGGCCTCTACTACTGGGCTCTGACGGCTTTTGTGACCAAGGTGCTCATTATCCCGTACCTTCTCTTGCGCTACATCCGAAGGACCACGGACCGGGAATTCCCGCCTCTCATCGGTCACTTCGGCTCCATCATTCTGGTGAGCCTCATCATCCTCATCCTCTACCGGGTGACCCATCACTATATCGAGTTCCTGGCTCCCACCCCGTCCGCCATGCAGGAGCCTTTCCGGACGAATCTGGCGGTCAGTTTGACTGTCTTTATCCTGGGCCTCTACTGCATTCTTTCCCGGAGGGACGCCATCAAAACAGTCCACGGCCTGCTGGTGCTGGAAAACGGGGTTCATCTTTCCCTCGTCAGCTTGGCGCCGCTGTTGAGGGAGACGGCCCTTATTGGGATTGTCACGGATGTGGTGGTTGCAGCCTATCTGCTTCTTTACATCATCTTGGGGGTGTTCGAGAAATTCGGTTCCACCGACACGTTTCAGCTGAAAGGCTTACGGTGGTAGTGGACAAGGGGAAGGAGTCCTTCTCATGAATCCCGAGATCCTCTATCTTTTCGTCATACCGGCTGTGGCGGCGATCGCCATATTTCTCTTCGGAAATCGATCTCCTCTTTACAGGGAAGGGATCGCGGTTCTGGGGTCAGCCCTCACCTTCCTGCTCTCCCTTCACATCGTTGTCTATACGACTGGTGGAAAAGTCTTTTCGCTCTTCGAGGATGAGCTGAGGATGGACGCATTAGGGGGGCTGGTGGCCGGCCTGGTGGCCCTCATCGGCCTGATCGCGGTGATCTATTCAATCCCCTACATGCAAAAAGAGGTCAAAAAAGGCGTTGTCTCTTCGCAACGTCTCCGATCCTACTACGGCTGGATCATGCTTTTTATATCCTCCATGCTCTTCGCCACCACGACGAACAACATCATCATGCTGTGGGTGATCATCGAAGGGACCACCCTGGCTTCGGTCATTCTCGTCGCCTTTTACTGGAACCGCAACGCCCTCGAGGCAGGGTACAAATACGCCATGCTCCTGACCGTGGGCATCACCTTTGCCCTCTTTGGCTGTATTCTGCTCTATTCCGGAGCCTCTCCTCACATCCAGAGCGGGGTCAATCCGCTGAAGATCACCGAGATCGCCAAAATCAGCGCGAAGATCCCTAAGAGCGTTGTCCTGCTTTCCCTCGCCCTGCTGCTGGCCGGATTCGGTACCAAATCCGGGATGATCCCTTTCCACACCTGGTTGCCCGACGCCCACGCGGAAGCGCCGACACCGGTCAGTGCCCTTTTGTCGGGGGTCATGATTAAGGTCGGCGTGTACGCCTTAATTAGAACGGTCACGGTGTTTTACCCCGTGTACCCAGAGAGCATAAAGCTCTGCATTGTCGTCCTGGGAATTCTGACCATGCTGGTTGGGATATTCATGGCCTTGATGCAGGATGACCTGAAGCGGCTGCTCGCCTACCACAGCGTCAGCCAAATCGGCTACATCATCACAGGCCTGGGAATCGGCACCTATTTGGGGATTTACGGAGGCCTGTTTCATCTCTTGAATCACACGCTTTTCAAGGCCCTCCTGTTCCTGTGTGTCGGGGCTGTCGCTTCCGTGGCAGGCACTCGCCTCATTCACGAATTGGGGGGACTGGGCAGAAAAATGCCGGTGACGGGCCTTTGTTTCCTGGTGGGCGCCTTGGCCATGGGCGGAATACCCCTGTTCAACGGGTTCATGAGCAAACTCACGATCTTCCTGGCCTGTGCCAAGGCCGAGATGCTGTGGGCAACGGTAGCGGCTGTCGTCACCAGTTTGCTGACCTTGTTCTGCCTCCTGCACGCAGCCTATCGGGTCTTCATGGGAAAGGGTGTGGCTGCGACTGACCACGCCAATGAAGCCATCAAGGAAGTTTCTCCTCTCATGTGGGGAGGGATGGCGGTTCTCGCTTTGCTCTGCTTTGCCATCGGGGTCTTCCCTCAGATGGTCTTCCCGATTCTGGATGAGTCCACCAAAGCCATTTCCGCCATGGCGGTAGCCCCGTGACGAAAAGGAGATGTCATGTTTGCAAAAATATGCCGGAAGGCCTTTCCGAAATCCCTGTGGGTCTACCACACCAATACCGGAGCCTGCAACGGCTGCGACATTGAAGTCATCTGCGTTTTGACTCCTTATTACGATGCTGAACGATTCGGGATAAAGCTCGTCGGATCCCCGCGTCACGCCGATGTCCTTCTAGTCTCCGGACCTGTGACAAGACAGGTGGCGCCGGCGCTCCGCAAGCTTTACGAAGCGGTTCCGAACCCCAAGCTGGTCATCGCGATCGGCAGCTGCCCCACGGGAGGAAACATGTGGTTTGACAGCTATGCGACATTGGGCGGTCTCGAGAAGGTTCTGCCGGTCAACTACTTTGTTCCCGGATGTCCGCCCAGGCCTGAGGCGATTCTCCACGGGGTGGCAGTGGCTCTCGGGCTGGCTTCCAAAAAAGTCTCTCCCATTGTGAAGAGACAGGTGCCTCCGGACGAAATCCTGAGAAACCTGGAACAGTCGTGATGAAGTGCAAAAGTGGACCGGTGTTGGGTGAAGCCGACAGCTTGAATGACAACAGGACAAATGAAGACAGGCACAAAGGCACAGAGGGACAAAGGGACAGAGCGGAAGGGTTTTTCTGCCTTGTGCCTTTGCGCCTCTGCAACTTTGTGCCTGCATCGTGATCCAGAAGATAAAATGACGTCGCGAGGGTTTTCTCGCATTCCCCGAGAGGGATAGGAAACCATGAGTGAACTCTGTGACCTGGAAGCTCTTGCAGGCTTCTGTCATCCGCCTCTGTCACGCCGGACAGCAGTCATAGGGGTTGGCAACCGGCTTTGGGGTGATGATGGAGCTGGCCCGGAGCTTTTGAAAAGGCTCAAGGAAGAATGGGAGGGCCGGGAAACGCATTTGGATTCCCAAGGGCGCATTCTTTTTATCGATGCCGGGGATTCTCCAGAAGACTGCTTGATCCGAGTCATCGATTTCAAACCTGACCTGGTGCTTGCGATTGACGCTGTGGATCTTCAAGCTGAACCGGGGAGTATCGCTATCCTCCAATCGGAAGCGATTCCCGAGGCTTTTTGCTGCTCCACGCATCGGCTCCCTTTGAGAACAATCACTCAGCTCTGGGAGAGTGGCGGAACCAAAACTTTGGTGCTCGGGATTCAGCCCAAAGACTTGATCTTCAGGGACGGCCTTTCCCCGGAAGTGAAAATGAGCATTGAGTTCTTGGCTCAGTTTTTCTCCCGGCAGCCTTGCG
>CAZOLJ010000044.1:33367-39724 GCA_964580575.1 uncultured Desulfobacteraceae bacterium
ATGAGACAAGCAAAGATTGTCACCATCGATGATGATCCCGATATCCTCGAGGTTCTCCGCATTGCCCTGGAGGCCAACCATTACGAAGTCCATGCTGCCTCAAGCGGCGATGAGGGACTCAGAGTCATCAAGCAAGTCCGTCCCGACCTCATTATCCTTGATGTGATGATGGATACGGTCACTGAAGGATTCCACGTGTCCTATGAACTCAGGAGCCAGGACCCGAAGTCCGAGTACCACGAGTTTTCCAAAATCCCAATCATCATGTTGACCGCTATCTCTCAGAAAACGGGCATGAAATTCTCTCCGGAAAAGGACGGCGAGTACCTCCCAGTCGATGAATTTGTGGAGAAGCCCATTCGAATCGAGTCCTTGCTGGAAAAAGTGGAGAAACTGCTTTCCAAATAGGGCAGCGAAGCGTTGGACCTAAAACGGACACGGGCCCACGGCCGGATGCCGCGGGCCCTGTCGAGAGGAGAGATTTTTCTCGTCAGCGCCCGCCCGTTTCCGGAAACCCAAACTTCTCCCTAAAGGCTCTGAGGATGATCTCCGCAACCGAGCGAGGCTCTTTGATGTAGTCGGAGTTAACAACCAGATCAAATTCGTATGGGGAGGCATTCTTTTTGTTGAAAACCTCCTTGAAAAAAGCTGCTTGCAGCCGGTCCAGTTCGCTGATCTGCTTGGCAGCCTCTTCCTTGGAAATCTTCATAAGAGCAACAAGCCTCTGGATCCGAAACGGGTCCGAGGAAATGATCCTGACGGCAAGAACCTTTTCACGAGACAGAAGGAGGTGGACCCCTCTTCCTACAAAAATGGTAGGACCTAAAGCGGCGATGGCATACACAGAGCTGAAAAGATGCTTTGCATAATCGCTTTTGATGAAGGCCTTTTCACCAAAGGCTAGGGTCACCAACTCGCTTATTTTCCCCGGATAGCGTTCGTCAAAGATGGCGACGGTCTTTTCACTCAAGCTCGCGTTGGTGGCTATGTGCTGCAGGATCTGCTGGTCAACGACACGGTATCCGATTTGCTGAGCTGCGAGATCGGCGATCTCCACCGCTCCGGATCCCAGCTTGCGGGAGATACAAATGGTGGGAGGATACTCCACCGCCCGGGGTTCTTTTGCCTCTTTGCCGCGATGCTTCTCATCCCAATCGCGGATGTACCTGTTTGCCATCTCAGACACACTCGGCTTGGGCTTAGCATAGGTGCCCGGAACGTATTTTGAACCACCAGCACGCTCTGCCATGGGAGCCTCCTTTCTGTTAAGGGTTTATTCAGAAATGGACAGCTGTGGTGACTCCTTTGACGCGACGTGAATCCATCATGCGCCGGTTGAAAGAGGCATAGCCTCAAGCCGCCTCTCCCAGCGATTAGAAACAGAATAAAAAAAATACCCATGCCTGTCAAGACCGAAGAGGGCCTTTTTGCTCTTGACTCACAAGCCCCATGCGCCTATTCTTGTTAGCAGTGGCAGCGAGTTCTTGCCCCTCATTTCATTGTGGCGCAGCGGATGTCACGAGAAGCGGCGCAGGGACCATTGGGGCCGTATTTGGGGAAACCGCGGATTCTGAAATGGTGAAAGGAGGTGGACCATGTACATTTCACAGAAACTCGTGGAGCTGATTGAACGCGATGCCGACAAGCTTTCGAAAAAGTGGCTCGAGGAAGTGCAAAAGCGGCCTGAGACCCCGACCTATCACACCTTCGACCCTGACGAACTCTACCGGCGGGCGCACATGGTTTACAGCCAGCTCGGAAAGTGGATCTCTTACGAGACCAGAAAGGAGGATATCGCCACACACTACCTCGCCCTGGGAGCTCAGCGCCGGAGAGAGGGATTTGCCCTCTCCGAGGTCATCCATGCCCTGATCCTCACCAGACGCTTTCTCTGGCTTAAGGTGCTTTCAGATGGGTTCTTGGACACAGCCCTGGATCTGCACAAGGGCTTGGACTTGAACAACCGTGCGGTTCTGTTCTTTGACCGGGCCATCTACTACACAGCCCTGGGATATGAAAAAGAAAAGGCTTGAGCAGACTCCCGGCACCCACGCTGCCGGGAGTGTAGCTCATTTCGTATATCCAAGATCCTCCTGTCCTCTCTAGAGCTTTTCTATCCGACACAGCAGGGCGGTGTGGGGCCAACCTCCGATCTCCGGGCTGCAGAACTCCGGCCCATCAGGGCAGAGCATGTTGGCATTGGACTCGAAGACCCCGAACAATTCCGGTTCAGCCTCTTTTCTCTCCGGAAACCACCAACCATGCTGCACGTCCGCCATGCGGGGGTGCAGGATATCGGTCAGACGGGCTTTCACACGAACGCTGCCCTGGGGCGTGACCACCCGGACCCAGTCCCCATCGGACACGCCAAGGCCTGCTGCCGTGTCTGGATGGATAGTGACAAGAGGATCGGGATGCTGCTTTCGCGCCTTCTCGATCTGGCGCTGTTCAGAGTGGTACATGGGCGTGAACCTGCTCCCTGTAATGAGAACCAGCGGATATTCTCTCTGGAGCTCAGGGGCCCCTGCGGGGCTGTGAGGCATCTCCCTGTAGACCGGCAAGGGTTCGCAACCCAGGTCCTCGAAGATGCTGGACCGGAGCTCCACTTTGCCTGACGGCGTGCCAAAACCGAACTGCTCATAGCGCCGAAACTCCCGCCGGCCGAAGAGCCCGTTCTTCTCCACCAGCTGCCGGAAGGTCAGGCCCACAGGCGCCAGGCACCAGTCCCACACCTGATCCACCGTCTCCCACGGCCAATGCTCCTTCTGCCCCAACCGGACTGCCAGCCCCCGCCAGAAATCATAAGGATTGCGTCGCTCATGAAGCGGCTCGATCCCTCTTGGGCAAGCCACACAGAAGGACGGAGTCAACCAAAGCTCGGTTGTTTCTATGGTGGAGCAGATGGGAAAAACATAATCAGCCAGAGCGGCGGATGGGGTGAGGTAGTATTCCGCCACAACATAGAGCTGAAGTGCCTTCAGGGCCTCATGGACATGCCGCGTGTTGGCGAGCGACAGCAAGGGATTGCTGGCAAGAGATATGGCTGCGGTGACCGGATAAGGCTTCCCGGTGATGATAGCGTCACAGACAGCCCGTGCGTGGGCCACGCTTGTCATGTCGGAAAGGGGCGGATGCATGTAGTCGCGGGGAAGACGGCGGTTGGCCTCCGCGTTTTTCTCCCAGCCCGGGAAACCGAAAAAGGGATATTCATCGGCGCCCAGTTGCTTGGCCCGCTGCTCCGGGGGAAGCGCCTCATTGAACTCCAACCCGTCGTTGCCGATGATCTTGCCGATGGGGTCTGCCCAACCCAGAGGCTCTCCACCAGGCACATCCAGGTTCCCGGTAATCGCCCTCAGGATGGTTCGCGCCCTGGCGGCCTGGGTGGCGTTGACACCCTGCTTGTCCAGACCGAAACCCCAGGTGATCATCGCGGGTTTTGTCTGCGCATAGAGCCTAGCGGACCGGACAACCTGCTCCTGGGTGAGCCACGTGATCGCTGCCACCCGCTCGGGCGTGTACTCCGCTACAGCGGCCTTCAGATCCTCAAATCCGACAGTCCACTTTGCCACGAAATCCCGGTCGTACAACTCCTCCTTAATAATCACTCTCACCCAGCCCAGCATCAGGGCCACATCGGTTCCCGGCCGGATTTGGAGGAACAGGTCCGCCTTTTCCGCCTCGGGAATGCGGCGGGGATCCACCACGATGAGCCGAGCACCGTTTTTTTTGGCCGCGAGAATCATCCCGTACAGACCGATGGGATCGGAGTGGGAAGGCGCATGCCCCCACAATACCACGCACTTTGTCTGCATCACGTCGCCCCACACAAACCCGCCGTAGGTCGCGTATTCGACAGCTTGGCTCGGGCACATGCAGACATTGTTGGCCCCGAAGATATTGGGTGACCCGAACAGGTTGTAGAACCTTCGCTCGTCCCAGTGATAGGTCCGTTTGGTGCCATGGCTGAAGGCCAGGGTCTCTGCACCGTGTTTGTCGCGCAGGGAAGAAAGCCTCTCCGCGACCTCGTCCAGTGCCTGGTCCCAAGGGATGCGTTGCCACTGCCCCGCGCCCCGCTCGCCCTTGCGTTTCAGAGGAAGATTGAGCCGATCCGGGTGATACACATGGTCAAGCATCAGCTTACCGCGGTTGCAAATCCGGCCCCTGGTGATCGGATGATCCGGGTCTCCCGAGACCTTGACCGCCTTGCCGTCTTCTATTTCCAGCAGAAGACCGCATCGCGGATGGCACAGGCCACAGTATGTTCTTCTTGTTTCTGCCATGACGCCCTCTCCTTTCTCGTTCAATGCTTCCCTATATTAGCGTCTCCACAATCGTTGTGCAAACCTATCTGAACAAGTTGTTGAGCCGCCAATCCGTGTCTGTGGTCGGTGCAGAGGTCACCCCTGGTGAAAATGGGCAGAGGATATAGCCCTCCGTGGACCTGACCACCTATCCGGGCTCCGGCTAGTAGCAAATCCCTTGGATGATGAAGTAGCCTCCCACCAGGACCATGAGGAGCACCAGCACCCCGGCAAAGATGAGCACTCCCTTCTGAAGGCTGACGATCAAGGAGGTCAGTATCGTGAAAGAACCAAGGGTCCCTGCAACGCCTCCAAGGATGGCGTAGGTAATGACTCGTCCTGTGTTATACAGAAGGTGAGGGAGAAGAGGATTCCGTTCCTTCAGATTCAGGGAGAGCGAGACGACGATGGGGCCGCACAGAAGGACCCCTTGGGGGACACGCTTACCTCGCTTCAAGTGGAGTTCTTCAAGTCAGGACCGTCCAGTGGGACATGGTGAACCTTGTTTCCCTCGAGATGCCTTCGGCCTCGATCTCTTTCCCTTCGAGTTCGGCGAGTGTTTCATCCCAGAAGGGGTTGCCGCCTTTGCGCTGCAGCTTGAACTCTCCGTCCGCGGTGACCAGAACGAGCCCCTCGTGCTCGCTCTTGGTGCCGGCGTAAAGCAGTTTCTTTGCAACTCTTCCTCGGAGTTTCATGCAAGAATTCCCCTGACATTAGTGATCACTAGTTTTCATCGGCTGTGCACTCTCCTCATGTGAATCAGCTCTCCGTTCTGCACGGTTCCGGTGATGACCACCACTCTTCCCGGAGCCTCCTTGGGCAGCGGACGAGTGCCGCTGACCATATAGAGCGCCCTTCCCTCTCGAACAGGGGCAAAGCGCTTCATGGTCTCCACCATGGCTTCGCCGGGATAGCTCACCGTGAAGGACTGTGCACCAAGGCTCTTGATCCCTGATTCCTGTGCAACGGACTCAAGCACCGTCTTCACCTCGCCGGGCAACGCTTCGTCAGACAGGTTCGGGGTACCGAGGCTGTTCCTCAGATTCGTGCCGGTTCTTGCCGCCCGCTCCCTCCTCAGTCTCCTGGTCCCTTTTGTATTCTGACGCTCCCTGAACGCTTGCTTGAACGCTTTTGTGCGGGCCAGGGCATGCGGCGCCGCTCCGACTGGGTGTATCGAAGGGTCTCCAAAAAGATGGAACTGGAGCATGGTCTTTAGATCCGTAGGATCAACGTGGGTGTAAGCTTGGGCAAACCGATGCCGCGCTTTCAAAGTCGCTTCTCCCAGAGAAGCGCCGTCAAGGACTTCGTCAATAAAGTACTGGCAGATGAGGTCCGCCTGACCATTTCCTTCGCTGGGTCCGTAAGCAATGGTCGAACTACCGAAGAACCCATAGGCGCCGTCCCGCAAATAGGTACTGCAAATGCCTGGTTGCATGTCCGCATCGGCTGGGTCGTAGAGCTGCGCCCCGTAACAGCACTCCACCGCAATCACGGCGCCGTTCATGATTTTCTTAACGAGTTTTTTCGCGGTGTGCGCAACGGGGTAGTTCCTGCCGCGTTGCCCGTAGAAATTGGGATCATCCTGGCTCCCATGGCAGTTGATGAAATGGACTCGCCTGCCCAGCTCCGTGTTTTTCCAGCTCGGCCCTTTCGGGGGAGAGGTGGCCATGGACGTGCTGGATCCGAACATTCTGGTCAGGCTGAGTGCCGTAGAAGCTTTCCAGACTTCAGCGCTCACGCTGAAATATTTCTGGTATTCCGATCTGGGCCGCGCCTTGTGCCTAGCCGCCGTCCCAAGAAGGGAAACGAGGTAGCCCGGGTCACTGGAACGGACCAGATCAGGAACTCGCCCCACCACGCGTGTCGGACCTACAAAGTCACCCGGCTTATCGCTATAGGGTACCTCGCAGGCATAGGGGATGTCGCTCGGGACGACCTTGTCGTCATCCCCACCCGGATCGTAGGCAGGGTTCTTCAGGTCCTGGTGCGGCACAATGTCCTGCGCCCCCAGGATCATGATGTAGTCCGGCTCGTACACATCGAACACGGCATCAAC
>CAZOLJ010000045.1:0-38618 GCA_964580575.1 uncultured Desulfobacteraceae bacterium
TTTTCTTGCTTGCAGGAGCTGGTCCTGCCTTTGCAGCCGACTTCCCCACCAAACCTATTGAAATGCAGGTCGCTTATGCAGCCGGCGGGCTGGTGGACACCATGGCCCGCGCCATTGCCAAGAGTATGGAGGAAACCCTTGGCCAGCCCGTTGTCGTGGTCAACAAGCCGGGCGCCGGCGGCGCTCTGGGCGTCACCGCCCTCAAGAGCGCAAAGCTTGACGGCTACACGATCGGCGTGGTCACAGGCATCACGCTGACGTATACGCCGCTTGTAGAAAAGGTCAATTACTCTCTGGAGGATTTCAAGTACCTCGCTTCTGTGGGAAGGTTCCAGGAAGCTTTTGTCGCCCCTCCGGACAAGCCCTACAAGAACTTCAAAGAACTCGTGGCCCATGCCAAGAAGAACCCCGGCATGACCTACGCCTCCATGCACCCCATCGCTGAAAACATCCTGACCGCCATTGCCAAGAAAGAGGGGCTCGACTGGCGCGCCATCCCGACCAAGGGCGGCTCGGAAGTCATGACCGCGGTCGTGGGAAAGCACGTGGATTTCGGATACAGCGGCGGGATACACATGTCTTTCGTCAAGGCAGGCGAGATGATCGTGCTGGCCGGATTAGGGAAGAAACGTCTTCTGGCCTCTCCCGATGTTCCCACCCTGATCGAATACGGGTACGACCTCTTCTTTGACAATGACAACATCGTTTTCGCGCCCAAGGGCATTCCCGACGACGTGGCGAAAAAACTCACAGCAGCCATTGAAAAGGCAGCCAAGGACCCGAAGTACATAGAGCTTCTGCAGACCAAGTTTTTCATTCCCGCCCTCTGTTTGACGGGTGAGGAACTGGGCAGGAGCATTCAGGAAGGGACAAAGGCCAATCAGAAGTTCATTGAGGCTTCGAAGTAGGCAATCTCAGGAGAGGTTTTCCGGCGCCGCCTGACATTAAGCGAGAGGTGAGGTCTATGTTTCGGGACCGCGATGTGACCAGCAGCTTGTTCTGGATTCTCGTAGGGATCCTCTTTTGTATTGGAGGTCTCAGCTACGGGATTCGCAGGTCAGGAATTCCCGGCCCCGGCTTCTTGCCCTTCGTGACAGGCCTCATCCTCGTTGCTCTGTCCGTGACTCTCTTGGTCGCCCGTTTACTGAAAAGAAGAGGCTCGGCAGGTTCAATCGGTGAACCGATGCCAGGCGGGCTGGCTCTCAGCAGGATCCTCAAGGTCCTTGGCGCTCTTTGTCTGTATGTTCTGATCCTAGAGCCCCTGGGATTTATCTTGACCACCTTCCTCTTCATGGTTCTGCTTCTCAGGCTGGAACCGAGAAGCTGGCTCCTCATTGTCCCCGGCGCAATCGGCGCAACGCTCTTTTTCTTTGTCTTGTTCAAGGTCCTTCTGAGGGTGCCTTTGCCTTCAGGTCTTTTGGGGTATTAGGGAAAGGGGCAGTCATGGATTTTCTCGTACACCTTCAAATGGCTTTCACCATCGCCTTTGAGCCCATGAACCTCCTCATGTGTTTCATCGGCGTCTTGTGCGGCACACTGGTGGGAGTTCTGCCCGGACTCGGCCCCTCGACGACAATCGCCCTGCTCTTGCCCGTCACCTTCAGCCTGTCTGCGGTCCAGTCCTTCATCATGCTCGCAGGGATCTTTTACGGCGCGCTTTATGGAGGATCGACGACTTCCATCCTGGTGAACATTCCCGGTGAAGCGTCCTCGGTGATGACGGCGGTGGATGGATACCAGATGGCCAAGAAAGGGCGTGCGGGACCCGCCCTCGGGATCTCTGCCTTTGGTTCCTTCATCGGAGGAACCTTTGCGATCATTCTCATCATGCTTCTGGCCCCGCCTCTCGCCCGTATGGCCCTCAAGTTCGCATACCCTGAGAAAGCGGCGCTCATCTTCTTCGGGTTCACCATGGTCACCTATCTCTCGGGCGGTTCGCTCATCAAATCCCTCATGATGGCGGCTGCGGGCGTTCTGCTAAGCTGCGTGGGCACGGACCTGATCACAGCCACCCCAAGGTTCACCTTTGGTCTACTGGAATTGGCGGATGGGATTGGTATCGTCCCGGTGGTCATGGGGCTGTTCGGGATACCCGAGATTCTCTCCAACCTGGAAAAACCCTCCCGGGAAGTGAAGGTCTTCGAGACCAAGACAAGCCAACTTCTTCCCTCAAAGCAGGACTGGAAAGAGTCTTCAGGCCCGATTGCCAGAGGCTCGGTTCTCGGGTTTCTCGTGGGGTTGTTCCCTGGAGCCGGCGGTGTGTTGCCCTCTTTCTTTTCCTACGCTTTGGAGAGAAGACTTTCAAAACATCCGGAGAGATTCGGAAAAGGAGAGATTGCGGGCGTTGCCGGGCCGGAGACGGCCAACAATGCAGGGGGCCAGGCCGCCTTCATTCCTCTGCTGACCCTCGGCCTTCCCTGCACGCCGGCCCTGGCCGTGCTCATGGGCGCTTTGATGATTCACGGGCTCACGCCCGGCCCTCTGCTGATGCGGGAAAATCCTCAACTGTTCTGGGGGGCCATCGGCAGCATGTACGTGGGAAACGCCATGCTCGTGCTTCTCAATCTGCCCCTCATCGGCCTCTGGGTGAAACTCCTTCGTGTGCCTTATTACCTTCTTTCGCCCCTTATCTTGGTGATCTGCCTGATCGGCGCCTATTCCCTCAACAACAGCATCGTGGAGCTGATGATCATGGTCGTCTGCGGCGTGGTCGGGTACCTGATGAAAAAGTACGGCTACCCCGCAGCGCCGCTCGTTCTGGCGCTGGTTCTGGGGCCCATGTTCGAGGAATCCTTGCGCCAGTCTCTGATCATGTCCAAGGGCAGCCTTGGCGTGTTCTTCACCCGGCCCATCTCCGCCGTCCTGGTGATCATCTCCCTGGCCTTGCTGATCTCTCCCCTGATCTTCAGAAAAGGGAACCGTCTCCAGGGCGGAGACGGACTCTAAAAATACGCTTGCAGGCGAGGCGCGTTTTTGATTAGAGAAGGGGTGTTCTCTGCTTTGCCTGTGGAAATGTACTCCCGGTATTTCAGAATCCCGTTCTCATCCGCGCTGTAGACGATGATGAAGGGAGTGACTCCTGCAGCGGTTTTTCGAAAGCTGTTCGCATCCCCTCCTCCCATGTCTCCAAACACCCGCTCGTAGAATTTGGATTGAGGAGAGGCAAGATTGACAAGCACTGATTTCATATGCGGATTGGCCTTAGCGAAATCACGGAATTCTTTGATCTCCCTCCTGCAACGCCTGCAAACGAGAGTGGCAGTTAACAGAATCCGTCCTCTTTCATTCACAGGAGCCTCGGGCAAGAACTGCTCGAAATTGTCATCCCTCAGGATAAAGAAGTTTCCGTACTTCCTTCCGATCTTGAACCCTTCCGTCTCAAGTCCGTACCGTTCATAGAATCGGAAGGACAATCGGTCGCCCAACTCGAACGCTTTTTTCGCGCCTACGACTCGGGCGGAAGCAAACAGCCTCAGCTCATCGCCGTAAGAGAGTCTTTCTCCTTCTCCGGCCGCTTTTCTGATGGCTCTCGCATCAAGGGTCAGCGCCTCTCCCTTTTCGTTTGTCACTCTGGTTGCAAACCCCTGCTGCGGGAGAACCTTCTCACTCAGTTGGACCAATTGAAGAAGGCTGTAAGAATCCGCCGTGTTCACAAGGATGCCTGAGCCTTCCCCATTCATTCGATTACCGAAGTGTACTTCATATTCCGTTGAGGACACAGGATAGACGGTGATGCTGTTGATGTCCTCCTCCACGCTGCCGATGCAGCGCCATTCAACCCCTCTGAAGTACTCGCCCTTGTCATCCCGTTTTCCTGCACTGTTGCAGCGAACAGCGCCCGCAAGTCCTGTAAAAAGAAGTCCGTCGTTGAACTGGCTGTAAAGGGTGAGGTCCGACCGCCGCTGGCTCTCCACCGCCTTTGCCTTCAGTTGGGCGAAGTGCTCCTTGGCTTCCTCGAACAGCGCTGCGGTCGGTCCATCCAATGGTTTCAGCCTTTGCCACTCCGGATCATCGAACTTCCCTCCTTTATCCCAAAAAAGGAGATCCTCAATTTCCTGATCGGTTCCGATCCACGACTGGATGAGATCGATATTTTCGAGTTTCACGTTGTCCGCCATGGATTTTCTTTCCTGAGGGCTGAGCTTCTCCATCAGCGCCTTGTGCTCTGGAGTCATCTTTTCCATGAGGGCTATTTCGTGGGGCGCAAAATCTTCCATTGGGCTTCTCCTAATCACTCTGCTCTCTAATGACTGTCAACAAAAGCCATATCGCCAGTTGCGCTGTCATTCCCGCGTAGGCGGGAATCCAGTCTTTAAGGGCTTTTCTGGGCTCCCGCCTGCGCGGGAGCGACCATGTGATCGCTTTCTGCGACGACCTTTCAACTCGTGGCCGATTGTAGCGATTTCAAGTCTATTCTTCAAATCGATTGTTTTTGGCAGTCAATTGAAATAATGAATAACTCGCCAGGAGAAGAGCGAGGTCTACTTGAATTGGATCCCGGGCCGGATCGACCGGATAAACGCTTTTGCAGCAGGAGAGAGGTACTTCTTCTTTCTCATGATGAGCCCGTAGTCCCTTTTGCCGAAGAAGTGGTCCAGGGAGAAGATATCAAGGCTCTTGCGATCCTCTCCCGTGAGGGCGTAATCGTCCAAGATCGCAATGCCGATGCCGAGAGCCACATACTTTTTGACAGACTCATAGTTGTTGAGGACCAGGACGACATTGAGATTCAGGTTTTCCTCCAGAAATCGATTCTCCACAAAGGGGGTCAGGGTGCTTGACCGGGGAAAGGCGATAAAGGGAGCTTTAGAAATCGAATCAAGGGTCAGCGTCCCTCTGAGGGAGAAAGGGTTTTTTTTGGGAGCAATCAGTTTGAGCGCGGTCTCGAAAAGCCTGTGATAGAGGAACGGCTCCGGAACTTCTGGAAGGTTGGCGATCCCGAAATCCACCTCTGCGGATTCGACCCTTTCGAGAATCATTTCCAGTCCTCCCCCCTCAACATCGAAATCGACATGAGGATGGGTCTTCCTGAATTCCACCATAAACCCGGGCAGGAAGAAATGGATGATGGCGTGAGTGGTCGCCATGACGACCCTTCCCTTTTGCTCCAGCTGCTCCCCCTGGATTTCGCTCTTCATTTCCTTGACGGTTTCAAATAGAGAAATCGCCTTTTCAAGAAGAGCCCTTCCCTCGGGAGTCAATTCCATTTTCCCGGAGGATCTTTCGAAGAGCGCGACCCCGAATTCACTTTCAAGGCATTTGATCTGGTGGCTGATGGTGGGCTGATTCCGCCCCATCTCCATGGCCGCCTGGGTGACGCTCCCCCTCTTCGCTACGTAGTAAAAGCCTCTAAGCCACTGCAGGAAATCTCCCCCGATCTGATCAATCACTGCATTTGTCCTCCTTGTACCGTGCTCCGTGCGCCTTGCACCGCTTATGACTTATTGAATATATCAATTGGTTGAAAAAAACAATTGATTAGACGAATGGCTCTGAAGGCTTTACCATAAGGTCGGACAATTGAGAAAAGGACCGTTCTCGATCTACTGTTCTAACGCTTGGATCAATCAATGGATGCGACTGTTTTGAATCCCCATCATGTTCATGAAGCGGAAGTGATTGTGGGGATCCCCTCTTTCAGCGAGGCCGGGACCATATCCAATGTCGCTGCCACTGCCGACCAGGGACTTCTGGAGTACTTTCCTCAGAAGAAATCAGTCATCATTAACGCGGACAACGATTCGCCGGACGGAACCCGAGAGGCCTTCCTGAGCACCGAGACCAAGGCGGCCAAGATCTACATTTCCACTCCCAAGGGTGTAAAAGGTAAGGGAGGAAACGTAAGGAATTTGTTTCTGGCGGCCGTGGAACTCCAGGCCAAGGCTGTTGTCATCGTCGATGCAGACCTCACGAGCTTCACTCCCAAATGGATCCAACGCCTTGGCGAGCCCCTTTTCAATGATTTTGACTACGTATCCCCCATCTACGAGCGCCACAAGTATGACGCCTCCATCACCAACCATTTCGCGCGCCCACTGCTTCAAGCCCTCTACGGTTTGGGAATCAGTCAGCCTATCGGCGGTGATTTCGGATTCTCCGGCAAGGCGGCCATGGCGTTCCTTTCCGAGAAGTTGTGGACGGACCACGTGGCTCACTTCGGCATCGACCTCTGGATGACAACCTTGGCCTACCTGCGCGGGCTCAAGGTCTGCGAGACTTTTCTGGGATCGTGCAAAAGTCATCGGGTCAAAGACCCGGCCCGAGAATTGAGCACCATGTTTCAGGACGTGATTGCCACGATGTTCGATCTTATGGTTCCCTTTGAGTATCTGTGGAAAGAGGGGGTCCGACCTCGACCGACCCAAGTTTTCGGGTATGGGTTGGGCGTCCGGGAGAAGCCTCCGGTTCCCTCTGTGGATACCGATCATCTTCACACAACGTTTGTAGAGGGATTGAATAGCTATCGTGAGCCCTGGCGCAAGGTGATCGCTGAACCGGATAGGTCGGCGGTAGAGAAGCTCATGGGCCAGGCGAAAGACGCTTTTTATTATCCCAGTGAACTCTGGGTTCGAATCCTCTACGATTATGCTGTGGCCTATCGCTTTGAGGTCGTCCCCCGTCGAACCCTTCTGGATTCTCTGGTTCCCTTCTATTACTCCCGCATGCTTTCCTACATGAACAAAACAAGGGAGATGGGAACCAGGGAGTGCGAAGAATACCTGGGCGCCGTCTACCGCATCTACGAGAGCGAGAAGTCGCATCTCATCAGACGGTGGGATGGACGGAGAACAACAACCTTGCACTGAAAGTATTAAGGAGATGCTCCCTATGGAAGTGAGAGAAACAGCCGCGTGCGGCATTTCACAGAGAGAATTCACCATGGATTTTGATCAGGCCGAGTTCCCGGACATGTACCGTGTGTTGCGCTATGCCAAGGATGGAACCGGATATTATGACGAAGGCTTTCTGGAGGACTTGAAGTTGCAGATGGCCTACATCATCGGCCCTTCGGTTCAGGAAGAGCCGCAGGATCAGATCGAAGAAGGGATTATTCACTGGGTCGAGGAAGGACCATCCTGTCACCTCGTCCTCAATGAGCAGGAGGCCCAGCAACTCTACCGGATTCTCTCTGCGGCAGAACATCCGGGGGAAGGATTCGACAAAAGCCTCAATCAGAAACTCATGGACCAGATGATGGAAATGGCTCCAACCATCATTGGAAATCTGACGGTCATCAACCGCTAGGGAAGGAGATGATATCTCATGAATGTCATTGTCATTGTGAACGACACCTTTCGCTGGGACCACCTCGGCTGCAACGGCAACGATTGGATTCAAACGCCCAATCTGGACAGGCTCGCAAAGGAAGGGGCTCTCTTTGACCAGTGTTACTCCGAAGGTCTTCCCACGGTTCCTGCCCGCACCACCTTCTTCACCGGCCGCTACACTTTTCCTTTCAGGGGATGGCAGCGTCTGGAGCCGACCGATGTGGTGTTGGCCGAGGTTCTCTGGAACAAGGCGGTTCACTCGGCTCTGATCACTGATGTCTATCACCTTCACAAGCCGACCATGGCCTTTGAGCGAGGCTTTGACTTCACCAAACACATCCGCGGGCACGAAGGAGATCCCTATGTGGTCGACGACTCGATCAAAGTCGATGTGGACCGGTACTACAAGGGCGACGGCAAAGACAAGTCCGTAAAGGCCCAGCTCACCCAGTACCTCAAGAACATCCATGACCGCAAGGGAGAGGAAGACACCTTTGTGGCGAGGGTTCTCATGGAAGGCGTCCGGTGGCTCGAAGAGCAAAAGAAAAAAGACAACCTCTTTCTTTGGCTGGACTGTTTTGATCCCCACGAACCCTGGGACCCCCCGGCTCCCTACAACCGGATGTACACGGATCCGAACTACAAGGGGCAGGACATCATTCACCCCATCCCCGGCAAGGTGGAAGGGTACCTCACCCCGGAAGAGTTGAATCACGTCAAAAAGCTATATGCCGGCAAAGTGACGCTTTGCGATCACTGGATCGGTGTGTTCCTGGACCGGGTCAGGGCAATGGGGCTTTATGAGAATTCCCTGATTGTCTTCGTGACGGATCACGGCGCACCCTTTGGGGAGCACGGATACATCAAGAAAGCCGAGCCCGGACTTTACCAGAACCTGGTCCACATCCCTCTGATCATCCGTCACCCTGAAGGCTTTGGCGCGGGAAAACGATTCAGCCCGCTGGTGGAAACAACAGAGATCTTTCCCACTATTCTGGATTTCATGAAGGTCCAGCAACCGCCGAAGATCCATGGAACGAGCCTACTGCCTCTCATGGCAGGCAAGGTGTCGGCCATCCGCGAGTACGCCTACATGGGTCATTTCAAGCGGAACTGGGCGGTCACCGATGGGGGCTGGAAGTTCATCCTGAATTTCGACAAGGGAAAACCCAACGAGCTGTATGACCTGCAAGGCGATCCTGAGGAGAAAAACAATCTGCTGAACGAGGAACGCCAGAGATCGGTTGAACTGGAGCTGGAACTGCGACGGTTTGTGGCCGGCTTGCGATAGGGTTTCACAAGGAAGGCCGACCCGCGGCTCGGTCCCGGCCGGCCTTCTCTTTCACCCCTTGTGCTTCATGGCTTTGGGATCTTTCACGGGAATTTCCATCAGGTCTTCTCCCCAGAAAACATTCCCTTTGAAAACCTCTCCCACCTCTCGAATGACCTTCTCCCTGATACCCGGAACGTCCATCTGCTCAGGGATGTGGGTGAGCACCAGATTTCGCACGCCCGCATCTCTCCCGGTCTGGGCCGCCTCCAGGCGCCCTGCCGCCCCCCGCGCCCACTCCGACCCCGGCTGGGTTCCTGAAAGCTGATGGCACATGTGCACAAGGACATCGCAGCCCTTGACGAGCCGCACGAATTCCCCGCTCGGACCGGCGTCCCAAGCTTTGCCGGGGTCCATGGTTTTTGCGAAGAACAACGTCCCCTTCACACTCTCATTCTTAGTTTAACTACTTCATCTCCTCAATCATCTTCCGATGAAAGTCACTTTGCTCTCGCATGCTTTTAAGAAGCACATCCCCTGAAATATAAACGGCCGGAACATTAAGTTTCTTTTCAAGGAAATCCACATACCGAGGATCTCTTGCCGCCTTGGCCACAGCCTCAGAAATTTTCTTTATGGCAGGATCGGGAATGCCCTTCGGTGTCGTTACCACTATGGAATCGTCACAGACCACGTCATATCGCAATTCCTTGAGAGTTGGAACATCCGGCGAGCCTAGGAGCCTTGCGGCGCCGTGCCCTGCCAGCACAATCATCTGACCAGCCTGTACGTGAACGTTGTGGATTCCGGCACTGTAGCCGAAATCGACGTGGTTCCCCAGAACAGCGGTCATCACCTCCGCTCCCCCCTTGGTGGGGATGGCGCGCCATTCAATCCCTTCCTTTTTTGCGATGTAGTTCAGGATGTTTTCACCGATCGGATGCATCGTCGCATAGGTCATCCCCGGATGCGTCTTGGCATAGGTCACCAGACCTTTGAAGTCTTTCCAGGGTTTGTCGGGACCTGAAACGTAGGCCCATTGGAACTGCGCGATAGCCGCTATATAGGAGAAATCGTCCAGAGTGTAGTCCACTTTCTGTGCATGGGGATTGTACGTATACGGGACCCCTGCATTGACACCGATGGCGTATCCGTCCTGCTTCGCGTTCTTGAGTGCAGCAAGAGCCAGTGAGCTGGCCGCTCCCGGCTTGTTGACAATGACGACCGGTTTGCCCAGACTCTCTTCCATGATTTTGCCCAGATTTCTCGCACTCGCATCCACCAGGCCGCCGGCCGCCGCACCCACAATGACCTGGATTTCCTTTGAGGGGAATTCGGACGCATACGCCCCCGTGGCTTGACAACCGACAAGAGCTCCCACAATTGCTATAAGAACCAGTAGCGCCGAAAGGGATTGGTTTTTCATCATCTCATCTCCTCCCTCCTGAATAGAATCATCGCCTAAGAAGAGAAAACAAGTTCTCCTAAGCAGAAAACCCATTGGCGAGAGCCACCGCTGAGGGGGCGTTCGGGCCAAACCCGTCCGCCCCGATCTTGTCTGCAAAGCTCTGGGTCACCGGAGCCCCCCCGACCATGACTCTGACACCGGGGACTTCTTTCTTCAGGAGCACCACCGTCTCCTCCAGCGCGGGCAGGGTGGTGGTGAGCAGCGCAGACAGTCCCACGATCTTCGTGTTGTGCTCCCGCACGGCGTCCAGGAATTTCTGTTTCTCCACGTTGATTCCCAGGTCCACGACTTGGAACCCGTTGCCTTCAAGCATCATGATGACCAAGTTCTTTCCGATGTCGTGCAGGTCGCCGAAGACCGTTCCAACGATGATTTTCCCTTTGGTCTTCACCCCATCCTTGGCAATCAACGGCTTGAGCACTTCCAAGCCCTTTTGCATCACCTTCGCTGCGAATAACATCTCCGGGACAAAGATGCTCCCCTCGCTGAAACGGCGTCCGACTTCGCTCATTGCGGCTATCAGGCCTTCATTCAAGATCCTATCGACACCCGCACCCGCTTCGATCTCCGTCTGAACGATGCGGGCGATGTCCGCTATCTTATATTCAACAACTGCCTCAAAGACGTCTCCAATCGGCATAACTTTTCCCCTCCTTACGTGATTTCATAAGCGTCCCGAAACTGCCTAATGGCTTCGAGCTTCTCTGCGATCCGTTTTGCTGCTTCCGGTGATTCAGCGAGGACTGAGGCCAGATGAATCGAGGGATAAACCCCCTTTTCCTTGATCAGGAAGTCCAGAGATTCCCTCAAGAAGGCCAAAATTCGATCAATCCCCCAGGTATCGAGGGTCTGCCCGGAGAGGGTCACCGGGAAGGGAAACCCCGGCAAAAGGTATTCCATTGCCCTTGTGATTGTGGCCAGGGATTCATTAACCCCGAAAAATGCCCTGTACAAAAAAACCCCGCCTTCTTGGCTTTTCCGGTCGCCAGCCCTTCCCATAAAGGCTCCCATCACGTTAGGAACGCTGTCCGCACCCAGCCGTCTCTGAACCTCTCTGTCATAGGGAGCTATGAGCCTGTGATAGGATTCGGGACCGATCATCTCCGGGGTGAGAAAAATCTCGTTCAGGATTGGATTTCTGACTCCTGTGGAGAGTACATTTTTCCCAAAGTATTCACTCAGATCAGTGCAGCGCTCTACGTATCTCTTAAACCACTCGGGCTCTGCAACCGTGTCCAGAAGGGTCGCTTCAATGCCGTGCAAGAAGCACGCGGTCGCGAATGGACCCAGGATGTGGCCTATGAGGTTATAGCGATCTCCTATGGCCTCCTGCACCTTACTCAACACGGCCAAGTAGTGTTTGAAATACCCCGACGGTTTTTGGGGCGCACGGATGGCCTGGAGATCCGACTCCGTCCTCAGAGGTCCATCCACAAAGCCTGGAAAATGGTTCTCTACAAATTCCCATTTGACCCCCACTTCCGGCCCGCATCCATATAAAATGTAGCCGGGTGCAACGACGGAGGAGTCCACCTCAAACTCCCTGACAAACTTGATGCTGCACTCCGTGCACCATTCCGCGTTGGTCAGATAGTCTTCAATGCTGATCCCATAGCGATGGCAAATGAATTCATTTGTGGGTCCTGTGCTGATGGGGATTTTGTCAGGTTTGATTCCTTTCTTGGAGGCCACAACCCTCTCAACCGGTGGTAGTTGTTTCATGCTCCCCCCTCTTTTCATAGCATCCAATGCCGATGTTCCTTGCTCAACTTAAGGTCATGGGTTTCTCGCTCGAAATCGACTTGCTCACCCCAAGAGCAACCTTGGCAGGAAAAGGGCTATCTCCGGGAAAAACGTCAGAAGAAGAATGCAGATCAGCATGCAGACGGTGAAAGGGACAATCCCCCGAAAAACGGTTTCCATAGGCACGCTTGTTACGCTGCTGACCGCAAACACGATGATGCCGATAGGCGGTGTGATCTGCCCCATTTCCATGAGAATTACGGTTACCACTCCAAACCAGACCGGGTCAAAACCAAGCGCCAGGACTGTGGGCATGATCGCCGGGAGGGTGAGGAGAATGATGGCAATGACATTCATCACGCAACCCAGGAGAACATAGAGAACCAGTATGGCCGCATAGATGAAATAACGACTGAGCTGAATGCCTGTGACCAGTTCCGCCAGCAGAAAAGGGAGCCGAGTCGAAGCCAGAAAGGTCCCGAGGATTCCTACCCCAATAACTACAACCAGCAACTTGCACGATATGACAGCGGTCTCTTCGAGTGCTTTCAGCAGGACCTGTCTGTTCATACGTCTCCGGACAAGGGCGTACAAAAAGGCGCCGACTGCGCCGATAGCCCCTCCTTCCGTGGGGCTGAAGAGTCCTAAGAGCATCCCCCCGAGAATGAGCAGAAACAAGCCCATCATAGGGAGGATGCCTCTAACGGAGCGGATTTTGTCTCCAAAGGAGGTCGGTTCTCCTGCAGGAGCCATGCCTGGACGGAGCTTCGCGACCACGTAGATGCAAAGGATAAAAAGCGCCGCCATCAGCACTCCGGGCAAGATCCCGGCGATAAAGAGCTTTCCAATCGACTCTTCCGTTATGAGGGCATAAAAGATGAACCCGAGGCTGGGAGGGATGAGGATACCTAATGTGCCGCCCGCGGCTATGGCTCCCGTTGCAAGACTGAGATCATAGCGTTTCTTCCGCATTTCGGGCAAAGCAATGGATCCCATCGTCACTGCTGTCGCCAAGCTGTCCCCGCAAACCGCGGCGAAGCCTGCGCATCCTGCCACAGAGGACATGGCCAATCCTCCGGGCAGGCGCCCGAACCACGTGTAGGCGCTGGCAAAGAGATCCTGGCTCAAGCCCGAATAGAGGGCTAGTTCCCCCATGAGAACAAATAGAGGCACCGCTGCCATGACAAACGAGGCGGTCTCCACATAAGGAGCCGATCCGAGCATGCGAAGAGGCCCTAAGGACTGACCCGTGAGAGCCCACATCCCGAGGAAGCCGGTGAGGGCCATGGCGAACCCGATGGGGACCTTGAGAAAGAGAATCACAAAGAGGAAAAGCATCCCCAGGATACCCAGGGTAAAGGGGCTGAAGTCCCATGGGAATCTGTGGAGAATCAGTGGGAAAAGAATGACCAACACTACAGCCAGGAAACACACGATCACCAGCGGTCCTCGCCTGTGACTCAGAAGCTCGCTGGTCGAATGACCGTAGTCTGCCATGAATACTAGGGTCACGAGTGCGCTTCCTATCGCAGCGATGGCAATGAAAATGGACACCGGTATCCCCAGGGCAAAACTAACCTCATTTGTTTTGTTGATGGCATTCCCGGCCAGCTGCCAGGACATCAACCCCGAGAGGATCGCCAAGACCAGATAGCCGAAATTGGATACAGCCACCTGTGCGACATTCGGCAGTCTCTTCGTGAGGATGTCGATATCGATATGTTCCTTCCTTGCCTGCAGATAAGGGATGGCGCAGAAGACGATGCAGACCATCAGGAATTCTTCGATTTCGATAATTCCCGGAATCGCCTTATCTGCCGCATAGCGCAGGACGACATCGAAAGAAATGGGAATGCACATCAACCCGACAAGAAAGGCACTTATCCTGAAAAGGAGTTTACTTATCGGTTTCAGAGCCTTTTCATTGATCGCATTCATATTTTCCTCAAGGTTCCCCTACCCTCCCCCTCATAACTCAGTTCACCGCAAGGGGCGCATAAGGCATTTTGGATAATGAGATTCTCTACTTGCCGCTCAACTCCTTAATCATCTGCTTACTGGTATCAAACATCTGCCGGGCATTCTTATATCCCTTGGTCTCCATTCTTTTGAACCAGTCTTCATAAAGGGGACGGACGGCGTTTACCCATCTCTCCTTTTCCTTTTCGGATAACACAAAGATATCTACCCCATCCTTTTTCAGTGCTTCGCCAGCTTCTCTGTCCCCCACATCAAGGGTCTTTCCGCACTCCTTTGCCATTTCACTCCCCGTTGTTTCTCCTATCAGCTTCTTGAGTTCAGAAGGGAGGCTCTCGAACTTCTTCTCGTTCATGACACTGTAGAAGGGAATCACAAGAGCGTTGGCTTCAGTAATGAACTTTGTCGATTCAAAAAGCTTCAAACTCTTGTTTCCTGCATGGGACATGACAATGCCGTCTGCCATACCTCGTTGGAGGGCGAGGTATGCATCGATAGGTGAAATTTGAAGAGGATTGGCACCAAGTGCACGAATCGTTTCCATCATCGCCGGGGTGTACCCTATGATCTTCATGCCCTTGAGGTCCTCCAGTGTCTTTACCGGCTTCTTCGTTGTGGCGATATGCGCCGTCGCACTCACCCAGAGCCAAAGAACCTTCGCCCCTTTGAACTCCTTTTGCCACTCGGGGTAATGTTCAAAGAGCTTCCAGGTCACAAGGCTGCCGATTTGGGCGCTCGGGAATATGAAAGGCAATTCGGTCAACTCGACCAAGGGGAACTTGCCGGGATTTCTTCCGGGCATGGAGGTGCCAATATCCACCAGCCCCGCCTCCGCTCCCTCAAAAGTCTCGTTCTCCTTCACGATCGCCCGCGGTGGAAAAAAATGCACTTTCAGCCGACCTTTGCTTTGCTCTTCCAGTCTCTTGAACCATGGTTCAAAGGCTCCCTTTACGACCTCATGGGCAGGAGGGTAAGTACTCTGGAATTTCAGTTCGATTTCCGCCCCATCGGCGGCCCCACTGAAAAGTCCGCACGCTGCAATGAGCACTGCCACAAAACCAACGATCATTTTTTTCATCTTCACTCCTCCTCGCTGTGGAATTGAAAACTCTTATGCCTTGACTGGCCCTGATCTAGCAGGACTCTACCAAGTGGTCGCCCGCGCGTCTTCACTGCTTCCATCGGGGAAGTTCCAGGAGTGTACCCCATAAGCCGCGAGACCTCTGCGGCAGTGTTCTGAAGGTTTCTCACAAGATGAGTGAGGTCCTTGGACAGAACACGCTCCGGACTGCCTACGAGACTGATCGCAGCAGCCACTCGCCCACCTCTTTGGAAAATCGGAACCGCGATGCTGGCGCGACCCTGAACAAGTCCCTGGTTGTTAACGGCATATCCCTTCCTCCGAGTTTCAGCCAATTCCTTCTCCAATTCATCCTTCCGTGTAATCGTGAATGGCGTGAACGCACTGAACTTGATTCTCTTGAGGTATTTTTGGAGGTCATTGGGAGGGAGAAAGGCGAGCATGGCTCGGCCGTGGGACGTCGCATAGGCAGCCACTCTGGGACCTATTCGCCTTGCAAGGACGTCGACCTCCCGAGGAATAACATCAAGGGTTATAAGCGCCGCGTCCTCGTCCCAGATCGCAACGCGGCAAATCAATCCCGTTTTTTCCGCCAAGTCCTTTGCAGGGCCCTGCGCTTTCTGGTTAATCTCCAAGGTATCTTCAACGATAATCCCCAGATTTAAGAGCCTTTGCCCCAACGTATATCTTCGAGTTTCGCTGTCTTGAGAGAGGAAGCCCACCTCCAGTAAGGTCCGTACAAGACTGGATGCCGTGGTTTTCGGTAGGCCCATGAACCTGGCGATTTCGCTTACTCCGAGCCACGGTCTTTCCAGAGAGAAGAGGGACAGTATGGCGCTGACTCTTTCTATAGACTGGATGGACATTGTTTCCTCCTTTCCACCGCTCTGTGGTCGGCAGCTTGGTTTGCCAAGCCAAGGAAACCTTTATATACGATATTATCGTAAACTATACCGTACTATCGTACTTTTTACTTCTCTGGCTTAAGGCTGTCAAGGAATTTTTTCCAAGTCTTTCAGATTAAGTCTGCAGGAGGCGCTCGTTTGAAGGGTTTGCCCAAATATCTTCAATAGCCCTGGGCATGGTTTGGTTTAGCAGGTTGGGCGAAGGGTTGACTTGCAGCTTCCTTTTCCTTACCATGCCGTGTCATGGAACAGCAGATCAAGGCATTGAGAGAGGCCCTCATCAAGGGCGAGCGGGTCGCCGCGCTGACCGGGGCCGGGATCTCTGCGGAAAGCGGGGTCCCGACCTTTCGTGGGGCAGACGGTCTGTGGCGCAACTACAATGTCATGGAACTGGCGACGCCTCAGGCCTTTGCGCGGGACCCTGAACTGGTCTGGGAGTTCTACAACTGGCGCCGCAATCTCATCACGGGCCTCACTGTTAACCCCGGCCACACAGCGCTGGTCGATCTCGAAGCTAGGGTTCCTCATTTCACCCTCATCACTCAGAACGTGGATGGCCTTCACCTCAAGGCAGGGAGCAAGAACCTCCTTGAAATTCACGGCAACCTCTGGAAAGTCCGGTGTACCCAGTGTCACACCGTGAGCCTCGACCTGTCCCCGAACGTGGGGACTTCGCCGAAATGCAGGGACTGCGGCGGATTCTTGCGGCCCCACGTGGTCTGGTTCGGCGAGTCCCTGGATTCCGCACTGCTCAACCGCGCCGTCGAGGCCGCCCGGTCCTGCCAGGTGATGCTCGTGATCGGCACATCGGCCGTTGTCCAGCCCGCCGCGTCCCTGGCTTTCGAGGCCAAGGAAGCCGGAGCTGTCGTGGCAGAGATCAACCTGGAAGAGACTCCCAATTCCGGGATGATGGACTTTGTCCTGCTGGGAAAATCAGGACAGATCCTGCCAAAGCTTCTGGAACAGTGGACATGAAGCCTTCGGGAATCATCACTCTCACCACGGATTTCGGCCTTTCAGACCCTTACGTGGCCATGATGAAGGGCGTGATCCTTTCCATCAATCCCTCGGCTAGGCTTGTCGATGTCACCCATCAGATCGGAACAGGCTCGATCTCTCAGGCGGCTTTGGTCATCCGCGAAACTTTTCCTTATTTCCCTCAAGGAACCGTCCACTTGGCTGTGGTGGACCCAGGGGTAGGGAGCGATCGAAGGCTAATCGCCTTGCAGGCCGGGGCTCACTTTTTTGTGGGACCGGACAATGGTCTTTTCTGGCCCGTGTTCCGGGATTTCGGGGGGGCCAAGGCCGCGCACCTCACTCAGTCCCGTTATTTCCTTCCGAGCATTACTCAGACTTTTCAAGGCAGAGAGATCTTCGCCCCTGTGGCGGCTCACCTTTCTCTCGGCCTCTCGCTGGAGTCCTTGGGCCCCGCTGTCCAAGATCTCACGAAACTGACGGTCCCTCGACCTTACGTCCAAGGAGAAGTTTTGTGCGGTCAGATCATCCGAGTGGACAACTTCGGGAACCTGGTCACCAATATCTCTGCTCGCGAATTGACGGCCTTCCTCGAATCCGCTCCTCCGCGCATTGAGGCAGGGAAACTGGTGATTCGAAAGCTCAGCCGCATTTATGCGGACTGCGAAGAAGACGAACCTCTGGCCCTAATCAACAGCTCCAACCTGCTGGAAATCGCTGTCAACCTCGGCCGGGCTTCAGAGTATATTGGATTGAGAAACGGAGAGATCCTCGGGGCTTTAGTGCAGGTGAGCAGGACTTGACAGAGGGAATCAGCTGCCCCTCAAGGACTGGAGATATTCATCCCACTCGATGGGAAGCAAGTACTTTTTCTTGTTGTTGCAGGTTTTACATGCAGGAACGATGTTTCCTTTGCTGCTCTTCCCTCCCCGGCTGAGAGGGACCACGTGGTCCATGGTCAGATGCTCCCTTCCCACTTCGCTCTGGCAGTAGTGGCACACCCCTTTCTGAATCTTTCTCATCCACCACGCGGTTTGCCTCAGCCGCCGGGCCTTTTCCTTTTCCCTTCGAATGTCCTCTTCGCTGACAATGATGTCTTCGAACAGCATGTGCCTCGACTCAGGTGTGGTCGCTTTGTTGTTGAAAGGCGAGTTTGGAGTTCACCCTGCGTTCGGGCACACTTTACCATCCTCCGAGAAAAAGAGATAGTGGATATCGGGTTGACGCAGAGACAGACAAGTGGTAAAAGTAACTCATGATGTTTCTGGACTTTTCCCCCTTCATGAAGGAAGCCCTCCAAGAGGCGACAAAGGGCTTTGAGGAGGGAGAAGTTCCTGTGGGTGCCGTGGTCGTCGATCCGGCAGGCTCCATTGTCGCCAGAGCCCACAATCAGCCCATTTCCCTCAATGATCCTTGCGCCCATGCGGAGATTTTGGCCTTGAGGCAGGCAGGGATTTTCTATAAGAATTACCGTATAGAGGGAGCCACCCTGGTGGTCACCATCGAGCCCTGTCTCATGTGCATTGGGGCCGCCATGCATGCGAGGGTCGCCAGGCTGGTTTTTGGAGCACCCGATCCAAAATCGGGTGCTGCCGGTTCCTTGTACAATGTGCCGGGGGATCTTAGATTAAACCATCGAATAGAGGTGGTCCCCGGAGTTCTAGCGGAGGAATGCCGAAAGCTGCTGCAGGACTTCTTCCGGATGCGGAGGGACAAAGAATAGGGACACGTGGAGAGGTACCGAAGTGGTCATAACGGGGTCGACTCGAAATCGACTTGCCCTGCCAAAAACGGGGCACGTGGGTTCGAATCCCACCCTCTCCGCCAGGAAATTCACCGAAGGTGAATTTCACCGTTAGCTTCTGGCTGGTGGCTCTTCGCAGAAAGGACAAAGCAGAATCAAGACCTGTAGATAGCAATAAGATATGGGGCTCTTGGCTATTTGCCAATAGCCACTAGCTAACAGTGTTTCGCGTCAGCGAAACCGCGGAGAGATGTCCGAGTTGGCCGAAGGAGCGCGACTGGAAATCGCGTGTACCGCCTAAAAGCGGTACCGTGGGTTCGAATCCCACTCTCTCCGCCATATTTTTCCCTGGACCACACCCCCCGTCCTGTGCTCAAGGTGAAAAGAGCATGACTGTTTTGAGGCGACGGCTATGACGTATGAGGTTTTTGCCAGGAAATGGCGTCCCCAGGTTTTTGAGGACGTGATTGGGCAGGAACACGTGATTCACACGTTGGCGAATGCGATCACCACCGACAGGCTTGCCCACGCCTACCTTTTCAGCGGGCCGAGAGGCGTCGGCAAAACCTCGATTGCAAGAATCCTGGCCAAAGCCCTCACTTGTGCCGAAGGAAAGCCGGGCATCCCCTGCAACCGCTGCCACTCATGCCTTGAAATTACCCAGGGATCTTCCGTGGACGTGCAGGAAATCGACGGAGCGTCCAATCGAGGCATTGAGCAGATCCGGGAGCTCCGGGAAAACATCAAGTACATGCCTTCCTCCGCCCGGTTCAGAATCTACATCATCGATGAAGTTCACATGCTGACCCTGCCCGCGTTTAATGCGCTCCTGAAAACACTCGAGGAGCCGCCGGCCCACGTCAAATTCATTTTTGCAACCACAGAACCCCACAAGGTCCCGGTCACGATTCTTTCCAGATGCCAGAAATTTGATTTCAAGAGAATCCCCCTGGCGCTCCTCGTCAAACAGATGGAGAAAATCACCTCGCAGGAGGGCATTGACATCAGCCGATCCGGGCTGACGCTCATTGCCAGAGAAGCCGAAGGGAGCATGCGGGATGCCGAGAGCTTACTGGATCAGGTCGTCTCCTACACCGGACCCAAGGTGGAGGACCGGCAAATCACCGAACTTCTCGGAGTGGTTGACAGAACCCTTCTCTTTGAGGCTTCTCGCGCCATTCTTGAAGGTTCCGCAAAGACGTGCATCGAGATTGTAGACCAGATCTACAATTACGGCCATGACATCAAAGAGTTCTATCGAGCGCTCATGGATCAGTTCAGAAATCTCCTCATGAGCCTGGTCGCACCCTTTGACGATCTTCTCGACATGGTGGAGAGCGACAGAGAAGCCCTCAAGGTCCAGGCGGAAAAGGCCGGAAAAGAAAAGCTGCAGCAGATCTTGAATTATTTGATAGCCAGAGAGGAGAGTCTCCGCTTCACGTCCCATCCCAGGCTGGTCCTGGAGACCGTCATGATCAGGCTTTCTCAGATGGGAGGTGTGCAGGCTCTCGATGAGCTGATCCGGAAACTTGAATCCCTTGAGAAAAAACTCTCCTCGTCGGGAGTCTCCAGTGAGGCGGTTGAGAGTGTCGAAGAGAAAAAGGCCTCCCCTCAGGGGATCAGCAAAGACGACTGGGCTGCGTTCCTGAAATTTGTCGCCTCCAAGAACAAGCCCATGGCCAAGGTTATGGAAGGCTTCCCTTTTCTGGAAGGCTCTGAAGAGAAGGTGGTGATCGCAAAAGGCCTCAGGCCCTTTGACACCTATTTCGATGACTCGGAGAAAAGCGACAAACTAAGAGCCCTTGGCCTCCAGTTTTTCAAACGGGAGGTGAGAATAAATTTCAGCTCTCAAAAAAAGGCTGAGGAAAGCCCGCCCCCAAAACAGGCTCCCCAAGCACCGCCCCCTCCCCAGGGGGTCCAGGATGTGCTCGACATTTTTCAGGGCGAGCTCAGGGGGGAAGTTTCAGAAGATCAAAGGAGAAAAGAATCATGAAAGGCATGCCGAACATGGGGAATTTGCTCAAGCAGGCTCAGCAATTCCAGGCCAAGATGGCCAAACTTCAAGAAGAGCTCGGAGAGAAAAAAGTGGAAGCTTCTGCCGGGGGCGGGATGGTCACGGTGGTGGCCAATGGCCGGCAGGAGGTCCTGTCCATCAAAATCGACCCCGAAGTGATTCGTTCTGAAGAAGCCGACATGCTCCAGGACCTGATCCTCGCCGCTGTCAATGACGCCCTGTCTAGAGCCAAAGCAATGGTCAATGAGGAGATGGGCAAACTCACCCACGGGCTCAACCTCCCCAACATCCCCGGTCTTCTTTAGAGCAGGTTCATGAGCCTCTATCCGGCGCCCCTCGAACATCTCATTAAGAACCTGTCCCGGCTGCCGGGGATCGGCCAGAAATCAGCCGCCCGGGTGGCCCTCCACATTCTGAGGAGTCCCAAAGAACTTGCCGAGAGCCTGGCCAAAAGCCTTCTCGACGTCAAAGAGAACATCAGGTTCTGTTCCGTCTGTTTCAATTTCACCGACAAGGATCCCTGTGCCATATGCGCGGACGACTCCCGCTCCAACGGAGTGCTGTGCATCGTTGAAGGACCGGGCGACCAGCTTGCCCTGGAGGAATCCGGCGCTTTCAAAGGAAAGTATCACGTGCTTCATGGGGTGCTGTCTCCTTTGGACGGCGTCGGGCCTGAAGATCTCAAAATCGGCGAACTCGTGGGCCGCCTCGCCAAGGAAGCAGTCCAGGAGGTCATCCTTGCCACCAACCCCACGACAGAAGGAGAGGCTACGGTTTCCTTTCTCACCAAGCTCCTCTCTGAAAAGGGAATCAAGATCTCCCGAATCGCCCTGGGGATCCCCATGGGAGGGGACCTCAAGTATATGGATTCCATGACCCTGCGCCACGCTCTCAAGAGCCGGACCCCTCTGTCGCCATGATTTCCGAACGTGCCCTAAAAGAACTGTCTTCCCTCCTTGGCACCGAGCACTTCACCACTCGCCCTGAGGATTTGGTGACGTTTGGAACTGACGCCACGAAGCTTCACTTTATGCCGGACGCGGTTGCTTTCCCGGGCACATCTGATGAGATTTCCAGGATCTTTCATCTGGCGAACCGGGAACGGTTCCCAGTGATCCCAAGGGGGGCGGGAAGCGGAAAGAGCGGTGGGGCTTTGCCTGTAGAAGGAGGCCTCGTTCTGGCCATGGACCGGTTCAACCGCATTCTTGAAATTGACCAGCACAACCTCATCGCCCGTGTGGAATGTGGAGTCATCACCGCCGCCTTCCAGGAAGCCGTAGAGAAGGTCGATCTCTTTTATCCCCCAGACCCTGCCAGCATTCATATCTCCACCCTGGGCGGCAATGTGGCGGAATGCGCAGGGGGCCTCCGTGCCGTCAAGTACGGGGTCACGCGCGACTACGTGCTTGGGCTCACCGCGGTCCTGCCCACCGGAGAGATCATCAAGACTGGAGTGGAAACCATCAAGGGAGTCGTCGGCTATGACCTCACCCGGCTCCTGATCGGGTCTGAAGGCACGCTGGCCGTTGTGACGGAAATCATTGTGAGGCTCGTTCCAAAGCCTGCGTACCGAAGGACCATGATGGCCTTTTTTGAGTCCGCCGCAGCCACCGTGGAGACTGTTTCACAAATCATCCGGAACAAGATCGTGCCCACCGCTCTTGAGTTCATGGACAGGACCTGCATCGACTGCGTGGACAAGGACGTTGGGCTTGCAGCGCCACAGGGAACAGGCGCTCTGCTTGTGATTGAAGTAGACGGAGACAAGGCCCTCGCGACAAAGGAAGCGAAACGAGTGAAGGAAATCTGCGCCCGCCAGGGGGCGCTTGAATTCCGCTCCGCATCCCGGATGAAAGACGGGGAGAAGATTTGGGAAGCCAGAAGAAACGTGTCCGAGTCGGTTTACAAGTTGAGACCGGACAAGATCAGCGAGGATATCGTGGTTCCCAGGAGCCGCATGGCCGAGTTCATCGGTTTTTTGGAAGACCTCGCCAGGGCCTACGGACTTCCCATGGCAGCCTATGGCCATGCCGGAGACGGGAACATCCACGTGAACATCCTGTTCGACAAAAAAATCTCCGGTCAACTGGAAAAGGCTCTGGCAGCCGTTCGAGAGCTGTTCACCAAGGTCATCGAGATGAGAGGGACCCTTTCCGGCGAGCACGGCGTCGGAATCACCAAGGCCCCTTTCATTGAAATGGAAATCTCCAGACCGGTTCTGGAACTGATGGCAAGGCTGAAAAAAGCTTTTGATCCAAACGGGATTTTGAATCCGGGAAAGATCTTCCCCTACAAGGTCCGGTAACAGTTTGGCTTTCTGAAATGGATAGCTGAGGCCATGGGGGTCTCTCTAAAAACAGATAACGAAGAGCGTGCGGGAAAGACTCGGCAGATAAGAGGCAGCGAAGGCGGGCGGCGGCGCTCCCCGACACCTGTCAGCTGGGTATTCGATGGCGAGTTCCCGATTAGCCCTCCGCCCGCCTCACCCATGGCCTAAAGCTGGACACGGCGGTGTGGCTACTTCGTTGTTCTGTTTTTAGAGAGACCCCCATGGCCTTTTTCTGCGACTCTTTCAGAAAGCCGAACTGTTATAGAATCTGATCTTTCGCCGTGTAGTTCTTGGTGTTGTAGAATTTTTCCACATCCACAAGGCTCAACCGCTCCAGCGCCTTTTTAAGGGGCACGCTCGTGACCCCGCCCTGCTTCCAGCTGACCATGCGGCCGAAGTCTTCGTTGGCAATCATGTCCACGGCGGCAATCCCGAATTTCCGGCCCATCCTCCGGTCATAGGCGGTGGGGTCCCCTCCTCTCTGGAGGTGACGGAGCGCCACATAACGGGCTTCAAGGCCTGTTGTTTTTTCGATCTCCTCCGCAATGAACCCCCCGATCCCTCCGAGGTAGTAATTGCCGAAGCCGTCCTGGCCCCGCCGCTCATGCACTTCCTCCATTCCCCTGGGCTTGGCGCCTTCTGAGACGAGGACAATGCTGTAGCGCTTCCCCTCCTTCTTTCTCATCTTGAGAAGTTCTGCGACTCGGTCCAGCACAAAATCATGCTCGGGAATGAGGGTGATCGCCGCTCCGCAAGCCTCGCCTCCCTCCAGGGCCAGCCACCCCGCCCGTCTGCCCATGGTCTCCACGATGAAGATCCGGCTGTGGGATCCTGCGGTGATGCGAATTCTGTCGATGTCCTGGGTAATGGAGTTCACGGCCGAATCAAACCCCAGGGTGTAATCGGTTTCAGAGAGATCCTTGTCAATCGTCTTCGGGATCCCGACCACATGGATGCCTTCCCTGAACAGCTTGTAAGCCACTCCAAGGCTGTCAAAGCCTCCGATCACCACCAGCGCGTCAATCCCCAGCTTCTTGATGTTTTCGATCATCAGTTCGGACTGGTCCTTCTTCGGGTCAAAGGGATTGACGAGACTGGTTCCGAGGCGTGTGCCTCCAGACCTGTCCCAGGTGCGCACCAGTTCCGTGTCCAGCGGCACAACAAACCGCTTCATGGTTTCCTTCTTGTCGGGTTTCACTTCGATGAGACCCTTCCAGCCGTCAATGATGCCCACCACCTCGAACATGGCGCCCCGAATCGGCACCAGATCTTTGTCCAAGGCCGAATTGACGACCCACTGAATGGCTGGATTGATTCCCGCACAGTCTCTGCCTGCGGACAGCACGCCAATCCTTATTTTCATCGCCCGCCTCCAGGGAAGTTTAGAAAAGGCCCTTTTCTTCCAGAAAAAATTACTATAGAGGAAGAACTCTCTTGTGTCAAGACACGCATTCCTCGCTACTCTTGCTTCTTCGCCTGGGCAGAGGTTCTCCCGGTTGCAAAGAGGCGAACTATCTCGACCCGATTTGGCCCAACCCAAGAAGCCGAAAGTGGACCATGATGCTCCCTACCCCGTCCAGGTTGTTCGATATCACCCTCACCCCCCAGCACTGAGCCTGATAGTCGATATAGAGGCTCTTCGACAGGCTATTTTCCGTGTTGAGGTCTCTTCTGATCCCTCCTCCGATAGAAAAACCATAATCCAGATTGACGAAAGCGTTCGCGTTAAACCCTTTGTCTCCCTCTTTCACATACTGGTAATCCACACCAATGTGATCCATCCGTCCGCCGGATCTGGGAATGTTCAGGGCAAGAGCCACATCCGCAAAAGGAATGTTCTTGTCGTACCAATCCCAGTGAACCTCTGTATCGAGATACAGATTCGAGAAGGGCCGCAAGGTCAAGATTCCAGCCAAGGGTTCAAAAGGCCTATCCTCTCCGGAAAGACCTTTGTCCCACCAGGTCCCGTCCAATCGGTACCCCTGAAACAGAGTGAACCGCGTCCACTGCTCGTACAGGGCCCCTTCCTTTTCTGTGTCCCTTCTTGCATCCAGAAAGTTGTCGAGAGCCAAGGCGACCCGGTTCATGCTTCCGTCCGCATCCATGGACTCGAACCACGGCTGGACGCCGTTCAGATTTTTGTAGGCCCTGTAGTTGTAAAGAAGAGAAGGAACGATCTTGTGCTTGAGCTTAGTTGCGGAAGCCCAATCTGTGTCATAGATTCTTTCCAGCACGGTTGAAAATCTGGCCTGGGCATCGTAGGCGTTCCGGTACTGATTCCCTTTCCCCCTCTCCGATTGATCTACCCACAGCGCGTTTCCGGTGTAGCTGACCGAGGGTTCGAACTGCAGATACCGGTTCAGCCACATTGGATAGGTCAGGAGGGGAGTGAACGACGCCCGCTGGCCTCTAGAGCCTGTCTCTCGCCAGATGTAATCAAAGTCCGTGTTGAAGGCTGTGAAGAAAGGAGCGATGGGCAGGGTTCCGGGAAGGAGGTTAAAGTCCAAGCCCCCGAGAGGTTGTGGTGTGGGGTCGTCCGCAGGTTTGTCCGGCCTCTCATAATAGGAGGAAATCGCCTGGAGGCTGTATCCCGGCTGATCACGATCCAGCCGCAGCGCCGACCTTCTTGTAGGTGACCAGATGTCGTCCACAGGTCTGCCGTAATCCCTTGCCAGGTTCGGTCTGGCCCTGTAGCCGAAAAGGTTTCCATAAAACTCCTTGAAGTAGTCTCGATCACTCACATAGTCCGTGTCCAGTTTTGCCCTGACCCCCAGAGGCAGCTGCTGATTCGTCCTGCTTCTCAACCAGTAACGCGTTTCGTTTGTTCTGGGAAAAGGACTGAGGTCCAGAGCGTCAGGATCGGTCAGATCCTTTTCTCCCTTCCTGTCGAGGAGAATATCGAAGAGGAACACCCCCTTGGATTCTTCCTCTGCGACATAGCGGTACTCAAACCCTTGCATCAATCCTCGCTCAGACATGAACTGTTCGTAAAAGGTCGCATCCATCCGATCTGAGATGGCCCAGAAGACGGGGACCTCCGCCGTCAAACCGTTCAGGCTCGAATAGCCGACCGCAGGGGGGAGGACCCCTGACTGGCGTTTTGTCTTGGCAGGGAAAAGCGCATAGGGGAAAAAAAAGGCAGGGAGATCCCTGATTCGAAAAACAGCGTTCTTCACGCTCCCGTATCCTTCCACGGTGATTTCCACTTCTGAGCCGGTGACGCTCCAGTCCGGTTTGTCTCCATCGCAGGTCGTCACGTGAAAGCCTTTGACCACATAGGTGTTCGGCCCGGTCTTCTCCATGTCGTCGCCGCTGATGTAGTAGTGGTTCTCCCGCAGAAAGATGCGTCCCTTGGTGATCTTGCCGGTTTGGCTGTTCAGATCAAACAAGGCCTTCTCGGCTCTCAAAACATCCCCGTTTGTCTCGAGGACGACATCTCCTACGGCCTCGACCATTCCTGTCTTCTCATTGTACCGGGCCTCATTGGCTTTGAGGACCTGGCCGCCTCTCATGATCACCACGTTTCCCTCTGCCCTGAAGAGCCCCTCCTCGCGGTCGTAACTCATTTTGTCCGCCGTGATCTGCCACCTGGCATTTCGATCCCCCACGAACCGGTCTTCAAAGGAGCGGTCCGCCGCCCATGCGTTCTCGGCAACCAGCGCCAGGACGAAAAAGATCAGGAGACCAAAACGGCTTCTCCAAACGCAGCCCCTGCTGTTGCGAGACGTTTTCATTTCGCCAAGAACACTCTCAGTGCAATGGGTAAGCAGCATGCAGTAGACATCAAGCAGCAATAAACTGCGCCCTGGATTACTGCCTGGCGCCAGTTACTGCTTACTGTTTAATGCCCACTGTTTACCGGGTCTTTCCGACTCTGAAGCGTCCCTCACCGGATGCTGTCCGGCTTGTAGGTCTCCGGATCCAGTATAGCCATGGTCTCGCCCACCGTGAACAAGGAGCCGGTGACGAGAATCAAGTCTTCGCGGCCGGCCATCTGCTTTGCCCTTTCCAGGGCCTTGGCCAGGGTGGGCTGAATCTCTCCCGGCTTTCCCAGAGGGGAAGCCGCCCTCATCAGAGTCTCAGGATCGGCTGCGCGGTAATACTCGGGCCTCGTGAACAAAACGTAGTCCGCCATAGGAACAATCCTCCTGAGCACGCCTCCCACATCTTTGTCCGCCATCACGCCCAGCACCAGGATCAGGCGCTTGTATCGAAAGCCTCCTCGCATGGCTTCTGAGAGACAGCGGATCGCTCCAGGGTTGTGAGCCCCATCCAGAATCAGAAGCGGCTCTCTGGCGATCACCTGCAGCCTCCCCGGCCAATAAGAGCTTTTCAATCCCTTCCGGATATGCTCTTCAGACACTTTGATCCCTCTAAGATCGAGCAACTCGATCACGCTCAATGCCAGAGCGGCATTCCGGTGCTGGTAGCTTCCGGCCAGCCCCAGTTCAAGATCTTTGAGCCTTCGCTTCAAGCCATAATAGTTGATCTTGTTCCCGGTTGTGCGGTAGCGGATGTCTTGTCCCACTCTCCAGAATGGAGCCTTCCGCTCCTTGCAAGCTTTTCTGAAGAGTTCAAGGACCCTTGGCTGCGTCGCAGCAGTGACCAGATCGATTCCCCTTTTGATAATCCCCGCCTTTTCCCCTGCAATTTCCTCCAGTCTATTTCCCAGGTACGCCTGATGATCAAAGGAGATGTTCGTGATGACCGAGACATCGGGCCGGATCACGTTGGTGGCGTCCAACCTGCCTCCCATTCCGACCTCCATCACGGCAATGTCCACTTTTTCTCTCGCAAAATAGATCAATCCCATGGCGGTGGCGACTTCGAAAAAGGTGGGTGGATGCGTCGGGTCCATCACTCTCTTCAGTTCTTCAACCAGTTCCGCCGCGGTTTCAGGGGGAATCTCCTTTCCGTTGATTCGAAAGCGTTCCGTAAATCGGACAAGATGGGGAGAGGAGTAGAAGCCCACCTTCAAGCCCGATGTTCGCAGGATCGACTCCACCATGGCCGCCACAGATCCCTTGCCGTTCGTGCCCGCGATATGCACGTAGCGCTGGCCGCGGTGTGGGTTGCCAAAGGCCTTGAGGAGATTGGAGGTCTTGGAAAGCCCGAACTTGATCCCGTACTTTTGAAGGCTGTAGAGATGGTTAACGGCTTCTGCGTAGGACATGCGTTTTTTCTGCATGAGCTGAATCCTTGATCTCCGCAGACGGTGCAGGGTGCGCGGCGCAAGGAACTACCCTTTTTCGCGCCCATTCCTTAGCCGTGTGCCGTGGACCGTGCCCCTATATTTTTTCAAGGCTCGTATAACCGAGATGCAGCAACTTCCGTCCGAAGTCTCTGAAAAGCACCTCCACCTTCTCCTTGTCCACCAGCTTGGAGATGACTCCGTGGCCAAAAGCGGGATGCTTCACACGGTCTCCGGCTCTCAGCCCCGCAGGGGACTCCGGGGGCGGCTCCTTCACTTTATGGGGTGCTGACGCGGCAATGGAGGGCCACCGGACCTTTTCTGCCGCGCCCATGGATCGAAACTCGAAAAGCCCCTGAGGAAGAGCCTGGATGAAGGAAGACAAACCGCGTGAGGAGGTGCTGTAGCCCGAGGACCAGCCATATCCTGTCTCCTGGCCGGGGTAACACAGGATCAGATGATCCTTTGCCCTGGTCGCCGCCACATACATCAACCGCCTCTCCTCCTCAAGGCCGTCCTCACTCTGACTGGACCTGGCGGAGGGGAAATACCCCTCTGTGGCCCAGAGGATGAATACCACGGACCATTCGAGTCCTTTCGCAGAATGGACGGTGGACAGGGTAAGGCACTCTCCTCGCTGGTCAGGACTCATGTCCGCAAGACTGCTGGGGGGTTCAAGAGCCAGATCATCCAGGAAAGACCGCAGCTTCTGGTAACGGCTGGCCATGGGAAGGAGCTGTTCCAGATCCTTCTGACGCCGAGGGAAGTCGTCGAACTTTTCCTTCAGGATGGGTTCATAATACTGGATGGCCAGTTCAATCGCCCTTTCAGGCTTGAGGTCTTTGGCCACCAGTCGCACCAACAGCTCCCCAAGGTTCTTCAAGCCATTGTCCGTCTTGCCTGCGCCGGGCCATTCCTGGACCTGGGACGCAGCCACTCTGTTTTCCCGCATCCAGTTCACGATCGCCTGGCTCCTGCCCTGTCCGATGTTCTTGATGAGCCGCAGGATCCTCCCCCAGCTCACGCTGTCGTCCCGGTTCGTGATGACTCTGAGGTGGGCGAGGAGATCCTTGATGTGCGCGGACTCCATGAACTTGAATCCCCCGTACTTGACAAAAGGGATACCCTGCCGCGCCAGTTCCACCTCCAATTCAAAGGAGTGGTACGCGGCTCTGAAGAGGACGGCCACGTCTTTTAAAGTCCGCCCCTGATGAAGCTGTTCCTTGATTGCCCGGCAAACAAACATCGCCTGCTCCGGTTCCGTTCTCGCATCGACAACCGTCGGTCGCGCCCCACCCTGCCGTTCTGTAAAAAGACACTTGGTGTACTTCTCCTCTGCCTGCTCCATCAAGGCATTGGTCAGATTCAGGATCGGCTGGGTGGAACGGTAATTCTGCTCAAGCCGGATGATCTTGGTGTCGGAAAAAAGCTTGGGGAACTCGAACATGTTTTTGTAGTTGGCGCCTCTGAAGGAATAGATGGACTGGGCGTCGTCACCGACGACCATGACGTTGCGGTGGTCAAAGGCGAGCCATTTGACGATGTCGGCCTGAATCGCGTTGGTGTCCTGGTATTCATCCACCATGACGTACCGGTACTGTCCGCTCAGAAGCGTCCGGATCTCTTCGCGTTCGGCGAGGATCTGACGGAAGAGGATGATCAGGTCATCATAATCCATGAGCTGATTCTCCCTTTTGTACTCTCTGTAGGCCTCTTTGAGTTTCCTGACCTGAGAGACGTGCTCCAGGAACTGGGAATACTCTTCCTCCATGAGGGATTCGACGCCGCATTCGAGGTTGGCCGCCTTGCTCAGGATATTGGCCAGTGTGGATCTCTTCGGAAATCTCACGGATCCTTTGTCGACTTGCATCTCATGGAGCAGAGACTGGATCGCTTCCTCCATGTCCGAGCGATCAAGAACCGTGAAGGTGTTTTCAAAGCCAAGAAGGGTGGCGTGGCTCCGAAGGACCCGATGGGCCAGGGAGTGAAACGTACCCCCTGACACGAACCGGCACCTCTCGTCCGCCAAGCCCGCCGCCCGCTCCAGCATTTCGCCGGAAGCCTTCCGGGTGAAGGTGAGGAGAAGAATGTTTTCAGGGGACACACCGCTCTCGACCAGTCGGGCCAGGCGGTAGACCAGGGTTCTCGTTTTCCCGCTACCCGCCCCCGCAATGACCAGCAGCGGTCCTTCAAGACACGTCACGGCCTGGAGTTGCGCCGCATTGAGCACTTTTTCGTAATCGATTCGTTTAGACACGGCCGTCTCTATCCCCTGCTAGTCAAGTAAGAACAACGATACCCCTGCGGCCAGGAGCACCGCAACCACAAGGACCGCAGGGATAAGAAAAGCGATAAGCACCCTGGTGTAAGAAATTTCGTGGATTTCACGAATTCCAATAAATAGCACCACCCCCAGCCAAAGGGTTGCAACAAGTCCACCGGCATAAGGGATCAGAGCCCAGAATTGAGTGGCCTGGGAGTAGCAGACCGCCCTGAAAGTCGCCTCGAACCCTTTCTTCCCGCCGCCGACCACGGTCAGCAGGAGGTGAAGGACGAGGCTCGTCACACAGATCATGAGGGTGGCCGCAAGAGGGCAAAGGACCGTGGCAGCCCAGAAAACGAGGCTGGTCCCATAGTCGCCCATGAAGTCCAATTGGATCGAGGAAAGGCTTCCCTCGCCCGCGACAAACTGCCAGAAAATCTCCAGCATGAGGCCTATGGAACCGAACAGGATTCCGAACGCAAGGGGTTCTCTCAGGCCCCCCTCC
This sequence comes from uncultured Desulfobacteraceae bacterium, assembly GCA_964580575.1. Lineage (GTDB taxonomy): Bacteria > Desulfobacterota > DSM-4660 > Desulfatiglandales > HGW-15 > CAVPDE01. The sequence continues at coordinate 30,734 of CAZOLJ010000045.1, forward strand.
GTCACAGTGTTTCTGAAAAACGCTTTCGGAGAGAAAGCCACTTCTTTGGCCGTCTGCAAAACCCCTTCCCTCAGGCCCATCTCCGCCCGTCTTTCCCATGGAGGGAGAATTCGGCCGCGGGGCTTCGTGCCAGTCCGGTCCAGATCACGTGAGAAATCAAAGCGTTCTTTGCATCGGGGACAGGTCGCCCACCGGACGCCCGGAGGGATCCTGTTCTCCTCAAGTTGCTTTGAATACCGGCAGTTGGGACAGGTTATTTCTACGCTCATCATTCAGCCCTTCCCCGTCGCTTATACAATATCAAACGGTTGGTATAAAGCCTAAATATCCATACAAAGAGTTATCCGTTCACCGTTATCCGTTGTCCGTAAACCCAAGAGTATCAGACCCATGAGGGGCAACTGACCCCGGGCGACGGACAACGGAGGGCACGAAGTGCATCCTCCATTGACATACCGGATCTTCCTGCCTATGATCCTCTCTCATAAAGGAATCTCCCCTTGTCTATCCTTAGCCACATAGCCCGTGTTCCTCTCTTTGAGGGCCTGCCTCCCGAGCAGATTGAGGACCTGGCCATGATCGTAACGGACCAGGTATTCCGAAAAGGGGAAACCATTTTCTCCGAAGGGGAGGAAGGGAGCGGGTTCTACGTCGTAATCACCGGCCGGGTGAAAATATTCAAGTTGTCTTCTGAGGGCAAGGAACAGATCCTCCACTTCTTTGGGCCGGGGGAACCCTTCGGAGAAGTGCCCGTTTTTGCGGGCCAGCATTTTCCGGCCAATGCCGAGGCTATGGAGCAAAGCCGGGTTTTCTTTTTCCCGAGAAAGTCCTTTGTGGATCTCATCAAAAAGAACCCCTCTCTGGCCCTCAATATGCTGGCGATTCTGTCCAAGCGGCTCCGCCGATTCGCCGCCCTGGTCGACGATCTTTCCCTCAAAGAAGTCCCTGGCCGGCTCGCCGTATACCTCCTCTATCTGAGCGACCAGAACAAGGGGGCAAAGGATCTCGAGCTCACCATCACCAAGGCCCAGCTCGCAAGCCTTTTAGGCACCATTCCGGAGACTCTCTCCCGCATTCTCGGAAAATTGAGTTCCCAAGGCTTGATTGAAACCGACGGCCGCCGGATCAGGATCCTAGAGAAAGAAGCGCTTCAGGACCTCGCTGTATCCGGAGGACGACTCTGAGGACACTGGACACAAGCCCCCTCTGTGTGATATAAAGATATTGACTAACTCCTCAATCGGACGCTCTTTCCTGGATAGGAAGTTTATGGCCAAAGCTCCCTCCAAATCTGCTGACGTCACTGTCCTCAAGTACAAGAAGGGGGAACAGATCATCAAGCAAGGGGATTATGGCATTTCCATCTACATTATTCTGAACGGGTATGTAGAAGTGCTTAGGGAGTCGGATGGAGCGGACGTGGTGCTGGGCACCCTGGGGCCAGGGGACATATTCGGTGAAATGATTTTTCTGAACAAGGGCGTCGAGGTCCGCTCCGCCTCGGCCAGGGCTATCCAGGACTCTGAAATCGAGGTGTGGCACCCGGATGAGCTGGCAAAGAAATACGAGGAAATCGCTCCGGTCCTGAAAACCATGATCAACCAGGTTTTGAGACGCCTTCTTCGAATGCACAAACTCCTCGACAAGATGGCCCCCAGAATGCCGGCGCAAAGAGAGACAAAAGAGGACAAGAAGACCTCGAAGGAATCCCGGCGCCGTTATTACCGAAAAAGCGTGGATATCGAATGCGACTATCTCCCTCTCCATGCCGGCCATGACTTCCGGAACCCGATGAAAGGACGCATCAGGGATTTGAGCATGACCGGCCTGCGGATGGAAGTCGCCTCCATGAATGCCTCTTATGCCTCCCACGAGGTAGGCAAATCCTTCAGGATTGAGACCGTGCTTCCCAATGATCAACCTCTCAAGCTCACCGCAAAGATCGTCAACGTGCACAAACAGGAAGGACGGCTCCAGCTCGGGATCCAGTTCCATGATTTGCCGGATTACGACGGAACCCGAAAAACGTTATGGTTCTTCATGCTGCCCACTTGAGGAGGGCTGAGATATGCCTGTGCATCCTACGGTCCATGCTTACATAGCCAATGAAGAGTTCTATCCGAACCAATCGGTGATCATTGAAGAGGGCACTGTGGGAGACTGGGTCTATGTCATCCTGGAGGGATCGGTGAAAGTCCGAAAAAAAACCCCTAAAGGTTTGGTCACCGTCGACACGCTTAAAGAAGGCGATGTGTTCGGAGAGATGGGATTCCTGGAGGGAGGCAAGAAAGTGCGCAGCGCCTCCGTGGTCGCATCCGGGGATGTGTGGGTAGGTATTCTGGATGGAGAAAAACTTACCACGGACTTTGAAATGATTCCTTCCAATCTCAAAGCCCTGATCCGATCCCTCGTCCTGAAGCTCAGAGAAACCACCGCGAATGTTTGCTCCATGGTCTCTGTTCAGGACGAAAAATAGAGCGGTCGGGTTTTTCTGTTTTGTGCCTTTGCACCTTTGTACCTGTCTCGATGCAGGCAAAACAGACTGGAGGCGAGAATTTTACGCCCTTTCTCCGGGAGGGAACAATCTCTTCTAATTCTTGCTCATCATATACTTCACGGCCTTGTCAAGACCGTCCAGGGTAAGCTCGTACATGGGGAAGATCTCCTGAATGATCCCTATGGTGCGGGTGTAAGGCCATTCGATCTCGAGTTTCGGGTTCAGCCACAGGGAATAGCGAAAATTCTTTGCGATAAATTTTAGCCTCTCATGGCTCGGCTTTCCTGACCGCTCCTCGAGGTGGATGGAGCCGTCCGTGGCCATCAGTTCATAGGGCGCCATGCTGGCATCCCCCACGATGATGAACCGCGTATCAGGATCCAGTCTCACGAGTTCATCGACAGCGTGCGGTTTGGAACGCCGGGGAGGATCTTCCCAAAGCGTGTCGTAGATCGTGTTGTGGAAAAAGAAGGTCTTGAGATCTTTGAACTGGGCCCGGCCATAGTTGAACAGGGTCTGCACCATCTCGATGTAAGGGTCCATGGACCACCCTCCGTTGTCGATGGCCAGGATCACCTTGAGCCGGTCTTTCAGGCTCCGCTCAAAAACGATCTCAATCTCGCCGGCATTCTTCATGGTCTGATAGATGGTCTCGTCGACGTTCACCTGATCCTTCGCTCCCACAGGAACCATGTTTCTCAGCCGCTTCAGGGCTTCCCCCATCTGCGCCTGAGTCAAGGGGCCTTCCTGCGAGTAGTCCCTGTAACGGCGATCCATAGCCACTTTGACCGCCGACTTGTTCCTCGACACCCCGCCAACCCTCATGCCTCCGGGATGAAAGCCCGAATGTCCGACGGGCGATGTGCCGTGAGTGCCGATCCACTTGCTTCCCCCGTGGTGGGCCTCGGTCTGCTCCTTCAGGCGATCGAGGAAGTACTTGATCAATTCCTCAGGCGTCAGCTTAGAGAGTTCCTTCGCATCGGCGCCAAGAGCCTGGGCCAGGCCTTCCGGATCCTTCAGCCACTCCTGAAGGAGTGTTTTAGCCACCTCTGCAAGCTCCACCTCGGTCGGGTCTTTGAGTTCCGCTCCCTCAAATTGGTGGGAAAAGACCTGATCGTAGAGATCGAAATACCGTTCGCTCTTCACAAGGATGGCTCGCGCCGCAGTGTAGAAGTCGTCAACGGAATTGACCAGGCCGATGCTGAGCGCCTTCTGAAGCGTGAGGAAGGCCGTAGGAGAGACGGGAATTCCCACTTTTCTTAAGGTATAGAAAAACTCAGTGAACATAAGAAAACCTAATAGGACACAGCTCCAAACGGATAACCACTGGAATTACAGTCTGAATCTGGAAACAGCGCCTTGCGCCACCGCATAGTCCGGGCTTTTCTTGAACAGCACTCCCAGGTATGGGACCTCTCCCTTGACCAGATCTTTGACCTTGAAATCCGGATCAGCCCGCAGAGCCCTGATCCAGTTGATCAGTTCCCGGGTGGCCGGCTTTTTCTCAATCCCCCGGATCTCCCTTAAACGATAGAACACCTTGATCGTGTTTTCCAGCAGATCGCGGCTGAGTTCCGGGAAATGCACCCCCACGATGCTTCTCATCATGTCCTGGTCAGGGAACGCGATGTGATGGAAATTACAGCGGCCCAGGAAAGGATCGGAGAGATCCTTCTTCGCGTTTGATGTGATGATGATCACGGGCCTGTTTTTCGCGCGCATGGTCTTGTCGATTTCAATGATGTCAAAGGACATCTGGTCGAGGACGTCCAGCATGTCATCCTGAAAATCCGTATCCGCCTTGTCAATCTCGTCGATGAGCAGAACCACCTTTGCCTCGGCCACAAAGGACTGCCCGATCTTGCCCATGCGGATGTATTCCTCGATGTTGCTCACATCTCTCTTGGAATCTCCGAACCGGCTGTCGTTGAGCCGCGTCAGGGTGTCATACTGGTACAGGGCATCGATCAACTTCATGCTCGATTTCACATTCAGGATGATCAGGGGCATGTTCATCGCCTCGGCGATGGCATAGGCCAGCATGGTCTTCCCAGTGCCCGGCTCCCCTTTCAAAAGAAGAGGCATTTCAAGGGCCATGGAGATGTTCACGATCTTCGCCAGTTCCTCATCCAGCACATATTTGGAAGCTCCGGTAAACTTCGTCTGCGAATTATCAGCGTGCATTTCCTCACTCCTTCGTATAAGATCCTTCTTCCTTAAGGAAGAGTTTTCATTTCAGAACATAGATTCAAAAAATAATCATAAGCTTTGTAATATACAAGCCCCAGCATAATCTGTCAAACGCCCATTTGCGGAGACCCTTCTCATGCCGCTTGCTTTTGAATCCCTGAATCGAGGAAGAGTCGCTTTTGGCTTCTTCAACATTGACACCGACCTGCTCCTTCTGCAGCAGTATTTTCTTTTTGCCGACGATTTCTGCGGCTTTCTTGTCCCTATGGCGGAAGACCCGAGGCAGGCCCCCTATGAAAACGCCTGGCCGGTCTATTCCATCGACGACCCGAGAAAGATCGGAGACCTCATGGCCGCCATTCACGGCATCCGGCACACCGGCTTCATCGGAGAGGTTTACAGGCAATTTCCCTTTCCCAAAAGCGAAGCGGGGTTTAAGCAAAAGCCGGAAGGGTTTCAAAATCGAGACTGGATGATTTCCCTGCTGGAAAAATGGGCGGCGAGGAAAACAATCTCTGTCCGTGCGGACCGGCAGCATGAAACCGTTTCATTCGGCGAATACCTTTTCACAAAGCAGGTCTTCCACCAGCTCATCCAGTACGTCTGGGTGGGAGGATACCCACGGTGGAAAGACGAAATCCGTCCTGGTTATGTGATGGAGATGAAGGAACGCCTCGAAAAGGCCGGCGCCTGGCTGACCCGGGGCTTGGTCTTCCCCTGAAATGCCCCCTTTCTCTGCCCCCTTCTCATAAAGCGAGGCCGGGAGGCTTGCCCCTAAGAATGCCCCCTCCCCTTTGCGAGGGGTTAGGGGAGGGGGAAGCGGGCCTTGGCAAGCAAACATGGAGATGGTGCTTTAGAATGGAAACCCCATTTACGCCGCTGGCCGACCGGATGAGGCCAAGAAGGATAGAGGAGATGGTGGGGCAGGACCATCTTCTGGGCCCGAACTCCGTGCTCCTCAGGGCGATCCAGTCCGGCCGCCTCTTCTCCGTTATCCTGTGGGGGCCCCCGGGCTCGGGCAAGACCACTCTGGCAAAGCTCATCGCCCAGTACACTCAGAATCCCTTCCAGGCTTTTTCAGCCGTCACCTCCGGCGTGAAAGAGCTGAGACAGATCATTGACGGAGCCGAAAGAAACCGCAACCTCACCGGAAAGCCCACCCTTCTCTTTGTGGATGAGATCCACCGGTTCAACAAGGCCCAGCAGGACGCTTTCCTGCCCTATGTGGAAAATGGGGTGATTGTCCTCATCGGGGCCACGACCCAGAATCCCTCCTTTGAAGTCATCCCTCCTCTCCTCTCAAGAGCCAGGGTCATGGTTCTTCGTCCTCTGGAGCGGGAGGATCTCCGAAAAATACTGGATCGGGCGATCACGGACAAGGAATCGGGTTTGGGAAACCTGGAGGTCAGGATCGAGAAGGAGGCCCTGGAACACCTCATCGACCTTTCCTCAGGGGATGCGCGGGTTGCCCTCAACAACCTGGAGATCGCCGTCGAGTATGTGACAGGAGAAGGGCAAGGGCCCAGGATTCTTGATCTGGCGAGCGTGGAGCAGGCTCTGAGCAGGAAAGCGCTCGCTTATGACAAAGACGGCGAGGAACACTACAATCTCATTTCCGCTTTTCACAAAGCCCTTCGAGGAAGCGATGAACAGGCTTCCCTTTACTGGCTCTACAGGATGCTGATGGCCGGAGAAGACCCTCTCTTCATCTGCCGTCGCATGATTCGCTTTGCGTCAGAGGACGTGGGGCTGGCAGATCCCAACGCACTGCAGGTGACCCTGTGCGCCTTCGAAGCGTGGGAGAAAGTGGGACCGCCCGAGGCGGAGCTCGCTCTGGCCGAAGCGGCGGTCTACCTGGCCTCCGCTCCGAAGAGCAACGCCCTCTATGTGGCGGAGAAAGCCGTGAAGGCCGAGATTGAGGAATCAGGAGCCCAGCCCGTGCCGCTTCACATCCGCAATGCTCCCACGAAGCTGATGAAAGAGCTCGGCTATGCCAGAGGCTATCAGTATCCCCACAACCATCCCGGTGCTTGGGTGAAACAGGAGTATTATCCGGAGAAAGTCAAAAGCCGGATCTATTATCGGCCCACGGGAAGGGGATTCGAAAAAGAGGTCAAGGCCAGGATCGAAGCAATAAACAAGAAAAGAGAATAAGAAGCGAGGAGCAAAGAGCAAAGCGCGGAGAGCAAAGAGCGGAGGGCAAAGAGTCAAGGGCCCAAACGCGAGGGATTGGCTCCCAGAATTTTTTGCTCTCAGCTCTTAGCTCTAGGCTCTACGCTGATTTCCGACGGAAGTGGACTTTCCTGGAATGATTGCCTAAAATAGGCATATCGGAGGTAGAACTATGACCCTCTCATTTGCAAAAGAAGCTGTCCCTCTCCAGGCCGATGAGGATGGAGTTGTTCGCATCGGGAAGACTCGCGTAACTCTGGATACGGTTGTCGAGGCTTTCTCTGATGGTGCTACCGCGGAAGAGATCGTCCAACAGTACCCCTCCTTGAACCTCGCCGATGTCTACCAGGTCATTGGCTATTATTTGCGCCGGCCGGCTCATGTTGATCAATACCTGCAAAAGCGAAAAGCCAAAGCAGCGGCAGTGAAAAAGAAAAATGAGTCCAAATTTGATCCTCAAGGTTTGCGCGACCGATTGACGGCTCGCCGCACCAGCCAGGCGCGATAGGCCATGCTTCGGCTTGCTGCGGACGAGAACTTCAACAACGACATTGTGCGCGGCCTGCTGCGCCGCAAGCCGGATTTAGACATCGTCCGCGTCCAAGATGCGGGGCTGTCCGGAGCAGACGATTCCACCGTTTTAGAATGGACCGCGAAAGAAGAGCGAATACTGCTTACCCACGATGTATCCACGATGACGCGCTATGCCTATGAGCGCATTCAGTCGCACAAGCACATGCCTGGCATCTTCGAGGTCAGCCGCAATCTCCCAATCGGGAACGTCATTGAAGATATTCTGCTTCTCGCAGAGTACAGCTATGACGATGAATGGAGTGGTCAGGTTCGCTATCTGCCTTTACGTTAAGCTTCGAAGTTCTTGCTGAGGTTGAAAATGGGAAGCAAACCTGATTGAGATTTTGCAGGGCGAAATAGGCGTTTGCACCATTCGAGCCGAAAAAAGCTAAGAACGTTCTAAGACTGAAGTGGGGAACTCTGGCGAGGGCTCTCCTCGTTACCTCGATTAAG
>CAZOLJ010000046.1:0-11250 GCA_964580575.1 uncultured Desulfobacteraceae bacterium
TGGTGGGCGGTACAGGATTTGAACCTGCGACTTCCACCGTGTGAGGATGGCACTCTCCCGCTGAGTTAACCGCCCGGAATCAGTAATCAGTAATCAGTAATCAGTCAACACCGCTCCACACGAGTTCTCAGTGAACAGTGAACATACCTCATACTACAACCAAAACAGGTTTGTAAACAAAAAAACACGGCGCAAAGGCAAACTCAGGGGAGGCCGGTGAGCCTGTTCATGGCCGCCACCTCATCGGGATCGAGGCGGCGGTAGCGGCCGATCTTGAGGTTGCCCAGTTCGATAGCACCGAATCCCGTGCGGATCAGGTGAACGACCCGGCAGTCCACGGCTTCGATCATGCGCCGCAGCAGGCGCTTCTTTCCGCTCGTCACGGTGATCCTGAGATCGGTCAGATCACCGCGTCTGCGGATGAGGTTGACCTTCGCCGGACCGCTGAACCCCTCGTCCAGGTAAACGCCGCTGCGGAGTCTCTCGATCGTAGACTCCGACACCTCCCCTTCCACGGAGACCTTGTAGGTCTTGGAAACATGAAAACGGGGGTGGGTCAGGCGGTGCGCCCATTCGCCGTCATTGGTGAGGAGCAGCAGGCCCAGGCTGTCAAAATCCAGGCGGCCCACCGGGTAGACTCTTTCCTTGATCCCTGTGAGCAGATCGGTCACCACAGGCCTTCCCTCAGGGTCCCGGAGCGAGGACACATAGCCAAATGGTTTGTTCAGCATGAGGTAGAGCCTGTCGGAATGAGCAGAAACAGGCTTTCCGTCCACCCGGATGTCGTCGGTTCCCCAGACCGCCTTGGCGCCGGGCTCCCTCAACACCTCTCCATTGACCGTGACTCGGCCTGCCTGGATCCACTCGTCCGCCTTGCGTCTCGAGGTGATGCCTGCAAGGGAAAGGATTCGGTTAACCCGCTGACTCAGGGGAAGGTTCTTCCTGGGAAGGGGCTTCGTCGGAAGAGATTTCCTCCTGGTTCGGTTTTTGGTCAAAGAGGCTCTGCTGTTCATCGTCTTCGCTTCCAAGAGCCTTGAGCTCTTTTATTTTGGGAAGGGACTCGATATCTTTCAGGTCAAAGACTTCAAGAAATTTTCTGGTCGTGCCATACACCAGGGGTCTGCCTGGGAGGTTTTTCCTGCCCATGATTTTGACGAGCCCTTTTTCCAGAAGGGTCTTCAGAATCCCGCCCACATCGACCCCTCTCAGCCTCTCGATCTCCTGGCGGAGAACCGGCTGCTTGTAAGCGATGATGGCCAAGGTCTCCATGGTCGCCCTGGAGAGTCGTGCAGGAGAGGCCTGAAGCATTTTGAGGATGTAAGCGCCGTATTCCGGCCGGCTCCTGAACTGGAACCCGCCGCCTACTTCGTGGAGCGCAAAACTTCTTCCCATGGCTTCATATTCATATTTCAGGACCCTGAGCGCACCCGCTATCTCTGTGGATTTCACCTCGGGGAGGACCGCATGGATTTCTTTGATGGCCAAGGGCTTGTCGGATGCAAAGAGCAGAGCTTCAATTATTAGTTTGAGCGATTTCACCATGATGGTTGTCCTCGTCTTCTTTGAAATGCGGCTCCAGGAGAATATCGGCATCCAAGTGGGCCTGCACGATCCTCACGAGTCCCATCTGCACCAATTCCAGGAGGGCCAGAAAGGTGACCACGAACTCGGAGATTGTTCTGTCTTGGTCAAAGAGCTCGATAAAAAAGAACGGCCCCTGTGTCTTGAGCCGGTCCATGATCTGCGTGGTTTTGTCTTTGAGCGACCACTCCTCCCTCTGGAAGCTGATCATAGTGCCCGGTAGCCTTTCCTCCACAATCCTCTTGAAGGCGTCGATGAGCTGAAAAAGGCTGACCTCCAGCATGGCTTCTTCACTCTGGAGCTGCGATTTGAGCTCCGGGGCGAGCTTGCGGGCAAAGACGTCTCTTTCCAGCATTTCCCTATCCGTGAGATCCTCGGCCGCCTCCTTGAGCTTGAGGTATTCGATCAGGGGCCGTGCGATTTCCATTCGAGGGTCTTCCGCGTCTTCTTCCTGGGCGCAGGGGAGGAGCATCCTGGATTTGATGTGAACAAGAGTGGAAGCCGTGACCAGAAAATCTCCAGCCAGAGAGATATTCAACGCCTTCATCAGGTCCAGGTAGGCGAGATACTGATCCGTAATGGTCGAGATGGGAATATCAAAGATGTCCACTTCGTTTTTGCGAATGAGGTGGAGCAGAAGGTCCAGAGGACCTTCAAAGATTTCCAGTTTCACTTCATATTCCATGTGAATCGCATCCCCAGTCAGATTCTTCTTATAATGCTAAGCGGGCAGGCGGGTACCGTATTTCTCCCTCACAAAAAGCAGTTCATCCTCCCTGGTGTTCACCTGGTTGTTGAGCTTTGCCTCCAGCAGAGCATCCAGGATCTGCCGGTACAAAGGGCCGGGCTTGAAACCCAGGTGCTTCAGGTCACGACCCGTCAGGGAAACCCTCGCTCCCTTCATCCGGGTGAAGAAGTTCGAAATCTGTCTTTTGATGATCCGGTTGTTCGCCTTCGCCATCATGAAGAGCAGCGTCTCCGTGTCGTAGGAGGAGAGGAGCTTGTAGAGCTCATAAGGGGTGCTTTCTCCCTTAGACCGAAAGAGCTTGTCAAGAACGGAGTTCATTTCCGTTCTCTGGGCCACCATTCTGCGGCCCTCCGCGTCCCCCATTTGAAGCCTTTCTCCAAGGGTCTGGAGCGCCTTAGGGTCCAGGGCAGAAGTCAGCCCATGCCAGTAGAGCTTCCAGGGGTCATAGGGTTCCTCCAGATAGAGATGGTTGAACCAGGCGATGATGCCGCGGATTTCCTCAAAGAGCATTTTGAGGTCCGCAGACAGGTGGATTTCCGGAGAAATGACCTGGAGCAGATCGAACTCGTCCAACCTCTCAATCGCCAGGATGGGCTCCGGTTCCATGAGGAGCAGCTTCAGTTCCAGGAAAAGCCGCCTGCCCGAGAGGCCCTTGAAGCAGTTGATGGCCACCGCGTTTTTCATGAGGCCTAGGGTCAGCTTCCCGATCCTGAATCCGAATCGCTGCTCGAACCGAATCGCCCTCAAGACGCGCGTCGGGTCTTCGACGAAACTGAGATTGTGCAGAACCCGAAGCGCTTTTTCCCGAATATCCTTTAAGGCGCCGAAATAGTCAATAAGCGTTCCATAGTCCCTGCGGTTGAGTTTGATCGCCAGGGTGTTGATGGTGAAATCCCGCCGGTAGAGATCCATTTTGAGAGAGCTCATCTCCACGGTGGGCGGAGCGGCTGGGAAATCATAATACTCGATGCGGGCGGTGGCGACGTCCACCTTGAACCCATCGGCGAAGACCAGGACCACGGTGCCGAATTTCTTGTGGCTTCTTACCTTCACTTCGTGCTGGGCCGCGAATTCCTGCGCGAATTTGATTCCGTCCCCCTCAATCACGATGTCCACGTCGAGGTTCTCCCGCTTAAGGAGAATATCTCTCACCAGCCCGCCCACGAGATAGGCGTTGAACCCCATGAGATCCGCCACACGGCCGAATTCCTTCAGAAGCTCGATGACCCGCCTGGGCAGGCGCTCTTTGAGCACGGCAGCCAAGTTCTTTTCCCTCAGGTAGCGGGCGCTGTCCCGGGACTCGTAAAGAAAACTAGGGATGACCGGACCGCCGACGAGGATGTTCAAGAGATCGGTCCGGGTGATCACTCCGAGCACTTTTCGATCGTTCACCACGGGAAGAATTCGCAGTTTCTCTTCAATGATCTTTTCCTGGATCTCTTTGAGCGTAGCGTCAGGGCCGACCGTGGCGAACTCGATGTTGGTGTATTCCTTGATTGGGATAGCGCCCAGACCGAAATAGACGGCCTTTTCCACAACCTGCCTCGTGATGTACCCTGTCAGGGCTTCGCTCTCATCCATGACTAGGAGCACATTGATGTTGAACTGGGTCATGATCCTGGCCGCTTCCTTGACGGTCGTCTGGGGCAGGACGTGGATCACCGGAGAGGACATCACATCCCGTGCCTGCTTTTGAGGAATGACCCTGCTTCTGAGGAGGGCCAGGATGGCTTTTTCAACCTGGATGAGGGTCTTGTTCTTGATGGTGGCGGAGGCTGCCTGGGGATGGCCGCCGCCTCCGAAGGCGAGGGCGATTTCAGCCGCATTCACCTCCTCCACGCGGCTGCGGGCCACAAGATAGACTTTGTCCTCCATCTGGGCCAGGGCGAGAATCACCCCGAGATTTTCCATCTCCATGAACTTGTGCACCAGCACGGCAAAGTCGCCCACATAGTCCTCGCGACTGACCTTGCACAGGACCACCTCTACGCCGTTGATCATGTGGGTGGAGGCCGACTTGGTAAGATCACTGAGGAGCCAGATTTGCTCGGCCGTCAGCTCGCGGGTCAACATGTCTGAAATCAGATTGGGGTTGGCGCCCTGCTCCGAGAGCCACGCCGCGGCTCGGTAGTCCTCCGATCGCGTCGAGGTGAAGGTGAAAGAGCCCGTGTCCTCGTGGATGCCCAGACACAGGATGGTGGCTTCATCCGGGGTGAGAGGAAGGTTCCTTTCCCGGATCAATTCAGTGAGGATCGTGGTTGTGGCGCCCACCTCCTTGATCACCTCCAGGTCGCCCTTGATGTCCTCTTCGGAGTCATGATGATGGTCATAAATGTGAATTTGAATGTCTTCGCGGCCGGCCAGTTCCGCGAACTTGCCGATGCGGTTTTTCTGCCGGGTGTCCACAAGGATCAGCCGTTTGATCCGGTCAAAGTCCACGTGTTTGAGCTTGGTGAAGTTGAAGAGGTAGGACGTGGAATGGAGAAAGAAATTCCTCAGGTTTTTTTCCTGGGACCCGGGAAACACCAGCGTGGCCTCAGGGTAGAGTTTCTGGGCTGCGATCATGGAAGCAAGAGCATCGAAATCAGCGTTCATGTGGGTGGTGATGATCTCTTCATGAGCCTTCTCAGTCGCCGGATGCTCCAATTCTTTTTCAGCTTCGGAGGTGACCATGGGGGGATCATATCACAAAGCGTCGGGATCACGTAAGCAGAAACAGCACAGAGCTAAGAGCAGGGAGCGTGGAGCATAGAGTATGAAGTGCTCTAAGCTCCGTTCTCTTAGCTCTTAACTCTATAGTTCTTTTTGGGATGATGGAGAGGTGGCTTCGCAGGGAAGGCCATAGGAGCAGAAAAGTGCTGAACGCTGAGAGCTGGGCAAGGTGCTCCGGATTACTGGCCTCTGACCTTTTCTTCCTGTTCCTGCTTTGTCTTGCACTCGATGCACAGGGTGGTGACCGGTCTTGCCTCGAGCCGCTCTTCGGAGATCTCCTCCCCGCAGGACTCGCAAATGCCGTACGTGCCCGTCTCGATTCTTTCCAGGGCCTCTTTGATTTTTCCGATCAGCTTCCTTTCCCTGTCCCTGATGCGTAGAGTGAAATTCCGGTCCGATTCCAAACTCGCCCTGTCCGTGGGGTCTGGCAGGTTCCCGTTGTGGGTGGTCATGTCATTCACGGTTTTGTTGGCTTCATCGAGAAGTTCCACCATGGTCCCATCGAGAAGGCTTTTGAAATGCTCTAGTCTTTTTTTCGTCATCATGATGACCCTATCTGCCTCACTGCGATCTTGTGATCTTTTGCCAGAATTTCTTGGACTCCCTCGCTTCCTTGATCCCTTCGTTTTTGGCAAATTCTTCGAGAAGCTCCTTCTGGCGTAAGGTAAGCTTTTTCGGTATTCTCACTGCAACTCTTATGAAGAGATCCCCCTTCTTGCCCTTCTGGAGGCTCGGCATGCCGAGACCGGGCAGGGTAAGGATATCGCCAGGCTGCGTGCCGGCAGGAATATGCAAGTCTTCACCCTTTTCGCTTCCTAGCAAGGGGATCGTTATGGTATTGCCCAATGTGGCCTGCACAAATGAAACGGGAACCTCGCAGAGGAGGTGCTCGCCTTCCCTCTTGAAGAATTCGTGATCCTTCACATGAATCACGACAAATAGATCTCCGGGCGGTCCGCCGTTTTCCCCTGCTTCCCCTTCGCCCTGGAGCCTAAGCTGAGACCCTGTATCGACGCCGGGCGGAATCTTGAGGCTGATCTTCCTGTCCGTTCGAATCTTGCCTTTGCCACTGCACTCTTTACAGGGGTCCACCACAATGCGGCCTTCTCCGTGGCACGCAGGGCAGGTAGTACTGATCTGGAAGAAACCCTGGGACCTGAAAATCTGTCCCCTGCCTCCACAGGTGGTGCAGGCCTTGCGTTCAGTTCCGGGTTTCAATCCTGAGCCGTGGCAACTTTCGCAGAAGGCCCATTTCTTGAAGGAAATCTCTTCCTCCCGACCGGCGAAAGCGTCTTCCAGCGTCATCTCCAGGTCATAGCGAAGGCTGTTGCCTTTTCTCGCTCTGGTTCTCCGTCCGGTTCTTGAGCCGAAGCCGAAGAACTCATCGAAGAGATCTCCGAAGCTGCTGAAGATGTCGTCAAAACCGCTGAATCCTCTGAAACCAGTACCGGCAAGACCCTCGTGGCCGTAGCGGTCGTAGACGTCCCTCTTTTCCTGGTCTCTCAGCACTTCGTAAGCCTCAGCCGCTTCCTTGAAGCGCTCCTCCGCCTCCCGGTCGCCTGGATTGCGGTCCGGGTGATGCTTCATGGCCAGTTTTCGGTAGGCTTTCTTGATGTCCTCTTCCGTGGCGCCACGGGAGACGCCGAGCACATCATAGTAATCTCTTTTCTCCATCCTGACTAACCTTCGGAACTCTCCTCTTCGGAAACGGAAAGGTCATCGCGCCCTTTGCCCTCCGAAAGAAGGGCGTCGCTCTCTTCAGAGAGCTTTCCCGAAGTTTTCGAGATCACCACGTTGGCGGCTGCAATTTCTCTCAGGGCGACCACAATGTCCTTGTTCCTGGACGCAAGGGTCGGCTCCGCTCCCTTCCTCAACTGGCGCACTCTCTTGGCTGCGGCATGAATCAGAGCAAAGCGGTTGTTCACCTGTTGCAGACAATCTTCAACGGTAATTCGAGCCATAGAAATCTCCTGTCCCGATTCCCCATGAGCCGTTAAGGGAATCGATGGGTTCAAGGGATCAAAAAATGCAACCTTCCGGACCCGCCGGGTTCCGGCTGGGGAACGGTGTATTCAGATAAATTTTACTTTTTACCATCTGGAAGGACAAAAGTAAACATTTTTCATAAACCTTCAATTTCCCTTTTTTTGCGCTTTCCGATCAGGCCCAAATAAGAGTATCTTGAACCGGCGACGGAAAGGGAGAATCACCTCAAAATGACTCCCCAACTTATAGTAAGCTATTTTTGGGGAAATTCAAGCCATCCTGATGGCTTGATAAACAAAGCGTCGATCCGCACGTGAACCGGAATCCAGGGGGGAGATGCTATGCTTGCTAAGGTGCTGAGCAGCGCTGTCATGGGAATTGACGCCTATGTGGTTGAGGTGGAAGTGGACATCTCCCAGGGACTCCCCTCTTTCTCAACGGTGGGCCTCCCTGAAGGGGCGGTTCGGGAGAGCAAGGAGAGGGTTAAGGCTGCGGTCAAGAATGCGGGGTACCATTTTCCTTCTGACCGAATCACGGTGAACCTGGCGCCGGCGGATGTGAAAAAAGAAGGATCCGGGTTTGACCTTCCTATGGCCCTGGGAATTCTGGCTGCAACAGGGATTGTGCCCAAGGATTCCTGCGCCGACCACCTGATTCTTGGAGAGCTTTCCCTGGACGGGCTTATCCGGCCCATCAAGGGCGCTCTGCCCATGGCCATGGCAGCGAAGGAAAACAGGCTCAGGGGGGTTTTCCTTCCTGTGGAGAACGCAGCGGAAGCAGCGGTCGTCGAAGGGGTCGACGTTTACCCGGTCCAGTCGCTCAACCAACTTGTGGAAGCACTTTGCGGGCTTGCCCCCATCTCTCCATCCAAGGCGGAAAGCCGCGCTCTTTTGCAGACTGAAGAGTTGGAGGCGGATTTCAAGGATGTGCGCGGTCAGGAGAACGTGAAGCGAGCCATGGAAATTGCTGCAGCCGGGGGCCACAACCTTATCATGATCGGGCCTCCGGGGGCAGGCAAGACCATGCTCGCAAGGCGGCTGTACACGATTCTCCCTGAGCTCAGCTTTCAGGAGGCCCTGGAAACCTCCAAGGTCTACAGCGTGATGGGGCTCATGCCCAGAGGCCGCGGCCTCATCCAGGTGCGTCCCTTCCGCTGTCCCCACCATACCATTTCCGATGCCGGTCTTATCGGCGGAGGACAGACGCCCAAGCCCGGC
Organism: uncultured Desulfobacteraceae bacterium; assembly: GCA_964580575.1. GTDB lineage: Bacteria > Desulfobacterota > DSM-4660 > Desulfatiglandales > HGW-15 > CAVPDE01. The sequence continues at coordinate 8,245 of CAZOLJ010000046.1, forward strand.
GAGGTCAGCCTGGCACACAACGGGGTTCTGTTCCTGGATGAACTGCCTGAATTCAAGAAGAACGTGCTTGAAGTGTTGAGACAGCCCATGGAAGACGGCAAGGTGACCATCTCAAGGGCAAGCTCGTCGGTCACCTATCCGGCCAACTTCATGCTGGTGGCTGCGATGAACCCCTGTCCCTGCGGATTCCTCGGGGACCCGAAGAGGGAATGCAGCTGCACTTTTCTCCAGGTGCAACGCTATCGGACCAAGATCTCGGGCCCTTTGATGGACCGGATCGACATTCACATGGAAGTCCCTCCGGTCCAGTTCAGGGATCTAGCATCCGCAGAGGCCGGCGAATCGTCCGCGGAGATCCTCACAAGGGTCAAGGCGGCAAGGAAAACCCAGGCGGAGCGTTTTCAGAAAACGAAAATCTACACCAACACACACATGAACAGCCGCCAGATCCGAAAATTCTGTGCTCTGGATTCCCAGTCCGCAGACCTCCTGGAGCGGGCCATGGAGAAGTTCGGTCTGAGCGCCAGGGCTCATTCCAGAATACTCAAGATCGCAAGAACCATCGCAGACCTGGGTGCGAGCGAGGAAATCACCTCCACCCATGTGGCCGAAGCGATCCAGTACAGAAGCCTTGACCGCAGGGTGTACCGTTGAAAAAAGTCGTAAAACTGGCGGTGGCCCTGTTCATCCTGTCCTTCGTGCTCATGGCCGGCGCAGGCGCAACTCTTTGGTATGTCTGGTCCAGCAACCTCCCTTACATCGGTTCGCTCAGAGAGTACCATCCTCCCGTCATCTCGGAAGTATACAGCGAAGAGGGGGAAGTGATCGGAAGGTTCTGGGAGGAGAAGAGGATCGTGGTTCCCCTGGACGTTCTGCCGAAACCCCTGATCCAGGCCTTCCTCGCTGCAGAAGACGCACGGTTTTACGCGCACGAAGGGGTGGACGTCTTGAGCATCCTTCGCGCCTTGATCAACAACGTCCTGGCCGGAAGAATCGAGCAGGGAGGGAGCACTATCACCCAGCAGGTGGCCAAGTCCCTGCTCCTCAAGGACACAGGAAAAACTTACCGGAGAAAAGTCCGGGAAGCCACGCTGTCGCTTCAGATCGAGAAGGAGTTTTCCAAGAAGCGAATCCTGTACCTCTACCTCAATCAAATCTACCTGGGGCAGGGGGCCTACGGGGTGGAGGCGGCGGCGCGCACCTACTTTGACAAGAACGCCTCGGCGTTGAGCCTCGCAGAGTCCGCGATGCTGGCAGGTCTTGCCCAGGCGCCCAGCCGGTATTCCCTTTTTCTTCATTTCAACAGGGCCAAAACAAGACAGAAATATGTTCTCGATCGCATGCGCGAAGAGAGTTTCATCACGGAGCGCGAGGAAAAGGAGGCGCTCGCATCGCCCATTCATGTCAACAGGACGGCGGAGAGCTCTTTTGACAAGGCACCCTACTTCACGGAACATGTGCGCAGAGCAGTGGAGATCAAGTACGGGCGAGAGGCTCTTTACCGGGAGGGGCTGAAGATTTACACGACCCTGAATTACGGGATGCAACGCTCGGCCCAGTCCGCTCTGGAAAAAGGACTTCTGGAATTGGACAAGAGGGAGGGGTACCGGGGCCCCTTGCGCTCCACTAAAGAGGAAGGCTCAGGCGCGGGCCAGAAAAACGTTACCCCGGAAACGAAAGACGGAATCCTTCGTGCGGGCACGACGGTTCAAGCTCTCATCGAAAAGGTGGACGATCATAAAAAGGAAACGTGGGTTCGAATCGGAAGCAGGACAGGGTTGCTTCCGTTTTCGGAGATGAGGTGGGCGAAGAGGGCAGGCACGACGACCCTCAAAAGCCCCAAGGAAGTGTTGAAAGAAGGGGAGCTGATCCTCGTGAACCTGAAGGAGGCAGGCCCCCCGCCCTTTGACTGGACGTGTTCCCTCGATCAGGTGCCTGAGGTTCAGGGCGCCCTTTTTGCCCTGGAAGCTCAAACAGGAAGAGTTCGCGCCATGCTGGGAGGGAGGGATTTCGGAACGAGCCAGTTCAACCGGGCGATCCAGGCCAAACGTCAACCGGGGTCTGCGTTCAAACCGATCGTTTACGCGGCCGCGCTGGATTGGGGAATGACGCCTTCGACGGTTATCCTGGACGCGCCTTACCTGTCTTCCCTGAATCCGGACGAAGAGATCTGGAGGCCCAGGAACTTCAAAGAAAAGTTTTTCGGACCCACTCTGTTCCGAACCGCCCTGGTGCAGTCCAGGAACGTGATCACCATTAAAATCCTGAGGCAGATCGGTGTTCCCTATGTTCTCTCTTATGCAAAGAGAATGGGAATAGAGTCGGAAATGAGCCCGGATCTTTCCCTGGCTCTTGGGTCTTCGGGTCTTTCCCTTTCGGAACTGACAAGGTCCTATGCCGTTTTTGCAAACGGGGGTTCCCTGGTGGATCTCATTTTCATTCACAGGATTGTGGACCGGCACGGAAACATCCTGGAAGAAAGCGCGCCTGCGAAAAAGCAGGTGATTTCGAGCGAGACGGCCTATGTCATGACGGATCTGCTCAAGGCCGTGATCAACGAAGGCACGGGGTGGCGGTCTAAAGCGTTGAAAAAACCGGCAGCCGGAAAGACAGGAACCACCAACGACCTTCGAGATGCCTGGTTCGTAGGCTACACTCCTTCCCTCGTCACCGGAGTGTGGGTGGGGTATGATGATCGTAAACCCATGAATCAAGGGGAAACCGGCTCCAGGGCAGCCAACCCTGTCTGGCTCTATTTCATGACGGAAGCGGTGAAAGACCGGCCGGCGGAAAACTTCCCTGTGCCGGAAGGCGTGGTGCTGGCAAAGATCGATTCCAAGACAGGCCTTTTGCCCGGCCCTCATTCGGAGAAACCCCTGACTCAAGCCTTCAAAGCCGGGCAGGAACCCAAGGAGTCATCCCCTGTGCCCCAGGCGCCCAAAGCAGGCCAGTTCATACAGTTCGATATGGAAAGTGAAGAATAGGGAGCGGTGCAAGGTGCAAGGG
>CAZOLJ010000046.1:11350-37450 GCA_964580575.1 uncultured Desulfobacteraceae bacterium
AGGGGGATTCGGACAGTAACCGCAGTAGAGTTGATCCCTGATTTTACGTCGATTTGCCCCCTGAGGAGCCGCACGATCCGGTGGGTAATGTAGAGGCCTCTGCCTCGACCTTCCCCTTCAAGAAGGCGAAGCCTTTCCGCTTCAGAGATCATTCCGGTATTGCTGACCTCCACACAAGCCATGTCGCCGCGGGCATAGGTTCGAATGGCCAGGATTCCGCCTTTCAGGGGAATGGCGTTCGTGGCGTTGTTGAGAAGATTGTCGAGAATTCTTTCGAGGTGAAGAGGGTAGCACTGCACGTAGAGCGGGTCGTCGAACGGCCCTTCGTGGAGCGTTACGTTCTGCTTGAGGATCTCCTTGATCACCTCTTTGTTGATCCCGAAACGGTCGATCAGCACGGCCGTCAGGTTGACCACCTGTTCTTTGCCGGACTGGTAGATGCTGAGCGCCATCTCCTGAAGCCGGCTCGTTTCATCAAGAAGGATGTCCGCATATTTTTTCATGGTCGCGCCGTTCTTCAGGGACTCCTCCTCCTCGATAAGCTTCTTAAGTCGCCGTGCGAATCCTGCAGTGGCAATGGCCGGATTCTTGAAATCGTGGAGGATGTCGTCCAAGCGCTCCATACGCTGGGCTTTCATGAGCTCCCTGCCCAGGAACACGAAGATCTCGATTTCCCCTTCCGAATACCTCTGCCGCTGGTCCAATGCATCAATGGTCATGAAATGGGTGATCTCTTCTCCCTCATTGAGAGGGACGTAGAGAATGGAGTTCATGTTGTTAGCCGCGGCAAAACTCTTCAGGCTCCACGAGATGTACGCGCTTCTTTGCGGGTCCATGATGAGCACATAGGAGGGAGTGACCACCTCAAAGGGTGTTTCCACGTCATAAGTTCTTCGCTTCAGGATCAGTTCAAAAGCAGGTTCGCTCCGTATAGGGAAGGTCTTTCCGATCCCGTGGTAACCGATGTGCTCTGGATATCCGGCCTCGAGGACCACGTTTTCGTCATCTTCGGTCACGGCAAACAAGGCGCAGCTCTGGAGACTGATGATGTCGGCAAGCTCCGGGACCACCCGGTTGAAAACATCTTTCATCTTGACGCCTCCCCTGGCGCCGAGCTTGAGAAAAACCTTCTGGACAATGGCCTCCTTCTTCTCGTTGATCCTGAACATGGAGAGTATCTTTTTTCTGGCCACCACAAAGCTGAGCCTTCGGGCCATGACTTCCGCCATTTTCACCTCCAGGGGGGTGAAATCGCGGCCTCTTTCGTCATAGTAGATCTGGATGACGCCTATGGTGTCTCTTTCATGGGGGAAAAAGCGAGGGACGGAGAAGGGGACCGCCATGATGGAGCAAATTCCCATTCTTTCCACCCTCTCTTTGTCCTTGTAAAGATCTTCCGCTGAGATGTTCGGCACGAGGTAAGGCTGGTTGGTTCTCACGACCCTGCCGGCGATCGTCCCGTCAAGCGGAATGAAGGTTGTCCTTGATTGCTCCTGAAGGGGATAGGATCCATAAGAGAGCATTTTCTCGGTTCCCGGATCGTAAATCCTCACCGAAGCGGAGTGAGCGCCCAGAAACCCGACTATGTAGCGGGTGACCATGGAAAAGATTTCAGGCTCGGAGAGGTCCGGGTTAATCTCTATGATCTCATCGACCTGAGTGGTGACCTCCGTAAGAAAGTCCGGAAGGACCGTATTCTTGACCCACGAGAAAAGGTGATCCCAAAAGGCCTCACCCTCGCACGACTTGGCCCACGGCTGGTTCTGGGCAGACTCCAGAAGCTGCTTGGCGTTCTTCCACATGGGTCAGGACTTGAGGTCCTTCACTCCCTGCAAGATGATGTCGTAGAGTTCCTGCACATCCTTTTTCTCCACGCAGGAAAAAGCCACACGGAGATCCTGCTTGCCGAGAGAAATGAGACCCACCCCGTATTGGTTCAAGAGGTGGACTCTGAGGGGTTCGGCTTCAACGGTCTTGAGCTTCAGGCACATAAAATAGCCGGAGTTGAACGGGTAGGCGTCCCACGCCTCGCGGTATTTCGGATTGGCCAGGACACGCTTGACCTCCATGGCGCGGTCTCTCATGATCCGGAACTTGTCCTCCTTTTCGGCTTTGTAGGAGGACGATTTCAGGGAACGGAGCGTGATGGTCTGGCTCAGGTGCGAGGCGCTGGAAATGGAGCCCCTCACAGCGCCGGCTGTCTTTCTCTCCAGGGCGTTGTAAACGCCGTCGTGGTCGCCGGCCAGACATGCCCCGTAAGTGATGAATCCGACCCTTAGGCCCCAAACATAATTCTCCTTGGTCGCTCCGTCCAGTTTGATGGCCATGAGCCTGGGATGCTTGTTCAGAAGCCCTGCGAAAATGGATTCCTTGAGCACATCGTCCTCGAAGAAGAGGCCGAAGTAGGCGTCGTCCGTGAGCGCAAGGACATTGGTCCCCTGATGCGCTAGGTCCATGAGGATTTCAGCCAGGGTCTTCGCTTCGTCGGGGTGGGGGGTGTACCCTGTGGGGTTGTTGGGAAAGTTGAAGAGAACGATGATTTTCTTGTTCTTCTTGGCTTCGCCGCGGACACACTCCTCGAAGCTCTTTAGGTTGAACCGGCCTCGGTCATTGATGAGAGCGTGCTGGACGACGCGGGCGCCTCTTCGAACCGAGAAAATCAGGTTATAGTTGCCCCACATTTTGTCCGGAAGAATGAGCACATCACCGGGGTCCACCCACATATCTCCCACCACGCTGAGACCGTGGGTGATGGCGTGGCTGACCACAGGAAGGCTGATCTTTGAAGACGCAAGGGAAGGGTTTTTTTCAAAGAGGGCTTCCTTCCACGCCTTTCGAAGAGCGGGGATACCGAAAGAGGGCGCATAGGTGAGCGTTTCTTCTGGCTCAAGGCCACTCAGCATGGTCATGACCGAGGGCAGATGCATGGTGCGGCCCTTTTCTGTGGCCATGCCGATGGTGGCGTTGAACTTGTGCGCCTTTTCCTTGGCTTCGGCACTCTGGGTGAGGATGCCTTTTGGGAAAAAGAGGTTCTTTCCAACTTCCGAAAGCATTTCATAGACGTGAAGGTTGGCCTTCTGGATCACTTCATTCAATTCAACTGCAAGCGGATTCATGCCCTTTTCCTTTCTGACACAAAATACCCTGTGGGGCTAGAGAAACCCCGGAGAAAAGCACTCTAGACTAGCTAGTCGACGCTCGTTCTGTCAAGAGAAAAGGACAAAGGACGCAAGTCCATGGTGATTCGGAAATCCTTGCCCACGGCACAGTTAGCACGCCTTCCCGTGCGTTTTTAAATCTTGACTTGAAATCACCTGTCTTTGTATAGTCCATTTATTTGACTGTACAATGCTTTTTCCGGGAAAGGAGTCCTGAATGCGAGATGTTGTGATCGTGAGTGCGTGCAGAACCGCCATAGGAGACTTCGGAGGGTCCCTCGCCACCGTATCCGCTACGGACCTGGGCGCCCATGTCATCAAAGAGGCGATCCAGCGGGCGGGAATCAAGAAAGAAGAGGTGAACGAAGTGATCATGGGGTGCGTTCTGCCTCACGGGCTGGGGCAGAACCCGGCGCGGCAGTCCATGGTGCGGGCAGGTCTTCCCTGGGAGGTGGGCGCGATCACGGTGAACAAAGTGTGCGGTTCAGGACTCAAGGCCGTCATGCTCGCAGCCCAGGCCATCCAGTGCGGGGATGCGGAGGTGGTCATCGCCGGGGGCCAGGAGAACATGAACCTGTGTCCCTACCTTCTGGACAAGGCGCGGACAGGGTACCGGATGAACAACGGCCGCGTCATGGACGGGATGGTCCACGACGGTCTGTGGGATCACGTGAACGACTTTCACATGGGCATGAGCGCTGAGCTCGTGGGCGAGAAATGGGGCGTGAGCCGGGAGGACATGGACCGGTTTGCCATCCGGTCTTATGAGAAGGCCTGGGACGCGATCGAAAAGGGAAGATTCAAACAAGAAATCACCCCGATCACTGTTCCTGCCAGGAAGGGCGACCCCAAGGTCTTTGACACCGATGAAATTCCACTCAGACCGCCTAAGACGAGTCTCGAGTCGCTGGGAAAACTGGCTCCCGCTTTCAAGAAAGGCGGGGTGGTCACTGCAGGCAATGCCTCCAAGATTAGCGACGGCGCTTCCGCCCTGGTGGTCATGTCCAGGGAAAAAGCAAAAGCGCTGGGATGCAAACCCTTGGTTCGTGTAGGGGCTCAGGGCGCTTTTGGCGTTGACATGAAGTATGTGCTGATCGCACCCATTTACTCCATCCCTAAGGTGTTGGCCAAAGCAGGCCTCAAGACCGAGGAGGTGGATCTTCACGAGATCAATGAGGCGTTCAGCGCTTCCTCCGCGGCAATCAACAAGGTGCTAAACCTTGACCCTGAAAAAGTGAATGTGAACGGCGGGTCCGTGGCCCTGGGGCATCCGATCGGAGCCAGCGGGGCAAGGGTTCTGACCACACTGATTTATGCGATGAAGGAGAGGGGGGCCAAAGTGGGCGAGGCAAGCCTCTGCCTCGGCGGTGGAGAGGCGGTCACGCTGGTGGTATACAATGAACAGTAGGCAGTAGGAAGTAAGCAGTAAGGAGCAAATCAAGAAACCGGGCAAATGGAGGATGTTCGTTTTTTTCCATTACTCCAATACTCCATCACTCCAGTACTCCAGTTTCATGATACTATCAAAAAACAAAGGAGAGATACGTTATGACAGATGTAGTGATTGTGGCGGGCGTCAGGACGCCTGTAGGATCCTTCGGCGGTACTCTGAAATCGACACCCGTTGTGGACCTGGGTGCTCTGGTGTTGAAAGAGACCTTGAAAAGAGCCGGCGTCAAGCCTGTGGCGACAGAAGAGCTAACGCGATTCGCTCCGGACCCCTTCAAGGGCAAGGGGATGATCGATTTGGAGAAAAAGGCCTATGACTATGCGGATTCCCTGAAGCCCATAAAAATCGATGAAGTCATCATGGGGAACGTGGTGGGCGCAGGACAGGGGCAGAACGTGGCCAGACAGGCCATGATCAAGGCCGGCATTCCGAAGGAGACCAATGCGTTTACCATCAATAAAGTCTGCGCTTCAGGCATGAAGGCCGTGACCCTTGCGGCCCAGTCCATCGGCGCCGGGGAGGCGGACATTGTGCTTGCCGGTGGAATGGAAAACATGAGCCTCATTCCCTATGCGCTGCCGGCTGCGCGCTGGGGCGCGAGGATGAACAACGTGGACCTTGTGGATCTCATGGTTTTCGACGGGCTCTTCGAGATTTTTTACGGCTATCATATGGGGCTCACGGCGGAAAACATTGCCGAGAACTATGGGATTTCCAGGGAAGAGCAGGATCAGCTGGGAGCGCTGAGTCATCAAAGGGCACGGAAGGCCATTGCGGACGGAATCTGCAAACAGGAGATCGCCCCTGTGGTGATTCCCCAGAGGAAAGGAGAGCCTCTGGTCTTTGACACCGATGAAAGGCCCATGGACACGAGCGTGGAGAAAATGGCAAAACTGCTTCCGGCATTCAAAAAGAACGGAACCGTGACAGCCGGCAATGCTTCGGGCATCAACGATGCGGCTGCAGCGCTTCTCGTCATGTCCGCGAGCAAGGCCAAAGAGCTCGGGCTCAAGCCCCTGGTCAAAATCAGGGCTTATGCCGCAGGCGGCGTGGATCCGGCGTTCATGGGCCTTGGTCCGATTCCTGCGGTGCGAAAGATCCTTCACAGGGAGAAACTGACCATCAACGACTTCGGCACCATCGAGCTCAATGAGGCTTTTGCATCCCAGGCCATTGCCTGTATCCGGGAGCTCAAGTGCGACATGGAAAGAACTAACGTCATGGGAAGCGGGATTTCCATCGGCCATCCCATCGGATGCTCGGGCGCCCGTCTCCTGGTAACCTTAACCAATGAAATGGTAAGAAAGGGACATGCCCTAGGACTGGCCACCCTTTGTATCGGCGGCGGTCAAGGCATGGCCACGGTCCTGGAAAGAGTGTAGGGGGAGGCGACCCATGGCTTACGAAACCATTATTTTTCAGAAACAGGGAAACGTCGGGGTCATCAAGTTCAACAGGCCCAAGGCGCTGAACGCGATCAACCCTCAGCTCGTCTCCGAGGTGCACCAGGCTCTGGATGAGATCGAAAAAGATCCTTCCCTCCGGGTCGTGGTGCTCACAGGCGAAGGGGATAAAGCCTTCATAGCCGGGGCGGACATTTCCTACATGGTGAACCTGCCTCCCCTGGGAGCCAGAAAGTGGTCAGAACAGGGACATGAGCTCGGCTTCCGCATCGAGAACTTTCCCCTCCCAGTCATTGCGTGCGTCAATGGGTTTGCCCTGGGAGGCGGGGCGGAAATGGCCATGGCCTGCGATTTTATCTACGCTTCCGAGAATGCCAAATTCGGGCAGCCTGAAATCAATCTGGGAATCATCCCGGGCTTCGGCGGAACCCAGAGGCTGTCCCGGCTTGTGGGCAAAGCCATGGCGAAAGAACTGTGCATGACCGGCGGGATGATCAGCGCACAGGAAGCCAAGGCGATCGGGATGGTCAACAAGGTTTTTTCTGCAGACAAGCTCTGGGAAGAGACCATGAAGACCGCCGGTGTGATCGCTTCCAAGGGCAAAGTCTCCTTGAGAGCCGTGAAACAGTGCATTGATCGGGGTTACGACGCGGATCTTCGGCGGGGATGCCAGATGGAGACCGATCACTTCGGGCTTTGCATGAGCAGTGCGGATGCGAAAGAAGGGATGAGCGCTTTCCTGGAAAAGAGAAAGCCTGTGTTCAAGGGAGAGTTGGAGTAAGAAGAAATTGGAGTATGGGAGAAATGGAGTAAGTAGAAAGGCCTGGAGTAGTGGAGTAATGGAGTGGTGGAGTAATGGTAAAACCTGCTCCGATCTCCGATATGTTCCAGTACTCCATCACTCCAACACTCCAGTACTCCAATACCTTTGCATTAGGAGATTCGGACTATGGATTTCAGACTGACCAAGGATCAGGAACAGATTCAGAAGGCGGCGCAGGATTTCGCCAAGGGAGAATTCGACAAGGAAATCGCTCTGGAGCATGAACGAGCGCACAGTTTTCCTAAGGAGATCTGGAAAAAAGCGTGCAACCTGGGATTTCTCGGGATTCACTATCCGGAAAAATACGGCGGACAGGAATACGGCATCATGGAGAACACGCTGGTGACGGAAGCATTCTGCCGCCAGGACTCAAGCCTCGGCATAGCGATCAGCCTTGCGGATTTCGCCTCGGAAATTCTTTTGCGGCACGGAACTGAAGAGCAGAAGCTGAAGTACCTGCTTCCCATCACCAAGGGCGAGTTCCTGAGCAGCGGAGGATTTACGGAGCCGGATCACGGAAGCGACATTACCTTGATGAACACGACCGCTGTGAAGTCGGGCGACGAATACGTGATCAACGGGGTAAAGACCTTCATCACCAACGGAACCATCGGCAACTTTGTGCTAGCCCTTTGCCAGACCGATCCAGAGGCCAAACCGACCTACCGTGGTCAATCGGTCATCCTCGTGGAGCAAGGCACTCCGGGTTTCACCTCCAATGACGTGGGGGAGAAGATGGGGATCAAAATGACCGCCACAGGAGAACTCTCCTTCAACAACGTGAAGGTCCCTGCGTCGAATCTGGTGGGCAAAGAGAACAAGGGGTTCTATCAGGTTCTCGAGTTCTTTGATGAAAGCCGGGTAGAAATTGCTGCCCAGGCTCTGGGAATTGCTGAAGGGGCTTTTGATCGAGCCCTGGCTTACACGAAGCAGCGAAGCCAGTTCGGGAAAAAAATCGCCGAGTTTCAGGTGACGCAGCACAAGCTCGCGGACATGGTCACCAAGATAGAGACCGCACGGCTCATTATCTACCGGGCGGCCTGGAATTTTGATCAGGGGATCATTGACCCGAAGCTGACCTCCATTGCGAAGATGTATGCTGGCCGAATCGCCGTGGAAGTGGCGGACGAGGCGATCCAGCTTCATGGCGGATACGGTTATATGCTGGAGTACGAGGTGGAGCGTTTCTACCGGGACGCGAAGATCATGGAGATCTACGAAGGGACCCGGGAGATCCAGAAGAACACGATCGCCAGCGCAGTGCTAGGAAAGTTTTAGCATAGAGCAAAGAGCAGGGAGTGCAGAGCAGGGAGCAAGAAAAAGTTTTCGAATACTCCGTGCTCTCAGCTCTATGCTTTACTTTCGAGTCCTTCCTTATTCATTCAACAAAGAACAGTAGACGGAACTCATTCCAGACCAAAAGGGGGGGTGCCAGATGACCTTGACCTACAACCAAAAGATCATGGATGAGATCAGGGAAGAGCACAAGAAGTGGCAGAAAAAGCTGGATGAGATTTTCCGTGCAGCGCGCGAGCGGCTGGAGCGGTTTTCAACGGTCTCGGACAAGGAGATCAAGAACCTTTACACGCCTGAGGATGTGGCAGGTGAGGATTTCGGGAAGGACCTGGGATTTCCGGGCGAATATCCCTTCACGCGGGGAGTCCAGCCCTCCATGTATCGGGGCCGACTGTGGACCATGCGCATGTTTGCCGGTCTTGGTTCTGCCGAGGACACGAACAAGCGATTTCATCACCTGGTCAAGGAGGGGCAGACAGGACTCTCAACCGCCTTTGATATGCCGACCCTGATGGGCTATGACACCGATTCCCCTCGGGCCAGGGGAGAGTGCGGCAAGTGCGGGGTGGCGATTGACACGCTGGTGGACATGGAGGATCTTTTCGAGGGGCTCCCCATTGACCGGATCACTACCTCCATGACGATCAATCCGCCGGCCCCGGTGATCTGGGGCATGTACATTGCGGTGGCCGAGAATCGCGGCATTGACCGGAAAATCATCGGCGGCACGATCCAGAACGACATGCTCAAGGAGTTCATCGCCCAGAAGACCTTCATGTGCCCGCCCAAACCTTCGTTGCGGCTGATCACGGACACCGTAGAATTCGGGACCAAAGAGGTGCCCCGTTGGAACACCATCAGCATCAGCGGCTACCACATCCGTGAAGCAGGTTCCACAGCGGTTCAGGAACTGGCCTTCACGCTTGCAGACGGCATTGCCTACACCCAGGCGGCCATGGAACGGGGCTTGAATGTCGATGACTTCGCCCCCCGATTTTCCTTCTTTTTTAACTCCCACCTCGATTTTTTCGAAGAAATCGCCAAGTTCAGAGCCGCCCGGCGCCTGTGGGCAAAGGTCATGAGGGATCGATTTAAAGCAAAAGACCAGCGATCCTGGTGGCTGCGCTTTCACACCCAGACGGCCGGGTGTTCGCTCACGGCGCAGCAGCCCTACAACAATATCGTCAGAACCGCGCTCCAGGCGCTGGCTGCGGTCATGGGAGGCACCCAGTCCCTTCACACCAATTCTCTGGACGAAGTGCTGGCCATTCCGACCGAGGAGGCCGCCACCATAGCGCTGAGAACTCAGCAGATCATCGCGGAAGAGTCGGGCGTGGCCAACACCATCGATCCTCTGGGCGGCTCGTATTTCGTAGAGGCGCTCACGAACCAGATGGAAGAAGAGGCTTTTGCCATCATCCAAAAGATCGACGACATGGGAGGGATGCTTGCGGCTATTGAAAAGAGCTTCCCCCAGAGGGAGATTGCGGATTCGGCCTATCATTACCAAAATCAGATCGATGATAACCAAAAGACCGTGGTGGGGGTGAACAAGTACATCACAGAAGAGAGACTCCCGGTGGACATCCTCGAGATCGACGACACACTGGAAAAGATGCAGATCGAGAAGCTCCATCGGGTCAAGAACGCTCGTGACAACAAGAAGGTCAGGGAGTGCCTGGAGAAATTGGGGGAAGCGTGCGCAGGGAACACGAACGCGATGGATTTCATCATTGATGCGGTGAAGGCTCATGCGACCCTGCAGGAAGTGTGTGATGTGTTTCGAAAGACTTTCGGGGAGTACCGGGATCCGGGGATTTATTAGGAAGGCGCACGGCGCAAGGTACACGGTACACGGCTAAAGCAAAACCAAGAAGGAGTCACCGTTCACGGTTCACCCTAAGGGCCAAGAAGAAAGGGAGAAGTCTCATGGGTGGCACGGACGACGGACAGCGATCCACGGTGAACGGTGAACAAGAAAATGGTGGCACGGACAAACTTTGTTTGTCCGTGAATAAGCAAATACGACGCACAGAGCGAATGTCGAACAAGGAACCGAAGCATGATGAGTGAGGGATCCGAGAGGGGAGGATGGTGAAGGAACGCAAACTCAGGGTGATGGTGGCTAAACCGGGGCTGGACGGGCATGACCGAGGGGCCCGAATTATTGCGAGGGCCTTTCGGGATGCCGGGTTTGAGGTGGTCTACACCGGACTTCATCAGACGCCGGAATCCATTGTTCAGGCGGCGATCCAGGAAGACGTGGATATGCTGGGGATGTCCAGCCTGGCCGGAGCGCACATGTATCTGTTCCCCGAGGTGGTCAGGCTCCTGAGAGAGAAAGGAGTCGAGGACATTGTCGTGTGCGGGGGAGGGATCATTCCCGACGAGGACATCCCGAGGCTGAAAGAGGCAGGGATTGCCGAGATCTTCACCCCCGGCTCCAAACTGGATGAGATTGTGAAGTGGGTGAGAGAGCACGTGAAGCCGAGGGTGGCGGGATGACAAGCGCCGTTGAAAAGGTCATTGCAGGGGATGTGCGGACCGTGGCCCGGCTGATCCGGGATATTGATGACAGGGTTCCCGAGGTCCGGGAGACCCTCAAAGCGCTTTACAGCCACACGGGTCACGCCTATGTCGTCGGCGTCACAGGCGCACCCGGTGTGGGCAAAAGTACGCTCGTGGACCAGATGGTGGCCCATTTGAGAAAAGGAGAAAAGACCGTGGGGGTGCTCGCGGTCGATCCGACCAGCCCCTTCAGCGGGGGGGCTATCCTGGGCGATCGCATCCGCATGCAGCGTCACAGCCTCGATGAGGGGGTGTTCATCCGTTCTCTGGCCACGCGAGGACATTTCGGAGGTCTCACCCAGTCCACTCGCAGCGCGATCGATGTTCTGGATGCCATGGGCAAGGACTACATCCTTGTGGAAACGGTGGGCGTGGGACAGGACGAGGTGGATGTGGTCAAGAGCGCTCAGACCACGATCATCGTCGTGATTCCGGGGATGGGGGATGACATCCAGGCCATCAAGGCCGGCATCCTCGAGGTGGGTGACATTTTTGTCATCAACAAAGCGGACCGGGAAGGAGCGGACAAGACGCTGAATGAACTGCGGCAAATGATCGACATGGGCCAGCAGAAGTTCAGGGAAGGGAAGTGGACCCCGCCCATTCTCAAGGTGGAGGCGGTTTTCGACCGGGGGGTCGCCGAGCTTCTGGAGGCGATCGAGAAACACAGAGCCTACCTGATGGAGTCGGGAGGGGATCAGCACCTTCTGCGCCGAACGCTCAGAGTCCGCGAAGAACTGGCTGAGATAATCAAGAACCGGCTTGTTCAGGAGGTGCTCGATCAACTGATCGAAGGCGGCGAGTTCGAGCGTGCGGTGGAGGCGATTCTAGCCGGGGAGATGGACCCTTACACGGCTTCGGACAATCTGGTTTTCTCCAAACTGGGCCGCAAGAAATGACCGACCCTGAGGAGCCTCAAGAAGGCCGACCTAAGCGCTCAAGGATCCTTCTGCACGTGGGCCGGGTTGTGCTGGGGATCGTGGAGCTGTTTTTTCTGCTCTTTGGAGTCTATCTCCTGGTTTTGGCGTACCATCTCACGGACCCTTTTTCGTTCATCATGACCTTTTTTGCATCGAACCTCGTGATTCTGATCAGTGCCGTCCTCTTGTTGGGGCTGGTTCTCAAGTTCCGAAAAAAGAAGGAAGAGTGAAAGGAGGGCATAGGCATGCCGGCAAAGCAGGGACCCTTACCTCTTGGAAAACGACTGGTGAAGCTTCGCAAAGAGCGCAGCATGTCGCTTCAGAGTCTGGCCAATGAAACCGGACTGACAACCGCTTACATTTCTCAGATCGAAAAAGCGGAAGTGATTCCTCCGGTCGCCGTGATCCTTCAACTCTCCAGAGCTCTGGAAATCGATTCGAGCGTTCTCCTCAAGGAGGAGAAGAAGCAGATAGGAAGCAAGGCTCATGACGATTACCAGAAGCGAACCGAGGATTATTCTTACCGGAATCTCACGCCAGACGCCCAGCACAAGCATCTCAAAGCCTTCAAGGTGTTCATCGATCCGCGGTCGGACCACAAGGGGGTCAGCTACCAGCACCTGGGAGAAGAATTCATCTATGTTCTCGAGGGTGAGCTTGAAGTTCTGGTGGGAGAGAACCGGAGCGTTCTGAAGCCCGGCGACTGCATTCACTTTAATTCTTCCATCGTGCACAAACTGCGCAATCTGAGCGCAGAGAAAGCAGAGCTCCTGGTGGTTCTGTATACGCCTTGATCATGGAGAGGAGAGTTCATGTCCTTTGAATTGAATGAAGAGCAGAAGATGATCCGGGCCATGGTGAGGGAATTTGCCCGCACAGAAATCCTTCCCACGGCGGCGGAGCGCGACAGAACAAGGGAATTCCCCAGGGAAAACCTGCGCAAAATGGGTGAACTGGGCCTCATGGGCATGAATGTGCCGGCAGAGTACAACGGCGCAGGCGTCGACACGGTGAGCTACTCCGTGGCCCTCCAGGAGATCGCCTATGCCTGTGCGGCCACGGCCGTGATCATGTCCGTCCACAATTCCGTGGCCTGCGGACCCATCTATCGCTTCGGTTCCGACTATCTGAAGGAAACCTACCTGAAACCTCTTGCCGCTGGGAAGATGATCGGATCTTTTGCAGTGACCGAACCAGGGGCAGGCTCTGACCCGGCAAGCCAGAAGACCCGGGCGCTAAAGGATGGGAACAGCTATGTGCTCAACGGCAACAAGGTCCTCATCAGCACGGGAAAGAATTCGGATATCACCGTGGCTACCGCCTACACCAGCAAGGAGAAAAAGCACCGGGGAATGAGCGCCTTTGTGGTGAAAAAAGGAACCCCCGGATTCTCCGTGGGGAAAGAAGAAGAAAAGATGGGGCTCTGCGCTTCCGACACGGTGGAGTTGATCTTTGAAGACTGCCGGGTTCCCAAGGAGAACCTGCTGGGTAAGGAAGGGGAGGGTTTCGTCATCGCCATGGCTTCTCTTGACGGGGGCAGGATCGGAATCGCTTCGCAATCGGTCGGATTGGCTCAAGCCTGCCTGGACGCAGCCGTGGCTTATGCCAAGGAGCGTGTCCAGTTCGGAAAGCCGATTGCCCAATTCCAGGCCATTCGCTGGATGATCGCGGACATGGCGACGGACATTGAGGCGGCCAGGCTCCTCACTTTCAACGCCGCTGCCATGAGAGACCGGGGAGAGAATTTTTCAGCCGCCGCTTCCATGGCAAAGGTTTTTGCCTCGGAAATGGCTAACAAGGTCGCCTACAGGGCCCTGCAGATCCACGGTGGTTATGGATACATCAAGGACTTCCCTGTGGAGCGGTATTATCGGGATGCGAGAGTCCTGACCCTTTACGAGGGGACTTCCGAGATACAGAGAACCGTCATCTCCAACCATCTGCTGGGGAAGTAAAAGGGACAAAGGCACATAGGCACAAAGGGACAAAGGGATGCAAGGATTTTTCTGCTTTGTGCCTTTTGTGCCTCGGTCCAGTTAGAGAGGTGGAAACGGAGGACTGCATCACTGTCTTTCATGAGACAACTTTTCTCAGAATATCAAGAGATTATTCCTGACTTTGAAACCTTTCTGGAGAGCCTCAGAACCCCTCTTCCCAATCACCTTCGCGTGAATCGTCTCAAGACCTCTCCTGCTTCGGTCATCTCTATGCTTCAGGATAAAGGCATATCCCTGAGACCATCCGGTGTCGGAGACGACACACTCTATGAAGCTCCCAGGACCCTTCTGCCGGGCAAACTGCTGGAGTATTTCCTCGGGTACATCCATCCCCAGGCGCTCACCTCCAGTATCGCCTCCTTGGTTCTAGCACCTAGACCGAATACTTCGGTGCTGGATCTTTGCGCTGCCCCGGGCGGAAAGACTTCTCACCTGGCCCAACTCATGGCCAATACCGGCATCCTTGTCGCCAATGAACTCCATGTGAGGCGGCACGCCCCTCTCATGCACACTCTTTCAAGACTCGGGGTGTTGAATGCCGTTGTGACCGCTTATCCCGCTCAGGAATTCCCTTTGAGGGAATCCTTCGATTTCGTCATGGCCGACGTCCCATGTTCAGGGGAGGGGAGGTGGCGGCTTTCCAGAGAACCTTCTGCGACAGAAGATTCAAAGTACCGGATCGCGATGGCGGAGGCACAAAAGAAAATGAGTTTGAGAAGCTTTGATCTCTTGAAAAAACAAGGGATCATGGTTTACTCCACGTGCACTTACAGCCCGGTGGAAAACGAAAGCGTCGTTGACTATCTCCTCAAGCATAGGCATGCGGAACTCGTTCCTCTTAACAGCATCCCCGGCGTAGAGCCGGGGATTTCCCAGTGGGGAAAGGAGAGGTTTGATGGAAGAGTGCACGGAGCAGGGAGGTTCTACCCTCACCGGATCGATTCCGTGGGATTCTTCATGGCCAAAATTCGCAGACCAGGATGAGCGGCGACTGCTGCTCTCGTACCTGGAAGAGCGCTTCGGAATCCCTGAGCAGGCCTTCGCCGAGTTCGATTTATTCAGCAGAAGGAAGAGCTGGTGGCTCCTACGGAAGACAACGAGTGTGAATCTGCCTGTAAGACTCAAGGTGAGCCAGGTAGGGCTGAAGGCCTTTGACAAAGTGGGGAAATACCTGAAGCCCGCCAACCGCATGGTCCAGCTCTTCGGACATCGTGCAACCAAAGGGGTTCACTCCCTCTCTGACAGCGAGCTTGAAAACCTGCTGAGAGCCGAACCAGTGGAGGTGGAGAGCGGCATGGAGGAAGGATTCGTCATTCTTCGCTTCCGGGAACAGGTTCTCGGAGTTGGTCTGTTGATGCAGGGCAGGATCACTTCTCGCATCAGACAATGCGAATCGCAACAAATGGTTACCAATTAAGCCTCATCCGTTAAGTGAAGGTCGATGAACCTGTCTCACAAGAAGAAAACTCCTTGTCCTTCGCCCGCCACGATGTGCAAGCGTGCACATATTTCTGTGCAGCTTGGCAAGAATCAGACCTGAAATCAAGACAATAAAAGACAGCAACGCGACGGGAACCGCGGAAGTCCGAGAGTCGGAGGAGCGCGCGGGTAAAGGATTTCTAGCTCTTCCTCAGATACTCTCATGAAAGTCCCTGGTATTGCAACGGATGCTGGCACAGAAGTTGAATAGATAAGAGCCATGTTGAAGCTGAGGAATCTCCAGCAGAAGGTCGTCACAGGAAAAGGCTTATAGCCTGGAGGGTATGATGGAAGCGTACAGGCGGCGGGAATTTCTTTCTGTTCAATCCGATTCGAGCACTCCCATGGCCGGTCATGAACTGTGGTTGCCCCCTTGGGTTTTCAAACATGAAGACCTTGTGCTGGCCATGGAGAGCGCGCAGAAATTGGGGCAAGATGCGCTCACGAATACCATCAACCATATCCATTTCACTGAAGGAGTCGTCCGCGTTCTTCTCCACCATCCCGACTACAGGGAATCTCTTCTATTGAATGCTTACCCGCAGTCCTCCATCGGGAAAACGGTCACCTGCCATTGGGAAAAAAAAGATTTTGCCGGCCCGGACCTGGATATTCTGGAGTTCAAGTCCCTGATCGTTGACGATGGTCGCTCCATGATCATGGTGCCTGCCATTCTGAAGGAGATCAACAGGGAGTTTCTTGTCCTTGAATTGCCTGAAGAGGGCTATGCTCTGGGGCAGAGGCGAGCCAGAAGGTATGCCTGCAGGGACGTCAAGGCCGAGTTGATCCAGAATGGATTCCATGCAGAAGGAGAGCTCATGGATTTCAGTCCCGTGGGGTTTCGAATCCGGGTTCGTCCGGATCCTTTCTGCTCTTTTCGCTGGTTCAACAGTGAAGATGCGGCGGTCATTCATCTCAGGAGTGAGAGCAAAATCCTTTTTTCAGGAGCCTGCCGAATGATCCGGCAGCGCGGTCAATCCACGGAAAAAGAAATCGTGTTCGCTCCGTTGAACGGTGAAATCAGCCGGTTTAAGAAAAAACCCATTCGAAATGTGCGGCAAAAACTTGCGCCGGCTCCAAGCCTATCGTTCTTCCACCCTTTTCTGGGTAAAAAGGTTCAGTTTGAAGTGAAGGATATTTCCACCTCCGGGTTTTCGGTTCAGGAAGAGGCGGATGAAAGAGTGCTCCTGCCAGGAATGATCATTCCTGAGGCTTCATTGGGACTTGCGGGGTTTCTTAAAGTGAAATGTTCGGCCCAGGTCATCTATTGCAAGCCATGTGGCGGAAACGACGTCCGGTGCGGCATGGCGATTCTGGACATGGATATTCAGGCTTACAGCAGCCTGACCCACATCCTGACCAGTGCCATGGATCCCCATGCTTATGTCTCCACAGAATTGGACATGGATGCACTTTGGGAGTTCTTTTTTGAAACGGGTTTCCTTTACCCGAAGAAATACCGATTGATCCAGCGTCAGCGAGCCCAGTTCAAGGAAACGTACAAGAAACTCTACCAGAACAACCCAGGAATCGCACGACACTTCACCTACCAGAAAAACGGTCGCATCTTCGGCCACATCTCCATGGTTCGCGCCTATGACCGAGCCTGGATGATCCATCACCATGCTGCCAAATCCACGGAGAGCAAGCGGACCGGATTCATGGTCCTGAAACAGATCATGCATTACCTGAACGACATGCATCGTTTGCCATCGGCCAGCATGGATTACACGATCTGTTACTTTCGGCCGGAAAACAAATTCCCTGACAGGGTCTTCGGAGGATTTGCAAGGGAGCTCAAGAACCCTCGCGGCTGTTCGCTGGATCTCTTTGCCTATCTCCCGTACACGCGACTTTCCTTAGGGACCAAACTCCCGGAGGGTTGGACCCTGAATCAAAGTTCGGAACGGGATCTCTGGGAATTCGAACACATCTACAGGAGTCAGTCAGGAGGCCTGCTGCTCGATGCCATGAGTCTGAGGCACACAGAGATGAAGCAAAACCCTCTCCAGAAGACCTACGCCGAGATGGGTTTAACCAGGAGTTGGCAGACCTATTCGCTCAAGTCGAACGAAAAACTCTGTGCCCTTCTGGTTGTGAACCATTCAGATCTCGGATTCAATCTTTCGGAACTTTTGAATGGTATCAAAGTGTTGGTATCCAACTCTAAAGCACTCCCTTGGAGCGTTCTCTCTACGGCGATCTCGCAGCTTGCAGGAGAGTTCGAGATGGAACGGCTCCCAGTCCTCTTTTATCCCATGAGTTATGTGGAGGAAAATGAGATCCCCTTTGAAAAGCATTATCAAATGTGGGTATTGAACGTGCAATATGGAAATGAGTATCTGGAGTACATGCAAAAGAGATTTCGCATCAGCTACAAGTGATGGCTTCGTAACAAGTCGTCACCCCCATCAATCTGGGAGCACAGAGACTCCGGGGGAAGAAAGACAAGCTCGAAATCTTCGGCTTCAGTCCTCTCATTGACCGCAGTTCAAGCGGTTCTCAAGGCGAGCTGGGCTTCATTCCCTTGCAAAGAATCAAGGGAGTATAGGTAAAGCGTCTGGGCGAAAGAAAAAACGACTTAAAATCCTCAAAAAAACCACCCCGGCCGCCCGGGTAATCCTCGAACAGTTCCTTTGCTTTCAGAGAAACGACTTCCACTTTCTTGACCCAATTGAAGACATCCTCGGTCTTGACCTCACCATAGAACAGGTGGTGGGGAAGAAGATGGAGTGCGACGTCGTCGTAGCCCAGATCATAGAGATAGGAATAGAGCTTTCGGCCCGCATAGGCGTCAAAATTGAACCGCGTCTCCAGTAGCTTCATCAATTCGAAGAGAATCCTCTCCATGGGGGCGGGCAGAGGGAAATGGCTGAGGCAATTGTAGTCAAGGTCAAGAAGGCAGAGGGAACCGCCGGGTTTCAGCACTGCATCGAGGTTCCGGATAATCTCAAAGCTCTCGACCCGGTTGTACTCGAGGACGAAACGAACCCAGATCAGGTCAAAGGGACCCAGGTTTTCAAGGGGATGGCGGAGGTCATGGAAGCGGAAATCGATGCCGGAGCGGTTGCCGTAATGCTTCTTTGCGTACAGGACTCGTTCTTCAGAGTAGTCCACACCCAGGATGCTGCCCCCGCGCTGGAGCATCCCCCAGAGGATGGAGGTGACCTTGCCCGGCCCGCACCCTGCGTCCAGAACCCGCATCCCAGGCCGCACGCCACACCACATGGCCTGACCGCGAAGGGCCTCAGGGTCGGTCTTGAGTTCAAGGCGGAGCGCTTCTTCTGAATTCTCCATGAGGTAGGAGATTTTCTTCTGGGCCATTCAACAGGTCTCCTCAGTGAGCGGTCTCCCATGGAACAGAGTTTTTTGTATACCATGAATGAAGCAGGATTAGCAAAATGTATTGACCCTGGGCCGTCTTGATATATCTTTTTGAATATCATATAAAAGTGCCCGACGAGGAAAAGAGAGGATCAAGAGGGATGAGATACATGAGCAGAGAAATCGGTTTTGAGCAGGGGCCCATCCGGCCGCCCAGCGAGGCGGCGAGCCTGCTCTTGCGCCTGACGAGGAATTGCCCTTGGAATCAGTGCCTTTTCTGTCCGGTTTACAAAGGCCAGAAGTTTTCTGTGAGAGAAGTCGAGGAAATCAAGAAAGACATCCAGACCGCCAAGGATATTGCCGACGACATCAAGGCCCTTTCCTGGTCTCTGGGTGTGAGCGGTAAAGTGACGGATCAGGTGGTCAGCCACATTTATACGAGCCCCAACTACAGCGAAGGGTACCGGAGCATCGCCGCATGGCTCTACTATGGAACCGGGGCCTGTTTTCTGCAGGACGCGGACAACCTGATCATGGAGACCGATGGGCTCGTGGAGGTCCTCAAATTCCTGAGAGAAAAGTTCCCCGAGATCAGAAGGGTGACCACTTACTCCCGTTCAAGGACCATTGCGCGCAAGAGCGCCGAAGCCCTGAAGAGAATCAAAGAAGCCGGCTTGGACCGGGTTCACGTGGGGCTGGAGTCAGGATACGATCCTGTTCTGAAGCTGGTGAAGAAGGGAGTCACGGCCGCCCAACAGATAGAAGCCGGTCAAAAGGCCATGGCTGCGGGTCTTGAGCTCTCCGAGTACGTCATGCCGGGGCTGGGAGGGCAGGCCTTGTGGAAAGAGAATGCAACGGCAACGGCTGAGGTGCTCAACCAGATCAACCCGCATTTCATCAGAATCCGAAGCTTGAGGATCCCGGACAGGGTGCCCCTCTCCGCCCTTCTGAAAGAGGGAAGCTTCAGGATGCAAACCGACGACATGCTGGCGGAGGAGCTCAAGCTTTTCATTTCGACTCTCTCAGGCATCACGAGCGTGGTGACGAGCGACCACATCATGAACCTCCTGGAGGAAGTGAGCGGTAAATTTCCCGAGGACAAGGAAAAGATGCTGGATGTGATCAGCCGATATCAGAAGCTTCCTGACCCGGAGCGCCTCATCTACAGGATCGGCAGAAGGGGAGGAGCCTATCGCTCCACCGACGATCTCGAAAGAGATCCCACCACTTACCGGAAGATTAAGAATCTCATCCTGGAGCTGGACGCTAAAGGCGGCCCTGAGGAGATCGAGCGCTTCATCCGTGATATGGTGGATCAGTATGTCTAGGTTTTACCCGATCCTGGTTGATCTTCATGGCAAGAACGCATTGGTCGTGGGCGGGGGCAAGGTGGCGCAGAGAAAGATCGAGACTCTTCTTGAGCACGGGGCCACCGTTCAAGTCGTCGCGAGAGAACTGACCGCGGAATTAGAGCAACTTCGAAGCGCCGGAAAGATCCGTTTTCTCGGCAGCGAGTTTTCTGAAGCCTTCCTGGACGGAGTCTTTGTCGTCTTTGCAGCCACGGACGACGCCTCGCTGAATGGCAAGGTGAGTGAAGCAGCCCGGCAGAGAGGCTTGCTCGTGAACGCTGTGGACCAGCCTGCGGACTGCAACTTCATCGTGCCTTCGATTCTATCGAGGGGAGACCTCCTGATCGCCGTGTCGACCTCAGGGAAGAGCCCTGCGTTTGCGAGGAAGGTAAGGGTTGAACTGGAGCAACATTTCGGCGAGGAATACGGCTTTTTTCTGAACCTCATGGGGAACCTGAGAAAGGAGATTCTGCGCCTCGGCCTTTCCCAGGAAGAGAAGAAAAGCGCCTTCGAAGAGCTGGTGACCTCCGATCTCCTGCCCGCCATCAAGGAGAAAAACTGGGATCTCGCTTCACGACTCATCGAGAAGGTGATGGGGCGGCCCGTGTCCAAAAATCAGATTCTCGATTTTATCAAGGCAGAGTGACCTATGGCCCATTTCTTTTACGGGGTTGCGCTGATCCTGATCCTCCTGGCCACGGCGGCGTTCACTGTTTACCTGGTGCGCCAGAAAAAAACGACCTATCACTGGGCCTATCGGCTTCTCTTGGCAGGGTTCGCTTTCCTCACTCTTTTCGTCGGCTACGAATACTACGCGCTCGGCGTGGCTCCGGTTTTGAGCCTCAAGTCCTCTCTTTCCTTTTTCGCGTGGACTCTTCTGCTGGTGTACCTCCTTTTTCATCTGAAATACCGCCTCATGGTGCTGGGATCTTTTGTGGCACCTGTGGCAGCGTGCCTGCTGATCCTGTCCTCCACTCTTCCGACAGCCGAGGTGACGGTCAAGCCCATTTTCAGGAGTCTGTGGCTCCCGGTGCACATTGGGACGGCCTTTGTAGGGAACGGGTTTCTTGCCGTCACCTTTGTGGCAGGGATCATGTACCTGATCCAGGAATCCCAGATCAAGAAGAAGCGCTTGGGTTCTCTTTACAGCAGGCTCCCCTCGCTGGAAACGCTGGACTCCATCAATCACTTCGCGCTGATCTGCGGCTTCACGTTCATGACCGCAGGGATGATCACCGGCGCCATCTACGCGCAGTATGCGCTGGGGAGCTATTGGCGTTGGGATCCCAAAGAGGTGTGCTCGCTGCTGGCGTGGTTTTTCTACGCGGTTCTCTTGCATGAGAGGCTTGCGGTCGGATGGAGAGGCCGGAAGGCAGCCTTGCTTTCCCTGTTCGGGTTTCTGATCTTGGTGCTGGCCTTTGCCGGTGCGAACCTCTGGCTCAGCGACTATCACAGTTTCAGAAACATGGGGGGCCGGCCGTAGGGATGATCCGCATCGTCAACATCGGCATGAACCACCAGACGGCGCCGGTTGAAGTGCGGGAGTGCCTGGCAAAGGACCCGGCCCACGCGGACAAAGCCCTGGTCATGATGCGAGAGTTCTCCTGCATCAAGGAAGGCCTGTTTCTTTCAACCTGCAACCGGGTAGAGGCTCTGGTCACCACCGAGCAGGTGGAGGAGGCTAAGAATTCGGTCGTCAGTCTTCTCTGCAAGCTAGGACAGATGTCTTCCGAGAGCCTTTGCTCCGGTCTCTTCACCTATGAAGACCGGGACGCGGTGCGCCATATCTTCAGGGTGGCTTCCAGTCTCGATTCCATGGTCATCGGGGAACCTCAGATTCTCGGGCAGATCAAAGAGGCTTATTCCAATGCCACACAGGAAAAGACAACGGGTGTCATTCTGAACCGCCTCCTGCACCGCGCCTTTCACACGGCCAAGAGGGTTCGAACGGAAACCGGGATCTCCGATGCGGCGGTCTCCGTGAGCTACGCGGCTGTGGAACTGGCCAAGAAGATCTTCTATGACTTCCAAGGGAAAAAGGTCCTGCTCATCGGCGCCGGTGAAATGGCGGAACTGGCCGCGCGCCACCTGATGAGCCAGGGGGTCAGCTCTGTCACGGTGGCCAACAGGACCTTTCAGAAGGCCGTGGAAGTGGCCGCGAGCTTCAAGGGCATTCCCGTGTCTTTCGAAGAAATCGGAACCCAGCTCTTGGAGGCGGACATCGTCATTTCTTCCACAGCGGCGCCCGGCTATGTGATCACCCATGATCAGGTCAAAGGCTCCATGAGAAAGAGAAGGAACCGGTCTCTTTTCTTCATTGATATAGCCGTTCCCAGGGATGTGGAGCCCGCAGTGAACGACCTGGATAACGTGTATGTGTATGACATCGACGACCTCAAGGGGATTATCCGGGTCAACATGAGCCAGAGGCAGGACGAAGCGGTCAAGGCGGAGCGGATTGTGGAAGAGGAGGTCATCAAATTTGATCAGTGGTTGAAGACCCTTGAAGCGGTACCGACCATTGTGTCTCTCAAGGAAAAGGCCGAGGCCATTCGCCATGCCGAGCTGAAGAAGAGCCTTTCGAGCCTGGGAGAACTGAACCCTGCGCAGATCCAAGGCTTGGAGACTCTGACCCTGTCCATCACTGAAAAAATTTTGAACGATCCGATTCTTTTTTTGAAGCAAAAGGCGGATCGACCCCTGGGCAAAACCTACTTGGACACAGCCCGGAGACTCTTTCGTCTTGACCGGGAAAACGGAGATGAGGTGGAACATGGATCTGAACAAGATGATCGAGAGAGTGAAGAAAAACACTGATCCGTCCAAGGTGGGCATGATCACAAGCCACCTGGGCGTGGTTCGGCACACCTCACGCGATGGCCGCGAAGTTACGGGCATCGAGGTCGCCTATGAGCAGGAGGCACTTCAAGCTATTATTTGTGATATCAAACAGATGCCAGGCATTGCTGAAGTGCTGGTGGAGACCAGTGAGGGGTGCTTGAAGGTGGGCGAGGAGATACTGGCCGTGGTCGTGGCCGGCGATATAAGGGAAAATGTTTTCCCCGCCCTGGTGAACGCAGTGAACCGGATCAAGAAAGAAGCGAGCAAGAAAAAAGAAAATATCAAGGAGTGATGGAGTGATGGAGTAATGGGATGAGAGAATTCAGTGGTTTCTTCTTTCCAACACTCCAGTACTCCAATACTCCATTACTCCGGTTCTTAGGAGGGCGCTATTCATGGGCATGATCGATGTTTCAGAAAAACCGGTGGTGGTGAGGAAGGCGCATGCTGGAGGAAAGATATTCCTGTCGCCTAGGACGATCGAAGAGATAAATGCAGGGAGGATCAAAAAGGGCAACCCGATTCAGGTGGCGGAGGTCGCCGCCATGAACGCAGCAAAGCAGACCCACCTTCTGATCCCTCACTGTCACCAGATTCCGCTCGACACGGTGCGCGTCGATTTTGACGTGCGTGCCGACGGCATCGAGGCTGTCTGCTACGTCAGCGCCCGGGCACGAACCGGGGTGGAGATGGAAGCGCTTGTGGGGGTGACCATGGCGCTTAACACGATCTGGGACATGGTGAAGTACCTTGAAAAAGACGAACAGGGTCAGTACCCCTTCAGCCGAATTACGGATATCCGCGTGCTGAAAAAGGAAAAACTGGCAAAGGCCGATTGACTCTTCACGGGGGGGGGTTCTTGCATGAGTGTGAGCGCGACAAATGCAATGCTAGGCAAACTTGGGGTGTTGTTGATCGCGTTCACCCTGTTTAGCGGCTGTCTTCTCTGGCTGACCTCTTCGCGCTGTAGTGCGGAGACTCTGGTTTATCCCATGCAGTACCGGACGGCTGCAGAGGCTGTGCCCATGGTTCAATCCTTGCTCTCTCCCGGAGGGAGGGCGGTGGCGGATGCCCGCACTAATGCGCTCCTTGTGGTGGACGATGAAGAGACGATCCAGCGGGTCCGTGAGTTCCTGCAAGGTTTTGACAAACTTGGAAAACAGGCGAAGATTCGGGTTCGCTTCGACGAGTCCGGGGCAAGGGAGAGGACGAGCGTCGAGGGAAGGGCCCGTGCCTCAGGGGAGGATTGGTCCGTGAGCGCGGGCAAGCCGATGAGAAAGGACGGGGTGGAGGTCCGGCTTCAGGACAGGAGCCGCGCTCAGCAGGGGAGTTCGGAGTTTTTCGTCACGGTGGTTTCCGGAAGCGCCGCATACATCATGGTGGGGCAGGATATCCTCTACACTCAGCGCTGGATCGACCTCACGAGGCAATATGCCCGGATCACCGAATCCGTGACGATTCAGCGTATCGAAACCGGGTTTGAGGTGATGCCCGTCCTTCTCAAAGACCATGCGGACGTGGACATTATCCCCAGGATTTCCCACGGAGGACCCGGCTCCCGGGTGATCCGGTTTACCGAAGCATCGACCCGGCTGGTCGCGCCCATCGGTCAGTGGGTGACGATTGGAGGGGCAAGCCAGCAGTCCAACGAGGTGATCAGGGCGGTTCTGGAAGCCGGTCGGGGGGAGAGAAGCTCGGTGACTTCGATTTCGCTGCTGGTCGAGTCCGGGAACTAGTGATGTGTATAGAGAGGAGCAAAGGGTATGCCGACAGGTCCTTGCGGAATCAACTGTGACGTGTGCCGTCTGAACGTTCTGGGGGTGTGTTCGAGCTGCGGCCCTGGAACCAGCATGGAGGCCCAGCAAAAGATGGCGGTGCAGGTGCGAGTTCTCGGTGCTCCCTGCCCCATCCTCGAGTGCGCTGCAAACCGAGCCATAGACTATTGTTTGAGAGACTGCGAAGATTTTCCGTGCGAGCGCTTCGGCGCCTATCCGTTCAGTGAAGGGTTTCTAACGATGCAGGAAAGAAGACGAAACGAAGCCGAGCAAAAGCTCGATCCCACAAAAGAAAAAATCCATGTCCCCCCCCATTACTGGGAAGAGCTCATGAAAAAAGACCTCACAGTGCTCTGCCAGAACGCACTTGCGCAGGCTTTCTCCTCTGAAGACATCGTGCTTCCCGTCCTAGGGCGAGAAATCCTGGTGGACAGAATGAATCATTCATTGAGACGCAAGAACCAGGGGGAGTGGCAACCGGTGAGCCATTCCCTCCTGGAGCTTCTTGTGCTCGTCTATCTTCTGAACGCAGGACCTCAACTCCTGAGCCGGGAGCTTGTCAGCGCCCAAGAGCTCAAGACCGCACATTTTTTCCAGGGCCCCCATGAACTGAATGTGCGCGGGGTGCTCGAACGCTTTGGCCGCGACCTGAAAGGGTTCAGAAAAGCGGCGGATTCCTTGGGAGGAGAAGCGCAGAACCTGGCGGATGCGGCCTTCAGAATTCCTGCCTTTCCCAAGGTGCCACTGTACTATCTGCTGTGGAAGGGAGATGACGAGTTTGAGCCCAGGATTTCCGTGCTCTTTGACCGCTCCATAGAGAACCATCTGTCGGCGGATGCCATATGGGGGCTTGTGGCACTCGTTTCAGAAGCCCTGGTCAAAACTCCGGACCTGCCTTTTTGATCGTAGGAGAAAGAAGGGAATAGGCGTGAGCTTGCAGCACGTCGACGGGGATGACTTTTGGATCCTCATGTAAGCGAGGTTTACAAATCCGATGGCCGTGCGGGTCAAGACTTGCCTCCTGATGGGGAATGGTAAGGCAGTTCTAAGATGACTTCTGTGCCATGGCCGATTCGGCTGTCAATGCTGATTTTCCCTGAATGTCCTTCCACGATCTTTTTCACGATGGGCATTCCAAGCCCGGTTCCTTTTTTCTTCTTTGTGTAGAAAGGGACAAAAATATTCTCCAGTATCTCCTTATCCATGCCTACGCCCTTATCTTTGACTCTTATCACACACGTGGTCCCCTTGTTCTCTGCGCTGATGACAACGTCCTGCCCGGCCCTGGAAGCCTCAATCGAATTGGCGAGTAAATTCATCAGAGCCCTCTCCATATGATGAGGGTCTGTGGCAATCGTCATGGACACTGTTGGAACCTGTACGGAGAGGTTTACACCGCTTTCTTCGGCCTTTGTTTTGCAGGTTTGCACCACGTTGTCGATAATGTCTTTAAGCTCCGCCTCTTTGATGTCGAGCTGAATGGGCCTTGCAAAATCCAATGTGCTCTCAACGATCTTTTGCATATTATGAGCAGAGTCCC
Organism: uncultured Desulfobacteraceae bacterium; assembly: GCA_964580575.1. Classification (GTDB taxonomy): domain Bacteria; phylum Desulfobacterota; class DSM-4660; order Desulfatiglandales; family HGW-15; genus CAVPDE01. The sequence continues at coordinate 37,274 of CAZOLJ010000046.1, forward strand.
AGATGGCATGTACCGCTTTGTCAAGGTTCCCTTTGCCCTCCTGGATGCGTTTGGAGAAAGCCAAAATGGTGATCAAGGGGTTCTTGAGATCGTGAACGATCATCGTTGCCATCTGTCCAATGCCGGCAAGGTAACGATCTTTTTCCGACTGTCTTCGCTGTTGTCTTTCGCGGTCAA
>CAZOLJ010000047.1:0-35919 GCA_964580575.1 uncultured Desulfobacteraceae bacterium
GAAGCCCTTGAAAAAGGGCAGGGAAGCACTATCCGTTTCAGCAAGACGTTGAGGATGGAGATGCTTTACACCGCCTTGTTCTTAAAAGAGAAGGGCAAAATCATTCGGATTGCAGTGCCCATGACTAAAGTGAGGTTGTTCCAGAACGAAATGATGATCCTTTTCTCGCTCGCTTTGTTCCTCGTGCCGTTCTTTGCAATCATCGTCACCTTCTTCTTTACGAAGTACGGAATCTATGAGGGGAACCAGAGAAGCCTTCGATGCCGTTGCGAAACACAGGGGGCCTTTCAAGGTCGAAATTAAACGCCCACTAGCAGGCCTCCACATCAGCCTGCTAGAACGAATTTTCTTCCCCCTCCCCTAACCCCTCCCGCCAAGGGGGGGATCCTGAGCGATGCTCCTTATGTTCCTCCCCCTCGACGGGGGAGGCAAGGTGGGGGTGAAGGAATACCGTCATTCATCCCAGGAGGGCGAGAAGGCCGGTGACGACGCCGAAGCCGAAGAGGATGATCCCCGCAGTCCTATTGGCAAGGCGAAGTTGACTCGGGGTCAGCTGAGGACTGAAGAGGTTGACACCTCCCACGAAAATGGGGCCCCAGAGGGACGACCCTACAAAAACGCCGATCACCAGCATCCCTGTGGAAACGTAGGCATCCTGCCACCCGCCGATCCCCAAAGCGGAGAAGGTGGCCGTGAATACCAGTATGGCCAGCGGGTTTGTGAGCATGAGGAAGAAGGACGAACCGAATGAGGCGACGAATCCATGACCGGTCGCCTCAGGGGTTTTTTCAGTGGGATGAGTGAGGAATATCTTGATCCCCATGGCGATCAGTATGAGACCGCCCACTACCTTGAGAACTGTGCGCTCGTTGGTCAGGAAATTTGAAATGTAACTGACTCCCAGTCCGGCGATGGCGCAGTAGATCGCATCCACCACAGAGGCTCCAAGGACAGCAGCAACCCCAGCCGCTTTCCCATCCATCAACGTCCTCCGGGCGCACAGGAGGCCGATAGGGCCGAAGGGAACGCAGATGATAAAGCCTAGGATGAGGCCTTTGATGAAAAATGCTAACTCCACTCTGTCTTCTCTGGTCCTTTCATCCTTTATCCCTCATGAAGACGGACGAGACTCCTTTCTTCAGGCTCGGCTGTCAAGTGGAATTCTTGGACGGCGTAACAAACCGACACGAAGACCTTCGCCGCGGAGGCAAACTTGAAATACTTCCGGAGGTGGGCAGTTTCAGCCTTTCTTTTAGAGCCCCTGTTCCGTTGCTTTTCGCGGTAGTGCGATTCGCATTCTGTAGCCCTCTTCCACATTGCACGCTTGAATCGTGCCTCCATGGGCCTCGATGGTTTTTTTCGCAATGGCAAGACCTAACCCGAAGCCCGCTTCCCTTTTTGTTCCCAGTCGGTAAAAGGGCTCAAAGATCTTCTCCAGATCTTCTTCCGCGATCTTGTCGGACGTATTGGTCACCAGAAGTTCCATCTCTTCTCCGACCTCTTTCATCTCGACGCTCACACGGCCTCCAGGCGGTGAATACTTGATTGCATTTTCAACAAGATTGGAGAAGGTCGTCTGCAGTGCATCCGGATCTCCCCACAAAGGCGGCTCAAAAGAGAAGTCCGCGGTCAAGTGAAGGCTTCTCTGTTCAAAAGCCGGCGTCAGCCGGCTAAGGAGCCCCTGCATCAGGTCCACGGGATTCACAGGTTGAAAACTCAAGGGCTTGTCCTTGAGATCAAGTTTGGAGAGCATCAGAATGCGGCCGATGAGGTCATCCAGCTCCCCGACGTCTTCACGAATTTCATTGAGGTATCTGTGGAGACCCTCGTCATTCTCCTTCTCCAGCTTTTCCCTGAGCATCTCTTCCGCAATACGAATTCGTGCCAGGGGCGTCCTGAGTTCGTGGGAGATGTGTGCCGTCAGCTCTTTGCCTCCTCGAACCATTTTTTCCACCCGGTCCGCCATGTGGTTGAAGGCTCGTCCAAGCTTGCCGATCTCATCTTTCCTTTTCACGACGGCCCTGTGCGACAGATCGCCTTCCGCAATAAGCTGGGCCGAGTGCCTAAGTTCGTTGATCGGCTTGGAGATCAGCCTTGAGACAGGCATCACCAGAAGCGCGATCACTACGCCGATGATCCCAAGGCCCAAGAGAAACCCTTCTTCCGGATGGGCGGGTTTCCTCTTGGCAAAGAGGACATGAAGCTCGGCGGTCTTTTCCGCCTTGAGCTTGATAGGAATGACCGCATACAGCCTTGGGGCTCCCCGGCGTCCATGGTACAGTCTGAAATGGCCGAAGTCCTTCCATCGCCGCTCTTGGAGCCCGCTCTGCTCCTTGGGCAGATCGCCGGAAAAGGATTTTACCACCACTTGGCCCTCTGGATCTTGTAACCAGACCTGCGCACCCAGAACCGCCCCCCAATCCCGGACGAGGTCCTTCAAGGATTCGTTCTGAGACAGGTCGACGTGTGGGGCTGCATTCACCTTGCTGTCAAGGACCTCCTTGACCAGCGTGACCTGCGCCGATGCATAATGATCGAATTCCGACTGGAAGAATCTGCCCATGATGATCCCGAAAAGGGCAAAGATGAGGATTTCCGTCACGATGAGGATCAGAAGAAAGGAAAGAAATATCCTGATATAGATCTTGCTCGGTTTCATCTTCAATGCACGAACAGGTACCCGCTTCCCCAAATGGTCTTGATCCGCTTGGGGGAACGGGGGTCTGATTCAAGCTTCGCCCTCAGCTTGCTAATGTGCATGTCAATGCTTCTGTCAAAGGCCATGAAGTCCTTACCCCGCGCCAGGGTCATGATTTGATCTCGACTCAGGACCCTGTTGGGATTCTCCATCAGCACCTTGAGCACCCGGTATTCCGTAGAAGACAGGGGGACCTCTTTTCCCTCCATCAGAAGGGCCTGTCTCGCCTTGTCGAGCACGAGGTTCCCTGCCTCAAGGCACATCCCTTCACTCTCCTCCTCAGTCGGTCTCGTTCCAGGCTCCAGCCTTCGCAGCACGGCTTTTATACGCGCCAGGAGTTCCCTGGGGCTGAAGGGTTTCGGAAGGTAGTCATCCGCACCGAGCTCAAGTCCAACAACCCGGTCCGCTTCCTCCCCCTTGGCCGTGAGCATGATGACCGGGACGCTGGATGCCGCACGGATCTCCTTCAGCACCTCCAGGCCGTCTTTTCCCGGCAGCATGATGTCGAGAATCACGATATCCGGGGATTCTTTCCTGATAGAGTCGAGCACGCCTTCACCGTCTGCATGCGTGTAAACCTGGAATTCATAGCCCTCCAGGTATTCCTTGATCAGGCTGCGGAGCTTTTTGTCGTCATCGACAATTAGAATCCGTTTACCCATGGATGTCACCCCTTTTTACAAGCTTTTACATCTTTTCAACACTTTTTTACAGATCGGAAAAACACTCTTTACAATTCAGGATTACTCTATTCACAAGCTCGCGAGATCACCAACAAAGTACTGAATGAAAGGAGGACAAGACAATGAGCAAAAGAAAAAAGACTGTCATCGGAGCCCTTATCCTGTCCCTCGCAATTCTCGTGGGGATCGGCGCCACCATGGCCTATGGGCCAAGGGGATCATGGGCGAGGGGCTTTGCTCCCCGCTTTCACGGCATGGCCTGTCATCCGGGACCTCACGGCGAGGACATTGCCGACTTTATCCTGTGGAAAATGGATCGGCACGTGAAGGACTTGAATCTCAACGAAGCTCAGAAGGGGGAATATGAAAAGATCAAGGAGGAAGTCAGGGCTGGTATGGCCGACGCCATTGAAAAGAAGCAGGAGTTCCGCGGGATCGTGCACGCGGAGATGAACAAAGAGCACCCCGACATCAACGCCCTGGCCGTTCTCATGAAAGACCGGGCGCAGCGCGTCCCGACAATGGTTGCAAAACCCATCGATCTGTTTGTGGACTTTTACAACCTTCTCAACGAGGCCCAGAAGGCCCAGGTGATCCAGATGTTCCGATCGAGAATGGGTTCGGAGCGACAGCACTCTTAGGTGAAATGGCCCTATTGTGCCGCATCCGGGATCTCGCGAGCCGTTCAAACGCCATTCCATCGCTTGATCCGCGATGCTGAGCAGCAACCGAAAAGAAAGCCCTCCCTGCCTTTCCGCCGGACCCGGAAAAGGATTCGGCCATATGACGCAAGCCGTGAGGGCTTTCGATATTCCATGAAGGAGGGAGTATCATGCCGAAAATGACGAGAAGAGCATTCGTGAGAGACGCCGCTTGCTTGGCAGGAGGAGCACTCTGCACCTTTTCCTCTGGATCAGGTCTATTCATGCCCGTAGAGAGTTGGGCTTCCAAGTTGGTTTTCATTGAGTCGACCTGTGGGGAAAACAACAGGCAGCCCAGGCGAGTGTTGGTCGCCTATGCCAGCATGCATGGCTCCACCGGGGAAGTAGCCGAAGCCATTGGCAAGGTCTTATGCGGGCAGGGTGCGGCGGTAGACGTTCGATTGACTAGAAATGTAGACCTTTTGACCCCCTACGACGCTGTTGTCGTAGGAAGTGCAGTCAGAAGTGACCAATGGCTTTCCGATGCGATTCACTTTGTGGAAATAAACCGCAAAGCCCTGAGCCAGATCCCCGTCGCTTACTTTCTAACCTGTCTGACGCTGACAAAACCGTCCGAGGAGAACTCGAGAAAAGCAAGATGTTACATGGATCCGGTACTGGATGCCGTTCCAGAGGTAAAACCTGTAGAGATGGGGTTGTTTGCAGGTGTCTTGGACTACACCAAGTATTCTGCCGGTATGGGAGTGGTCATGAGATACAAAATGGGGTCAAAGGGAGTCAAGGAGGGAGACTATCGAGATTGGGATGCAATTCGATCTTGGGCCGGAAAATTCACGCCAAAGTTCACCGCAAGTACCGGGAGCGGCTCAGCCCTGGCATGATCCGGCGCGTGCGCACGGCGGCGCTGTCACCGGGCAGGGGACCGGGCCTTCAGATCCAAATCCAAAGGCTTCGGTTCATCAGCAAGCCGCCGACCACGCCCATGACGATCACGGGCACAAGGGTTGCCGGGTGAGTCTGGTGAACCGGCTTCACCCGCTGGAATGACCGCTTAATTTCTTCAGATGCACTTGAATGGCCATCAGGGCGGCTGGCGTGATCCCCGAAATCCGAGAGGCTTGCCCCAAAGAAACAGGTCTCACTTTGCTGAGCTTTTCCCTGGCTTCTCTGGTGAGCCCATAAACAGCGGCGTAGTCCACGTCTTCAGACAAACGCACGTTTTCCATCTTCCTGAGCTTTTCGACCTGTTTCTGCTGGTGCGCGATGTAGCCTTCGTATTTGATTCTTGTCTCCACCTCTTCAAAGACGCTCTCGTCTGTTTTCTGAAGCTCAGGGGCAAAACGAAACAGGTGCTCGAAGAGGATCTCCGTTCTTCGCAACAGCTGCGCAAGGGAGGTGATGTTCTTGATGGAGGTGGATCCCAGGCCTTCCAATTGATCCACTACAGAGGGCTCGGGCCTGACCTTCGTGTCGTTCAAACGGTCTAGAAGGTTCTCGACAGCCTCTCTTTTCCTGCAAAACTGCCCGTACACCTCCTCCGAGACAAGGCCGAGGCCATAGCCTATGTCCCTCAGCCTGAAGTCTGCGTTGTCCTCTCGCAGGAGAAGACGGTACTCGGCCCTGGAAGTGAACATCCGATAAGGCTCGTTGGTCCCCTTGGTGACCAGGTCATCCAGCAGGACTCCGATGTAGGCTTGAGATCGGTCCAGAACGAGGGGTTCTTGCCCGCGGACCTTCAACACAGCGTTGATGCCGGCCATGAAGCCCTGAGCCGCCGCCTCTTCGTATCCGGAGGTGCCGTTGATCTGGCCTGCGTGATAGAGACCTTCGACCAGCTTGGTTTCCAGTGTGGGTTTGAGCTGCAACGGGTTCACAAAGTCGTATTCTATAGCATAGCCGGGTCTGAGGATCTCGGCCCGTTCGAGCCCGGCAACGGATCTCACCATCTTAAGTTGAACGTCGATCGGAAGGCTTGTGGGAATGCCGTTGGGGTAAACTTCAACCGTGTCCAGTCCCTCAGGCTCCAGAAAAATCTGGTGCCGCTCTTTCTCTGCAAAGCGCACGACCTTGTCTTCAATGGAGGGGCAGTACCTCGCGCCGGTGGCCTTGATGATGCCGCTGTAAAGGGGCGACCGATCGAGGCCTTCTCGGATCAAGGCGTGGGTCTTTGAATTCGTGTAGGTGATGTGGCAGGGAACCTGTGGCAGAGAGATTCGAGTGGTCGTGAAGGAGAAGGGCCTGGGTTTCGGATCTCCGGGCTGAACCTCCAGACCGGTATAGTCTATGGTGCGGCCGTTGAGCCGAGGAGTGGTTCCGGTCTTCAGTCTTCCCACTTCAAAACCCAGTTCTTTGAGCTGCTCTGAGAGGAGATTGGAAGGAGGGTCCCCCATTCGGCCTGCAGGGAAATGATCGAGCCCGATGTGGATCAGGCCTCTCAGGAAAGTCCCTGTGGTAAGGATGACGGTCTTGGACAGGAACCTCTCATGGATTTGAGTTTCTACCCCTTCGATTCGGCCGTCCATGATGAGAAGCCGGTCCACCATGGCCTGGCGAAGATCGAGGTTGGGTTGGCTCTCTACAACCCCCTTCATCCTTTTCCTGTAAAGGTCCATGTCATTCTGGGACCTTGACCCTTGGACGGCCAGACCCTTTCGGGTGTTGAGGCGCCTGAACTGGATGCCTGTTTGATCCGCATTCTTGGCCATTTCACCGCCCAAAGCGTCGATTTCCTTTACCAGGTGCCCCTTGGCCAGGCCGCCGATGGCAGGATTGCAGCTCATGGCCGCGATGTGGTCGAGATTGATGGTCAGGAGAAGGGTGGGATGGCCCATGCGTGCCGCTGCAAGAGCCGCCTCGCAACCTGCGTGGCCGGCACCCACAACGATCACGTCATATGGTTTCTCGTAGGTGGGCATACATCAAAGAAAGGCACAAGGTACACGGTACACGGCAAAAACAATTTGAACAAATCCCTGTACCGTGTACCTTGCGCCTTGTACCTCTGCGCATATCTCCGATCTGAATCAACGAAGTAAAACGTTGCCTATCGAGTTGAGCTCGTGAAAGGGTCTCTCAATATAATCGATTCTTCCCGACCCGGGCCTACGGAAATCATAGAGAAAGGAACCTCGATCACTTCTTCGATCCGTTTGAGATAATTTCTGGCAGCAACAGGGAGATCCTTCCATTTCCTTGCAGAGGTGATATCCTCCTGCCACCCTGGCATCTCTTCGTAGACAGGAATACATCGGGAGAGCCTCTTCAGACTGGCGGGCATGGATTCCACTCTTTTGCCACCCAGCTCATAGGCCACGCCTATCTTCAAGGTCTTCAGGCCGGTGAGCACGTCGAGTTTCGTGACGCTCAAGCTGGTGAGCCCGTTGAGCCGTGCGGCATCTTTCACCGCAACGAGGTCCAGCCAGCCGCAGCGCCGCCGCCGGCCTGTGGTCGCCCCGAATTCGCAGCCTCTCTCCTGCATGTAATTGCCGATCTCGTCCGTCAACTCCGTGGGGAAGGGCCCTGCGCCGACTCGCGTGGTGTAGGCTTTCACAATGCCCAGAATGTGATGGAGCTTGTCGGGTCCCACGCCCGCACCGCTGCACGCGGTTCCGGATATGGGGTTGGAGGAGGTGACATAGGGATAGGTGCCGTGATCGATATCCAGGTGGGTCCCTTGGGCGCCTTCGAAAAGGACTTGCTTGCCTTGCCGGATGGCCAGGTCGATTTCGAGCGACACATTCGTCAGATAAGGCTTCAGGATCTCGCCGATGGCCAGATACCGATCATAGATGGGCTGGAACTCCAGAGGTTCGGCGTTGAGGAATTTCGTGAGGTAGAAGTTCTTCTCCTTCAGGTTGGTCCTGATCTTCTCTTCGAGAGTGTCCGGTTCAAGGAGGTCGGCGGCTCTGATTCCTGTTCGTCCCGCCTTGTCTTCGTAGCATGGGCCTATACCGCGGCCCGTGGTCCCTATCTTGTCTTTGCCTTTGGTTGCTTCTCTGGCCACGTCGACGGCTCTGTGGTAAGGCATGATGATGTGGGTTTTTTCGCTCAGGGCAAGAGCTTCCGGGCTCACATCCACCCCTTTGTCTCGCAGGGATGCCATCTCTTCGAGAAGAACCTCCGGGTCGAGCACCACGCCGTTGCCGATAAGACACTTTCTGCCTTTGTGGAGGATGCCTGAAGGGATGAGGTGGCAGATCGTTTTCTCGCCACAGACCACCAGGGTGTGCCCCGCATTGTTTCCGCCTTGAAATCGGACCACCAGGTCCGCCTTCGCACTCAGGTAGTCAACGATTTTACCCTTGCCTTCGTCTCCCCATTGGGTCCCTACGACCGCTACGTTCGCCATTGAATCTCTCCGGAATCTTTATTTCACCAGGAAAGCCCCAAGATGTTCGTCAAGGAGCACCACGCTTAACACACAAAACCGATTTCTTGTAATCCCAACAGCGAAGTCTTGTCAATGGGTTTATATTCATGTACCTTGACCAGGTCGTTGACGATTCGGCCTTGAGAGGGCTTCCCAAGGCCCTTGAGGGGCAAGGGCTCCCAGTAGGAACACGATGGAGAGAGGGGCGTGAGGTATTCCATGATCGAGGCCGGCCACGTGGGCCAGAACGTCTTTCTTCAGGCGGAAGCTCTGGGCCTCGGCGCGGGCATTGTGGGCGCCTTTGGTGATCGGGAGGTCATCTGGGTAGCGGAGCTGGGTCAAGGCCATGAACCGCTCCTCATTATGCCGGTAGGGCACAAGAAGTAAAACGGAGAAAGCGCGGGATGTACGAAATTCGTTTCCATGGTCGAGGGGGTCAGGGTGCTGTGTTGGCCTCCAAGATTCTGGCCAAGGCGCTGGTGGAGGAAGGCCAATTCGTCAAAGCCATTCCCTCCTTTGGTTTTGAACGACGGGGTGCGCCGGTCGAGGCGTATCTGAGATTCGACAACAAAATCATACGGCAGAACACCAACCTCTACCATCCTCATTGCGTGATCTGCCTTGATCCGACGCTTCCCAGGTCCGTCAACATCTTTCAGGACATGCGGGAGGGAGGGGTCTGGGTACAGGCGACAAAAAAGAGCGTTGATCAGCTGATGAGGCCTGAGACCTTGACGGGGATAGGGCTTTGCGATGCCTTTGGAATTGCTTTGCGGATTTTCGGCAGGCCCATCACCAATTCCATCATGCTCGGCGCTTTTGCAAAGACGACAGGACTGGTATCGCTCGACTCTTTGCGAAAAAGCATGGAGTTTGCCGAGTTTCGCGATGCAGCGCTCGACAAGAACGTGCTTGCCGTGGAGCAGGGATATGAGAACACCAAGGTGTTCGACCGCGCAGGAAAGGAGACCCCATGAAACAACAGGCCCGAAAGGCTTTTGATCACTCCCGCATTCCCGACGATCTCTGTCCCATCGCTACGGAGCTCACCGTGCTGCGCACAGGAGACTGGAGGGCGGAGCGGCCGATCGTGGATCGGGACAAGTGCGTGAAATGCGCAACCTGCTGGACCTACTGTCCGACCCAGTGCATTGTGGAGAAGGATACCTGGTTCGAAGCGGGGTTGGAGATCTGCAAGGGGTGCGGCGTCTGCGCTCAGGAGTGCCCGCACCACGCGATCACCATGATCGAGGAAGTAGAGGAATAACTATGTCCGAGACACTCGTTTGTGACGGCAACGAAGCGGCTGCGTGGGGAGTGGCTCTGGCCCGGCCCGACATGGTGGCTGTGTATCCCATTACGCCCCAGTCGTCGCTTGCCGAGTACATTTCACAGTTTGTGGCGGACGGGATCATCAAGGCGGATTTGATGGACGTGGAAGGCGAGCACAGCGTTCTGTCCGTGCTCCAGGGCGCGTGCCTGGCAGGTGCCAGGACCTTTACGGCAAGCTGCGGTCAGGGCCTAGCGTTCATGTTCGAGCCCTACTACCGCACGCCTCCTTTGCGGTTGCCCATTGTCATGTCCCTCGTCACCAGGGACGGGATCACCCCCCAGTCGGTCTGGGGCGGCCAGCAGGATGCCATGACCGTGCGCGAGGCGGGCTGGATTCACATGTACTGCGAGAACGTGCAGGAGGTGCTGGACACGGTGGTCATGGCCTACAAGATCGCGGAGCACCGCGATATCATGCTTCCCGTGAATGTGAACCACGACGGCAACTATCTCTCCTACGGAGTGGAGAAGGTGGAGTTGCCGGACCAGGACGAGGTGGACGCGTTTCTGGGCAGAAAGGATACGAACTGGCACGCGGCGCTCGATCCGGAGCGGCCCATGGCCGTGGATCCGCTGACCGGCGGAGCAGGAGGAGCCGGGCCGGCCCTCTTCGTTCGTTACCGCAAAGGATTGTGCAAGGGCATGCAGAATGCCTTGAAGGTGATCCCGCAGGTGCATGAAGAGTGGGCCAAGCGTTTCGGCCGATCCTATGCGCCTCTCGTGGAGGAGTATCGCCTCGAGGATGCGGAATATGCGGTAGTCACCATCGGCAGCATGACTGGCGCTGGGAAAGATGCGGTGGACCTGGCCAGAGAAGCGGGAGAAAAAGCGGGGCTCATCAAGGTCAAGACCTTCCGTCCCTTTCCCTTGGAGGCTTTGCGCAAGTCCCTTTCAAAAGTCAAAGCCGTGGGCGTGGTGGACCGCTCCGTGAGCTTCGGGTGGAATTCCGGGCCGGTGTACCAGGAGTTGCTGTCTGCCCTGTACGGGTTGAATCAGCGGATACCGGCCATCAGCTTTATCGGAGGGCTTGCCGGGGCGGACATCACGATCGAGCACTTCACCAGGGTTATCGAAACGACCGCCAAGGCGCGCAAAGGAGAAGTGGCTGAAGGGCCGACATGGCTGAATGAATGAACTGCTGTCGGCTGAAGCCGACAGCCTGAGGGACAGAGGCAATTCATTGCCTCTCTGCATTTTTCTCTGCTTGGTGCCTGTGTGCCTTTGCGACTTTGTGCCTTCATTAAAGTGTGAGAACCAACCTACAGACGAGGGTTCTTCCCGTACCCTGACAAGGACAATCTGAAGGGATTCTTATGCTTCACACCAAGTATCTCATCATCGGTTCCAGTCACGCGGGGCTATCGGCTCTCGATGCCGTCCGGCTGCAGGACAAGAAAGGCTCGCTGACCCTGGTCACACAGGAGTTATGCCTTCCCTACTCTCCGACCATTCTTCCTTACGTGCTCTCGGGCCAGGCCCAACCGGAGAAGGTTTTCCTGAGAGATCAGCAAAGCCTTGACGGCCTTTCCGTTGTCTTTAAGCCGGGAGCAAGGGTTGTGGCTGTTGATGGAAGGTGCCGGCAGGTGACCCTTCAATCAGGGGAAAAGATAGAATATGAGAAGCTCCTTTTGGCCACAGGCGCAGCACCCAAGCTACCTCCTCTCCAGGGTCTGGAAGCGGCGCCCCACCACGTGCTCCGCACCCTTGAGGATGCCTTGGACTTGCGGTCCAAACTCCGAAAGGAGGGAACGGCTGTGGTGCTGGGAGCCGGGCTCATCGGCCTGCACGCCGCCGAAAACCTGGCAAAGGGAGGCATGAAGGTGCTTGTGTTGGAGGCCCTGTCCCAGGTTCTGCCCGGCTACTTTGATGAAGAAGCATCACAGATGATCTACAGGGCTTTTGCAGACAACGGCGTCAAGATCCTGCTGAAAGAAAAGGTGTCAAGCGTCAAAGCAGCGCACGGCGAGACCTCTCTGAGCCTCGCCTCGGGAAGCAGTCTTTCCGCCGGGTTGCTCGTTGTGGCAACCGGAGTTCGGCCGAGAGTGGAGGTTTTGAAAGGCTCCGGGGTCGAGGTGGACCAGGGGATCCTTGTAGACGAGAGAATGAGAACCAACATGAACGGGATTTGGGCGGCCGGTGACGTAGCGCAGGCAAGAGGATTCTTTGAGTCATCGAAGATCCTGAACGCCACCCTGCCCAATGCGGTGGAGCAGGGACGGATCGCCGGCATGGACATGGTGGATGATCCGGCGCTGAAAGTTTTTCAGGGAGCGGTGTCGCTCAACACATACAAGTTCTTCGGTCACAGGGCTTTCTCTGTAGGAATAGTCAGGGAGGAAGAGGGGTGTGAGGTTGAAAGGGCGGTTGTTGCTGACAGCTTCAAGTATCAGAAGCTCATTTTCAAAGAGGATCAGCTGGTGGGAGCCTCGGGAATCAACTGCGAGCTGGACCCGGGCGTCATGGTTCAGCTCATTCGGCGAAAAGCATATCTGGGCGATGTGAAAGCCAGGTTCTGCGCTTCGCCCGTAGAAATCAGCCGCGTCATGATGACCGCTGTGTGGCGCTGAGAAAAACATGCGGCAGAAAGCTTGAAAGGGGAATCTTGAAGTGGGTAACAGTTTCAATACGATCGCTTTTTACCAGGACAAGTGCGACGGGTGCGGAGACTGCGTGCCGGCGTGTTCGAGGCATCACACGGGCGGAGCCGACTCGAAACACTCGCGCATCAAGGTGGCAAAGGATGCGGAACAGCAGTCCTTCGGGATTGCCCTGTGCCGTCAATGCGGCCAACCCCAGTGCGTGATGAACTGTCCTTCAGGAGCCCTGTCCAAGGACTTGAGCACCGGGATTGTGAAATGGGACAAGGAAAAGTGCGTCAACTGCCAGCTCTGCACTCTGGCCTGTCCATACGGCGGCATAACGTACAATGCCTTGACCGATCAGGTGATGAAGTGCAACTTCTGTGACGGCGACCCTGCCTGCGTCAAGGCTTGCCCAAGAGGTGCCCTTGAGCTGAAGCAGGTCGCATCGATCTTCAATGCCTGGGGTGACCTGGAAGATCTGGTCGTGCCCGGCCTCTCCGCTTGCCTGGGGTGCAACTCCGAATTGCTTCTGAGACACACGCTTCGTCGAATCGGACCCAACGTGGTTGTGGCCACTCCGCCGGGCTGCATCGCCGGGGTAGGTTCTGTAGGGTTCAATGCAAAAACAGGTCTCAAAACCCCTGTGTTCCACCCGCTTCTCACCAACACGGCTGCCATGCTGGCAGGGGCTAGGCGCTACTACAAGCGCATCGGCAGGGATGTGACGATGCTCGCCATGGCAGGGGATGGAGGCACCGCCGATGTGGGATTCCAGTCCCTCTCGGGAGCGGCCGAGCGGGGTGAGCAGATGATCTACATCTGCGTGGACAATGAAGGCTACATGAACACAGGAGTGCAGCGCTCCAGTACCACCCCATACGGTGCGTGGACGTCCACCACGCCGGTCGGCTCTGTGCTGCACGGCAAGACCAGGGACGCCAAGCCCTTGTCTCTTCTCATGGTGATGCACAACTGCGAGTATGTGGCGACCGCTTCGACTGCCTTCATGGAAGACTATTATGGGAAACTTGGAAAAGCGATCGAGGCCTCCAAGAAAGGTATGGCCTACATCCACGTGTTTTCACCATGCCCAACAGGCTGGCGATTTCCGACCGGCAAGCTCATCGAGGTGGCTCGCCAGGCCGTGGAAACAAACATGGTTCCTCTGTGGGAGTTCGAGTTGAAGGAAGGCCGGATTCGCTTTACCCACCCTGTAGACAATCCTCTCCCCGTTCAGGCCTATCTTTCCCTCATCGGCAAATACAAGCACCTCGACGAGAAGCAGATTGCCTTTATTCAGGAGCAGACCAACCGGAAGATTGGGGTGCTGAAGAACTTCGCACGAGAGGAGAAGAAAGAACAAGTGTCAAACGCTGCCTGATCTCTCAGCAGCATACGGTTCCTGGGCGTTGCATCTTGTCAACGGTTTGAGATGAGTCTATATTGCGCTGATGTCTGAATGGATTGCGATAATCATCCTCGGGATCATCGAGGGGATCACCGAGTTCCTGCCCATCTCCTCCACCGCCCACCTTCTCATCTTTGAGAACTGGCTGCCGCGGCAGACCGATCTATTCAACATTGTCATCCAGAGTGGCGCGGTCCTCGCGGTGCTGCCGCTTTTCCCTGAACGCCTGCGTCAGTTTGCCTTTCAGTGGCGCGAGAAGGCTACCCAGGACTATGGGTTGAAAATCCTTTTGGCCGTAGTCATCACCGGCATCGGCGGTTTGCTCCTGGACAAAGCCGGGTTTAAACTGCCCGAAAGGCTGTGGCCGGTCGCCTGGGCAATGCTCGTGGGCGGGATTGGGTTTCTGGTGATCGAGCGATGGTTGAGCGGTCGCAACCCCCAGGGTCCGGTGACCTGGTCTATCGCAGTGGTTGTCGGTATCGGTCAATTGATCGCCGCGGTGTTTCCCGGCACCTCGCGTTCAGGCGCGACGATCCTCCTCATGCTGATGCTCGGCCTGAGCAGACCCGCGGCGACCGAGTTTTCCTTCCTTGTCGGCATTCCTACGATGCTCGCGGCCGGGGGGCTCAAGATTTTTCAGGCCCTCCGCCACCCGACGGCCGGGGGCTCCGCTGAGCAGTGGGGCATGGTGCTTCTCGGATTCATTGCCTCTGCCGTGGTTTCCTTCATCGCTGTGAGGTGGCTGCTGCGCTACATCCAGACCCACACCTTTATCGTCTTCGGCTGGTACCGCATCGTGCTCGGGGCAGTGCTTTTTCTTCTTCTTTTCATCCAACGCTAAATATAGCCGCCTGAACCCAAGACTCCGGAAAAACTTACAGCTCCGCCGAGAGCACCAAGGAACTCGGAGAAGGGGGCTTAACGTGCCCAGGGTCACCGCCTATTCAATCCATAGGCTTGATTTGCTGTGTGCGACGGAATGCCGCACGATCAAAGCCAAGCGCGGCAGCCTTGTCGAGCGCAGCCAGGAGCGAGGCGTCATCCAGGTTGGGCGTCCTTGATAACACCCAGCCATATGTCCGGCTAGGCTCGCCGATTAGAACCCACCGGTAATCCGGATCGAGCGCCAAAATCCAGTAGTTCCCATAAAAGGGCCGGAAGAAGCTGACCCGCAACTTGGCATTGCGGCTCCCCTCGACCACCTTCGCGATCCCGTTGGCTTCTTCAATCCCGCCATCCGCCTTTCGGCAGCGATTCCGCACCCGGACCACATCACCGTCCAGGCGATAACTCGCCTGAGTGTCAGCCACGCACATGGACTGGAATCGGTTTGGCAGGAGGACAATTTCATACCACTCGCCCATGTAGCGAGCAAGGTCCACCGATTCAACCGTGGGTAACGGTAGGGTGGGTCGGAGCGTGCAGCCGGCAAAACCAGCCAACAGGAAGGCTACTGCGATCTTGCATAAGCGCGTGAAGGTCATCAAAGCATCTATTCCTATTCTGATTTCCCTATCGTCCTTTCATCATCTGCCAGGAGCCCGGCAATGACAGTTTGGCCAGCCGCGTCCGATCCTCTTGTTCTGTGGTGCCCATGTTTGTCACTCCTTGTTTACGACCCCACGATACCAGATTTCACAACCGGCCTCTACAGGGATTCTACCCTCCTCATTTTTCATGATTGGATCCTGGAAGCGCGGCTAACCTCGATTGCTACAAGCTTCGCTCCAAACTCCAGTGAAAGCGACCATGCGCACATACATGGTCATCGGGAAATAATTCTTGACATAAGCAGCTAAGGGCTTTATATTGGAACAACTTTAAATCCGGTTTTGGTTGTCATTCCCAGAGCCTGCGGAAAACGGCGTCTGGGTTTTTTTTAGGAGGAAGATGGCAAGGCAAAGTAAAAACAAGTTCTTGAAGCGTCAAAAAGAGTTTGACCGCATGAAAAAAGCCAAAGAAAAAATGGAACGACGTCACGGCAAGAAAGATAAAGAAACGGAGGAGACCGCCGCCACAGAAACCCTCGATCAATCCGATCAGGCTTAGAAAAGCTTCAATCCATCAGTGTCCATCCAGAAATCAAGAATTCCAGAATGAGCACTATCGTCCTCCGCCCCAGCTGGGCGGGCAGGACCAGAAAAACATCTCACTTGGATCAGAAAAAGGAGTATTAGTGAATTTCGAATCATTTCAACTACATCATCGAATCGAATCCGGCATAGAAGCCCTTGGCTACACAGAGCCCACATCGATTCAATCTCAATGCATTCCATCCATTCTACAAGGCAGGGACCTCATGGGAATGGCTCAAACCGGCACGGGTAAAACCGCCGCGTTTGCGCTTCCGATTCTGCAACACCTGCTCTCAGGGCCGCGAAAGGTTGTCCGAGCCCTGATCATTGCACCGACACGGGAACTGGCGGAGCAGACCCGCGAGGCCTTCGGCCAGCTGGGCGGATACACAAAGCTCAAAAGCGTCAGTGTTTATGGCGGGGTGGACAAGAATCCCCAGATCAAGAAGCTCCGCGAGGGAGCCGAGATCGTTGTGGCCTGCCCGGGCCGCCTGCTCGATCTCATGGACCAGCGGGTGATCGATCTGACCCACGTTGAAATACTCGTGCTGGACGAATCAGACCGCATGTTTGATATGGGCTTTTTGCCGGATGTGCGGAAGATTCTGAAGCGGATCCCTGCAAAACGGCAGACGCTACTCTTTTCCGCAACCATGCCTGATGACATCCGGATCTTGGCAAGAGACACCCTGCGCGATCCGGTCATTGTTCAAGTGGGAGAGAGCGTGCCGGTATCCACGGTCTCTCATGCTGTTTTCCCGGTCGAATCGCACCTCAAAACAGCCCTTCTCATGAAAATCCTGGAACGCACAGACGCGGAATCCGTGCTGATCTTTACCCGCACAAAAGACCGCGCCACGCGCCTCGCATCGCGGATGAAAAAGGCCGGGTTCCCTGTGGCGGAGCTCCAGGGTGATCTGTCGCAGAAACAACGCCAGAAAGCGCTCAACGGCTTTCGGGACGGTACGTTCCGGATGCTCGTGGCCACAGACATCGCAGCACGCGGCATCGATGTTTCACGGATCTCGCACGTGATCAATTACGACATGCCGGACACGGTGGATGCCTACACTCATCGCATAGGCCGAACCGGCCGGGCCGCCAGAACCGGTGACGCTTTCACCTTTGTGAGTCGCAAGGAGAGCGCTTTTCTCTGGAGCATTGAAAGCGTTATCGGCGAAAAGCTGGAGACACGAACTCTGGAGGACTTTGATTATACCGTGCCTGCTCCGAAGAGCAGCGGCAGCGCCACGGTTTCCCGATCCTCCGAGGTCCACCGGAGGCCGGCTGTTTCCCCGCTGGGAATCGTGCGCGCTTCAGGTCCAGCCAAAGGTTCGGAGAATCTTTCAAAGAGAGTGCCTTTCGTCTATTCTGCAAGACCCAGAGGCCGCCGTTCTCGGCAGATGCGGGCATTTTGAGTCCGGGCAAGGAATTGTGATTTTTGATGCAGAAAAAACTTTAAAATCGTAAAAATATTTGTTATGATATTTTGAATTTTTTGAGAGGAGAGGCGATGAACATTTACGTTGGGAATCTATCTTACAGTGTGACGGAAGACGATTTACGACAGGCTTTTGAGACTTTTGGCCAGGTCGCGTCCGTTTCCATTATCAAGGACAAGTTCAGCAACCAGTCCAAAGGATTCGGATTTGTCGAAATGCCCTCGCAGGAAGAGGCTCAGGCGGCCATTACCGGGATGAACGGTAAAGAACTGAAGGGGCGGGCGATGAACGTGAACGAAGCGCGGCCCCGTACCGACGACCGCCGGAGTGGTGGCGGCGGCGGCAGGCGGCCTGGGGGCAGATCCCGTTTCTAGCGAGCGGTCTTCTCCCTGTTCGCCCTTCTTCTCTGATCAAGGAACGATGGCACGTTCTTGATAAGATCTTCGCGGCCTTGAGAGGCCACGCAAGAGTTATCTTCGTCATTCAGGGACAGAAACAAGGTAGGGGCAGGCTACAGGCCCTTACATTATTAACCTCATAACAATAGGTTAGGCAAGGCAGGCCCCGCCTCAATGGCGGGGCCTCTGAGCTCGGCGCAAGCCGGGTTTTTTTATTTTAGTGAGTTCAACGCGAGTGTTTAGAGGAGTAATGGAGAGATGAAAATTGGACTCCTTGGGTTGCCAAGGTCGGGAAAAACAACGGTGTTCAACGCCTTGACAAAGGCGGAGGCGCCAATGGTTCACTCCAACGGAAAGGCTGAGCCGAATCTTGCTGTGATAAGGGTACCGGATGAGCGGGTGGATCGCCTTTCTGAAATGTACGATCCCAGGAAAACCGTCTATGCGACCGTGGAATTTGTGGGCTTTGTCGGGCTTGCTGAATCCGCTGAAAGAAAAGATACCTTTTCTGGCGCTTCCATGGCCATGGTCAAAAACATGGACGCGCTGGCGCTAGTGATCCGCAATTTCAAAGACGACCTGCTTGGCGACCCGACTCCGATCGAGGATGCTCGAAGGGTCAATGACGAGCTCACGCTCACGGATCTGATCGTTGCGGAGAACCGGCTTGAGCGAATCGAGAACGGCTACAAGCGGGGTCAGCGTACGGATGCTCTTGTCAGGGAGGAAAAGACCCTTCGTAGAATCTCGGAGCATTTGAACCGGAATCAACCGCTCCGTGACCTGGAGCTTTCCGTTGAGGAGGAAAAGGTAATTCGTGGGTTTCAGTTCCTCACCAAGAAACCGATCATGGGGATTCTGAATTCCGACGAAACCCGTTTTGGGAAGGACGGTGCTTTGATAGCGGAGATCGAGAGGACACAGCGCGCCATCGAGTTCGCAGGCAAGTTCGAGATGGAACTGAGTCAGATGGAGGAGGAAGAAGCGGCGCTCTTCATGGAGGACATGGGGATCCCGGAATCCGCTTACCTCAGGCTGACAAGCCTCGCCTACGAGATCCTCGGGTACATCAGTTTCTTTACCGTGGGTTCTGATGAGGTGAGGGCGTGGAATGTCCGGCGGGGAGACACGGCTCTGGATGCCGCTGCAGTTATCCACTCGGACCTTGCGCGGGGGTTTATCCGAGCGGAATGCTTCTCCTATGAGGCCTGTCTGGAATACGGTTCAGAGAAGAGCATCCGTGAAAAGGGCCTCTTCCGCTTGGAAGGCAAGGATTACCGGGTTCAGGATGGGGACATCCTGAACATCCGCTTCAATGTCTAACCTTTTGGCAACGTTCAAAAGGGTTTGCATGGGCTTAGAAATAAATCCCAATGGCCCAGTGGACGCGAGTCAGGCAATGTTGCGGATGAACCTTCAGATGAGAGGAGAAAGGGAAGCTATTCTTTTACAGCTTCCTTGAGCTTGAGGCGCTGGATCTTCCCTGAAGGCCCCTTGGGAAGATCTTCCAGGAACTTGATGACCTTCGGGGTTTTAAATTTGCCCAGGTGCACTTCGCAGTGGATGCGCAGTTCATCCTCGGTCAGCGACTGGCCGGGCTTCAGGGTGCAGCAGAGCATGATTTCCTCGCCGTATTTCTCGTCCGGGATGCCTACCGCTGCAGCCTGAAGAACCGCAGGGTGCTTGTAGCAGACTTCATCGATTTCCTTGGGAGCGATGTTCTCCCCGCCTTTGATGATGAGCTCCTTGAGTCTCCCTGTCACAAAGACAAATCCGTCCTTGTCCATGAGGCCCAGGTCTCCGGTGTGAAACCATCCGTCCGGGTCCATCGCTTTGGCCGTCTGCTCAGGGGATTTGTAGTAACCCTTCATGACATTGTCGCCGCGGATCATGATCTCGCCCTGCGTACCGCGAGACACTTCTTTCCCATCGCGATCCACGATTTTCGCCTGGTTGCCCACAGGTTGGCCCGGTGACCCGCATTTCCTTTTCGAGAGGTCCAGCGGATTGGAGAAAACAGGCGCCGCCGTTTCCGTCAGTCCCATGGTCTCCACAATGCCTATTTTGAACTTCTCTTCAAAAGCTTTCTGGAGCGCAGGGGGCAGTGGCGCAGAGGCTGACCGGCCGAAGCGCAACTGTTCAAGATGAAAACCCTTGCCCTTTATCTCCGTCGCGTTCGTCAAATAAGAAATGATCGTGGGAACCACGCTGAACCAGGTGCATCGGTACTTTGAAATGAGTTCCCAGAAGTCCGATGTGCTGAACTTGCGGGGCATGACCACACTCCCCCCGCTCACCAGGGGAGACACCGCTGTCACCACCTCTCCATTAATGTGGTAGAGGGGCAAGGAACAAAGGGCCCTGTCCTCGGGTTTGAGGTCATGGGCCATGGCGGTGTAAAGCCCGCCGGACACCATGTTCTTGTGGGAAAGGATCGCCCCTTTCGGAAGCCCGGTCGTGCCTGAGGTGTACAGAAGCAGCGCATCATCCTCTTCCTCGATTTCAGGGAGCTTCAAAGCAGCGAGGTCTCCATCCTTCGGGAATATCCAAGGGCTATCATTGTCGATTTCCATGAGTTCTATTTCCCGGGAAAGAGCCCCGGAGGCTTTTTCGAGCCTCTCCCGCTGGTCTTCAGTGAAGAAAACCAGCTTCGTGTCCGAGTGGTCCAGCACGTATTCAAGCTGAGAAGGCTGGGCCAGCAGGTTGAGGGGAGCGATGACAAACCCCGAGTACATGGCGCCCAGGAAGATCTTGGTCGTCTGATACCCGTTGCTCAGCATGTAAGAGATCTTGTCGCCCTTGTTCAGTCCCTTTTTCAACAACTGCCTTCCGAGCTCAATGGAATCTTCCCTCAGTTGTGCATAGGTGAGGCTTAGCCCTGGTTCAGGGGCAATCATGAACACCTTGTCAGGCTGCTGCTCAGCTCTCATGTCGATGTAATGTCGGATGGTTCTCATAGCTTTAGATCCCTTCGGCATATCAGTCAATCTCTCACCACAGAGGCAGTAGAGGGCACAGAGAGGGGAATCCTTTTTTCGGCTATCGGGAGATACCGATAGACGAAAATAGCCTCTGAGCTCAAATTCACACCACAAATATTCTTCACAGATCGATTTCCAAATCTCAGGCCCATCCAGTATTCCTCTTTACCGAAGGTCAGGAGAGTTTATTACAGAAAACTATCTCTGTGTCCTCAGTGTCTCTGTGGTGAACAGTTATCTCTTCCTTGCGACGGTCCGGAACGACTTGAGCAGGGGCAACACAAGGGCGATGATGGTCACAGCCATCAGCACGCCGCTGATCGGTCTTCGGAAAAAGATGGTCCAGTCGTTCTGAAAGCTGATCATGGTGGTCATAAAGGACGTCTCTGCGAGGGGCCCCAGGATGGTTCCCAGCACCAGCGGCGCAACCGGGAACTTGATTCTGTCGAAAAAGTATCCTACCACACCAAAGGCCACCATGAGCCAGAGGTCCGAGATGCTGTTCCGGATCGAGAGTGCCCCCACAAAGCAGAGAAGCATAATGTAAACGGAAACCACGGATTCCGGGAAATCAAGAATCTTGACCAAGGGCTTGATGGCAATATAGCCGACCACACACATCAGCACGATGCCCAGAAACAGGGAGGCAAACACCGTGTAGACCATGTTTGCCGATGTGATGAACACCTGGGGGCCAGGCTGGATCCCGTGGAGCAGGAAGGCCCCGAGGATCACTGCCGTGGCGCCGCTGCCCGGGATACCCATGGTCAGCAAAGGAATCATCGCCCCACCCACCGATGCTGTCGCCGCCGCTTGGGGAGCAACAATCCCTTCAGGGATGCCCGAACCCAGTTCCTTTCTTCTCTTGCCGTATTGTCCTTCCACTCCATAGGTGACAAAAGATGCGATGGTTGCTCCTGCTCCAGGAACGAGCCCCACAATGTGTCCCAGGAGGGAACTCCGGAGGAACACGGCCTTCAGGCCCCGTAATTCCTTCCACCCGGGCAGGCTGGTTTTCATAGAGGCTACCTTTTCGACCGGAACCGTGGTAAATCCTTCTCCAAGGCGGGTTAGGACCTCCCCTACCCCATAGGCGCCCACCATGACTGTCAGGAACTCGATGCCGTCCATGAGGATGGGATAGCCGAAAGCGAATCTTGGCGTTCCGTAAGTGGAATCCACGCCCACGGTTGAAATGAGAAGGCCCAGGAAAAGGCTGATAAAGGCATTCGTCATGGATCCGCTTCCCAGGGACACAACACTCGTGAGGCCGAAAAGCACAATGGCAAAATATTCCGGAGTGGAGAAGGTCAAGGCGAACTTGGCCACAGGTTGCGACAGGGTCACCATGATGGCTGAAGACAGGAGGCCCCCGAAAAGCGCGGCATAAAGAGTCCATCCAAGAGCCTTGGCCGGCTGTCCCTTCCGGGCCATGGCGTATCCGTCCCAGAGAAGCGGGACGTGGATCGGCTCGCCCGGGATTCGGAACAGAATGGACGTGAAGGCTCCGCCATAAGTGCCGGTGACATACATGGCTGTGAGGAGAACAACCGCCGGCGTGACCTCCATAGGATAGGTGAAGGGCAAGGCCAGAACCACCCCCATCACCAGGGTGAGCCCCGGCAGAACACCTACCACCAACCCGAGGATGGTTCCTGCCACAAGAAGAATGAGGTTCACCGGCTGGAAACAGCCCGCAAAACCGAGCAACAGGTTATAGAAAATATCGCCCATAGGAACTCCTTCCAATGGCTTCCAGACTACTTCCCACCCATTAGGCTCAGCACGAAAAACGTCAGCGCTGAAAAAGGCTCCTGCCCAGGGGGCAGAGAAACATAGACGATCTTCATGAAAATCACGACAAGCACCAGGGTTCCGATCACGCTGTTGGCCAAGATCGCCCAGATTTTCCGATAACGGCCAACGATCATGAAGAGCGCAAAGTAAAGAAACGTGCAGAGGATGAACCCCAGCGTGGTCACGAAGTAGGCATAAGCGACGGTCATCACAGCCCCGATGACCAGGAGCCCGGGGTAGGTTTTCTTCTTGCTTTCCGCCTTCGCGGACGCCTCCCCTGCCGCCTGCTTGGAGGGTGCAATTTTAAGGAAGAATGCCGTTTTAATGATTTCGTAAAGGCACGCGACCATGGTGAGGGCCAGCAGCATTTTGGGCCAGAAGTCAGGCCCCAGATGACCCGCCTTGGCGGAAAACCGGAATTGCCCCGCGAGGTGATAAAAGTATGCGGTCACCAACAAAATGATGACATAGGGAATGGTTTTTTTGAGTTTTTCCGCAGCCATTGGAAGCTATCACCTCCGCTAAATCTCCCTTTGGAGCGAGGCCAAGAAGTTGAAATCCTCCTCCCCCTCCCCTTTGTCCCCTCCCACCAGGGAGGGGAGAGTTTTCAAATGACATCCCCCATCACTTCGGTTTTGCAGCCCACGTCGCTTTCATGGTTGCCAGTTCGCCCTCGATGAATTTGGCTGTGGCTGCAGCATCCATGTGGCTATCCTCAGTGGAAAATTGCTCTTTGAGGAAGGCCTTGTATTCCGGAGTAGCCGCAGCTTTCCCAAAGGCATCGGAGAGGGCCTTCACTTTCGCCGCATCCGTGCCTCCTTTGACCACAATGGAACGGAACTGGGGAAGCCCTATATCATAGCCGAGTTCCTTGGAGCAGGGCACATCCTTGAAGGGTTCAAACCTCTGAGACCCAAACATGATGATGGGCCGGATTTGCTTGCCCGTGAGGTACTGCTGGACATCTCCGGCCTGCTCATAGAGCGCATCCACGTGGCCTCCTAGGACAGACACGTACCGCTCGCTGGGTTTGGAGTAGGGAACCTGCACGACCTTGACCCCTTTTCCTTCCAGATAGGTCAGCGTGATATCGTCCACGCTTCCAAACCCGAGGGTGGCCACTTTGAGCTTGCCGGGATTGGCTTTGGCCTCTTTTTCAAAGTCGGCCCAGGTCTTGAAGCGGCTGTCCGCTGCAACAAACAGGAAAGAGGGGGCCAGAATCATTCTGGCGACCGGCACGATGTCGCTCATCTTCCAGGTGGCCTCGCCAGTGGCGAGCACGGCATGGGAGTCTGCGATGTAGATGGCGATGGATTGGCCGTCTGCAGGCGCAGCGAGCATTTTGGTGATCCCCGTTCCGCCCGTGGCGCCGGGCACGTTGATCACCGGAAGCGGCACATTGAGGATTTTTTCCAAAAGCACGGCGGACTTGCGGGCGAGCTGGTCAGCGCCTCCACCGGGTCCCCATGGAACAATGTACTCAATCGCCCGGGAAGGATACTTGTCCTGAGCCGTGGCACCGGCTGCGAAAATCAGTCCTGCGGTGAACATCACAGCTGCCAAAAGAACGATCGCTTTTCTGAACACGGTCCTCATGAGTAACCTCCTTTTCTAGTGGGTGAACAGATTTATTTGTAACAGTCAGCTTTTTGAAATAGTCGCAGGAAAAGGCCATGGGGGTCTCTCTAAAAACAGAAAACGAAGAGTGATCGGGAAAGAATTCGCAGATATGGGGCAGCGAAGGCGGGCGGCGAGGTTTTACTCGTACCTGCCCGGAGGGGAATGCATGGCGAGTTCCCCTATGGCCCTCCGCCCGCCTCACCCATGGCCTAAAGCTGGACACGGTGGTGTGGCTTCTTCGTTGTTCTGTTTTTAGAGAGACCCCCATGGCCTCAGCCATCCATTTCAAAAAGCTAGCCTGTTACAATGCTCAAAAATAACTGTAGCCGATTTCGAAAGCCTCTTTGTTCTTGTCCTGGAACTTCGGGATGATATCAAGGATGCTTTCGAGCACAATACCCTTTTCAAGCCCCTCTACCAGCTTTGCCATGACACCGAGCACCAGGGTGTTGGAAAAAAGGGCATTGTTGAAGTGTTTCATGGAAAGGTCCTTGGCCGGGAACGACTTCTGGCTGCACTTGAGCGCTTCGTCAATCTCGCCGACAAAGGCAGGATCATAAACGATCGTGCCATAATCCGGCACCGTATCCTTGAAGCGCTTGTAAGCCGCTCCTGACAAAGCGACAAAGTAGTCGGGCGACTCGCACATGGGGCTGTCGATGAGATCTTTGGACACCACCACCTGGCTTCTCACGTAGCCCCCGCGCATCTCTGTGCCGTGGCTCTTGAGCATGGTCACATGAAGCCCTTGCTTGACCGCCGCTTCCCCGACAATTTGCCCCAGCCTGACCACGCCCTGGCCGCCAAAGCCGCTTGCAACGATCTCGATTCTGTCTTTCATATCTTGCCTGTCCTCCTGATCTTGTCGACGGTCTCCCAAACCAGTCGGGAAAACTCGGTCCTCGAATTGCTCGCATCATGCCACACGCCGGTGGCCCAGATGGTGTCCGCTTTTTCCTTTCCCAGGGGCGCGGCGTGAGACTTGATCCACCGGTAGATGTTCACCTGGTTCCTGGAGCCCAGTTCGCGGGAAGCGAAGTTGGTCGGACAGGGGTAGGGCATGTGGACCAAGGAAAAGCCCTTGTTGAGGATGGCTTTCTTGACTGTCTCAACGGCTGTCGCCCCATCCATGGAGACATGACGCGCAAGAAAAGTCGCCCCCGCCCCTCTCAGGATGTGCATGACGTCTAAACCCTCGCTCATGAGGTTGTGTTCGAACATCCCATAAGGGCTGCTGTCCGTCTTGCTCCCCTGGGGCGTGGTCCAGCCGTACTGACCCCCTGTCGACTGATACCCAAGGTTATCATTGACGATCACCGTCATATCCGCATTGGAACGCGCAGCGTGGATCAGGTGCGTCAAACCGATTCCGAAGGCATCCCCGTCGCCCACAGTAAGGACGATATACTTTTCCGGAGGAAGGGCGATGCGGAGCCCTCTGGCAATGGCGTAAACCCGACCGTGGGTGCCTGCGAATCCGTCCCCTTTCCAGGTGGCAAAGGTTTGCCGCCCTGCGCAGCCGATCGAGGTTCCCCACACGATGTCTTCCACCTTCAGCCCCAACTCCTGGATGGCCTGGACCACGATCTTGTGGTTCATGCCCAAACCGCACCCTGAGCAGGCGGTGCTCGGGATCTTCCGGGAGCGAAGGTACTTTGTTGTCAGTTCGGATGATGCGTACTTCATTTACCAAGCCTCCAATTCCCAACCCCTGCGAGCAAGGGGTTCGTTCTTGAGGATTTTGTCAAAGGTTCCCAGAAGGTCCGACTGGGTGGGCAAATCCCCGCAGATTCCCAGAAAGTGAACTTTCGAATCCTTAGGCACGGCGCGCTGCACCTCCCGAACCAGCTGGCCGTCCCAGTTGAGTTCCACCACCAGATACTTGGCTTTCGCCTTGAAGAGTTCGTCCGGGAAAGGCCACAGGTTGATGAGCCTGAGAGCCCCCACCTTCATGCCCTGGCTTCGGGCCCCGGCCACAGCCGTGTTCACGACCCGAGCCGGGGTTCCGTAAGAAACCACGATCAGATCAGGGTCGTCGTCCATGAATTTCTTGTCATAGTGGTGCTTGAAAAGATCTCTGTGATTGCGGACCTTGTAAATGAGCCGGTACGCGTGCTTGTGATGCGCCTCCACCTCCTCGATGTCATAGCCTTGCTCTGTGGGCGTCCAGTCCGAACAGAGAGCACCCGTGTTGTGCCCCAGCACCACAGGCGGAATGTCGATCTCGTCCGTGGCAGGATAGAAGTCGGGACCCTGATGAATTTTCCTCGGCCACACCCTGAACCCCAACTCCTTCATCTCCGCATCGTTTTCAGGAACCGTGATGTCCTCGAAGCCGTCGGTGATCAGCTGGTCTGCGAGCACGGTGACCGGCATGCGGAACCGTTCGGCCAGGTAAAAGGCCTCCACGGTCATGGCCATGCATTCCTGGGCCGAGTTAGGCGCAAGCACGATGCTCTCGAAGTTCCCTCCCTGAGTGGGGTAGCGGGTCAGGTAGAACTCTCCCTGGCCCGGCGCTCCCGTGATCCCGCTCACAGGCCCGACTCGCCCTGAATTGAGAACCACCAGAGGGGTCTCACACCCCAGGGCCCAACCGTAAGGGTCGGCATAAAGTATAAACCCGGGGCCGGATGTTGCTGTCATGGCCTTGAACCCGCCCAGAGCCGCGCCGATGCACATGTGCATGGCCGCGCACTCGTCTTCAGCCTGCAAGTACACACCGCCCTCCTGCGGAAGACGAAGGCTCATGGCTTCGGCCAGTTCCGTGGCCGGCGTAATCGGGTACCCAGCAAAGAATCTGCACCCGGCAAGAATGGCTCCTTCGGTGATCGCGAAATTTCCGGTCTCCAAATACCTCTTCATTAGAACTCCTCCTCTATCAGGATGCTGAAAAAGACCCTGCTCCCAGGTTGCTCAAAAACGCCCAGATACAAGGCGCCCGAAATCCCGAGGAGTGAGTCGTACGGTCCAGTACGTCGCAACGACGAGGGGTAAGGGCAACGCCGTAGATGGGCGTTTTTCAGCAACCTGCTATCTCACGCCTTGACTTCTTTGACATCGATCGCAAAGTCAGGGCAGGCGAAGTAACACTTGAAACACCCTACGCACCACTTGGAGGACTTGACCTCCTGGGGCCTGTATCCTTTGACGTTGAAGAACTCCGCAGGAGCGAAGGTGTTCACGCCGCACACCTCCGCACAATAGCCGCACTCCTTGCAGTACTCGATGTTGAGCACCACCTCGAACCGTCTGGCATCGCAGTTCAGGCAGCGGTCGGTCTCAGCGGCAATCTGTTCGTCCGTAAAACCCCGCTCAACCTGGCCGAACCCGGCACTTCTCTCCTTCAACTTCAAGAGCGGCATGAGACTCCGCGGCCTGCCGTCGCCGGAAAATTCGGGGAGGCGCACTTCCTTTTCAGGTTTGGCCAGGATCTCCTCGATATTTCCGTCTCCTCCGAGATATTGATCCATGGCTGCTGCCGCCTTCCTGCCCTGGGCTATGGCCTGGATAATGGAGGCAGGACCGCTGACGACATCTCCACCTGCAAAGATGCCCTTTTCACCGGTGGAAAGATCTTTTTGATCCGCCTCGATACGGCCGGACTGAACCTTGATGCCCTTGTGCTCACCCAAGTAACCCAGTTCGGTGGTCTGGCCCACAGCCAGGATGACTGTCTTTGCGTCTATCTTCTTGGTGGCTTTTTCATCATAGGTGGGGTTGAACTTGCCCTCACTGTCAAACACAGAGGTGCATTTCATCAGCTGGAGCCCTGTCACTGATGCTTCTCCCATGACTTTTTTCGGCGCCCATGAATTGTTGATAAAAACGCCCTCTTCTTCGGCGAGTGCAATTTCCCATTCATGGGCCGGCATCTCTTCCCTTTTCTCGAGACAGAAAAGGTGCACACTCTTTGCGCCCAGGCGCTTGGCCGTGAGCGCCACATCGATAGCCACATTCCCGCCCCCTACAACGATGACATCTCCCTTCATCTTCCGGGCTTTTCCGAGTTTTACATCTCTCAAAAAATCCCAACCCCAGAGAACGCCTTTCTTTTCAGTCCCTTTCAAGGGAATCCGGGCGCTCGCGTTAGCGCCGCCCGCCAGGAATATCGCGCCGTAGTCCTGCTTCAGTTGGTCCAGTGAAATGTCTTTGCCGACGGTGGTGTTTCCCTGAAACTTCACGCCCCATTCGAGAATGGCTTTGATGTCCCGGTCCAGCCTTTTCTCCGGCAGACGGTAGTTCGGAATTCCGTAACGCAGCATGCCGCCCGGCTTGGGAAAGGAGTCAAAGAGCGTCACCTCGTGCCCTTTGGTGGCGAGGTAATAGGCAGCGGTCAACCCGGCAGGCCCGGCACCCACGATGGCCGCTTTCTTGCCGGTCTTCTTCGCCACCTTCTTTCTTTTCTTCCACGTGTCTTTCCCCTTGTCCACGGCGGCTCGCTTGATCGCCCGGATGGCAATAGGATCTCCGAACTGCTTGTAGGCGCAGACCTCTTCGCAGGGAGCGAAACAGGCGTCCGCGCACACGGTGGGAAGAGGCAGCTTTTCTCTCAGCACCGCCACCGCTTCATCATATTTGCCGTCTTTTACCGCCCGGATGTACCTGGGCACGTCCACGCCCGCGGGGCAGGCATCGGTACACCTTGGAACGATGAAATCTTTTCTCTGAACACGCAACGTCCCCATTACAAAATGGTCCTCCTTTGTGGATTGGAGCCTAATTCTCATCTGCGTTGGAAAAAGAGAGCAATAACAATGCCACGGCCGATTTCGTTTTAGAGGTTCCCCAGGATGCCCGGCTTCCAAAGCCAGGTATCCCTAATCTCTTTAAATACCGATGGGTTCAGGAGGCCGTTCTTGCGAACTAGGCTGATCAAGAGATGCCGGAAGGCCCCTTCAAAGTGTCTGGATGTCAGGACATGTCCAATAAACCGGACAGTTTATAAACCGAACACTTTACACTTCTCATAAAGGGTGGATCTGGAAATGCCCAGCAATTTGGCGGTCCGCGCCATGTTGCCTTTTGTCTTTCTCAGGGCATCGGTGATAAGTTCTTTCTGGTAGCAGCTCATCTCATCGACCAGGGGTTTGGGACTGGAGGCAGATTCGCGGCGGCACCTTGATTCAAAGCTCCTCACTTCAAAGGGCAGTTGTTCCACATCGATCCTGTCGCCCTCGGCAAGGCTCACCGCCCGCTCAATGACGTTCTTGAGTTCCCTCACATTACCGGGCCAGGAGTAGCCCTGCAGCATTTTCATGGCAGAATCAGTGACCGCATAGGATGCCTTACCCATGGACTGCAAGAAGTGATTCACCAGCGCGGCCACGTCCTCCGGTCTTTCTGAAAGAGGCGGGATCGAGATCATCATGGTGTTGAGTCGATAGAAGAGATCCTCGCGAAATTCATCCCGATCCATCATGCTTCTCAGATCCTTGTTGGTCGCCGCAACCAGCCTAAAATCCACCTCTACAATGCGAAGACCACCCAGTCTTTCGATCTTTTTCGTTTCAAGGACCCGGAGGATTTTCGACTGCGCGCCCTGGGGCAGGTCCCCGATCTCGTCTAGGAACAACGTCCCCTTGTGAGCCAGTTCTATCCTTCCGGTTTTTCCTCTCTGCCGCGCGCCGGTAAAGGCCCCGGTTTCATATCCAAACAGCTCGGACTCTAACAGATCCTTGGGGATGGCGGCGCAGTTGACGCAGACAAAGGGCCCGGCCTTTCTACCGCTTGCCTTGTGAACCGCTTGCGCAAAAAGCTCTTTCCCGGTTCCCGTAGCCCCCACGATCAGCACTGCAGCATCCGTCTTTGCGTATTTCTCGGCCATCCTCTTGGCTTCGAGAAGACGTTTGTTTTTGCCGACAATGGACTCCAAGGTAAAGGTTGTGGAGAGCATGGAGTCAAGCCCCCTTTTGTAGAACTTGACCTCCCTCTCCAGAAGGTTGAGCCTGGCCATCAGCTCGTTGATTTCCGTGTAATCCTTGAAGATCGTCTGAAGGATCACGCCGATCGTTTCGCTCCCTCTCTTGATGGGGATTCGATTGACCAAAAGGGCAATATCCGCTCTGAGGCTGCACTTTTGACCGATTTCCATTTCTCCGGACATGAGAACTTCCGGCAGCCTGGATTCAGGAAAGAACTCCTTGATGTGCTTTCCGATTGCCTGCTCCCTCTCCGCCTTGAGCAGATCCGCGTAAAATCGGTTCATGTAAAGGATCTTGCTGTCCTTGTCGCATATGATGATGCCCGAATACACGTTGTCCATCACGAGCCTGAGGGTCTCGACCAGATCATCGAGTTCAGCGCCGGACTGCTGTCCTCCACGTCGGCGCAAACTCACCCCGGGCAGCCTGAGATAAAGGCCGTCGTCTTTCATACACCTTCTGAGAGTCTCTACCTTTGCCATGGATTTGTGAATCTCCCGCCGATGTCCTTCTTCACCGCACGGAGCGGCTTTTTCCCGGTTATGAAATTACAAAGAAGCATCGGGGGTGTCAATCCAAAACGGGCGACCTACTAGAGGCTTCGGAGCAGGAAAAAGATCCCTGCCACTGTTGCCATGACGCTGAGGGCAGGGAGAAGAAGATACCGGTAGCTTTTGATGAGGCTTGCCCCGTAGTAATCTTTTGTAACGAGGAAACAGAGATGGACCGGCGAAAGCATCATTCCCATGAACCCGAAAGTGAAAGCCAGGGCTGCGGAGGACAGATAACCCACAAGACTATTCTCCGGAAACATGGGGATGATGAGGGGGAAGGAGGTTCCCACAAATCCAACCGCGATGCCGGTGATGAACCCTGCCAGAAAAGGAAGAATCATGATGACCATAGAGACCGGTATTCGGTACGCGAAGAGTTCCGAACGAATCTGCAAAGCAGCCTGACTTTCCTTGAGCACCCCCTGAAAGATCATGATGGCCACGATAAGAAGCAAGATGGATATCGACCCTTGATCCATGAGAGAGTCCCTGATCCGGTCCGCGGAAAGGTGATTGGACGCGGCCACCCACACCAGCGCTGCAATGAGACCAGGCAGGATGGAAAGGGCTCCGGGCATGACAAAGCGCACCCCGAGCCTTGCAAGCATCTCCGTGAGGGCAGCCTGAAACAGGATAAAGAAGATGATGATCAGGATGGGCAGGATTTCCCTCAAGAAACGACCAAGCGCTTTCCATGAGACTCGTTTTGCCGCTTCCTGCTGAGCAAGCCGGATGGGCCGGAGAATAAAGAGGATACCGGCGAAAATGGAAATCACGGTCACGGGTGACATAGTCGAAATGTAGATCCACGTCTCAACTTTCAGGAGAGCGAGGGCAAGAATGACTCCAGGAAAGATGGGCCACCAGTACTCCCACACATGGCGGAACCAGTAGTTGATGATCGTTTTCTGCTCTTTGTTGACGGGCAAAGCCGCCAGAGAAGCGTCCACCATGGGCGCTGAGAAAAGGGCCCCTCCTGGCATCGGCAGCAATCCGATCAAAGCGGCCATGACCGATCCAACGGTCCTGGGGTCGCCCGAGAGGCGTGAAAAGCTGGACACCAGGCGTTCCATCTGGCCCGCCTCTTTCATGATCTTGCTCATCACCATGATCAGCCAGACGATCAGGAGGATGCCGATCGTCTGAAAGCTGGTGGCGCTTGCCAGGATGACTCCGCACAACGGATAGACGCCCAGGCCCATCCAGAAAGCCAGCGCCAGGGATCCCGCAAAAAGGGACAGGCTCAGGTGGAGGCGCAGCCGGTGAAGGAACAGAATCAGGCCGAAGATGATGAGAACTTTGAATAGGACTGGAATGGCTTAGCTCCGCGACGCAAGTGATCAGTAATCAGTTGCCAGTTATCAGTATAAGAACCCGGGAGATGGTAGAAGATGGTTGGTCTTAAATCAAACGAAATATGGTAAAAGCCCATAGGAAAAAGCTCGAGGGCGGGCGAGCCGTCACTCCGGCGAAAGCCGGAGTCCATGGGCCCTTCAAAATCGTCGCTCGAAAACATCTGGATTCCGGTTTTCACCGGAATGACAAGGCTTTTTTCTGTATGTCCACAAGACGCAATGTCAGTCGCCGATATAGGAGGATTTGATTCTGAAGGCCACTTTCGAAATGACATCAAGACATCTTGAATTCTGTTCTGTACTGATACTTCTTTACACCCTTCTGATAACATTGCCTGCCCTTGCCTCCGACCTTCTTCTGGATGACTACCAGCACGGCATCAGCAAGAACTGGAAGGAGAAGCCCTTCAAGGGATTGACCCGCTATGAAGCTGTTCAGGAAGACGGGCAGCGGTGCATTAAAGCTACGAGCGAGGCCTCGGCCTCTGCCCTTTATTACGAGATCGACTTCGACGCCAGGGACTATCCCTTTCTGGCGTGGCGCTGGAAAGTCAGCAACATCCTGGCAAAAGGAGACGAACTCAAGAAGGATGGGGATGATTACGCTGCTCGGGTGTACGTGGTTTTCCCTTCTGCTTTGTTCTGGAAGACAAAGGCGGTCAACTACATCTGGGCCAATAAGTTACCCGCAGGTCAGGCCGTGCCCAACCCTTTCACCTCAAATGCATGCATGATCGCCGTCCAGAGCGGGCCTACTCATGCGGGGCAGTGGATGGAAGAGAAGAGAAACCTTTTTGAGGACTACCGGAAGTGTTTTGGCGAAGACCCTCCAAAAGCCGGCGCCGTTGCCATCATGACCGAT
This sequence comes from uncultured Desulfobacteraceae bacterium, assembly GCA_964580575.1. Classification (GTDB taxonomy): domain Bacteria; phylum Desulfobacterota; class DSM-4660; order Desulfatiglandales; family HGW-15; genus CAVPDE01. Next base: position 32,740 of record CAZOLJ010000047.1, read on the forward strand.
ACCGACAATACCGGGGAACATGCCGTTGCATGGTACGGCCCAATCCGACTTCTTAAGAAGTAACAATGTCCCTTCCTCTCACGCTGTCCGCGCTGGCCGGAGAAGTTTAGAATCCTGATTTTGTTCATCTTCACCTATGACTTTTGTGAGGAAACTCCATGTTTAACGCCCGCCTGTCGAGAGGGGAGACTTTACTTTTTCCTCAGAATGTTGATAATAGTACAAAAAGGCTCAACCAAGAAAAACCTTTTGGCTCCGCCATGAAAAGATAGCGGTGAATTAGGAGGAGGGCATCATGGTCGAGACTGCCAAGATCATTCAAGCCGTTTGCTATATTTTAGGCCGAATTGGAAAGGCCAACAAGCTTAAGCTGGTCAAACTCCTCTATCTCGCTGATAAATGCCACCTGATCCGCTATGGTCGAACCATCACTGGAGATGATTACTGGGCCATGGATTACGGTCCTGTGGGTTCTACGGCAAAAGATATTCTGGGCTTTGATGAAACGTTTCTATCTCAGGAGTTTGAGTATGCCTCCACAATGCTGAGAAAGGTCGATCAGCACGAGTTCGAGGCTGTAGCGGTATGCGACGAGGAAGCCCTTGATGCGCTATCAGAGACTGACATTGAGGCCCTTCAAATGATCGTGAAGAAGTTTGGCCGTATGACCAGCAGTGATCTGATCACTTATACACACCGCTATCCGGAGTGGGCCCAGTATGAGAAACTCTTCACCACAAAACAGATAAAGCGCGAAAAGATCGAGACTGGCGAACTCCTTTCAACCCTCCCCGGCGACCCTTTCGAGGTGCCTCTTGATCATATCGAGGAATCGAAGCGGATCTTGACGGGGATATCGGAGTGAACAAAGCTCCGGTTAGGGTTGCCCTTCAATCCATACAGGATTGGTGTGTCCTCCATTTCAAAGACACTACTCACGAACGAGCAGCACCGCCGCATTGGTTCTTAACCATACCTATAAACCCGGGCACACTTTTTCTGCTCTGCATCATCACGTCTCCGGTTGAGAAAAGGGCCTACTACTACCAGAAGATCAATCCAAAAGCAGCCCAATCCTTGGTCCGGCTTGAGGCCCGCAGCTTTCCTTTCTTGACGAAAGAAAGCCTAATTGACTGCAATGCGACTGAGTTGCTCTCGATCGAAGAGCTTGAAAAGAGGGTAAATCGGGAAAGAGGCCTGGATGTGGAATCCCAACAAATCCCATCAGAACTCAAGAAGCGGATCAAAACTGCGATCGTCAATAGCGCGCTCGTATCCCCCGCTCTCAAGAAACATCTTAACCCATGAACTTTTGCCCTCGACTCCAATTTCCTAGGCCTGGGGCAGCTATTTTCACTTGCTGGACAGGGAAATGTGCCTTATGCTAAGATTTACAGAATCGATAAAAACCCTTCCAACAAAATGGACTCCCTGAAAACAGATCTCGTTATAAAGTATTCTCTCGCAGTCGCCGGTCAGAATGATGATTACCGGGACAGACAATTAGGGCCTATTCACCTAGTCAAGTATGTCTATATTGCCGACTTGGCCTACGCCCAGCAAAAAGGGAAGACCTTTACCGAGACTGAATGGCGATTTCATAAGTTTGGTCCTTGGTCGCCAGAAGTGTTTAACCGGATAGAACCCGCTCTTACGGAAGTTGGTGCTGACAAGATCGCGGTGTCCCATCCCAAGTACGAGGACGATTTTGTTCGCTGGACACTTGATGACGAAGCACTGGCAATGCAGCTAGCCTCTCAACTGCCCATCTCCGTTAGCATCGCAATCCAAAATTCTGTGCGATCCTTTGGTTCTGACACGGCCTCCTTGCTGAATTATGTCTATTTGACCAAGCCGATGCTAAGCGCAGCGCCGGGTGATTACCTCGACCTGAGTACTGAGCCGAAGCTTGATCAGACTTGTGTGGATACATCCGAGAAAGCGGAGCTAACTCCCTTGAGCAAGAAAGACAAGGACAACCGCAAGAGGAGGCTGGAGAACTTGAAATCCCTCGTTCGGAGTAGACTCGATGCGAAAAAGAGAAATCCAGAGCTCATCCTTCCAGACCCTCCACCAAGATACGATGAAGTATTCAAAGAGGGCTTAGCTTGCTTGGACCTGGAAGCCGGCTCACCTCTGGAAGAAGGAGAGCATAAAGCGGCCTTTTCCGATGATGTCTGGAAGTCGCGGGCGAGATATGACCCGAAAATACCCTGAGATCTCTATTCAGAGCGCCATTAGCCCTTCCCCTTGGTGGATTGAAGCTGAATCGGCAGACCTCCAAAGAGGTCGCCTTATACGGGCCTTCCTTACCCATGTAGACCAAATCCCATATACGCTTATTCCGATTGGGCGGGCCCAGGCCACTGAACATAGGGAGGTGACAGTTCGGATAGAGCCTCTGAGAATCAAGCAATCTCAGCATAATATCACCCTACCCGTCGCAGGAATGCCGCCTTATCCCGGTGAAGTCAGAATTGTTCAGCGAGCAAAGAGAAGACCTGCTCTGATATTAGGAGAAGGGGGCTTCCTTCTTCCTAAGGAAATGACCCAGGGAAGACCTGGATGGCAAGTTTCCCCCACTATTCTCGTGGCTCCTTATTATGGAGGGGAGCAGGACGGGACGAGAGCTGGCTTCCCGCCTCCATTTCTTGACCGCGTCCGTCGCTGTGAATTCCCTCAATTCATGTATGAGCTTCTACCAATTGGGACGGAGGAGTCTCTCCTTTATCTGAATCACATCCAGCCTATTGGGAAGCACCATGATTCCATCGAGATTACGAAATTCCGTCTGAGTGAGGATGCTATGGCCATCTTGGACGAGTGGATAACGTGGATAACCACCGGCCTTCTACCCAAGAATGGTCTTATCTTTCCCGTCAGGCAGGAGTTTCTCGGAATGCAATAATACGTCAGCTTAAACCGAGAGGATCTACCCTTAGGACCTGTAAATAAATAAAGGTTGCAAATTACATTGAGAGCCTGTATAGTCGTGGGCCATGACCCCCCGTTCCGACCTTCGGAAAAAGCTGGCTGGCGTGTGGCCGCTTCTGGACGAGCGCACGCGTCGGTTGTTGGCTGCCAACGAGGCCCGCACTTTGGGGCGATGCGGGATTTCGGCAGTGAGTCGTGCGTGCGGCCTGTCGCGGAAGGCTATCCGCAAGGGGATCAAGGAGATCG
>CAZOLJ010000048.1:0-3452 GCA_964580575.1 uncultured Desulfobacteraceae bacterium
AACTCTTTGCCTGCCACAAACTTCGGGACATTCTTCGCCTTGATCTTGATCTCTGCGCCGGTCTGTGGATTTCTTCCTTTTCGTGCTTTCCTCTTTCCCACCTTGAAGGTGCCGAACCCGACAATCGTTACAGACTGTTTCTTTTTGAGTGCTTTCGTGATGCCCGCCAGCACTGCTTCTACGGCATCCGCAGCCGCTTTCTTGGTGGCTACGACTTTTGCCACCTCATTCACCAGATCACCCTTGTTCATTGCTCTTTCCTCCTCGCTTTATGGGTTAGGCTTATGAAATAGACAGCTGCAGACTAGTCAATTCTAAAGCCATTTTCAACAAGAAAATAACAGGGAGCTTCATTTTATCCACTATTTTAGACCTTCTCCGGGTTTTCAACACCAGAACCTATCCCTCACGCCCGCTCCCCTTTGGGTCGCTCGATCCCGCCGAAGGCGGGTAAACTCTGCGAGAGACAGGGGTTACCCGGGCCAGCCCAAGCGCCTGTAGTAGTCCAGCGTGCCGAAGTGACCGCTCAAGTGGTCACTCGATGGCGACGCAAGATACACGGCAAGCGGCGCCACCCTCTCCGGGTCCTTCAGAAGGCCTTTTTCTTTGCACTCCGCAAACCGATCATGAAGTTCCTTGCCCAGAACTCCCGGCCCCAGGCCTCTCACGCCCTCCTGCAATCCCGTGTCCAGGAGGCCCGGATCGATCGCATTCACCTGGATGTTCATCGGCTTCCACTCCTCGGCCAGGGAACGGGTCATCTGGATCTCCCCGGCCTTGGACACGGCATAGGCGCAAAACCTGGGGTAGGCCATCTGCCCCAGCCCCGAGGAGACATTGACGATTTTCCCTGATCCTCGCTCCCTCATGACAAGGCCGGCAGCCCTGCAGCACAAATAGGCCCCGTACAGATTGGTGTTGAGGGTCTTCTGCCACGCGCTCTCATCGGCATCCTCAAGGAATCTCGCCGGGCCCATGACAGCCGCATTGTTTATCAGGATGTCCAGCCCGCCATAATTCCTGACCGCCTCGTCAATGGCCTGTGAGACGTCCTCCGGCTTGGAGACATCCCCGACAGAGAAATCCCCCTCTCCAGCCGACCCTCTGATCAGAGAGACGACCTCCTGGAGATCTTCCGCGGTCCGGCTCATGATCACCACACGCGCCCCTTCGCGAGCCATGGACAGGGCGATGGACCGCCCAAGGCCCCGGCCGCCGCCGGAAATAAAAGCAACTTTTTCTTTTAGGATCATATGCGATACCCCCGGCGTGTTGGAGTAATGGAAAAGCAAGACCGACAAACCACCCACGAAAGCAGTAAAGCTTAAAGAAAAGCCAGTCTCACGCAGAGCCGCAGAGCGCGCAGAGAAAGAGAAGAATTAGTGTTTTGTTTTCGAACCCCAATAGATTTCTCTCTCTGCGCCCTCGGCGTCTCTGCGAGAGATAAGCTTTCCCCCTTCTCTGGTTTGGCCAGATCAGCTTGACCGAAAAGAATCTTTTCAATATACTCGCAAGCCGCTTTGGAGGATGAAGTCATGTCCCAGATTGCCTTGTGGTGGAAAGCGGTTCGGCCTTTTGCCTTCACCGTAAGCCTGATCCCGCCCATCCTGGGCGGCCTTATGGCGCTGGTGGAAAACCCCGGGCTCAAATTCAGCCTTTTCCGCTTTATCCTGGCCGGTATCGGGTGCATGACCGCCCATGCAGGGGCTAATCTTGTTTCCGACTATTACGACTTCAAAACCCGGGTGGATCGGGATGGAACCTTCGGCTCAAGCGGTCTGCTTGTCGGCGGCATCATGTCGCCCGAACAAATCCTAGTCGGGGGCTGGATCGCCCTGGTCCTTGCGGGAGTTGTCGGAGCTTATCTTGTCCTTGTCACTCCCGGCGGCACCTTTCTTATCTGGTTGATCCTGATCGGCGGACTCCTGGGGGTCTTCTACACGGCCAAGCCCTTTGAGTTCAAGTACCACGCCCTGGGCGACCTTGCCGTCTTTATCTCCTTTGGGCCGGCCATGGTTCTTGGGGCCTACTTTGTCCAGGCCCATCATTTCTCATGGAAACCGGTGCTCTACTCCATCCCCATCGGGTTGCTCGTGGATGCGGTTCTTCACAGCAACAATCTCCGCGACATTGTAAACGACGGGGCCGTGAAAATCAAAACCGTGCCCATTCTCATCGGGGAAAAGTGGGCCAAGATCATGTACCAGGCCCTTGTCTTCGGAGCCTACCTGATCACTCTGCTCCTGGTTCTCGCAAGCGGCCTGACCGCCTTTGCCCTCCTGGTCTTTGTTTCTCTTCCCCTGGCCATCAGAGTCGTCAACATGGTTCGCCACAAAGAAAGAGTTCCCGCGGAAAGATTCGCTATGGTCGACGCGGCTACCGCCCAGGTTCACCTGGCCTTTGGATTGCTTATGGTCGTTGGGCTCGCGCTCAGATGGATCCTGTGAGGAGCGGCCTAACGGCCTAGAGGAGCGCGGAGCTTGAGGAGCGCTACGCTCAAGGACCGTCTCGCTGTCGCGAGACTTGAGGCAAAAGAAGAAGAGAGGAAGCGTTAAAGGCGTAGAATTCGTTAAAAACAGAAGAAAGAGCAATAGGTGAACGGTCAACGGGGAACAGTGAACGGTGAACGAAACATTGGGCTGTGGGCAAGCATCGGGCTGGCTTTTGTGCTCTGGTTCGTCATGTTCGTCCTGCAACCCCTAAACTTCTGGGTCATGCTCACCTTCAGCACCTCCCTTCTCTCCGTCGTCGCTTTTGCCCTGGGCCGGCCTCTCATTCCAAGCGGAGAGTTCACCGCGAAGAATGGACTCGTTGGAGTTCTCCTGGCTGCGCTTCTGTACGCCCTTTTCTACCTGGGGAACCAGTTTCTCCTTCTGGTATCCCGGCTCTTTCCATCTCTCCTTCCCGACCCCGCACGGGACATCGCTTCCGTTTACGCGAACCTAGGAGGGCTCTCCCCATCCCTTGTCGCCTTTCTGCTCTTTTTCCCCATCGGGTTTGGAGAGGAGGTCTTCTGGCGCGGCTTCGTTCAGCGACGGTTGGGAGAGAGAGGGTCTGTCACGTCCGCTTTTGTCCTCACCACCCTTCTTTACACCGCGATCCATGTTCCCACGGGAAACCCGGTGCTCATCCTGGCAGCTCTCACCTGCGGTCTTTTCTGGGGGGGCTTTTACTGGGCGACCGGCCGTCTTGTCCCAGTGCTTGTCTCGCACATGCTCTGGGACCCCTTCATTTTTGTGATCATGCCGATCAAGTAATCAAAAAAAGAATACAGAAGACAGAATACAAGTAGACAGAAAAAAGCCTAAAACCAGAAGGGCAACAACACAGTCCCGAGGACACAAGAAAGAAAAAGCACGAAAGAGAGGTTACCCTTTCGTGCTTTTGTGATGGCTCTTGGATTTTGCCTTTACTGATCACTGACCACTGATTTCATGCTGTCTCCTGTCTTC
>CAZOLJ010000048.1:3552-7580 GCA_964580575.1 uncultured Desulfobacteraceae bacterium
CTGTCTCCTGTCTTCCATTCTTATTTTTGCTGTACGGGCACTTCTTCGTAGCCCGAACACATGGCCTTGATGTGGGCGGTCAGGGAGTGCCCGGTCGTGGTCATGTACACGTGGACCACCAGGAATACGAGCAAAGCAAAACCCCCTGCCATGTGCAAAAAGGCGATCGTGCTGAGGCTGAACGCCGTGATTCCCATTTCCGGCCAGGAATTGTACATGTAGTAGAGCAACCCTGTGACCATCTGATAGGGAATCAGGAACACGGAAATGGCAAGGTACGTCAGCCTCTGGAGGGGATTGTGCTTGACCCTTTCGCTCTTGGGAACCGGATGAGGCTCTCCCCTGAAAATTCCAACGGCGTAGTAGAGCATCACCTTGAAGAGCATTTTGGTGGTGGGAATGTAGTACTTCCACTGACCGGTCGTCAGGTGCCAGAAGATAATGAACGCATACAGGACCAGCCATGCGATTCCCAGGAAATTGTGCCACTCTACGGCTCTCTTGAACCCGAAGAGGTTGTACCCCATGTGGATCTCGTATCCGGTGAGACCCAGCAGAACCACAAAGGCCGCCTGAACCCAGTGCCAGAAGCGCTCAAACCTTGTGTAGAGATAAATCCTCTCAAAGGTGCACTCATCATTCGTCATCCCGTTGCTCATTTTTCTTCTCCCTTCTTTTGCGGCTCACCAGGCGACCGGCGCCATGGCCCAGTACCGCGATCAGCGCCACAATCACGGCTCCCCAGCCGATCACGTTCAGCGCCCGGTTGCTGTCGCGGCCGGGCATGTAGAATCCGCTGAGTTTGGCCAGCCGGCCGTTGCCGGAGTGACATTCCGTGCAAGCTAAGCTTTTTTCTTTCGGTGCGACCATGTGGGTCGTTTGGAACATGTACTGTGTTTCTGTAAAGTCAAATTCCCCACTGAAAGGCAGGCCGGCGTACTCCATTCCCTTGGCGATGGCCGTCTTCCAGTCGTAGTCTCCCCAGTAGGCACCCGAACCCTTGGGACCAAAAAGCTTCGGGACCGCCACGGTCTTGTGGACCCTGTCATAGGGCTGTTTCCCCTTGTGGATCTTGAAGGGATAGATCCGCGCATTCGGGTCATTGTAGTCCCCCACGGGGTAATTCAGCCTGGTCGCCTGCGCGGGATCGATCTTGTCGGTGAGCAGCACGTTTTTCACAATGCCGTTGTACCAGAGGTATTCCGGCTTCACGTCTTTCTCCCAGATGAATTCACCCTTCATGCCGTCGTAGACCGGGCGACCGTCCTTCATCTTCTTGATGGGTTTTCCTTCCTGGTTCCGCTCGCCGGCCTTGGACCAGTCCCACAACATCTTGGTGGAATTGACCCTTGCAAACTCGGGAATGTGGCAGGTCTGGCACGCCACCTTGTCGGTGTGATCATTGGCTTTCACTCCCGGTTTGTGCGGTTTTTCGCTGTGGCAAGAGATACAGGTGATCCTCTTGATCACGTCCGACTGAAGAAGGGTCCGCTTGTCATCCGTAGCGGGTGTTTTGTAACATCGTCCTGAAATCGAATGCTTCTCGGTCGTGTGGCAGCGGGTGCAGTTGAAATTCTCTCCCTCCATGGCCATGTGCACATCCAGGGCCCTATTGGGCTTGAACATGGAGGAATCAAGATCCCCGTGTTTCACCCCTTCTCCCCCACCTCCGAAGAAGTGGCAGGTGCCGCAGTTCTTTCGCGTCGGCCTCCCCACGCTCTGGGCCACCTTGTTCCACTCCGGCGGGTTGTATGTCTTGTTCTCCATGGGGAACGGGGTGGGCTCGGATACGGGATTGCCCGCCATCGTCGGAAACTTCTCATAGGCCCCTGTCTGCTCATGACACACGAGACAGTCGATTTTTTCCTGGGCCGTCAGGTCAAAGGTTTTGTCCTTCCAGCCATAGCCTATGTGGCAGGAGGTACACCGCGGTTCGTTCGAGAGAACGGAGACGCAGTAGTTGTTCACCACCATTCCTGCTTTCCCCAGCTTTCCCTCTTTGTCCGCAGGGCAGATCCATCGCCAGTGGATCGTCTTCTGGACCTGCTCTCCTGCCTCGGTGTGACAGCTGAGACAGGCTTTGGTCACCTCGGGCCCGCTCTTGAACCCCTGCTTGAGAACGTCGAACTTGGAATGATCCGCCGTGACGTTCCTGGCGTGGCTCGTGCCGTACTCGTCTCCCGGCGCCGGCTTCTTCTCCGGCGTCGCTGCTCCGGAAAGGCTCGGGCTCAGGTTGAGGGCCACACCCAGCAGGAGCACCAGAGCCCATCGCATCCGTCCTAGATTCATCCTTACTCCCATTTCTCTTTCCCCTGTTCCAGTTTTTTGGTCGACATTGACGACTTCGTAAGAAGTCGGCAACTGTCCTTTTCCGTCATTCCGGCGAAAGTCCCTCGACAGGCTCGGGACCCTGAGCTTGTCGAAAGGGCCGGAATCCAGGAAAGACGCGCACTTCTCCCGGATTGAGACGGGACAGAGCGCTCTTACACTTCAACAAACAGATGGGTGAAACCACGCCGATAAGATCCAGTGTCGAAGCCATTTCCATGCTGAGTCCCAACAAGACTGATGCAATAGTTCTGCAAACCCTGTGCCGACAATTTGGATGGATTCCCCTTTCGCAACTCACTGTTATTTTTTTTGAACTGGAAACGAAGCTTGACGCAGCCTCCTAAAAGTGTTTAAAGTGCTTAAACAGGTGATTAAACAAGCGGGCATGACATGAACGCTCACGAGATCAACCGTTATCTAAAGGACATCATCGGCACCATGAACGAAGGGCTGCTTCTGGTTGCGCCCGACGGGACCATGCTCATGGTGAACAAGGCCTTTGAGGAACTGACAGGGTACAAAGCAGAAGAGGTCTTAGGGAAACCCTGCACACTTCTCAGTTGCGATGCGTGCGAGACCACTCTCAAAGCTGGTGGCACCTCCTGGTGTAGCTTGTTTGACAAGGGGCAGGTGGTCAAGAAGCGCTGTTCCCTCATCAAGAAGGACGGGTCCTGCCTCCCGGTGATTAAGAACGCCTCCCTTCTCAAAGACGATGAGGGCCTCCCCTTGGGAGCTGTAGAGACCTTGACGGACATTTCAGAGTTAGAGCGGCTGGATCAGGAAGTGCACCTTCTTTCCCACCGGCTTGAGACGAAGAACGGCTTTCAGGGGATTGTCGGGAGCTCCCCGGCGATGCAGAGAGTCTATCAGATCGTTAAGAAGGCTGCTTTGAGCGATGCGCCGGTCATCATCTATGGAGAAAGCGGTACCGGGAAAGAATTGGTGGCAAGGGCCATTCATCTCATGGGCAGGAGAAAAGACGCGCCTTTTGTCCAGCTCAACTGCGCAGCGCTCAATGAAGCCTTGCTCGAGAGCGAGCTCTTCGGCCACATCAAAGGCGCCTTCACAGGAGCTTATCGTCATCGAATCGGCCGGTTCGAGGCAGCTCACGAAGGAGACCTCTTCCTTGATGAGATTGCGGACATCCCCCTGGCCACACAGGTGAAGCTCCTCCGAGTCCTTGAAACAAAACAGTTCGAGCGGGTTGGGGACCATCGACCCGTATCCGTGGATGTTCGGATTGTCACGGCCACCAACAAGGATCTCCAAGAGATGATCGACAGCAAGAGATTCAGGGAGGACCTCTTCTTCCGCATCAACGTCATTCCTATTCATCTTCCACCCCTTCGTGAGCGGATGGAGGATGTCCCCCTCCTGGTGAACGCCTTTGTGGAGCGCTTAAAGGAACGGACTGGAAAGAGGATCACCGGGTTGTCGCGGGAAGCTATGGACCGATTCATGTCTTACCCGTGGCCGGGCAATGTGCGAGAACTGAAAAGTGCGTTGGAGTACGCCTTTGTGATTACAGAGAAAGGAACCGTTGATTTGGAGCAACTGCCGCATCCGCTCGTTTCAGAACCAAGCCGTCACCCTTCGAACCCAAAGAAGCCTGAAGAAAAAATCGCTCTCATCGAAGCTCTCCGGAAAAGCAACGGAAACCAGTCCGAGGCCGCACGGATCCTGGGGGTCAATCGCGT
>CAZOLJ010000048.1:7680-35350 GCA_964580575.1 uncultured Desulfobacteraceae bacterium
GGCGCTCGGCTCTTTGATCGTGGCGTTCTCGGGAGGGGTGGACAGCACCTTTCTTCTGGCCGTGGCTCACGAAGCCCTGGGCAAGAAGGTGATTGCCGTCACCGCCCACTCCATCATTTACCCCCTGAGCGAGATCGAGGAAGCCGTCGCCTTTGCACAGGACCGTGGAATCGAGCACGTGCTCCTGGCATCAGAAGCCTCTCATGTGCCTGAGTTCGTTGCAAATCCACCGGAGAGATGCTACTTCTGCAAGAAGTACCTCTTCGAACAGCTCAGGAAGATAGGTGGGCAAAGGGGCATCCGCTCTATTGCTCACGCGGCGAACATGGATGATTTCGATGACTTTCGCCCCGGGTGGAAAGCGGCCGTGGAAATGGGGGGCATCGCCCCTCTGGTAGATGCTCGGTTGACCAAGGAAGAGATCCGCTACCTTTCCAAGGAAATGAGACTTGCCACCTGGGATAAGCCTTCCATGGCGTGCCTGGCCTCCAGGGTCCCCTATGGCGAGCCCATTACCGAGACGAAGCTCCGGATGATCGGAGAGGCCGAGAAAGAGATCGCCTCTCACGGATTCACCCAGTATCGGCTCAGGCATCATGGACCTGTGGCGAGGATTGAGCTGCAGGTCTCGGACCTGGAGAGGATCATGGAACCGGAAATCAGAGACAGAATCGTGGCCAAGCTCAAGGAGCTCGGTTTTCTTTACGTGACCCTTGACCTGGAAGGATATGTGACGGGGAGTATGAACCGGGGATTGGGAGTGCCAAAAGTGGTAAGATAAGACAGAATACAGGAGACAGAAGAGAGTCAAAATAAAGAAGAACCTTATCTCTCGCAGAGACGCAGAGAAAGATCTTTTGAAGTTTAAGAACCAAGACAATCTGTTTTTAGCTTTCTCTGTGAACTCTGCGGCTCGAGCGAGTCCGCCGCGGCGGACGAGCGGGCGTGAGACCGGTTTTCAAAGGAGTTTTTCGATTGAATCACAAGATTGTTCTTAAGGACGCCTATAAAGGCTACACGCTGGACCAGGACAAGATCATCACGCCGGAAGAGACCGTGCGACGTTTCCGGGCAAAGCTCAAAGAGCTGGACCTGGATATCCTGGAGAGGACCCTTCGCATCGACAACGGCAGGCTGGGCATCCCCGTGTATTTCAGCATTTGCGGCAAGGACGCGCTGGAAGTCATCGGCACGAAGAAGCAGATGGGCAAAGGCTCTACCCCGCAGCAGTCCGAAGCCAGCGCGGTCATGGAACTGGCGGAGAGATTCAGCTTCTTCAGTTTCTGCAAGAACCAGGGGAATTTTTTTGTCGAGACTTACCGCAACCTGAAGGACCGGGCCCTTCCCCTGGACATGATTGCCCGTTCCGTTCACGACCCATCCGAGGACGTGGGAAGGGCCAAGGAAATCTTCTCTGGGCTTCCCCTCAAGTGGACCTCGGCCTACAACCTGACCGCCCAGCGGGAGGTCCTCGTCCCTTTCAACTGGTTTTACACCATCAACGAATTCAACGGTCCTTGTGCAGGCAATTGCGTGGAAGAAGCCCTGTCCCAGGGGATTTCGGAAATTGTGGAAAGGCATGTGTCTTCCCTCGTGAGCCGCAATCGTTTGAAAGTGCCCTCCATTTCCCTGAAATCCATCGGCGATCCCACGGCCATGGACCTGATAGGCAAATACGAAAAGGCCGGGGTGAAACTCTTTCTGAACGATTTCTCCCTGGACACGGGCATCCCGAGCGTGGGCGCTCTGGCTTATGATCCGTCCACCTTTCCCGGCAGGAGCGAAATCGTTTGGACCGCCGGAACAACCCCCGATCCCCACAAAGCCTTGATCCGCGCTCTCACGGAGGTCGCCCAGCTGGCAGGCGATTTCAACACGAGCTCCAACTACGTGGCGAGCGGCCTGCCCAAGTTCACCACTCTGGAGGAAGCAGGCTTTGTGATGCACCCGGGAAGTGAAGTCCCGATCCAGTCTCTTCCCGATCTGTCGAACGACAACATCCGAGTGGAAGTCGAGAACTGCATCTCCGCCCTGTCCCGGGTCGGATTGTCCGTCTTCGTCATCGACGTGACCCACGCAAAGCTTCAGATCCCGAGCTTCTACACCATCATCCCCGGAGCTCACTTTCGCGAGCGCGCAGCAGGCACAAGCCTTGGGCTGTTCTCCGCAAAACTCATTGCGGAAAGCGGAAATCCCCTCTGGGCGATCGCGGAGCTCGAGAAAATGAACAGGCTCCTGCCGGGCAAGTACTACATCCAGTTCTTCCTGGGCACTTGCCATTTAGCCCTGGAGGAGCCGGCAACAGCCCTTCCCTTCTTTGAAAAGGCCCTGGCTCTCGAACCCAAGGAACAGGATGTCCCGAGCATCTACTCTTACATGGGGCTGTGTCTGAAAGATCTCGGACAGTACCGGGAAGCGATCGCTGCCGTTCACAAGGCGGAGGCCTTGGACCGCGAAAGGACGGACGTCTACAACCTGATGGGCTTCTGCTATTACAAGCTCAAAGAGCACGAAAAGGCGATCGACTGCTTCAAAAGAGTCCTGGAACTCAACCCTGCGTCCGCCATCGACTACGCGAACATCGGCTCCAATTATCGGGACATGGGAGACAGGGAAAAAGCCGCCCGCTACTACCGGCTCGCCCTGGAGCTGGATCCCACGATCGAGTTTGCAAGGGAAAATCTGCTGAAGCTTCAGAGTGACAAGTGACAAGTCACGAGTGACGAGTCCCTGTTTCTTCTCTTGTCACTATTTACTCGTCACTCGTCACTAATTATTTCTTCTTCCGGAAAAGATCGAAGATGGAGGAGGGAGATTCCACGACCTTCTGCATTTTTTCCTTCATCTCTTTTTTTTCCGCGCCCTCCTTCTTCTGCCAGGCCCCTTCAATCTTGCCCACGAGGTCGTCGATTTCACAGGGTTTGTTCAGGTAGTCATAGGCCCCGAGCTTGATGGCTTCAAGGGCCGTGTCAATGGATCCGTGGCCTGTGAGGATCAGCGTTTCCGTGAACAGCCCAAGCTTCTTGATTTCTTTGAGAGTCGCCAGCCCGTCCATGCCGGGCATCTTCAAGTCCAGAACCACCACGTCGAAGTGTTCTTTCTCAAGGGCTTGAATGGCGGCATCTCCGCTGTTCGCAGCCGTCACTTTGTATCCCCTGTTGGTGAGGAGCTTGCCCATGTTGGTGGTGAAAACCACTTCGTCATCGACTAATAGAATCTTGGACCCTTTCATGGCTTTTCCCTCCCTTTGAATTTAACCCCTCTCTTGGGCCGCTGCTGCCTCTTTCACCTCTGCGGGGGGTCGATAAGGAACCGCCAGGGCGAATTCCGTTCCTTGCCCCACTTGGCTTTTCACCGAGATACTCCCCCCCAGTCGCTGCATGATGCTGTAACAAATGGAAAGACCGAGCCCAGTGCCTTTGCCGACCGCCTTAGTGGTGAAAAAGGGATCGAAAATCTTGCTGAGAATCTCTTTCGGAATGCCGGAGCCCGTATCAGCAAACGTGATGCGCACCATCTGATGTTGATCGTCGGCCCGTGTGGCAATCCGGATGTTGCCGTAAGGCTTCCCATCGTGAGCGTCAATGGCGTTGGTGATGAGATTGAGAAACACTTGCTGAAGCTGTGAGGGGTCGCTCAGAACAGGCTTCAGGTTCTGGTCCAGGTCCGTCTGGAACTTGATCCCGCTCGACCGGGCCTCCCTCTCCATGAGTTCCACCACTTCTTCGAGGAAGGAGTTCAGGTCCACTTTTTCGATCACCGATCGGGTACGGCGGGAGAATCTCAAGAGGTTGTGGGTGATGCGCTTGCACCGATTGATCTGCACGTCCATCTGGTTCAGGGATTCCGTGATCTCTTTCTTGAGCCCCTCGTCCAGATTCTGGGTCTGTTCCAACGTATCGAGAAGAATCTGCCTCTCCGTCAGGATGATGGCCAGGGGATTGTTGATCTCGTGGGCCACCCCTGCAGAAAGCTCACCGAGGGAAGCCATCTTGCCGGCTTCCATGAGCTGACGGCCCAGCTGGTCCGCTTCCGCGTCCCGATCTTTGATGACCCTGACCAGATGCCTCGTGGTCAGGACGGACACGAGAAGAATGGTGAGCGCGGCCAGGTGCAGGAAGATCAGAGTCGCATAATTGGCGTAGTTCACTTCGTCAAAGGCTTCGGCGTATTCCTGTTTCACCACCAGTCTCCACTTCGGCTCACGAAACCAGGCTGTGGCAACGATCTCTTTTTTCGCCTTCGGGTTTTTCACATCAGGTTCAATCACCTGAATCCTGATGCCCTCATGATGGGGCTCAAGGGGCATGGGAGACCTTTCCATGATTTTTCCGGCAAAACGAGGGCTGGTCTGATAGATCCCCTCTTCATTCAAAATGAAGACTTCGCCGGTCTTTCCGATCCGGACGTTTTCCACCAGGGCTCGGAACGCTTCCGTGTCCACCGTGGCCCTCAGAATCCACTTCTCTCCTTTTTCCTGGCGTGTGACGGCAATGATGAAGTGGGGGACTTTACGGAATCCTGCAAACATGTCACTGATGAAAATGCCGCGCTCCATGACGCCCTTGAACCAGAAGGTCTGGGAGTAGTTCTTGTCCATCAGGTCGTAAGGACCCACGTAAGCGAGATGCCTGCCTTCGTCGCTGATGAGTCCCAGGTCTGAGATGGAGCCGTAATCCTGGTTCATCACCTCGAAAACATGGGTCAGGTTGCCCATCTCCTTCAGGTATTCTTTGGAATGGGTTTGCGCGATCAATTGGAGCCTGGCGCTGCGTTCTCTCAGGAAGAGCTCGATGATCCTCTTGTGGTATTCCACCTCGGTTTGGAAGGATTCCATCATCCTCGTTTTGGCAAACCGGGTGTGGTGGATGTTGATGGCCCAACCCACGAGGAGCAGAGGAACCAGAGAGCAAATGAGGGTAATCCCGATGAACTTTCGGTAGAGTTTGGCATAGTGAGCCTTGCGCCACTCTTCCTCGGTTCTCTCGCCTTTGACCCCGCCTTCTAGCTCTGCCTGTGCCATCTTTCCCTCTTGCCCCAAAGCCGGAGGCTTCTTGGTCCCTCCCAGGGATAAAGAACAACCGCACGGACCCCAAGATGATTTATAAAGATTCAATATACATGCCAAAGATTATCCGCGCGGGAGATCTTTGAGCGGGAAGCCCCGTCCCCGTAATTCAACGGATTTCCTTGGGAATTAAGGCAAGATCCAGCCTTGATAAAAGGATCGGCGATCCTTGTCACCCCTGAGGTGACGTTTCATGGAAACAGAAGTTTTCACTGAACCGGTGCAAGCTCCAAGGCCCGCCACAGGAACGGCGGGGAAATACAGGGTTCAAGGAAAGATCGCTGCTCTCTCATGCCTTGCCGCCTGAAAGTCCACGGCCGCAGGGATTTGCATTTGCTGTTTTGAGGCAAAAGCCCTATAATTAAATTCTTTACGCTGCAAGGGGGTTTCATGCCTTTTCTCTTCATCGGTTCAACAGGCGATCGCGCCGGCCACACCCTTATTGCGTGGGCCATCGCCCGAAAGCTCCTGGAAAAGGGAATGAGCGTCGGCTTTATTAAGCCTTTCGGCACCGACCCTGTCCATATTCACGGCCAATGGACCGACCAAGACGCGTTTCTTTTCAAAGAGGCTTTGAATCTCTCGGAGCCTCTGGAGCGGATCTGCCCCTATTTGGTTTCCGATGAAGCCTGGAGAAACAAGGGAAACGACGAGATCCTGGAAGAACTCAAGACCCTCGCGGGAGAAGTCTCCGAGGCAAAAGACGTCGTTCTTATCCTGGGCTCCAAGCACATCTTTTTCGATGATGCAGCCTGCCCGATCCCCGACGTCACCTTGATCCCTGAATTGAACGCGGAATTCCTTCTTGTCCATCGCTACCGCAAAGTGTCCAAGGCGATTTACTCCATCCTCTCGGTGAGCTCACTTTTGCGGGAAAGAACCAGGGGAATTGTCCTCAACCGGGTCCCGCCCGAGGAAATCAGAGAAATCCAGACCCGTTTGGTGCCCTCGCTGCGGGAAAAAGGAATCCCAATCTTCGCCGCTCTTCCGGAGGATCCTGTCCTTTCTTTCAGAAGTTTGCGGGAAGTGGGAGAAGTCCTGGAGGGCCAGTGGCTTTGGGGGGAAGAACTGGGGAGGCCGGTGGGTGCCATGACGGTGGGCGCCACAGACCTCACCGAAGGTCTCATGCTCTTTAAGCGGGCCTACAACAAGATCATCCTTCTTGAGCCCACATCAAACAGTGCCGACGCCGCAGCGCCGAGACCCGTGGTGGGAATCGTTTTAACCGGCGGCAGGAGACCTGCTCCACAGCTCCTCCAAGCCGCCAAGCGCGCCAACGTGCCTCTCCTCCTCGTCAAGCAAGACACGTTCCCGGCGCTGGAACGCCTTGAACAAAGCACCTCTCACCTTTCTCCCGGAGACGATCTCAAGGTGCGGCACCTCCTCGAGTTGATGGACTATGAAGGGGCGCTCGACAGGCTCCTTGAATCGCTCAAACCCGCCAAGGGCTGATAGGGATATCAGCCGAGGGTGCTGGAGACGATCCCGAGGAGTTTGTCGGGCGAGATCGGTTTGGACAAAAAAAGGTTTGCTCCTGCTTCAAGACCTCGAACTCTGTCCTCATCCCTGGTTTTGGCCGTGAGGAATACAATCGGAACATCGCGGCACTTTTCCTTCTCTCGAATTCTTTTGCACAACTCGAACCCGTCCATTTCAGGCATGATCACGTCGGTCATGATCAAATCATAAGTGCCTTGGTCCAGCTTCTGGAGCGCCTCCTTGCCGCTTCCGACGGTATGCACTTCATAGCCTTCGGGCTTGAGCAGTTCGTCCAAGGCCATGAGGACCATCTCATCATCATCGACCACCAGAATACGCTTCGTCATTCTATGGCTCCTTTCCCGATTCCCTGGCCGGCAGGATCACGGCAATCTCCGTTCCTTCTCCGACTTTGCTCTTAATGTCAATTCTCCCTCCGTGGGCCTCGACAATGCCGAAACAGAGGGAAAGGCCCAGCCCAGTGCCCTTTCCTACCGGTTTGGTGCTGAAAAAGGGCTCAAAAATCTTGTTCAGATTCTCAGGCGGGATTCCGACGCCCGTGTCCTTCACAGAGACGACAACCGAAGGGGCCCCTCCATCTTCCGAAAAACTCGATCGAAGGGTCAACTCTTTTTTGTGCCCTGACGCATCGTCAATCGCATCCCTGGCATTGGAGATGAGGTTCAGGAAGACCTGTTCCAGCTGGTTCGGATCCCCCATCACTTTCGGCAGTCCCGCGGCAAGGTGGCGCACCAGGGCAATGCCGTGGTTCATCAGCTGCTGCCCGGTGATCATGAGGGCGTTTTCCACCGGCTGATTGATGTCAATCTCCTGAAACTCGGGTTTCGTCTGCCTGGAGAACTCCCTGAGGTGATCCACGATCTTCTCGATCCGGTCATTGCACTTCCGGATCAGCTCCAGCCTTTCTCTCTCCGGCCACCCTGCAGGAAGGTTTTTCAGGATCACGTGGAGAATGGTCTGCGAGGCCATGAGGGGATTGTTGAGCTCGTGGGCGACGCCGGCGACCAGCTCCCCCAGCGCTCTCATTTTCGACGCTTCCACGAGATAGGCCTGGGCATCCTTGAGCTTGGCTTCGAGCGCCTTTTGCTCGGTGATATCCTTGAAGATGCCTGCGGTTCCAATAATCACGCCGTCTTCGTTCCTCAGCAGAAAAAGAGAGGTCAGAATGGTGAGCGCCTTCCCGGACTTGGTTTTCACTTCCATTTCAAAATTCTCGGCTCTTTCCGAAACCTTCAGGAGATCCATGATCTCTCTGGCCAACTGCATGCCCCGGACATAAAAATTCGAAATGTGGACCCCGAGGATCTCCCCCCGGGTATATCCGAGCAATTCCTCCATGGCACGGTTGGCATAGGTGAGCTTGCCCTTGAGATCTGTGGTCAGGATGCCGTCTACCGAGCTCTCCATGATGTGCTCCAGGAACTCCTTGGTTTCCCGGAGCTGGCGTTCGAGGCTCTTCCTCACCGTGATGTCCCTGATGATCTCCACAAAGCCGATAGACTTTCCGGAGGGATCCATGATGGCCGTCACCGTGGTGAGGACCGGGAAACGCTGCCCGTTTTTCCGGATCCGGGTCATTTCGAGCTCGCACAAACCCTCTGTCCGCGCGCGCTTGGACATCAACTCCTGGATCCCGCTCTTCTTGTCTTCCGGAATGATGGTGACTGCGATGTTCTCCTTGTTGATCACCTCTTCCTTTTTCCAGCCGAAGAGCCTTTCAGCGCCCTTGTTGAATTCCATGATTCTTCCATAGAAGTCGAGGGCAATGATGGCGTACTCTGTGGCGCTGTCCAGAATGCTGTTCAGAAACCTCGAAAGGTCCCGGTACTTTTCCCTCGACTCTTTGAGTTCCTGGGTTCTCGCTCCCACCATCTTTTCAAGATCCGAGGTGTAGTTCTGGATCTGGCTGATCATGCGGTTGAAAGAAGTGCCCAGGACGCCGATTTCGTCTGCTCCGTGGACTTTGACCCTCTGGGACAGATCCCCTCCCACCATCTTGGTCGTCACTTCGGTGAGCTCCTGGATCGGCTTGGTCAGCACTTTCGACAGGGTCAGGGTGAGGAAAAAGACGAGGGCCACGGCGGCAAAGACGATCAGAAGGATTAGACGCTCTGTCTCGTGAAGGGAGCTGAACATCTCATCTTCATAGGTGCCCGCGGCAATGACCCAGTCCCAGGGTTTGAAGTAGATGTATTTGAGCATCTTCCACCTGGGTTTCTTTTCGCCAAGCTCGGGGTTCACCCAGGGATAGCGGATCGTTCCGATTTCCCCTTCGGGAAGCGCCAGTGCGTTCCTGATCATGTCCCGGATGTACTCGAACCCTGACGAATCCTGGGAGTCGATGATGTTCCTTCCCTCCTGTGCGGGGTGGACTTTCAGATTCCCCGCGCTGTCCATGATGTAGACGTAGCCCGTAAACCCGACCCGAATGCCCTTGATCTCGCCTTTGAAGGAGTGAGCGCTCTGTTCCTTGACGCCCACATAAAGAGCGCCGATCACGGATCCGTCCTTTCCCTTCAGCGGCTCATAGGCCGTGATGTACCAGTCATCCACCACGAACGCTCTTCCCTTATAGGGAAGGCCGTCCAGAATCGCGCGGGTTACCGGGCTGTCCTCGGGAATATAGGTCCCTATCCCTCGCTTGCCTTGTTTCCCGATCACATTGGTGGACGTTCGGAGCAAACGGTTCCCTTCAATCCTCTGGAAGATCGTGCAGGTCCCCCCCACCAGATTCTGCACCTCGTCCACAAAGCGCGTGTCCCCAGTGAGCACCGTTTTCCCCACTTTCCAGAGGGGAACCGACACAGGGGTGACCTCGCCCGTGACCTGGTTGACGGCGGCAAAGCGAATCAATTGGTTTTCAACGACCGTTATTTCCGAGGCATCCTTGAACAGAAGGTCATAGGCCACGCGAAGGTCCGAGACCACCTTGTTTTGGACCATCTCCTGCTGAACCTTGCACATGGCGTAGATGCTCCGCACCAGGTGCTCCAGGTCTTCTTTAGCCGCGGTTCTCAGCGCCTCTCCGAAAAGATAGAGGGACAGGTACGCCACACAAATCAGAGGGACAAGAACCAGAAAAAGGGTGACGCTCACCAGTTTGGCGCGTATTCTCAAGTTTCTAAAGGCAGGGATGATCATAACTTCCTCTCGAAGCCCTCCTCATGACTCCACAGATCTTGCATTAAACCACAATCCGCTCCCACCGTAAAGGCCCTTTTGCAGGCTTTGTCCTGTTACCGCCGAGTCAATATGACAGTTAACTGCCGAGTGATTCTGTCAGTAGCCCGTGATTAAGTTAAGCCGCCATTTTCATCTTACTTTGCACTGACCTGGTATTCAAAAGCCGCCTTATAGCCTCGGGGCTGAAGCGTGCGACGATAGAGCCTCGACAACCGATCTCAAGATGCCCATCGCGATATTGCCTGACCTCAACCTGACGATCGGCGATGCAAGGGTACTTCTTGCAGAACGGGATCTGGAGCACAAGGCCGTCAAAGGAGAGCGTATGATCCTTTTTGACCATCCGGGTCTCCTTGAGGTATAGGATGTTGTGCAGTGCCGCCTTCAGGGGTGCCTTTCTAAATACGGCTGCCGCTTGCTTCGTTAAGAGGCAGAAGCGCTGGTTGTATTCCTTGAGGAAGCCCTTAAGAACCTCCCTAGCTTGCTCCAGGGTATTGGCTCTGGCTAAGCGAAGGTCCACCACAAGACGGTCTTGGAAAACTCCCCATTGTCTCTCGATGCGGCCCTTGGCCTGGGGGAGTCCAGGCCTTCATCACACGGATGCCCAGCTCTTCCATAGCTCTACCAAACTGGGCGAGAGGAACCACACATCCTTGAGCGGCTCAATGTGAGGAGGGAGGCGCCCCGGATTACACCCGCCGCTATCGACGGGCCAGGGCCATTGCGGGAATCCTTGAACACTATGGTTTTTCAACGAACGTGAGGGGGGACGCGTTGACCGCCCGGCTGAGCAAGAGAAGTCAGCAGGAAACAACCGCTCAATTGGAGATGGTCGGGAGGCTTCTCCAGTTCTTCCGGCAGATGGACGCGGCCATGGCCTCGGATGAAGTCGTTGTTCGTGTTCAGGAGGTATTTATCCGGGAGGACTTCGCCTTCTGGGAGCATGAATCAGTAAGCAGTAGGCAGTAAGCAGTAACCCCGAAGATTTTATAGCGATATCTTTCGTGCTTGGTTTTTTTACTGCTTACTGCATACTACTTACTGCTTACTGCTTTTTGTCCGGCGCTCTCCCTTCGGCGACCCGGATTTTTTCTTCCATGATCTGCCACCGCACAAACGCTTCTTCCGCCTTTGCAATGAGCTCGTCGATGTCAATGGGCTTCATCAGGTAATCCGTCGCACCGGACCTGAGCCCCTCCAGGGCGGACTCCACGGTGCCGTGGCCTGTGAGCATCACCACCTGCACCAGAGGGTATCGGCTCTTGACGGCCTTCAAGACGGCGACTCCGTCCATCCCCGGCATCTTCACATCCAGGATCACCACGTGGACGCTTTCTCCCACCAGCTTCTCCAGGGCCTCATGGCCGCTTGAAGCCGTGGTCACCTGGAGGCCTTTTCGTTCCAGGAGCTTCTTTGTCGTAGACAGGAAACCCTTTTCATCATCCACCAGCATGATTCTCATCTTATCCATAAGAAACCCTCACGATCATTGTTCAGTGTTCCCCGGCCTCGGTGGAAGACTCCTTTGGTTCACCTTGCGTATTTTGTGCTCCTCTTCCCGGCAAGTGAACGACAAAGGTGGTGCCCACGCCCCTCTGGCTCTCCACTTCCATGTTGCCGCCCATGCCTTCAATAATCCCGTAGCACACATACAGGCCCAACCCTGTCCCTTTTCCCGGCGGTTTGGTCGTGAAAAAAGGCGCAAAGATCTTCTTGAGGTTATCCGGGTTGATGCCCGCGCCGTTGTCCCTCACGGCAATCCTCACCCTGCCGCCCGTGTCAGGGCCGGCCTGGATAATCAGCTCTCCCCCTTCGCAGCCGTGCTTTTCGGTGATGGCGTCCATCGCGTTGTTCAACAGGTTCAGCAGCACCTGCTGGAGTTGGGCAGGATCGGCGCGAAGTAGAGGGGTCTGATCCGAGATTTCCTTTTTCACCCGGATCCCCTGAACGCTCGCCTTTTCATCGATCATGGAGGTCACCTGAGAGATGAACTCGCCCACGTCCACATCCTTCTGTGTGGGTTCGCTCTTCCTTCCGAACTCCAGGATGGCCTGGGTGATCTTGGAGCAGCGCTCGATCTGCACGTTGAGCTGCGCCAGGGTTTCTTCCAGGTCTTTGACGTCCTCTTCCCTGAGATCCCCCCTCTTCTTCAGGTCGGAGAAAATCATCTCCATCAGGGCCCTGTCGGATTTCATGATCTGGAGGGGGTTGTTGATCTCGTGGGCAAAGCCCGCAGCCATCTGGCCGAGCTCTGCCAGGCGCGTGGCCCGCACGAGCTGCTTGCCGAGCTGCTGCTTTTCCACGGCCATGCGCTGCATGCGCCGGATGATCTGGCGGGTCACTGTGTAGGCCAGGACAGTGATCGTGACCCCGCCAAGGATCATGATCAGAAGAATCATGAAGGTGGCGGAGCGGAGCGCCTTGAAGGCATCGGCCGTTTCCTGCCGCACCACCAGCAACCACTCTTTTTCTTGCAACCACGTGGTGGCGAAGAGGAACTCGTCGCCCCGGGCATCTTTTCTGATGAAAACCCGGACTCCCGGTTGGGGTTTCTTTTCATGAACATCGTCCGGGTCCTTGGCGAGGAGATTGCCTCCGGAGCGGCGTGCGGTCTGAAAGATTCCCTGGCTGTTGAGAAGGTAGGCTTCTCCTGTCTTTCCGATTCTCACCCTTTCCACAAGTTCGTTGAAAACATAGGAGTCTATGGTCGCCCGTATCACCCACGTCTTTCCCGACTCTTCCCTCTTGAGGGCGATCACAAAGTGAGGGATTCTCCGAAACCCGAGAAAAATGTCGCTGATGTAGTATCCCTCCTGGAGAACATGGCGGAACCATTCCTCTTTCCCATAATCAATGCCCACGAGCCGGTAGGGTCCCTGGTACATGACATGGATGCCGTCCTGGTCAAAGACCCCCAGGTCCACAAAGGCGTTGGAAAAGCGCTGGAGCTGCGCAAACAGGTTGTAAAACCTCTCGGGATCTGTGAGTTCCGCATAGCTGTTGGTATTGAGGATGAATCCGAGGTCTCCGCGCCTTTCTCTCAGGAAGCCGTCGATCATCTGGCGGTGGTCTTCTACGATGCGGTTCATGGTTGCCAGGGTGCTGGTCTCGAGAGAAGTCTTGAAGTGGTAGTACCCTATGCCGAGCACGGCAATGAAAGGGATGACCGGCACGAGGATCATGCAAAAGAGGATCATCCGGCGCATGCCGGTGTACTTATCTTTTTCCGGGAAGGCCACGTTTACCCTCTTTGTCGGGCGCTTTTTCTCAGCAGAATAAGTGGTTTCAGTTTCACCAGGACCGCATGATGGTGTTAGCACAGGGGGCGAGAATCCGTCAACGCTAATGTTGCTGCAAGGTTTGAACTGGCTGGATGTCGAGAAATACCCTTTTTGCAGGTTGCTCAAAAACGCTCAGATACAAGGCGCCCGAAATCCCGAGGAATGAGACGTACACTCCAGTACGTCGCAGTGACGAGGGATGAGGGCAACGCCGTAGATGGGTGTTTTTCAGCAACCTGTTAAAACACGGGATTGGGGAAGGTGACCATACTTCGCGGGCTTTCCACCATGCGGTACATCACCGGAGAGGCCCACCCTTCGTCAAGGACCTGGTCCTCGATTTCCGTGAGAACTCCGTCGTGGATAGCCCAGCTCCGTCCTCTCACGGTGTTCGCGAACTCCGGTTTGCGGAAAGGCGTGCTGCCGTCCAGCTTCCGGTGCAGCTTCTCTCCGGGCTGAAAGAGTTCATGAATCCTCTTCATCTGGGCATATCCGCTGAGGTAGCCGAACCCGTGCTTCTCGTAGGTGATGGCATTGTGGTAGAAAAGAGCTTCCAGGCGGACCGCCTTCACATCCAGGATCTTGCAGAAGAAATCGAGCGTGAAAACCAGCTCCCGGGTGATCCCGAGACCCTTTCGGATTTGCCCGGGGTAAAGACCCGCTTCGAGCGCTCTGGTCTCTTCAGAGACGTTCCGAGAGGCCCATCCGAAAAGGGTGTCTCGCCCCTCTTCATCCGTGTTGGTGTTGAATTTGGGCGAAGCCGGATCATTCACTACCAGGAAATCCCACTCCACCTGGGTCAAGTCCGCGGCATCCGTGAGCTGAAAGGAAAATATCGGATCCTCGTTATCCGGCAGCTTGACCTCGATCAGGGAGGTGCGATCCCCCTGGGGACAGAAAAAGCGTGCTGCCTTTTCTCCCTGCTCGTCGCAAAGGGTCACGGGGTCGATTCTGAAACGGTGAAAGAGGGAGGGGGGGATGAGGATCCGGTAAAACCCTTCCTTCTCCATCCGGTACAGGCGATTGATTCTGTGAATCCAGGGCATGAGGTGCGCTCTTTAGCCGTGAGGTGAAGATGATCGAGGCGATCGTGCTACTTCCATTAGAGTATTTTTCGCTCCGTGTCAAAAGAAACTCTCGGACAGGGATTATGGAATGCTGGAATGCTGGGATTCTGGTAACAGTTTAGCTCTTTGAAATGGATGGCGCAGGCCATGGGGGTCCCTCTAAAAACAGAAAACGAAGAGGGTGCGGGAAAGACTCTGCAGATCAGGGGCAGCGAAGGCGGGCGGCGAGGGGTCCCCGGCACCTGCCCACTGGGGATGACGTGGCGAGTTCCCCGGAAGCCCTCCGCCCGCCTCACCCATGGCCTAGAGCTTGCCATGAAGGTGTGGCGTCTTCGTTGTTCTGTTTTTAGAGGGACCCCCATGGCCTTTTTCTGATTTTATTTCAAAGAGCTAAACTGTTAGGGATTCTGGAATTCCAGAATTCCTCAATTCCAGAATTCCCTAATTCCCCAATTTGAAATTTCTGAATTCAGTTGACCCTTCCTTTGGGCTTCTGTTAGGATGCGCCCCATCCTACATTGGTCATCTGACAAAATCCATGGCGCCATCCTTTGACAGAACCCCATCCCTCTTTGTTTATTCCGACGAGATGGGCCGCTTTGAGTTCGGCCCGGACCACCCGTTCAAGCCCGAACGAGCCACGAAGACCTACGATCTCTGCAATCGTTATGGCGTCCTCAACTATCCCTGGATGCAACTGGTGAACCCCGAGCCTCTCGACCCCGGCCTTCTCACCCTGTATCACGACCCCGAGTATCTTGCCCTTCTTCGCGAAGCCAGCAAGGGCAACGTGCGGCTCGAAATGCTCGCCTGCGGTCTCGGCACTCAGGACACTCCCATTATCAAGGGGATCTACGAATGGTCCTTGCGCGCTTGCGGGGGAACCCACCGCGCCGCCATGGAGATCCTGAGCGGGCGAGCGCAGGCGGCTTTCAACCCGCTGGGCGGCTTTCATCATGCCATGCCCGGCAATGCCGAAGGCTTTTGCTATGTCAACGACATCGTCATTGCTATCCTGGATGCTTTGCGCGTGCACCCGGGCATCAAGATCGCTTATGTCGATTTCGATGCCCACCACGGAAACGGCGTCCAAGAGGCCTTCTACGAAGATCCCACGGTGCTTTTCCTTTCGGTTCACGAGACCGGCCGCACCCTCTATCCTTGGTCTGGAAGCGAGACGGAAATCGGAAAAGGCGCAGGCGTTGGGTACACGGTCAACATCCCCCTGGAACCCGGCACGGATGACGAAGTTTACTCCTTTGTCCTGGATTCCGCGGTGTTCCCGATCCTCAAAACCTTTGCTCCGGACTTCATTGTTGCCGAGATCGGAGCGGACACCCTGATCTCCGATCCTCTCACGCACCTGAAGCTCACCAACAACGGGTACCAGAAAGCGCTTCGGGGGATCATGCCCCTGTGCCGCAGGATTCTGGCCCTCGGGGGAGGAGGCTATGACCTCTACCGCACCTCCCGCTGCTGGACCCTGGCCTGGTCCATTCTCAATCACGTGGAGCCTGTGGACGAGTTTGCCGGGCTGGTGGGCGGGATGATGTTCGGCCCAGAAAAGGAAGTGGGCAGTCTCTACGATCACGCCTTCTTCACCAAGGGAGAGGTCAAGGAGAAGGCTTTCCAGGAAGCCCGGAGAGTGGTGGCGTATATTCAGGAAAACATTTTTCCAATTCATCGTATATAGTCAGCAGATCTCTTTTGTTTGCACCCGAGCCACCCTGAAATTCGAAGCACGAAATCCGAATTTCGATATTCGGATTTGACCTTTGGTTTGTTCCTTCCCCGAATCCTGGCTTTTCCCCTGATCCCGTTTCAAAAAAGAACATGGGATCAGGAGTTCTCCTGATCCCATGTTCATGCTGGATCGAATCGTTTAAATCAGGCTATTTCTGCGCCACCGCTTGAGGCGCGCTCTTCTTCCCTGTCATAAGCATCGTGAGGACGGCACCGATGACAAGCAGCACTGCGGCAACCAGGAAGGAGGAGGTGTACTTGCCCGTGCTCGCAATCAGCATCTGTGACATTCTGCCCATGACGAATCCGCCGACGCCCCAGGCGGTGAACACGAGCCCGTAGTTGATGCCGAAGTTCTTGAGTCCCCAGTTGTCCTTGGTCAGGGAAGGGAAGAGGGAAAGGTTGGTGCCGTAACAAAACCCCATGAAGGTCGCGATGAGCACAACGAGAATCGGGCTTGCTTTCTGAGCCCCTACGATCGGAATAGCGATAAGCATGAGAGCCGCTTGGAAGAGCAACATGATGATCAACGTGAGACGGCGACCAATCTTGTCCGAAATAAGGCCTGCAATGATTCGACCCCCGGCATTTCCAACAGCGAGAATCGCCACCGCGATAAAGGCCATGTCTCCCATACTCTTCTGGGCCATCCCGGCCACAAATCCAATGACCATGAGGCCTGCACCGGCTCCTATGAAGAAAATGAACCAGATGAGGTAGAAGGGCCCGGTCTTTATCAGCTCAGAGGGTTTGGCGTCCGACTGAGGCTTGGGGGCCGCAGCCTGCTGCCCGGCTTGCGGGGCAACGGCCTGCGGAACGTAGCCGGCAGGCGGGTTCACGAGAAACATGGATAGACCGCACACCACAACGAGGAAAGCGATTCCGAAAAAGAGCATGGAACTCTGGATGCCCCAGATTCTGAGAAGGTATTGGGACAGCGGCGCAATGTACACGGAGGCCAGACCGAAGCCGGAAACCACGAGGCCGGCGATCAAACCGGTCTTCTGAGGAGGGAACCACTTGAGCGCCGGCGGCGTGGCGGCCGCATAGCCAAAACCGATCCCTGTTCCGGCGAGCAGCCCGAACCCTATGACCCAGACAGCATAGCTCGTGGTCCGAGAAATGAGGATCAACCCGATGCTCACCAGAATCCCGCCCATGAAGGCCGTGACCCTGGGGCCGAACTTGTCCTGGATCCTGCCTGCCAGAACCGTGGCAAAAGCAAAGACCAGGCAGCAGATGGCATAGGGGTCATTGAGCGACGCAGGGTCCCAGTTAAAAGCACCCGGACCTCCTTTGGTGATCGATACGTTGATGGCCGCTTTGAAAACGCTCCAGGTGTAGAGAATCCCCAGCGCCAGGTTGATTCCCGTGCCGCTGAAGGTAACCGTCCAACCGCGATTCTTTGACATAAAGGATCTCTCCTGCGCCCATTTCCGGATGAAATACTCCCCCTGGCGGGAGTTTTCCCCCAGGGCTTTGCCGCAAAGAAAACCCCAGGGGAAAACTCGGTGAAGGAGGTGAAGAACTGCCCACAAAAGACTGGCATTAAGTTTTTGTGGCGCAATGAAGAGGCGTTAGTATTCCATCCTGCAAGTGTGTTGCTCTAAAGACTACTGTCTTCCAGACACCAGTCTTCCCACCACGTCCGGATCAGCCAGCGTGGAGGTGTCTCCGAGTTCGGTGATCGCGCCTTCCGCAATCTTCCTGAGGATCCTTCGCATGATCTTGCCGCTCCGGGTCTTAGGAAGCGCATCGGTGAAATGCAGTTTGTCCGGCGATGCGATGGGGCCGATCTCTTTTCTGATGTGGTTGACCAACTCTTTCTTCATGTCATCCGAGGCCTTGAAGCCTTCCTTTAGAGTCACAAAGGCGTAGATTCCCTGGCCCTTGATGTCATGGGGATACCCCACGACCGCCGCTTCTGCTACCGCCTTATTAGAAACCAGTGCGCTTTCAATCTCAGCGGTTCCCAGCCGGTGGCCGGAAACGTTGATCACGTCGTCCACACGGCCCATGAGCCAGTAGAAGCCGTCCTCGTCCTTTCTCGCACCGTCGCCCGAGAAATAGTAGCCCGGATGTTGAATGAAGTACTGCTCTTTGAACCGATCCGGATCACCATAAACGGTTCTCATAAAGCCCGGCCAGGGTTTCTTA
Source organism: uncultured Desulfobacteraceae bacterium (assembly GCA_964580575.1). GTDB lineage: Bacteria > Desulfobacterota > DSM-4660 > Desulfatiglandales > HGW-15 > CAVPDE01. The sequence continues at coordinate 25,680 of CAZOLJ010000048.1, forward strand.
ATACACAGATGCCCACCCTCGTTGACACCGGCTTCAGTTTCATCCGCGCGAAGGATAATGGGATCCACACCGAAGAACGGAAGGCCCGCAGAGCCGGGTTTCATGTTCATAGCGCCCGGGATCCCGCAAATCAAATGGCCGCCTGTCTCCGTCTGCCACCAGGTGTCGGTGATCGGACATTTTTCTTTTCCGATGACCCTGTGATACCACATCCAGGCTTCAGGGTTGATGGGCTCGCCCACGCTTCCGAGGAGCCTGAGGCTGCTGAGATTCCTCTTGTTGGGCCACTCCTCGCCGCTCTTCATGATGGACCGGATAGCGGTCGGGGCGGTGTAGAAAACGTTGACGCCATATCTTTCCACCACCTCCCAGAACCTGTCGGGCTCCGGATAGTTGGGAACGCCTTCAAACATGAGTGAGGTGACGCCCGCGCTGAGGGGACCGTAAACGATGTAGCTGTGGCCTGTGACCCAGCCGATGTCCGCAGTGCACCAGTAAACGTCCTCATCCCTGATGTCAAAAACATAGAGCATGGTCATCATGGTGAAGAGGAGATAACCGGCCGTAGTGTGGAGCACGCCCTTGGGTTTTCCCGTGCTGCCGCTGGTGTAAAGGATAAAGAGAGGATCTTCGGAATCCATCCACTCGGGCTCGCAAACCGGGGAGGCGTCCTTCATCATTTCGTGCCACCAGAAATCGCGGTCCGCTTTCATCTTGGTCTCTTTGTCGATCCGGTTCACGACCACGCACCGCTTGATGCTCGGGCATTGGTCCATGGCCGCATCGGCATTCCCTTTGCTCGAAAGCACTTTCCCTGACCGGTAGCCCCAGTTGCAGGTGATGAGGGTTTCCGCCTGGCAGTCGTTGATTCTGTCGCGGAGAGCCTCGGCGCTGAACCCGCCGAACACGATGCTGTGGATCGCGCCGATTCTGGCGCAAGCCAGCATGGCCACGGGGAGTTCCATGATCATAGGCAGATAGATAGCCACCCTGTCCCCTTTTTTCACGCCGAACTTCTTTAGGACATTGGCGAACTTGCAGACTTCACGATGGAGTTGCAGGTAGGTGTAGGTCTTGGCTTCTTCCAGAGGCTCACCCTGGAAAATGAGGGCTGCCTTGTTCTTTCTCCATGTCTTGAGGTGCCGGTCCAAACAGTTGTAAGTGATGTTGAGCTTCCCGTTGACGAAGTACCTGAGCCAGATTTTGTCTTTGAAGCTGTACTCCTCAACCGCACCATCCCATTTCTTGAACCAGTCGATATGCTTCGAAGCCATCTCTCCCCAGAATCCCGCAGGGTCTTTGATGGATCTTTCCCACATCTTTTTGTATTCGTCCAGGCTCTTCAACCGGGCCTTTTCAACGAATTCCTTCGGTGGTTGGAACACCCTTTTTTCCATGTATACCGAATCCATGCTTCCGCCTTTTTGATCTGCCATCACAAACCTCCTTTTTTTCGAATAAAATGAGACGCTTGTTTAGACAAGCGAGGATCCCAATCTCTTACTCACCGAACCGCCCTCTGTGCTTGCCGAACCAAAGCTGGGCACTAGCTATAATATGACTGCAATATAACTGTCAACCTTATTCAAGATGCATGCCAGCTTTTTCAGGAGGGAAGGTATCCCAAGAACACAATTAACTTATTGATATTTCTATTTTTATAAAAAATATGCCCCTGCGGAAAAAAGATGGGCTGTAACCGGTGAGAGGACAGAGAGTGTACACAGGGAAAGCCAGTAAGCAGTGAGCAGTAAACAGTAAGCAGTGAAAGGCAAAAAGGCCAGGGAGATTGGATTCTGGATTCCAGATACTGGATGCTTGTGGCACGGACAAGCGAATGCTTGTCCGTGGTGTCGTGGATTCTATTCTCATGCTCACGGGCAAGCAAAGCTTGTCCGTGCCACCCGTGCTTGTGACTTGTCACTTGTCACTCGTTACTCGTTACTCGTCACTATCTGTCGAACACCGGCCAGTACTTGGAGTGGACCTCCATGACCTTGCTCATGGCAGGGACTTTTCTCGGGGAACTTCCGACGATCCTGTCCAACTTCTTGCCGCTTACGTTCGAAACGTCGCAAAGTTCCTGCAGGACCCGAAAGCCGCACTCGCGGATTCCCCGAAGACTGTAGCCGCCCTCCATAATAAAAGCAATCCGGCCCTGGCAGACCTTCTCCGCAATGGCGCGCAGGAAGAACGTGATCAAGCCGTAGCCGTCGGGGGTGACTCTCATTGAACCCAGGGGATCGTGCTCATAGAGGTCAAAGCCGCAGGCGACCAGGATGAAATCCGGCTGATAAGCCTGGGCAATGGGGTTGAGCACGAAATAGATGATCCTAGCGAAATCTTCGTCGCCTTGCCCTTTGCCCAGGGGAATGTTCACGGTGAACCCCTCCCCTCTTCCAGTGCCCACCTCGCCGAATTTCCCTGTTCCGGGATAGGACGGGAAATGGTGCACCGAGGCATAGAGAACCTGGTTTGTATAGTAAAAGGCGCGCTGGATGCCATTCCCGTGATGAAGATCGATGTCGATGATCATCACCTTCTTCATCGCATGGCGCTGCTGGAGGTATCGCGCGCCAAGGGCGACATTGTTAAAGAGGCAGAACCCCATGGCCTTGTCCGGCTCTGCGTGATGTCCGGGCGGCCGGATGCATGCAAACCCCCTTTTGCCCTTTCCGCTCAGGATTTCGTCGAGAAGGGTGAAGACTCCTCCCGCGGCCAGGCAAGCCACGTCATAGGACTGCTCCGAAGCCTGGGTGTCGAGGTCAAAGGAGGTAAGTTGTTTCCCGGCGCTTCTGGCCACCCGCTCAATGTACTCCTTCGTGTGAACCCAAGCCAGTTCCTCTTCGGAGGCTTCTCTGGGTTTGACCTCCAGCCATTTTCCCTGCAGGGAGGGGGCCTCCAGAGCCTCATGGATGGCCCTGATCCGCCTTGGACTCTCGATGTGGGGAACCTTCTCAAGATGCAGCGCGTATCTCTCGTCTCTAACGACCAGAAGAGGTTGCATGTCCAACGGCTTCCTTCGATGAATACCCCGTGAGAATCTCCAGGGATTCGGGTATCTTTTTCTGGTACTTCAAAAGGGTTATGGAGGCGGCTTTTGAAAGCTCAGGCCGGGTTTCCGGCTTCAAACACTCCTGGATGGCGCTGATGGAGGCTCTTCTCCTGGCCAACGCGTTTTCATCCTTAGCCTTCTTGCGAAGCCCCTTCACCTCCTTGATGATCAGCTTGACGAACTCCTCAACGAGCTTGGGCCTCAAGTTCCTGCAATGGTGAGTCATTGCCAAGATGGATCTCAGGAGATACCCTTTCGGCGTTTTCAACACATAGCCGGAAAGCCCCCTGGACTTGAATCCGACCGATTCATAGAACCGCCTGGCCCCGACTTCCGCATCCAGCACGAGCTCCCTGAGGCCCGGCATCTCGTTTTTCCACAACATCCACACTCCGGCTACGAGAAAAGTTCCCACTCCTTTGAGAGGTCTGGGGGAGAGGCCTTTGGGATTCCATGTTTTGCCGCGAAGCGTGGCCAGATATTTGATCTCCAGATCCTTCTTGAAAAATCGCTCCCTCAGGGTGAGGTAAAGGAGGCCCACAAGGTTCTCTCCTGCCATGCAGGCCATCAGGTTGTTCTCCAAGCCGCGGATCAGACAGTTGAGGACAAAGCGTACGTGGAAGAACTCCATGTTGATGTCCGCCACCTGCATGAGGGTGTCCATGGAGATGGGAAATTTCATAAAGTAAGCGGACGTGTTCACATCCACCACTCCCTTGAAAAAGAAAGGAGGATCGCCATCCTCCTCGCGAATTTCGATGGGCCGCTCGTCTTTCTTCATTGCTTCCAGGGAGGCGATGAGCTGCTCGATCTGCTTTTGCCTTCCCTCGGATGACGGGGACTGTTTGTCTTCAAGCTCTCTTCGCAGACGCATGATGGCATAATCGATTTCATAGATCACCACCAGGTTGAGTCCTGCCCGGTGGATCTCCGCAGAGGCATCCCGGTAATTGAAGGAAGCGCTCTTGTCCTGGAGTTCCTGCTTCCTGACCAGCTCCCCATATTTGATGACAAGGCCCTGCTCGATAGGCACTATGCCCTCGTTGAAAAAAAGGACCCTGTTCACCAGCACCTTTTCGTCATCGAAAACAAAATGCAGGTTGTCGCCGTCCACGGCCTGGTCCGCACCGGCCGCTGTGTCGATGACTCCCATCCCCAGCATTTGGTCCAGGGAATACCCTATTTCAGGACTGCGCCTGGCTATGGCATCGATGGCCTGCTTGATGTGCTCTCTCTTGATCATCGCCCTAGTGTGGTCTCCGTTCGCAACTCCACCGACACTATTTCTGAAAAGGCCTTGTTCGCAGGTTGCTCAAAAACGCTCAGATACAAGGCGCCCGAAATCCCGAGGAGTGAGTCGTACAGTCCAGTACGTCGCAACGACGAGGAATGAGGGCAACGCAGTAGATGGGCGTTTTTCAGCGACCTGCTAAGCCCCCGGGGGGCTGAAACGGGTGGGGATCTCCACAGTGAAAACAGAGCCCTTTCCCATTTCGCTCTTGACCGAGATTTTCCCGCCCAGTTTCTTCAGAATGCCTGCACCGATCGACAGCCCCAACCCAGTCCCATCCGGCTTGATCGTGAAGAGAGGGTCAAAGATCTTGTGCAGCTTCCAGTCGGGAATGCCCGGACCGGTATCGCCGACCCCGATGGTCACTCTTTCTTCAACCCCTTGGGCGGTTAACGTGATCACTCCATCTCTTCCGATCGCCGTCACCGCGTTCACGATCAGGTTCTGAAAGATCTGGCGGAGTTGAGACGGGTCACTCTGCACAGGGGGAAGGGGATCCTGATACTCACGACGGACCGTGATCCTGTTGAAATGGAGCTCTCTGTCCAAGAAGTCAACGATTTCGTCGAGAAGATCCTGCACCCTCACTTCCCTGATGACCGGGAGCGACGACCGGGTGGCTTTGAGGAACTGGTCCGTTGCCCTGCGTGCGCGAACCAACTCTGACCGGATCTGCTTCAAGCTTTCCCTGACCTCTGTTCGGCTCTCTTCCGCCGAGAGATCGCCCTGAGCCACGTCATCGACCAAGCTGAGCACAAGGTCGATGTTGGACAGCGTCTCGTTGACCTCCCGCACGAAGCCTGAGGCCAGCTTCATGGAGGAGGCCATGCGGCTCGATTGCTGGAGCTGGTGATCCAGAAAACGGATGTTTCTGCGCTTGGTTTCAAGCCTGGAAAAAAGGTAGTTGGTCGTGAGAATGACCGTGAGCACGATGAGCATGGCCCCGAGGACAAAGACGAAGATGCCGACATTCCTGACGCTCCGAAGAGGGCTGTAAATGTCTTCGCGCTTGAACTCCGCCACATAGAGCCAGGGCACTTTTTCGAGCCACGCGGTCATGACGATCTTGCCTCCTCGCTCCTCCAGCCTGACCCCCTTGAAGGGCTCGATGTATTTCACGTCCGATTGGCCCATGATCTTCCCGCCCCACCGCGGGGTTGTCTGAAAGATGCCGTCTTTGTTGACGATATAGGCGTCTCCGTCTCTCTTGCTCAGGATTTCTCCTACAAGCCCTTCGAAATAGGCCGTATCAACAGTGGCCCGTAATATCCAGAAGCCTTCGCTCGTCACCCGCTTCACAGCGATAATGAAATGGGGGTCATTCCGGAATCCCAGGAACACGTCGCTGATGACGTAATCCCTCGTCTGGATCGCTTTGAACCACGGAGCTTCCTTATAGTTTTTTGAAAGCAGATCATAAGGCCCGACGTACGCACGATGGCGGCCCTGGTCGTCGATCACGCCTATATCGGTAAAGCAGGGTAATTGCTGCTGAAGGGTGTCAAACATCTTCTTCAGATTTCCGGGTGTCGTGAGATAGTCGAACTGTAAGATGCCCGATAGGTTTTTCAGATCGATCGTCCTCTCCGTCAGGAACTGATCGATCGCCTCCCGGTGCTCGCTGATCTCCGCATCCAGCGCGGCAAAGGTCTTCTGCTCGAGGATAGAGAGCGTGTGATAGTACATACCGCCGCCGATCACGATAAGCGGGATGAAGGAGGCCGCAAGGAGCGCGACCACAATGCTGTTGAAGAGCCGCCGGAAATAAGGGAAATCCATTTCCTGCGACGGACGAGAGCTCGTGTCCACAGAACTTTTCTGCATGGTTTCCATTTTGGCACCTACTCTATTTCATGATCCAAGTATTGAAACACGTCCTCCAGTTTAATGACGCCGATCATTTTCTCGGCTCTGACCACGGGCATGCGCCTGAGGTTGTGGACAATCATTTGATTGGCTGCGTCCGTGAGGAAAGCGTTGGCCTGTGTGGCCAGGGGTTGAGGCCTCATCACTTCTTTCATGGTCTTCTGAGGGAGCCATTGGGGATGCTGGATCAATTGAGACCACTCCATAGCAAAATCGGGATGAGCCTTATTCTGAGCCTCGTTCACAAGATCTCTCTTGGTCATGATGCCCAGAGGTCGATCTTCCCGATCCACGACGTAAACCTCCTCGATGGACTCCTCTCCTTCTTCCCGGCTCATGACCTCCAGAGCCTTGGGCAAGTCGTCCTCGGGGTGAAGCTTTGCGAAGGGATGGAGCGCTATTTCCCGGACCAGTTTTCTGGGCCACAACACAGGGTGTCGTTTGATTTCTTCGGCTTCATGGGCTTCCTTGATTTTTTCCACCAGGTCTTCGATGTCACAGGGCTTCATGAGGTAGTCATAGGCGCCCTTGCGCATGGCCTGGGTTCCTGATTCCAGGGTGGCATGTCCGGTGAGCATGATCACTTCCGTGTCAGGGGCCCACTTCTTGATCTCTCCGAGAGCGGCCACCCCGTCCATGCCAGGCATTTTGACATCCAGCACGACCACGTCAAAGCCGCCCCCGTACTTGACGGCGTCCACCGCTTGGTAGCCGTCAAAGGCTGTGCTGACGTCGAATCCTCTCACCTTGAGGATTCGGGCCATGTTCGTGACGAACTGCTTCTCGTCATCCACTAGAAGAACTCGGATTTTTTCGTTCACGATGGGTTTCTCCAATTTCACAAGCAAACTCACTTCGGTGGCACGGACAAGTTTTACTTGTCCGTGGTAGGGCCGGCTTCATCTCTCTTCGCTCACGGACAAACACAGTTTGTCCGTGCCACCCACTTCCAGAATTCTCCCCAGACTCGTTTCCCAGGTGCCACGGACAAGCGCATGCTTGTCCGTGCCACCCTATCGACGTGCTATTTCTTTCAAAAAGGTCAGGCACACCAGGCTTCCGATGCCCACCAAACCTACCATGAGAAACGCCCACTGAAGCCCGAGCGCTTGCCCCACGAATCCCATGGTGAGAGGCCCGGCCATCTCTCCGAGCTCCTTATAGGACCCGGCGATGCCCAGATTGAGCGCTAGACTTTGCTCCTCGCTCACATCTCCGATGAACGCCTCTCCCAGGGGAGCCACACACCCGATGCCCGCGGCCATCAGACAGGCCGCTCCGATGTAGAAAGGGTTGGGAAGAAAAGGAATGAAGGAAATGCAGAGGGTACACAACACCATGCCCAGGGTGATCACTTTCTTCCTCCCCAGGCTGTCGGAAATCCTTCCTGCAAAAGGTTGCACCGCCAGGTAGACTGCTGCGTTGAGGGCCAGCACGAATCCGGCCTGGAGAGGATCCAGCCCTTTCTTCGAAAGGAGGATAGGCAAAAAGCCGAAGAACGCGGCCATGAAGATCATGTTGAAGAACATGATCAGGAAAATGGGCAAGGTGCGTCGGTTTTTGACCGAGTCCAGAAGATCTTTCAGGGCGGGAGTCTTTTTTGCTCTCTTAAACTGAGAGAGCGCCTTTTCCCCCTCCCCTTTATCCCCTCCCGCGAGGGGAGGGGGGGATAATTTGGGTGCACAGTCAGCAGGACGGATCACGTAAGTGAGGATGATGACCAGCAGCCCGATGGCGGAACACAAAGCGAAGATCGACTGGAATCCGTGGTAGTAAACGAAAAAGCCTCCGATGGTTGGAGCGAGGACATATCCGGCGTTCTTGAAGGCGCCGTAGATGCCTAGGACCGTGCCCTTCCTTTCCATGAAGTAGCGGATGAGGAGGGTCATGGACATGACGGAAAAGAAAGCGGCCCCTGCTCCCTGGAGCAGGCGAACCAGGATGAGCCATTGGGGAGGCAGGACAAGGTAGAGCCCTGAAGCGACAATGAACAGGCTCAGCCCTATGCGAAGCACGGCCCATTCCCCGATCTTCCTGGAAAGCAGGGCCCCGAGAGGCTTGATGAAGATTTCCGCAAGGTCGTAAAGAGCGATGAGAAAACCGATGACGATCAAGCCTGCACCGGTTTCCTTGGAGTAGGACGGGAGATTGGCAGCCACCACATAAGCGCCGAAGGATGTGACAAATCCGGTCAGGCTCAGGACAAGGAGAAGGAGCCTTCCTTTCATAGGGTCTCCCAAAAAAAGGGATCCCTGAGGGATCCTCTTTTTGTCCGTCAGTTGTGGGGTAGCCACAAATGAGTTGTCATTTTCCCCAGTCATGATAAATCCCCCCATCCCCCTTTAGCAAAGGGGGCAAGGGGGGATTTGGCTCTGCTATTGCGTTCGTATTAGTCGGCTGTCGGGACCGGGGCTTCTGCTTTCGCAGCCGCCCCTGCCGTCACCCCTGCGGACTTTGCCTTTTTCCTCTTAATAAGCCATCTGGAAAATCCGAGAACGAAAAGGATGAAGAAGATCATCACCCCGTATTCCACGGCCTTGCTCGGGTGGAGCAGGTTCTCGATGAACGGATCGGTGATCATCATTTCCCCGCCGACCTTGCCGAGGATGGCCGCGCCGATGTAAAGGATAATGGGATAGCGGCTCATCAACATGGAGAGCAACCCGGCACCGCCCACCACCAGGGGAATACTCAGGACCAGGCCGAAAAGGAGCAGGAAAAGATTCCCCTTGCATGCCCCGGCCACCGCAAGCATGTTGTCAATGGCCATGCTGATGTCCGCGACCACGATAATCCAGATCGCCTGGGAAATGGAGCCTGCTGTTTTGCCGTGACCTTCTTCTTGTTCAGATCCCATGAGGAGAAGCTTGACGGCGATCCAGATGATGACCGCACCGCCCACAAACTTGACGAACTGGATCAGCAGGAGCTGGGCGCAGACAAAGGTCGCAATCACCCGGAGTATAACCGCCGCTCCGGCCCCGAGGATAATGCCCCATTTGCGCTGTTTTCCTTGCAGGTTCTGAACGGCCATGGCAATGACCACGGCGTTGTCTCCGGCAAGGACGAGGTCGATCAGGGTGATACTCAAGAAGGCTGCCAGAAATTCCGGCGTGAACTCGATTCTTCCTAAAAAACCAAAATCCATGGGACAGATTCTCCTTTCAAATCCCTCCTGGCCTCCCTTTACCAAAGGGAGGAACTACCCCTCTTTACTAAAGATGGGCAAGGTTTACCCGCCTCGGGCGGGAAAGATTTTGCGAAGCATGTCAATTCCATTTCGAGACTGCTTATACACATGGTAAGCGTTCACAGCTCTCAGGACAAAAAGAACACGACTACGCAGAAGGTCAAAGCCACCATCCAGACCGTATGGCTGAACCTTCCCTTTTGAACCGGGTGGAAATGGGCGTCCGGTCTTTTGTGGCCGTTGGCGCACACATACTCGGTCACCTTTTG
>CAZOLJ010000049.1:0-35274 GCA_964580575.1 uncultured Desulfobacteraceae bacterium
TATCCCCCGTAGTACCGGCACCCGGCGGCAATCGCCCCTTCCGTGGCAGCCTCATTGCCGGAAAAATAATAACTCCCCGCAGGGAGTGTGCTCTCTATTTCCATAGCCGACATCTCTTCACCCGAGCTTTGCTTTAACCTCAACCACCATAGAGGATTACGCTACGGCCGTCAAGGGATAACGAAAACAGGCCTGTTCCCGCGAAAGAACGAAGCTGGAAGAGTCATGGCCTTCTGCAGCCATTCCCGGTAATCGGCAAGGGCGGGAAAGCGCTCCCGCGCTGGCTTGAGAGTGTGGGAATGAAAGCTCCAAAGCCCATGCGATGCTTCAGCCTGGAGCTGGGGATTTGCCGACAGCCGGGATCGGAAACCCCTAGATCGAGGTTGACAGGCACCCTCCAATGTCATTATGCTTTAATCTTACGTAACGCATTGTAAGAACCGGCCTGGGCGGATCGATGATCGAAATTCAGTCTTCATCGCAAGGTATGGAAAGGAGGTCCCATGAGCGCACGAATCAGGTCCGTCTTTGTTTTGGGTCTCGGCAAGGTGGGTTCCATGGTGGGAACCCTGCTTCACGAAACCGGTTTTGGGGTAACCGGGGCCGACTGCACGGATTTGGCGGGATTCCCCTTCCCCACCATGAAGCTGGATCTCACCGTTGCTGGGCAGTTGCCAGAGAAGATGAAGGGGTTTGATGCGGTCCTGTCCTGTCTTCCTTATCACCTTAATGTCCGGGTCGCTTCCGCCGCCCATGAGGCGGGTATCCATTATTTTGACCTCACCGAGGATGTGCCCACCACAAAGGCAATCCTTCGAATGAGCGAGACGGCCCGAGGGGTCATGGCCCCCCAGTGCGGTCTCGCGCCGGGCTTCATCGCGATCGTCGGTGCGTCTCTGGCGGAGAACTTCAGCAGAATCCGAAGCATCAAGCTGCGCGTCGGAGCGCTCCCCCAAAATCCGACGGGACTGCTGGGCTATGCTTTCAACTGGTCGTCTGAAGGGGTCGTGAACGAGTACTTGAACGACTGTGAGGTGATCGAAGACGGGGTGCACAAGTGGGTGTCCCCTCTGGAATGGCTCGAAACGCTGGTGATTCACGGCGTCCAGCTGGAAGCCTTCACCACCTCCGGAGGCCTCGGCACCATGTGCGATACCTACCTGGGCCGCGTGGAGAACCTGGACTACAAGACCATCCGCTACCCCGGCCATGCAAGCCTGATGAACTTCTTTTTCCATGAACTGCTCATGCGCAAGGATCGGAAGAGAGCCGGAGAGATTCTCGTTCATGCCAAGCCGCCGGTGACGGAAGATATCGTCTACATCCACGTTTCCACGGAAGGATGGAAAGGGGAAACGCTCCTGCGCGACGAGTTTGTCAGGGCTTACCTGCCCGTTGAAATCGCGGGCAAACCGTGGCGTGCCATTTCCTGGACCACGGCCGCTTCCGCCTGTGCGGTGGTGGAAATGGTGAACAACGGGTCCCTGCCCGCCAAGGGATTCCTGAAACAAGAGGAAATTCCTCTTCAGGCATTCCTTAAAACAAGCAACGGTCGCCTCTATGCAGGCGAACCCCACGGCGGCAAGCTGGAAGGCTGAAGGCAGGCTAGAACCTGAATGTGAATCGTGAACTGGCCTTGTGCACAACCTGGCCGAACTCCCTGATCCAGTGCATTTCTTCGTGTGACAAAGGACCTCTTTCCCTCACAGATTGAAGGTTCTCCTGGAGTTGCCGGCGGCTCTTGGGGCCTGTGAGCACCACGTCCACGTGGGGATTGGAGAGGCAGAAGCGGTAGCAGTCCCCTGCACTCATAACGGGTTTATCCCAACCCTTTGGCCGTTTGAGCAGGCCGCCCCATCGCGTGGCGGTGTATGCAACAATGGCCGGCCGGCCTTTTGCGAGATGGGGGAAGATATCCTGTTCAGCGCTCGGGTGAGCCGCATTGTAGCGGATCATCAGCATGTCCAGCGGGGAATCGGAGGCGAGTCTGCCCGCCCGTTTCCGGTCGTGCATGCTCGCCCCAATGGCCCGAACCATGCCTGACTCCCGGAGAGACACCAGGGTGTTGATGGTGGACTCGGTCCACGCACTCGTGCGGCCCAGCCAGAAGAGCTGATACACGTCAAGGTAGTCTGTGCCGAGCTTTTTGAGCAATCGTTCACAGTTGCGCCTGACACTCCCGCCAAAATACCCGATAGGCGGCCCAGAAGCGAGTACGATGGATTCCCGGTCACGTTTCAGGGCCGCTTTAAGCGACTTCGTCACCTTTCGCGCGTTGGGAGTCCAAAAGACATAGTTGACGCCTTGTTCCAGCGCCCACTCCAAATCCTCACCGTCAACGCCGTAGTTGGCCGCTAAACCGAGCCGGAACACCCTCTTCCTAAAGCCGGGCACATCCCGATGCAGAAAATCATTGATCATGACGCTGAACTCTTTTTTGCAATCTGTTCAAAGAAGAGTTCAGCCGCCTCTCTGAAAAAGTCCGTGATAGGGATGAAATCTATCCGCTCCTCGTGGCAGCGATCGGTGCCGCCGTAAAGGAGAAACGCTGCGGCCTTCGGATATTCAGCCAGAAACGCTTTGAGCCCTGCCACGTCATCCTCTCTCACGCGGTTTGCCTTGGTGACTTCGATAGCAAAGAAGGTCCCTTCCCCATACAGGATGAAGTCCACTTCCATGTTGCTGGCCGATCTCCAGTAGTAGATCTGATACCGTTTCCTCAAATACGAGCCAAGGGCTGTCAATTCCTGGAGTACTAGGGTCTCCAAGGCAGGCCCTGTGGTCTCCCCGTCAGCCTCGAGCGGGCCAAGGGGTCGCAGCGTCCTAAAGAGGCCCGCATCAAAGAAATAGAACTTCGGATGCGCGTGGGTTCTTCTTTTGGTTCTCTTTTGAAAGATCGGGATACGGTATCCGATCTGGAGATCGTTCAGGATGTCGAAGTATCCCTCGACCGTTTTGCGAGGGACGGCACAGTCCCGTGACACGGTAGAGACATTCAAGACCGAGCCTTGGGAGAAGCTGGCGCTTTCGAGAAAGCGACTGAAGGCTCCAATATTGCGTATCAGGCTCTCCTGCGCAATCTCTTCCTGCAGATAGACTTGAATGTAGCTCTCAAGAAAATCCCGCGGATCTTTCGACTGATAGGCCAATGGGATCAGGCCGTGTACGAGTGCCCTTTGCAGGTCAAAATCGCCTTTCAGTTCAGCAGCCGTCAGCGGGTACATCCGGAGAGTCAGCGCCCTTCCGCCCAGCAGATTGACACCCCCCCGGCGGAGTTTTCGAGAACTCGATCCAGTCAGAATGAATTTGACTCCTCTTCTCTCGATCAGCCGGTGGACTTCATCCAGCAAAGGAGGGATTTTCTGGATCTCATCAATAATTACCCAGTCGGAGAACCTGTCGGGAATCATTTTTTCAAGGCGGTCAGGTTGAGCGGTCAGTCTGTTGAAGGTAGAGGCCTTCAGGAGATCGACGAGCAGGCCTGAGGGAAACTCTTCTTGCACCCAGGTGGATTTTCCCGTGGACCTAGGGCCGAACAGGAAAAAGGATTTGTCCTTTGGATAGGATAAGATTCTGGCGTACATCCCGCCATTTTATACCAAAAAATGGCGGCGTCAATGCCAAAGTTCCGGGGGACACAGAGAGGGTGACAGTGAGGATCATCGTGTTGCGGTCGGCGAGGACTGCTCGACCTGGCGCCAGCCCCATGCAAAAGCGTGAACAGCTTTTTCAAACGGGTCTACTTCTTTTGAATCTCCAGGTCATTCACGATGCCGCACAGCAAGGACCTCAGGGAGCCGTCGGATAGGAACTTCTCCGCCTCCTTGTCTCCTCGCAGGGTGGCGTCAAAAAAAAGGAGGGTCGCGGCGCGGACCAGAGGCTGTGCATCGGCGCGTGAACTGGACGGCAAAGACCTCTGGCCTGAACCGTTCGAGTCCGAAAACCCAAGATGGTCGGCATTGGCCAGCCAGACAAAAATCTTGCCTCCGGGCGGTAGCAGTTCGAAAAAGCGCCGGCGGTGCTCAGGAGGCGCGCCTTGCTGTTTGTCGCGAGACCCTGTGATTCCGAGCAAAGGCGTCTTGACGCTCGCGTAGCTGGTCTCTAGGAAGAATGGTTCACCCGGGCCCTGAGGGGAAAGGGCCACTCCTGCAGCCACGCGGGGATCACTGAGATCAGGCCCGAGGCCTTTGCCGGGGGAAACAGGAGGCGTAAGCCAGTCAAGGGCGGGACGCGCTCCGCAGACCACGAGTGTGGTATAAGCGCCGAAAGAATGCCCCATAACTCCTACACGCCCAAGGTCCAAACGGCCCTTGAGCTCAGGGTGTGTCCGGTTCCATTCCTCGGCCATGTCCAGGGCAAAGCTGACGTCCTTGGGCCGTCCCAAGACCTCCGAGGAGCCGCGAGTCATGGCTTTCACGTTATCCATGAACCGGAGCCCTTCTTTCATCCGCTCCGTGTTGCTGCCCACGTGTTCGAGACAAAGCACCGCATAACCATGACTGGCTAAGTGACTCGCCTGGGCGAAATTCGCATTCCAGTTTCCGCCCCCTCCGTGTGAGAAAACCACAACGGGCCACTTTCCCTGCTGTTGAGGAACGTGAACCTTTATAGGGACACGCCGACCCTCACGCTGTTCATCTTTGAGGTCAGGAAACTCGATGGTCGTCACGGTCAATGCTCCCGGCTGGTCCGGCATGCCCGATGGAGCTGCCCAAAGGGGAAGCGTTTGCAGGCACACAAACAAGACGGTTGTCTGGAAAAAGGACCTCATGACGCTCTCCGACAACTAGCTCCCCCTCCCCAGGTGGGAGGGGATAAAGGGGAGGGACTTATATACTTATCAGACAGCATCTCACGATTTGCTTTTGAACCAGCGCCTAGACGATCCCCCCTTCGCTCAAGGGTTTGTTCTCAAGGACCCGGAGAGGAGTGAAAATGGAAAGGTCCAGTGCGGGCTTCATCCCCAGGATGAGTTCGGAGATGTAGCGTCCCACCGCCGGTCCCTGCTGGAGGCCGTGACCGGAAAACCCGTTGGCGAGGTAAAAGCCTTTCAGCTCAGGCCACTCGCCGAGGATGGCGTTGCTGTCCAGGGTGTTGACGGCGTAAAGGCCGGCCCACCCTCTCACGACTTTGAGCGTGTCAAAGGCAGGCACAAACTCTGCAAGGGACGGCCAGATCCGATCGGTGAACCGCTTCCGATCCCAACTGAAATCAAACCCTACCGGATCATCGTCAAAGGACCACCCCAGCAGGATAAGGTTTCCCGTCTCCGTTCGGAAATAAAGACCTGAAGGGAGGATGGTCAGGGGAAGAGGGCCCTGCGGTTTGACTGTTGTATCCAACGCATAGACTTCTCGCTTCACCGGCTGCACAGGGATCTGAACACCGGCACTTCCCGCCACCAGGCTGGCCCAGGCTCCGGCGCAGTTGACAACGACCTTGGAAGAAAGATCTGCTCCGGATGCCAACCAAACCCCGCTGACCTCTTTGCCTTTGACCAGCACCTGGGTCACTTCGTCTTTGATGTACTCCGCACCCTGAGACCGCGCTTTGGCCTTGTAACCCATGAGCACCGCGTAGGCGTCCAGGTGACCGTCCTCGGGGCCGAAGGTCCCTCCCACATAGGGCGTAGCATCATAGAGAGGGTAGTGCTCCTTGATCTCGCTAGGCGACCACCAGTCCACCGGACACCCCATTGACTTCTGCAAGTCCAGTGCTTTTTCCGCCACACCCCGGCTCTTCTCGTCCACGAGGAATAGATTTCCCTCGCGATGAAAAGCGATGCTCGGCTTGTCCTCATCCACCGCCATCTCTTCTTCAAATCGATCGAGGACCTCAAAGGCATACTGGGAGACCTGGACATTCTGCTTGAGGCTGAATTGGATCCGAATATTCGCCATGGAAAGGGTTGTGGACGCTCTTTCATAGGTGGGGTCCCTCTCCACCACGGCTACGTTGAGATTCGGTTCCATTTTCGTTAAGTAGTAAGCGGTGGAGGCCCCCATGATGCCTCCACCTACAATGATTACATCGTAATAGGTTCTGGACACTTTCTCTCCTTGTCTCTCCGAGAACTCAATCCCCGACGCTCAATGCTCAATGTTTCCCCTCATGGATAGCTCGAAGCGTCGACAGAGTCAACGGGCTTGTATTGCTTGACTCGAAAAAGGGCATTGGGTAACATGCGTGGATATTTCAGCTAGGGGGGTGCTCTTATGCAAACAGGGTTGCACAGTCAATGCACACCACAGTTCAGACTGCTCGATGAAGCCCAGATCCTGAGAATCTATCAATCGGCCCTGAGAGTCCTGGATGAGGTGGGCGTAAGGGTTAATCTCAGCAAGGCGGTGGACATCCTGGCAGGGAACGGCGGCAGAGTGAAAGACAAGAACGTCGTGGAGATCCCCTCCTTTCTTGTGGAAGCCGCTGTCCAGTCGGCTCCTTCGAACGTGACCTTCTTCAACAGGAAGAAAGAGCCGGTCATGGAACTGGGGGGCAGGAGGATCTATTTCGGCACAGGTACGGATTTGCCCAAAACCGTGGACCTGGTCACCCGGGAGATCCGGGACACCAAGGCCGATGACATCGTGGCGAGCACAGTCATCAGTGATGCCGCACCCAACATCGATTTCATCGCCTCCTACGGACTGCCAAGGGACATCCCGCCCGGACTCCACTACATCCGCTGCTTTCAGCTCGAGGTGGAAAACAGCGTGAAGCCCATCTTCTTCACCGCCGGATCTCTCCAGGATCTCCAGGTCATTCTGGACATGGCCTCCGCCGTTGCAGGGAGCCGGCAGAATCTGGCGAAATGTCCCTTCCTGGTTCAGTATTCGGAGCCCACCTCGCCTCTCACCCATTCGGAAGAAGCCGTGTCCAAGCTCATCTGCTGCGCCGAGAACAGGGTTCCCATCAACTACACCCCTGCCCTTCTGGCCGGCTCCACCGGCCCGGTGACTCTGGCAGGCGCACTCGCCGTTTCAGTGGCTGAGGCCCTCTCCGGTCTCGTGATCCACCAGCTCGCGAACAAAGGGGCGCCCATCATCACAGGCGTTGTGGCCACGGGCATGGACATGCTCAAGGCCACCATCTCCTACACGGCGCCTGAGTTCCGCCTCACCCACTCGGCTTACGCGGATCTTTTCCATTACCTCGGACTTCCCATCTGGGGAACAGCCGGGTGCAGCGACTCGCAGTTCCCGGATCTCCAGGCAGGCGCAGAGTACGGTTTCACCCTTCTCAACGCTGCGCTCGACGGCTGCAACCTGATCCATGACTGCGGATACATCGGCCAGGGGTTCGTGGCCTCTCCGGAGATGATCCTCTTTGCCGACGAAGTGATCGGCATGGTGAAGCGATACATGAGGGGATTTGAGATCGATGAGGAACATCTTGCCATGGACGTGATCCGCAAGGTCGGCCCGGGCGGCCACTTCCTGACCGAGAAGCACACCCTTGACCACTTCATGGCGGAGCACTGGCGGCCGACCCTCTTCAACCGGGAGAACCTGCCCAACTGGATCAAGAAGGGGAAAAAGACAGTGGATCAGAAACTGATTGAGAAAGCGCTTGAGATACTTAAGAATCACAAACCGGAACCAATGGATCGGGCAGCCAAGAGTAAACTGGATGCAATCTGGACCGAGGCAGAAAAGAAGATAAGGAGATGACCGTGGAACTCATCAAACAAATCTATGATGCTGTGACGGAAGGAAAGGTGGATGACGCATCGAGCCGCGTTCAGCAGGCCCTGAATTCGAAAGTCGGGGTGAACGATATCCTCAACAAGGGTCTCATCGCTGCCATGGATGTTGTGGGCGAGAAGTTCGGCGAAGGGGAACTTTTCATTCCCCAGGTGCTCTGGTCGGCCAAGGCCATGCAGGCAGGCATGGACCTTCTCAGGCCCCATTTCTCCTCCACCGACCGCACGGAGAAAGGCACGGTGGTCATCGGAACCGCCAAAGGGGATATTCACGACATCGGCAAGAACCTGGTGGCCATCATGCTCGAAGGATCCGGGTTCAAGGTCGCGGACCTCGGCGTGGATGTGACCCCTGAGCGCTTTGTCGAAAAGGCCATCGAGGTAAAAGCCGACGTCATCGCCATGTCGGCGCTCCTGACCACCACCATGCCGAGCATGGGAGAGGTGGTGACTCTCATCAAAGCCAAACAGCTTCCTTTCAAGGTCATTGTCGGCGGAGCGCCTGTGGACCAAGCTTTCTGTCAGGAAATCGGCGCTGACGCCTACGGCATGGACGCGGCGGACGGCCTGCGGAAAATAAAGGGGCTGCTCGGACGTTGAACATTAAGGTATCCAGGGAAGACCTTCTAAAGCAGCTCGGTTACAAGGACCCGCCTCAGCCCAGGCTCTTGGACATGGTGCTTGAGGTGCTCGGGCTTCTGGGAGGCCTGGTTGAACCGCGACTGGCCTTCAAAGGAATCCAAGGGGATAACGAACTTCCGCCCTTTCTCAAAGGAGCGGTTCTAAAGTATGCCGGGGCAGCCACCCTGGGGCTGAAGCTCGAAAACAAAGTCAAGGACCTCTTTGATGAGGGGAAGGCCGTCGAAGCGTATATCCTGGATACCGCCGGTTCTGTCGCTATGACCAAAGCCGGCAATATGCTGTGGGATAGAATCAGACAGGATGCTGAAGCCAAAGGATTCAAGACGGGATTGAGAAGGACCCCCGGGTGCCGGGGCATCAACCTGGAAACGCAGAAGTGGATTTTCGAAAAGCTTGCGGATCGTGATCTGGGGATACATCTCACCTCTTCTTGTATGATGTTCCCGAGAAAGTCTCTCTCCTTCCTGGCCAGGTTCGGGGGAAAACTGAAAGGGACCTCTTCATGCAAAGGCTGCCCGCAAGGCGCGGATTGCACCCTTCGGGGATGATCGATGACAAGCATTCTGGACCTTGCAAAAAAGAAGACTGTTGTTTTTGACGGCGCCATGGGAACCATGCTCATGGCAGCAGGACTCAAAGCAGGGGAGACCCCTGAGTTGTGGAACATTGAAAAGCCCTCTCTCGTGACGGAAATCCACAGGAAATACTACGAGGCCGGCTCTGATGTGGTTCACACCAACACCTTCGGAGGGAATGCGATCAAACTGTCCGACAGGGGTTTGTCCGACAGCATGGAAGCAATCAATGTGGAAGCGGCAAAGCTCGCTAGAGAAGCCTGTCCTGCCGGGAAATTCGTCGCGGGGGACATTGGCCCCACTGGAAAGCTCCTAAAACCCCTTGGAGACCTTGTGATCGAAGAAGCGGAGGAGGCTTTTTTCAGACAGGCGCAGGCCCTGCTCAAAGGAGGAGCGGACCTCATCAGCATTGAGACCATGTTCTCGCTCGAAGAGGCGCTCGCCGCCCTGCGTGCTGCAAAGAGGCTCGGCCAAGCTCCGGTCATAGCCGCTCTCACCTTCAACCGTACCAAGAAAGGCTTTTTCACCATGATGGGTGAAGGAGTGAACCAGGCTGTTTCCGCCTTCGAGGGGGCAGGAGCGGACGTGATCGCGACCAATTGCTCGCTTGGCAGCAGGGACATGATCGATCTCACCAAAGAACTCCGTGCCGCCACAAAGAAGCCCATCCTGATCCAGCCCAACGCAGGAAAGCCCCTCACCCAAAAGGGAGTCACTTCCTATCAGCAAACCCCTGCCGAGTTCGCAAAGGACGAGATGGAGATAAGGAACTCCGGGGCTGACATGATCGGTGGGTGTTGCGGCACCAATCCGGAATTTATCCGGGCCTTGGCAGAGGCTCTAGGCAATTTGCCTTGACACTGTGAGCAGTTATCATCTAAATTCATTTTCGCTTTCAGTGACTTTGCCTTCTTAACGATCTCCTTGAACTCGTGCAGTGTCTCAATCATCGTTTGTCATCTCGACCGGAGGGAGAGATCTTAATAACCCGACATCGACACAAGATTTCTCTCCCGCTCGCTGAGCGGGATCGAAATGACAATTCTACATAGGCATCCCTGAGACGCTACGCTAGGAACACGAAAAACCGATAGCCGAGGAGCGAACCGATAGTCAGGCTCGCTCTTGTCTGTTTCAGTTGAGGGGTGTTTAGGATTTTCTTTTTAACCTTCAAGAAGGAGGAAAGACAATGAAGAGGGTACTGCTTGTTTTGGCGATTTTTGTGGCACTGGGTCTTGTCTTTGGGTCCGGAGCATCGGCACAGAAAATGATCCGCATCGGCGAGCACCAGATTGTATCCCATCCGGCCCTGGACGACGACGGCAAGGGATTTGCAGCCGCTCTCGCAGAAGAAGGTTTTGTGGAAGGCAAGAACCTCACCATCAACCGTCAGAATGCACAGGGTGATCAGGCAAACTGCGCCATTATCGCCCGCAAGTTCGAAGACGACAAAGTGGATCTTATCCACGCCATCAGCACACCGAATGCTCAAGCTACCGCCAAGATCACCAAGACCATCCCTGTTGTTTTCTCTTCAGTGACAGACCCTGTGGCCACCGGCATCGTCCCGAGAATGGGAAAGACAGGAACCAATATCACCGGAGTCAGCGACCGCTGGCCTATCGCCCTCCAGTGCCAGAAATATGCCGAACTCCTTCCCAACGTCAAGAACTGGGGAACCATTTACAACCCCGGCGACGTGAATGTCACCTTCCACATCAAGGAAATGAAAGAGGCGGTGGAAAAGATGGGCGGAAAGCTCATCGAAGCCCATGTGGCCACGAGCGCTGATGTCATGCAGGCGGCCCAGAGCCTGGTGGGGAGGGTTCAAGCGCTTCATATTTCATCAGACAATACGACCGTGTCCGCCTTCGAATCTGTGGTCAAGGTCTGCAACGAGAACAAGATCCCTCTTTTCGTTGGCGACACGGGCAGCGTACCAAGGGGAGCCATTGCCGCTTACGGTCTTGACTACTTCCTAATCGGATACACGGCGGGAAAACAGGCTGCAAGGATTCTTAAAGGCGAAAAACCAGGAGAAGTCCCTGCAGGCATGGCCTCCGGCTACAGCCTGTGGATCAACTTGAAAGCCGCCCAGCTTCAGGGCGCCAAAGTCGACAAAGCCATGGCTGAAAAAACGGCTAACAAGCTCTGGGACGAGCAGGGCAATGTGATAAAAGGAAAATAATCTCCTTGGAGAGGACTGGAGGGGAGGGCCTCCTCCCCTCCTCTATTTTGCATGGATTCGATCCTGAGCGGCTTTCTGAGAACCATCCCCATCTCTCTTGAGCAGGGTCTGGCCTACGGCCTGGTCGCCCTCGGGATCGTCATCACCTTTCGCATCCTTTCTTTTCCCGACCTCACGGTGGACGGGAGTTTCCCCCTTGGCGCTGCCGTGGTCGCCCGCCTCATTGTGGAGGGCGTTCCACCCGTCTACGGGATCGTCCTCGCGATCATCGCCGGCTTTGTGGCGGGGTGCTGCACCGGTGTGCTTTACACCAAGCTGAAGATCAACAGTCTCCTTGCCGGCATCCTGATGATGACCGTCCTGTATTCCTTCAATTTGCGGATCATGGGAAAATCCAACATCCAGCTGCTCACGGTGGATACCTTTTTGACGCCTCTTGAAAACCTGCCTGTGAACCGGTTCATTCCGATCATTGCTTTTTTTCTTGTCGTATCTTTCGGAGTGAAGATCCTCACGGATTTGTTCATGCACACCCAGCTCGGTTTTGCCATGCGGGCCACGGGCGACAACGAACAGATGATCCGCGCCTTGGGGGTGAACACGGACAACACGACCATCCTGGGGCTTGGGATTTCGAACGCCTTCGTGGCTCTTTCGGGAGCTTTGGTCGCGCAGGATCAGGGTTTTGCGGACGTAGGCATGGGCATCGGAATGATCGTGGCAGGTCTTGCCTCCATCATCATCGGCGAGGCGCTGCTTGGCAAGCACACGGTGCAGCGGATGACCCTTGCAGCTCTGATAGGGTCCTTTCTTTACAAGGAGATCATTTCCATCGGTCTCAGGCTGGGACTGGCGCCCACGGATCTGAAACTGGCCACCGGGATCATGGTCATTCTGGCCCTAGGCATTCCGGCTCTCAAAAGAGAAAAGGAAGGGAAGCTTCATTTGAGGGGAGTGTGAAGAAGGCATAAGGTGCACGGTACACGGTTCACGGCTCACGCCGCAGGCTGCAGGTCGCTTGTTGGAGGTTGCCAGTTGTCCATCGTCCGTTGTCCGTTGATCGTTCAGTAACAAGTTACAAGTGACGGGTAACAAGTAGTTCTTTTTGGTTTTCTCTTGTCTCGTCGCTCGTTACTTGTCACTTGTTACTGTCTTTTTTTCCCATTTAGGCACTTTGCTAGGCTATGGTTAGAGTTCAGAAACTCAGAAAAGTTTTCAAGAAAGGCACCCTCGACGAGAAGGTGGCCATCGACGGGATCACCCTCCATGTAAAGGAGGGGGATTTTGTGACCGTCATCGGCAGCAACGGAGCCGGCAAGACGACCTTCCTCAATCTCGTCGCAGGGACCTATTCGGCCGACGAAGGCGAGATCTTCATCGATCACACCTCCGTCACCCGCCTCCCGGAACATCGGAGGGCGAAGTTTCTTGGAAGGATTTTTCAAAACCCTCTGATGGGCACCGCCTCAACCATGACCATCGAGGAAAACCTCGCCATGGCCGATCTCCGGGGCAAGCCGCGGGGGCTTCGCTGGGGAGTCACGAAATCGCGGCGGGAATTCTACAAAGAAACATTGAAAGGGCTCGACCTTGGTCTTGAAATCCGACTAAAGGACTCTGTCAGTCTTCTCTCCGGCGGGCAGCGGCAGTCCTTGACACTGCTCATGGCGACCCTGTCCCTTCCGAAATTGCTCCTTTTGGACGAGCACACCGCAGCGCTTGATCCTAAGACCGCCCAGCGCGTCATCGAGCTGACGGAGAAAATCGTGAGAGAGAACCATCTCACCACCATCATGGTCACCCACAACATGCAGCAGGCGATCCGGTACGGAAACCGGATGATCATGCTCCACGAAGGAAAAGTGAAATTCGACATTCAGGGGGATGAGAAAAGGGCTCTGACCGTGGAAGAGGTGGTCAAGCGATTTGGGGCGGATCTGAAGGACGAGGCGCTTCTGTGCGCGTGATGTCCTAGCAGCAGATCTCTTTGAGCTTCCGGTTCGCCTCGGTCTTTTCGACGGCGTCGCTGAAGGTCTTCAAACTCTCGGACAATTGCCTCAACTCTTCTGTCTGCGCCACAGGAATGTCCTCACTCCCATGTTGCTCCAGCGTGTCGACGACGTTCTTGATGGTCATGGTGTCCGGATCCTTTCCGGGCTCGTAGGCGATTCCCCTTCCCTCGTCGGCCTTGACTTCGGACACAAGCCCCGAAGCAACCAGCTCAAACAGGATCTCGTTCACCAGTCGAATAGGGATCTCCAGATCATGGGCGATCTGGCGCGAGATGTAGGGTCTTCCACCTTCCCAGAACTTTCGGACCATCAAATGAAGGATTCTGAGAGAAAGCAACCTCTTGAAGGCATGGCTCACCGTGAGGCATTCCTGCTCGAATTCATAGGTCTCCACATTCTGATGAGCGAAGGCGATCTCCGCGCCGAAAAGCACGATGAGCCACCCCGTTTGCATCCAGACAAAAAAGAGGGGAAGAGCGGCGAAGCCTCCGTAAACCGCATTATATTTGGCCACACCGATTTGAAGACTGATGTAGAAGAACTGGAAGATATGGTAGAGGGTTCCTGCAATGATCCCTCCCAGAATGCCGGAGGTGAACTTGATCTTCGTGTTGGGTATGAAAATGTAAACAAAAGAAAACAGAAGCCACAGGGAGATGTAAGGCATCAACTGCAGAAGAAAGGAGATGCCAGGGCTGACCACTTCTAGGATGGAAGTTTCTTGTATCAGCTGCTGAACACTGCTGGATATGAAAACCGTCATCGTGCTGGACATGACAAAGAGCACAGGACCGATCAGCATCACCGAAAGATAGTCCGTGATCTTCCTGCTCAGGCTTCTGGGTTTCTTAATTCCCCAGATTTCGTTGAGGGCGTTCTCGATGTTGGACAGGATTTTGATGATGGTATAGAAGAGGATGAGAAGCCCCAAGCCTGCGATGAATCCGCCCTTCACATCTTCAAGCAGGGCGTGAGCAAAGTCGACAATTTTCTTTACGATCTCTTCCTGTCCTTCCAGGCTGCTCAGAAGGAGCCCTTCCAGTGAATTTTCAAAGCCAAAGCCTTTGGCAATGCCGAAAACCATGGCGGCAACAGGAACAACCGAGAGGAGGGAATAGAAGGTCAGAGCAGAAGCCCGCAGGCCCGCTCTCTCTCTGCTGATTCCGCGACCGGAGAGGATAATAACTCTCAGAGACCTCAACAGAATGGACTTGCGCCTGGGAAGGTCCTTTTCCCGGATTCTCCAGATGTTGCCCCGGAGAAACCGGATTCCTTCCATGATCCTGTTCATCGCAGAAGAGAAGAATTTGCGCGACTCCATACTCACCTCTTTCATGCCGGCTCTAGCGTTGAACCCTGGGCACTCTATGCCACAAAAGATAGTCTTTATCAAGAGAGGGAATGATGGGCTCAAATGAGAAGCCCCTTCACCGCTGAAATTTTTCTCCAGTTTTTCGCGGACCCCCCCAAACAAGGCTAGCAACTATTCGAGTTGATTTGACAAGCCAATCCACTACTCGTATGCTCGAAACGGCACCCATTAATGGAGAGAACTCATGAAAACCATGAAAGCGCTGGTCAAATCCAGACGGGAGCCCGGCCTCTGGCTTGAAGAGGTTCCAATTCCGGAAGCGGGAATCAATGACGTCCTCATCAAGATTGACAAGACGGCGGTCTGCGGCACGGACGTTCACATCTACCACTGGGATGAGTGGGCCCGAAAGACCATTCCTGTCCCTATGCCCGTAGGTCACGAGTTTGCGGGCAGAATTGTTGAAATCGGAAGCAATGTTCACGATTTCAAAATAGGTGATCTCGTCTCCGGAGAAGGGCACCTGGTTTGTGGTCGGTGCCGAAACTGCCTGGCAGGAAGGCGCCACCTCTGCATGAAGACGAGCGGCGTGGGCGTCAATCGTCCCGGAGCTTTTGCTGAGTATTTGTCCATCCCTGTCACCAACGTCTGGTATTGCGACCCTGCAATCCCAACCGATGTTCTCGCCTGTTTCGATCCTCTGGGCAATGCAACCCACACAGCGCTCTCTTTTGATGTGCTCGGTGAAGACGTGCTGATCACCGGGGCGGGACCCATCGGGTGCATGGCTGCCGCCATTGCGAAGCACGCCGGGGCTCGCTATGTGGTGGTCACCGACGTTATTCCTTACCGCTTGGAGCTGGCTCGGAAAATGGGCGCGACGCTGACTCTGGATATCCGCCATGAATCCATTCAGGATACCCAACACAAGCTGCAAATGAAAGAAGGCTTTGACGTGGGTCTTGAAATGTCAGGCAACGCGCAAGCGTTTCGCGATATGATCGGAAACATGTGCCACGGCGGGAAAATTGCTTTGCTGGGCCTCTTGCCTCGAGATGCGGCGGTCGACTGGGACACGGTCATCTTCAACAGTCTCACCATCAAGGGAATTTACGGCAGAGAAATGTATGAAACATGGTACAAGATGACCGTGATGATTCAGAGCGGTCTCGACATTACCCCTCTGATCACGCATCGTTTTCACTTCACCGAGTATGAGAAAGGCTTCGAGGTGATGCGTTCCGGCCAGTCCGGGAAGGTGATTTTGAATTGGAGTTAAAGATCTCTCACAGAATCCACCGAGATCAAGGAGCAGCACATGCCACTGGACAAACTGGATGAATCTCTTAGAAAAGAAATCGACGCCCTGAAGGCTGAGGGACGCGCAAAGATCCCTGAAAGGGTCATCCTGGAATACCTTCCACCCGAAGGTGAAAAAGGGCCGCGGTATAGGCTAAAGGGATCCGACAAAGAATATATCCGCATGAACTCCAACAGCTACCTTTCTCTTTCCAATGACCCTGAACTCGTTGAAGCCGCCGACCAGGCCACCAGAAAACTGGGCGTCGGCCCAGGCGCTGTGCGGTTCATCGATGGAACCTTCTCCTATCACATTGCCCTGGAAGAGAGGATCGCCCGCTTTGTCGGCAAACCAGCAGCGAAAATATTCAACTCAGCCTACACCTCCAATTGCGGCCTGGCCCTCGCGGTCTCAAACAAGCAAACCTACTGGATCGGGGATCAGCTCAATCACAACAGCATCATCCGGGCCATGCGCATCGCCAATGTGCCGGGTTCCAACCGAGCCATTTACGATCACAACGACATGGAAAGGCTCAGGAAGTGCTTGGACGGGGTGCCCCAGGACATGGATCGGGTGGTCGTCATTTTCGACGGCGTCTTCAGCATGAGGGGAGACTGCACTCCCATTGACCGGATTGTGAAAACCGCAGAATCTTACCAGAAGAGATTCAAAGACGGCGTGATCACGGTAGTGGATGACTCCCACGGCATCGGGGCATTCGGAAAAACAGGCCGGGGGACCGCCGAGTTTTCGGGCGCTCAGCCGGACGTGATCATCGGGACTTTCGGCAAAGCGTTTGGGGTGAACGGCGGTTTTGTCGCAGCGAGTGAGACGGTGATTGAGGCCGTACGCCAGAAGGCGGACACCTACATCTACACCAACCCTCTTGGTGTGGGTGACTGTGCCGCCGCGATCAAAGCCATCGACGTCTGTGACAGCAGCGAAGGTCTCAGGAAGCTGGAGCATCTTCAGCAGAGGATACAGCAGTTCCGCAAGGGGATCGCCGCGCTGGGCCTGGAATCCATCCCCGGGCCCCATCCGGTCGTTCCTTTGCTGGTCAGGGATACCGCCAAAACGCATCGCCTCGTTCAGTACCTTTTTGACCAGGGTGTCCTGGTGGTCGGGTTGACCTTCCCTGTGGTCCCTCGCGGCCAAGAGACCCTCCGTTTCCAGATCAACGCGGCTCACACCCAAGCGGACATCGATGAGGTGCTGAAGATCCTGTCCGGCTTCAAAGGGTAGGTCCGTAACAGTTTAGCGCTTTGAAATGGATGGCTCAGGCCACGGGGGTCCCTCTAAAAACAGAAAACGAAGAGTGTGCGGGAAAGACTCTGCAGATCAGGGGCAGCGAAGGCGGGCGGCGAGGTTTCACCGGCACCTGCCCGCTGGGTATAACATGGCGAGTTCCCCGGTAGCCCTCCGCCCGCCTCACCCATGGTCTAGAGCTTGCCACTGAGGTGTGGCGTCTTCGTTGTTCTGTTTTTAGAGGGACCCCCATGGCCTTTTTCTGTGTTTATTTCAGAGCTACCAAACTGTTACGGAGGTCCTGCGTCTTTCAGCTATTTTGCGAGGCGCTCCCACAGCATTCCATACGCTTTCTGGCCCCGTTCATAGCTTGAGATCCGGAAAAACTCGTTGGGTGAATGCTGTAGCTCATCATTGAGGCCGAAGGCAAAGACAATGGTATAGGCCCCAAGATAGGTTCGGAACATGGCATTTGCCGGAATCGTCCCGCCCATACGGACCCAGTAGGGTTCCTTGCCGTAGAGGTCTTTCAACACGGAATGAGCCACTCTGAGCCCGGCGTGGTCCGGTGGGATGAGATAAGGCGCTGCTCCGCTTTCGGACTTCGCCGTAGTCACATTGACCCCCGGAGGCGCTGCCTTATGCATGTGCTCCAGCACAAGACCGGCGATCTTCACCGGATCCTGGTCAGCCACCAAGCGACAGGAAATCTTGGCGTGGGCTGTGCTTGGAAGCACGGTTTTAGTGCCTTCCCCCTGAAACCCTCCCCATATCCCGTTGATTTCAAGAGTCGGCCTGGCCCCTACCCGCTCATAGGTCGTGAACCCCTTTTCACCAAAAAGGGAAACCGATCCAGTCTCGCGCAGGTAGGCGGGCTCATCAAAAGGAATCCGGGCCAACTGGGCCCGCTCCTCCTTGGTGAGAGACCGAACGTCATCATAGAAGCCCTTCACCGAAACTCGCCCGTCCTCATCGTGCAGGGAGTTCAGGATCTGGACTAGGGCGTGGATCGGGTTTGCGATAGCGCCGCCGTAGGTCCCCGAGTGCACATCGTGATCCGGTCCCTGGACATCCACAAAAACCGAAGTGACCCCCCTGGTGCCCAGGGCCATAGCGGGCTGCTCTTCAGCCCACTGGCCGCCGTCAGCACTGAGCACCGCATCGCACGATAGGAGGTCTTTGTTCTTCACGAT
The DNA here is from genome assembly GCA_964580575.1 of uncultured Desulfobacteraceae bacterium. Lineage (GTDB taxonomy): Bacteria > Desulfobacterota > DSM-4660 > Desulfatiglandales > HGW-15 > CAVPDE01. Next base: position 18,173 of record CAZOLJ010000049.1, read on the forward strand.
GAACTTCGGCAGAGAAGGACTTGCGATTTCCTCCTCCCCTTCAAAGAGGAATTTGAGGTTCACGGGCAGCCGCCCACCGGCCTTCAACATGGCTTCAGCCACAAGGATGGGGATGAACATGTTGCCCTTGTCATCCGTGGAGCCTCGGGCAACGATTCGACCCTCCTTGATCACCGGCTCAAAAGGAGGGCTGTCCCACAAGGCCACCGGGTCTACGGGCTGGGTATCGAAGTGACCGTAGATCAGAACCGTCGGTTTTCCCGCTGCATGGAGCCATTCCCCGTAGACGACAGGGTGCCCGCCTGTCGGCATGATGCGCACGGACTCGATCCCTGCGGTTTTCATCCGGGTTTCCACCCACTGCGCCGCTCTCTGCACATCGCCTGCGTGAGCGGGCAGAGCCGAGATGCTCGGAATGCGAAGAAACTCCAGCAGTTCATTCAAAAAACCCTCTTTGTGTTTCTCTAAATAGGTTTCCCAATTCGCCATAACGTTTTCTCCGGATTAATGTATCTCTCGTTTCATTCGTCGCATTCCACGGGCCAAGCAAGCTTGGTCCGTGCCCCCGACAGACTCATCCTTGGCTTCCACTACCGGCTTTGGGGCCTTCTCCTCTTGAGGGTCTTGGGCTCTCTTAGCCGCTTCTACGGTTTCTTTGCCGGGACGGCAGGCAGACTCTTGGCCGGCGCCTGGGCTCCACCGACCTTCTTCTGCAGTTCGGCGATCTGGGCTTTGAGTTTGTCCAGCATCCCTTCGAGTTCAGCATTCTCTTTACTCAGGCTGTCGACTTTCGCCTGGAGATCACCGGCCTGTTTCTGCGCTGCAGCCACCTTCTCTTCACTTTGGCCCTTGGCCTCATTGAGCGATTTTACCAGTGCCGCGGCTCTGGAATTGGCCTCAGCCAGGTCTGCTTTGGCTTTATTCAGCTCTGCAGTGCTCTTTTCCAGGTCCGCTTTCGTCTTGTTGAGATCTGAGACCACTTTTTCGTGATCTTCCTTGCTGACCCCACAGCCCACCAGCGCGATCAGACCAAACACCAAGAAAACGCATGCCAATACCTGTCCAAACTTTTTCATGATAGGTCTCCTTTCTTCTTCTCTGTTACGCAATAGACCCCCTTGCCTTCCAATCCCGGGCCAAAGCACTGGTTGTCTGAAAGGCACCTTGCTTTGCCGTGATCGCCGGACGCCCACCGTTTGACGAGGTCAGGTTCCCGTATGAGAGGCCGGCTCATGGAGAAATAGTCCGCATATGCTTCTGCCAGGAGCTTTTCTGCCAGGTTGAGAGATCGAATTCCACCCACCAGAATGATCGGCACCTCCAGCGCCTCCTTGAACGCCTTTGACGCGGTTCGGAAATACGCTTCCCTTTCCTCTGACTTGGTCCCTCTGGAGGGGCCCAGCCTTCCGGAAACCAGTGTGCCGCCGCTCACCTCAATGGCATCGATTCCAGCCTCCTGGAGCATAGCCCCGACCTTCAAGGCATCTCTCAGCGTGAGTCCTCCTTCCAGGCCGTCCTCGGAATTTAGCTTGATGAGCACCGGATAGTCCTTTCCAACTGCGCTTCTCACTTCCTGCAGAGTCTCGATCAGAGCCCTGGCTCGATTCTCAACAGCCCCTCCGTAGCAATCCGTCCGTTTGTTGAAGACAGGTGATAAAAACTGACTCATCAAATAGCCATGAGCGGCGTGCAGTTGGACCCCGTCGAATCCCACGTCTTTAGCCCTTCTTGCCGCCTGGCCAAAGGAAACAGCGAGCTCATGGACATCCTTCTCCGTCAGGTTTTTCCCGGAGGACACGGCAAATTGCTCTACAGGAGAAACAACGAGAGGAGGCATACCGCTCAATTCGGAACTTGCAAAAATTCCTGCATGAGCCAGCTGCACAACGACTTTGCCTTTTGACTCATGCACCGCTTCCACCATGTGCCTGAATCCGTCTTTCAGAGGGTCATCGTAGATGCCCAGCTGAAAGAGCCCGGCCTGGCCGTCCTTCCGCACATAGGCATGGCTCGTGATGATCAAACCCACCTGTCCTTCTGCCAGACGACGATAGACCTCCACCAGCCGTGGCGTGCACGCCCCATCCTCCGCAGCCATACCCTCCCAGGTCGCGGAGCGGACAAAACGGTTCGGGAGCTTCAGTCCTTTGATTTCGGTCGTCTCAAAAAGTCGTGACATAAAAAAGACCTCTTTTCATTAAGGGTACACGGTGCAAGGTGCACGGCGCACGAAACAGCCCAACTATCGAATGTTTCTTTCCGTGTGCCGTGTGCCGTGCGCCGTACGCCGTTTATATTCCCATGCCAGCCCCAACGCCTGAACGCACTTCTCCGGACTGTTGAAAACAGGAAAACCCATTTCCTCGACCTCTTGAGCAAGATCAGCCGCCACCTCGGGGTTCGGGCCGTAGATCCACGTGGCGATAGGCTTGCTGACGCGATCCCTGATTCGCTTGTAGGCCTTGAGGTAGCTGCCGACAATGATATCCGTCGGATTTGCCCAGAGCACATTGAACATCATATCGACATTGGGATCCGCTGCAACCCTCTCGACCACTCCGGGATAAAGGTCGAAAGGGTTCTTCACGGCTGCCATCATAGGGCCAATGTCCACAGGCATGGTCCCCAGACCCTGATAGATCACGTCGAGGGACTGCCTCGTGTCATCACTCAGCGTGGTCAGGCCCATGCCGTACGTCGCCCCCTTGTCAATGACCACCACCCCCACTGCGCCCGTAAAGGTGATGATCCCGAGCCGTCCGCCCGCAGGCAAAGGCTGAGAGGCGAATATTTTTGGCATTTCAAAGAGATCCTGGAATTCTTCAAGTCGAAGGATCCCGGATTGCCGGCACAAGCTGTCAAAGATCTTGTCATCCACGGCCAGGGACCCTGTGTGAGATGCCGACGCCCTCGCGCCTTGCTTTGTCCTCCCCGACTTGAAGATAAGAACCGGTTTTGCCTTGGTGACGCTCCTGGAAGTTTTCAGGAGCCTCCGGCCGTCCTTGATACTTTCCAGGTACAGGCTGATCACGCCGGTGTCCGGGTCTTGAGCAAGATACTCAAGCCAATCGCATTCGTCCACATCACACTTGTTGCCGAAATCACAGATCTTGCTTACGCCAAAGCGCATCTTCGGGTATGGAAAAGCCTGAGGATTGGTCATTCCCGTCTGGGCGCCGATGGCAATGGGACCCTTTCGGATTCGGTAGTATCCGGCCTCATACGCACACGGGTTAAACCCGTTGGATGTGTTGACAACGCCTGCCGTGTTGGGCCCAATGATGCGAATGCCCTCTTCCCCTGCCACCTTCAGCAACTCTTCCTGCAGTCGGGCCCCCTCCTCATCTTTTTCAGCAAAACCGTCTGAGACGACAATCATGGCTTTGGCGCCTTTGCCTGCACACTCCCGCACCATTCCGGCCACGGACCGGGCGTTGATCATGACCATGGCCAGGTCCACCTCCTGGGGCACCTCCTCGAGGGAAGGATACACCTGGAGACCATGAACCTTCTTGTAGGCCGGATTGACCGGGAAGATCTTCCCTTTGTATCCGGCCTTCAGCAGGGACTTCACGATCACGTATCCGCCGAAGAAGCTTTCCCTGAAAGAGCCGATGACCGCAATGCTCCGTGGGTCAAAGAAGCGGGAAAGACCATGGTCCGCAGGAGCTTTGCGTTGATTCTGCATGGGTGCCTGAACCTCCAGATCAAAGAAGGCCCTTCAAGGGGTGAGGCGCTTCGACCCGTTCCCTTAGAGATGTTGAAACTGGTAGCACAGCCCTCTGTGAAATGCAAGCGGCCCGTCCACACTTCTCTCTTCCCAAATGCATCATAAGCGCCTATAATGCCCCTAATCCTAATCATAGGACTTACACCACCATGGCAGATGAAACAGACGTTCAAGAATCGACGGAAAGATCCAAAGAACCGGAACGCTTGACCGGGATTCGCTTTGATGACTTCGCCATTCCCACTGAAATCCTCGCCGGGTTGAAAGATCTCGGCAATGTCTACTGCACTCCGATCCAGGCAGAGATCCTTCCTCTGGTTCTTGCCGGGAAGGATGTGGTTTGCCTAGCTCGAACCGGTTCAGGAAAAACAGCGGCCTTCCTCGTTTCCCTTTTTGCCGGGGTTCTTTCCACCCCCGACCGAAAAACCGGCATCCCCTCTGCTTTGATCGTAGCGCCCACGCAGGATTTGTGTCTTCAAATCCACGAGGAAGCCAAGAGCCTGGGACGATACACAGGTCTTGATCTTGCCATGGTTGTGAGAGGCCAGGACGATCAGGGACAGAGCCTCGCTTCCCATGAAAACGCGGCCATTGTCATCGGAACACCCGGCGGAGTGATTGATTTCTACAAAAAAGGCCTCCTGAAGACGGAGGGGATCAAGTTCCTTGTGATTGATGAGGCGGAGCGCCTCTTCACGCAAAGGCTTGCCGGGGACATGCGATACCTTCTTCGGAAGCTCCCGCACTCCAGGGAAAGAGTGTCGATCCTGTTTTCCGGGGTCCTCTCCTACCGGGTCCTGGCCGTCACCTACGACTTCATGAATCTTCCTGATTTCGTCACGACCACGCTGGATCAGGTCCGGACGAATGACATTGATCAGGCCCTGTTTCATGTCGCATCCGAAGAAAAGCTTCGACTTCTGCTTGGTCTCCTTCAACGGGAATCGTGGAAAAGGGCTCTTATTTTCATAAGCTCCGGGGAAGAAGCCGAGTCTCTCTCTCAAAAACTGAAAGACAACGGCCTGCCCGCCGAAGGGGTGATCGGAGAGTGGCCTCAGAACAAAAGGCGCAATCTCATGGCCCGCTTCAAAGGTGGGAAGATCAAGATTCTGGTGACCACCGACGACGTCGCCAGGGGCATCTACGTAGAGGATATCACGCTTGCCGTCAACTACAGGCTTCCCCAGGACGGCGAGACCTACATTCGCCGATTGGGGCGCGTGACCGTTCCGGGCCGCGCCATCTCTTTTGCTTCTGAAGGCGATGCCTTTTTCATCGAGCCCATCGAACAAAAGCTGGGCTATAAGATCCCGGTCCTCTGGCCGCAGAACGATTGGTTCAGAGAGGACCAAGCAGGGGCAGCGCTTCCCGAGATCGAAGAAAGCCGTGCGGAACCGGGCACGGGCAGGAAACCTCCGAAAGAAAAGAAAGAAGGGATTCCTTTCCTCGTGGGGAAGAAGGTCGTCTTCAGCAGTGAACCAGGAGGAGTTTTTGGATTGGCGATTCAACCGAAGGCGGGCGCCCAGAGTGAATCCGGAAGGCCGCAAAAGCGAAAAAAGCGACACCGCGGCCGGCTTAGGAAGCAAAAACCTGCGGCAAAAACGTCTGCACAGACCATGTCCCCCGCAGGAGAGGCCTGAGCAAAACGCCGGCCGTTCTTCCGACGACCTCACTCCCTTTGAGACAAGTAGGCCGCTTCAGCCCTGCCCTTGTCCTCGTCCACGAAGTAAAGCAGAACGGCTCCGATCAAGAACAGGATCAGGATGGAAGCGATGCTGCACCGCGAGGCCAGCTGGCCGATGGCGGTAATCTGCTCAGGGGTCGGAGAAGCAGGCATGAGCATTCTCTTTGTGCAAAGCCCCACCACTCCCATCAGCGCCGGGCCGAAGATGACCGCAAATTTCCCGAGCATGTTGTAGAAACCGTAGAATTCCGCGGACTGCTCTTTGGGAATGAGCCTTGAATAATACGAGCGGCTTAGAGCCTGAATGCCTCCCTGAACACAGCCGATGAAGATCGCCAGCACATAGAACTCCCACTTCCTGGTCATCATCACTCCCCAGACCGTGATGAACATATAAACACCAATGGCCAAATAAATGCTTTTGCGGACTCCCCACCGCTGGCCCAGCTTGCCGAACAGGATGGCAGCAGGAAACCCTATGAACTGAACCAGGAGCAGGGCCATGATCAGATCGTTCGCCTCGAACCCGATGGACATGCCATAGTCCACTGCCATGCGTATAATCGTATCTACCCCGTCGATGTAGAACCAGTAGGCGAGAAGAAACAGAAACACGGTCTTGAGGTGTCTTGTCTTCTTGAATGTCCCGATGAGCTGTCTGAAACCCTGGATCACGGCGCTGCCCCTGCCCCTGTCGGGGAAGGGAACTTTTCTTTCTTTGACCCAGGCGATGGCAAAGAACGTAAACCCTCCCCACCACAGGCCCACAGAAAGAAAAGAGTATTTGATGGCTTCTCCGGAATCGGCAAGGCCGAAGAGCTGGGGTTTCAGAACCATCAGCACGTTGACAAGGAACAGCAGTCCGCCGCCCAGATAGCCCATGGCATAACCCAGGCCCGAAACATAGTCGATCTCTTCTTCACGAGCGATGTGGGGAAGGAGAGAATCATTGAACGCGATGGAACCTGAGAACCCCACCACGCCCAGAACATACACCAGGATCGCCAGAGTCCAATCCCCCTGCTGAACCCAGAAAAGACAGGCGCTCATGAGCGCGCCGAGGTAGGCGAAGAAGATCATGAACTTCTTTTTTGCCGATCCTCTGTCGGCGATGGCTCCGAGAATCGGAGCCATTACCGCCACCAGGAGCCCGGCAAGAGAATTGCCGAATCCAAGCTGGGCCGTGCTCACATTGACATCCGTCCCCAGGCTCCAGAACCTCTTGAAAAAGAGAGGAAAGAACCCGGCCATGACCGTCGTGGCAAAGGCTGAGTTGGCCCAGTCGTACATGGCCCAACCCCAAATCGCTCTTTTCTCAGCTTTCATTTTGAATTCCCTACTGGCCTTTTCCGGGGGCAAGGCCTACCTCTCCAATCCCAGCGGCCTCTCCTGTGGCTGGCTGGAAAAACGGGGCGTGGTTTGAGGTGAAAAAAGGCGGATCTCTTCTGAGAATCGCGCCAACTGCTGGGTGTCTTTTGAACTTCTTGTCCAGGAAGGGCCTCACAGCCGATCTGTGCCACCCCCGTGGATGAACGAAGTCTTTATAAAGCGAGAGATCTCCCTCGTAAAAATCCTTGGCTGGAACCTGCTCGTATTGCTTACTATGCACCGGCATGTTGAAAATAGCAAGATTCAGAAAAGCAATCGCATCGCTGTGCTTCACCGTGAATTCGAGGGTTTGCTCGGCTGCCTGAAGATTTTCCTCCGGAGTGCCGAAAAGGAGGTAAACATAGGTTGCGATCCCGGCTCTCTTCAGGGCCTTGAGCGCCGCCGAAGCGATTGAGAGATCAATCCCTTTACACAGGCTGTCCAGAACCCCCTGGTCTCCTGATTCCAGACCCAACTTCAGCATCCGGCAACCGGAACGCTTCAAAGCGTCACAGAAATCCGGGTCTTTGAGCTCCCTGGTTATTCGGGCAAAGCCGTACCAAGGAGCGCCGGGCGGCTGCTCTGACAGGATCTTGAGAAGCGCAGGGCTCATGGCATTGTCCAGAAAGTGGACAAGGACCGGTTTCCTTTTCTCAGACAGAACCCGAAGATCTCGCACCACCTCCGGCACCGGCCTGAAGGTGTTCCCTTCGGCGTTTTCAGGGCAAAAGGAACACTTGCCCCAGTAGCATCCGCTCGATGCGCTGTAGGGCAAGATGAAACCGGGAGCAAAGTAGTTTTCACAAGGGAAGTCTCCATAATCCGGCACCACCGGCTCGCTTTTGCCCCTTACGCCGGCAAAGGAAAGAAGAGCCTTTTCTCCGGGGCCCGAGACCATGAGATCCACCAGGCCTTCAATGGGGTTTCTCCAGTCCGGACGGCTCATCCACGAGGTGACCAGCCCTCCGCCCAGAATGACTTTCAGGCTCGCCGACTGTCTTTTCAGAAAACCCGCCATGGCAAAGGTACACGGGGCCTGGCTCAGATAGTTGAGAGACAGGCCCACAACCTTGGGTTCATGCGTTTCCAGCAATCCCAAAAGACGATCACTGAAATAAGGATAGAAGAGATTCTCCTCGGGATTTTTCCAGGCTTTGATGAGATCAGCACTTCGAAGGGGAGAGCGCTTCGGATCGGTGTAATTCGTGAGGCTCAGGCGGATGTCTTTTGACCGGGCTACCGTTTCAAGCATCCGGTTCACACCCATTACGGCCCTTTTATAGCGATCAAAGTTCTCGTAACCGTCCCAACTGGTCAGCAGTTCAAGATTGCCGGGGAGACGACGGGAGGCGACCTTGGTCCACGTGTCATGCCGGCTAGGCGCTCTATCCAGAAGGCTCAGCAATCCCTCCAGGTTGGCATCAAGCACAGTGCAGGGGATGTTGTGATGCTTCAAGGCGCCTGCCAGTTTCGCTATCCCCGCAGGCGCCTCACAAGGTTTGACCACCGGCGGATTAACAAGGATCATGGAAATCCGGACACCTCATGGACTTGTCGTCAGTTTCGAAGGCTGTTGATGGGGGCAGGAATCCTGCCGCCTCTTTGAATGAAGTTTTTACTTGAAAACCGGCTCACGGCCATAACAGGTGCTTTTCCCAGAAGACCACCGAATTCGGCGACATCGCCCACCTGCTTGCCAATAACGGGTATGATCCGCACGGCCGTGGTTTTATTGTTCACCACCCCAATCGCCGCCTCATCGGCGATGATGGCCGAGAGAGTTTCCACGGGCGTATCCCCCGGCACGGCGATCATGTCCAGCCCCACGGAGCAAACGCTGGTCATGGCCTCCAGTTTCTCCAGGCAAAGGGACCCCCGCTGCACCGCATCGATCATCCCCTGATCCTCGCTGACCGGGATAAAGGCCCCGCTCAGCCCTCCCACATGGGATGAAGCCATAACGCCGCCCTTTTTGACGGCATCATTCAGAAGAGCGACGGCAGCGGTTGTACCCGGTACCCCGCAGCTTTCCAGTCCCATTTCTTCGATGATCTTTGCGACACTGTCCCCCATGGCAGGCGTAGGAGCGAGGGAAAGATCCACAATGCCGAAAGGCACACCCAATCGTCTCGATACCTCGTGAGCCACCAGTTGACCGAGCCGGGTGATTTTAAAAGCAGTCCTTTTGACCGTTTCAGCCACATCGTCAAAGGTCGCTCCCTGGAGTTTTTTCAGGGCCGCCAGGATGACGCCCGGGCCGCTGATGCCCACATTGATCGAGCACTCCGGCTCACCCAGCCCATGGAAGGCTCCTGCCATAAAGGGATTGTCTTCAACCGCGTTTGCGAAGACCACAAGCTTAGCGCACCCAACGCTGTCCCGGTCCTTTGTGAGCTGAGCCGTCTCTTTAATGATTTCCCCCATGTGCCGCACAGCATCCATGTTGATCCCTGTCTTCGTGGTGGCCACATTAACGGAAGAACAGACCCGCTCCGTGGCGGCCAACGCCTTTGGAATAGAAGGGACCAGGATCCTGTCGCCTTTGGTGTATCCTTTGTGAACCAGCGCGGAAAAACCGCCTATAAAATTGACGCCCACCGCCTTGGCCGCCTCATCGAGGGTCTGAGCGAAGGAAACGAAGCTTTTCTCATGACTCGCCTCCGCGATGATTGCGATGGGAGTCACGGAGATTCGTTTGTTGACAATAGGGATGCCGAACTCCAGTGCAATATCATCACCCACTCTCACCAGGTTTTCAGCATGAGACGTAATCTTGTCGTAGATCTTCTTCCTGGCTGCTTCCCCCTCCGGGTCTGCACAGTCCCTCAAGGATATCCCCATGGTAATGGTTCGGATGTCGAGATTTTCTGACTCGATCATGCGGATGGTTTCGATGATCTGGCTTGACTCGATCATGACCGGTGCCTGCCCCCTTTTGACATAGACCTGCCCCCACCCTCCCCTCCCCCTCAAGGGGAGTTAGGGTGGGGGTGATCCCGTTTCATTTACTGCATTTGCATTAGATTTGGTGCATCGCCTTAAACACTTCTTCTCGCTGGATTTTGATCTCAACGCCGATGGTCTTCCCCTGATCCGCCAACCTCTGACTGAGATCCGAAAAGGAGATTGCCATCTCCGTCAGATCCACAAGCATAATCATGGCAAAATAATCCTGGAGAATCGTCTGGCTGATGTCCATGATGTTGACCCTATTCTCCGCCAGCACATTGCTCACCTTCGCAATGATGCCCACCCTGTCTTTTCCGATTACCGTGACAATCGCCTTCATGGACGCTCCCTTTAATCTTAGTGGAAGTTCAACATTACGCACTCGTCCCTCTTTCCCACCTTCCATGCGTACCCGAATCCACATTTCAAAGTTTGATTACCCTTAGCTGACTTGGAAGACAGATTCAAGCCCTATTGCAAGCAATCCTTTGGAGTAGAAACCCTTTTAGCTTGCACAGGCACCCGACGGATTCTCGGATGGAGGATCAGTCATAAAACAGCTATCTGCAGTAAGGGACAAATCAGATGTCGGACCTATTTCAGTCTTTTTCAGGCGTGTGATATCTTGGTGCTAAGAGGAGATATCGCAATATGATTACCGTAAACCAGTAGTGGACGGGCCAGAACGGGGGGGAAGCAGGATAGGATCCACTGGTTTTCTTGTGTTGCCTGGAAGAACCTGGCCGAAACCGTGGGGAAATATCTCGCCAAAGGTTCCCAGGTGGAAATCTCGGGCTCGCTCCAGCAAAGGTCGTGGGAAACCGATGCTGGAGAAACCCGATCCACGGTCGTGGTCGTGGTCAGAAACCTGACCATGCTGGACGGCAGGAAGAGGGAAGGTGCTCCCCCGGTTGATGATGCCGATATTCCGTTCTGAGCGGTTTATTGACTGCGACCAATTGACGACGGAACAGAATTAATGGCGGGTGCAAACCATTTGAAACAATTCTATCGCGTTGACGAGGTGGCCGAGCACTTCGCCATTTGGGTCAGAACCGTCTATCGCCTGATCGACGAAGGGGATCTGAAACGTACCAACATCAGGGAATGCTTGAGGATTCCATTATGGGAAATAGACAGGTATGAAGAGAAATTAAGAGCAGACATGGAAAAGTTTTGACATCGCTAGGGAAGGGGACACTCATTTGGAGCCCCTCTCTCACATCTATTCGCCCCGCACGAGGCGCTTATTCAATCATCTTCTCCGGTTCATGGTGGTATCCTGGGGGACATAAGATCCAGAGGTGTAACGGTCTCAAACAGGAAGGTTCTGTGCCAACGTAATGATGATAAATCGCTCACCTGTTTTGGTGCTTATGTCTGTATGCATGCTTATGGGAGGAACTCCGGTTAGTTTTTGTATGATCTCCTCAATCCTCTCATGGGCATTTTCAAGAAGCTTGGACCTCACTTGTTTGACAAGCTGTATTCCCTCAACGTCTTTTGCCAGTTGAATTTCAGCAGGCGTTAAGACACCCTTTAGGCGGATTAACACGATGTCCTGGATAATGTAGGTCTTGGCTTCCAGCGGACCCCGTCCCATGTGTTCCTTTTCGAACGTGATGAGGGTATTGCTGATTTCAGCCTCTATCTGTCCCTTGGTCTTTGGGGGAAGGCTAACACTTTCGGCTTTTCTTATGGTGATGTGCTTCTTCATTTCCATTGTCTTGGACCTCGTGTTTCCAATTTCTAAAGGAATCGGCATTAGCATTCAAGACAAACGAGGCATCTCCTAAGCAACAGGGAAAACTGGCCAATGCCAAACCACAATTGGGCAATTCCGTTGTCCGCAAGAAGATTAGTATATTTCCGAGGAGTTGGCTAAACCTTTTTTTTCAACCCAGTCAGGATCTCTGGTTTTGTTTGTGCCCTTTGTCTTCAAGTGCAAAGATCTCTCTCCGCACTCTCGATTAGGTCATGGCCATCTTTCCGTTTTCCTTGGAATAGGGTAAGATACTAATGCAGAAGATCCATACACCCGGGATTGCGTGTTTCTTTGGCCGAGAGGATTGTTGAGAAAATGAAGAATGCTCTGGGCAGGCAAGACGAGGGAGACTTGAAGAAGCGGGCGATTTGGAGTCCCGGTCACAGTCTTCGGGCCAAATTGATGTGTCTCTTTTTCCTCTTCTTTTTCATCCCCTACGCCGTGCTGACCTTGTTTTCCGTGTCTGCGAGCAGGGGGATGATGAAGCAGGGCACCATGCATCACTTACAAAACCTCGTGGAAGTGAAGGAGACCGCGATCGAACAATGGCTCAAGGACAGGATCGGGGATGGAAAAAAGATTACCGACAGCCAGGAGGTCAAGTCGTTGGATCCCCGACGAATGAGGCATCTCTTATCTCTTGTGGATCAGATCGACCGGACCTATTTGGGGATCTGGGTCCTGGACACAAAAGGCCAAGTGATATGGGGAGATCCATTCACGTTTTCTCACCAAGCGGGAGATTGGTTTCAAAAGGCTATCGAAGAGGGAATCCTTATCTCCGAGCCTCTCTTTCAACCTCAGATCCTGTCTCCCACTCTTGCCCTTTATTTCAGCATTAAGGACGGGAAGGAGAACCCTATCGGAGTCCTCAAGAAACTGGTTGATTTGGCCTATATCTCCGACTTGATAGCCGAGTCAAAATTGGGGGAGACAGGGCAATTCTATCTCGTCACCGCGCAAGGGGAAATCGTTCTTCACAATCGGTTAGGGGAGCTTTTGAAGAAAGGGGCCCCCAGGGTGTCCTACTTCGAAAAGGCCGAACCTCAGCCGACCTTTACCGGGGTGTACAAGAATCCAGCAGGAAAGGAGGTCTTGGGATCGTGGAAACGGATTCCCTACATCGGCTGCTATCTTATCGCCGAGCAGGATATGGAGGAAGCTTTCGCCCAGATCGACCGCCTGCTTCAAAGGGCGTTCCTTCTTTTTTCCCTCTCCTGTCTTTTGATCTTGATAATATCCTATGGGGTCATCGGCAGAGTGACCGGCCCCCTCCAAGGTCTGAGCGAAACCATCACCTCCTTTGCGAAAGGCCATTTCGACAAGACCGGGCCCACCCGCAGGGGAGATGAGATCGGAAGGTTGATCAGCGGGTTCAACCTCATGGCCGAGAAATTGACCAAAGCCTATGCCCAGTTGGAGGGCAAGGTGGAAGCCTCCAACAAGGAATTGGAAACTGCGTACCGGATGCTGAAGCGGAGGCAGGAACAGCTGATGCGATCCGAAAAAATGGCCGCCCTCGGGAAGCTCTCGGCGGGCATAGCCCATGAGATTCGCACCCCCATGACCTCCATCAAGCTCTTTATCCAATCCAAGGAAAAAGAGCTGGATTTGGATGAGAATCAGAAGGAAGATTTCAGGATCATCATGAAAGAGATCGATCGTATCAACGAGAACATCATCCGCTTTCTGAATTTTGCCAGACCGGAGGAGCCCATTCTTCAGCCGGTCAAGGTCAGTGCGCTGGCCAAAGAGGCGGTCAGATTACTGGCTGGGAAGTTAAGAAACAGCGGAATTAACCTGCACATTTCCCTTGCCGATGAGGATACGCCTGTACCTGCGGATCCTAAACAGCTGACGCAGGTGCTTCTCAATCTCCTCATCAATGCCATTGAGGCGATGCCTCAAGGAGGAACGCTGACGATCCATTCCGCCGTTGAGGAGCCTCCCGATACCCTGCAGCAGTTCCTTCGACTAGTTATTAAAGACACGGGGCAGGGGATCCCGGAAAAGGATCGACCTTATCTCTTTGACCCCTTCTTTACGACCAAGGCGGGAGGAACGGGATTAGGTCTTTCCATTGCTTATTCCATCCTTCAGAAGCATAATGGTCGCCTGGAAGTCGAGAGCCAATTGGGAAAGGGTTCTTCCTTCATCGTGTCTTTACCCGTTCAGGGAGAGGGATCATGGAAAGAGTTCTTGTAGTAGACGACGATATAGCTTTATGCCACTTCCTGACCAAGGCGCTGTACCAGAAGGGATATCAAGCCATCCCTTGCCACAACGGAAAGGAAGCGCTGCAAGCCCTTCGCCAAAAAAAAATCGATCTGATCCTCCTGGATAACAAACTGCAGGACGGGGAAGGACTGGAGATCATCAAAGAAATCAAACAGGATTTCTCAAAGGTCCCGGTCATCCTCATGACGGCTTTTGGTACGACGGGGACCGCCATTGAAGCCATGCGACGGGGGGCCTTCAACTATATTCTCAAGCCCTTTGAACTGGATGAAATCCTCGAAGTTGTTACGAAGGGTCTTGATGCCCACCAGTTGATGGGCCGGGCCGTGGCCATTCCCGCGCTTTCAGAATACCGGGAGAATTCGGATCACATCATTGGCAAGAGCAGAGTCATGCAGGAGGTCTACAAGCTGATCGGTCAGACTGCCGGAAGCAACGTTACCGTCCTCATTCGGGGGGAAAGCGGAACCGGTAAAGAACTGGTGGCCAGAGCCATTTATCAGCACAGTCCGAGGAAGGAAACCCCTTTTCTGGCCATCAATTGCGCGGCCATCCCGGAAACCCTTTTGGAAAGTGAGCTCTTCGGGCATGAAAAAGGGGCTTTTACAGGGGCGGCCAGGCGGCGAATTGGAAAATTCGAACAATGCCACGAGGGCACCATCCTACTCGATGAAATCGGCGACATGTCGCTTTCGACCCAAGCAAAGGTGCTTCGGGTCCTGCAGGAAGGGGATTTTGAACGCCTAGGGGGAAACGAGACGGTCAAAGTCAATGTAAGAATATTAGCCTCCACGAACCGCAACTTAGAGGATCTGATCAAACAGGGAAAATTCCGGGAAGATCTCTACTACCGACTGAAGATCGTGGCCATCACCCTGCCTCCCCTGAGGGAAAGGAAAGAGGATATAAGGGAGTTGACCGAATACTTCTTTCGTCTCTACACAGAGCAACTGGGCACCAGGGTTTCCCATATCGAACCGTCCGTATTTGGAAAAATGACCGCCTACCATTGGCCGGGGAACGTGCGGGAACTGGCGAATACGATCAGCCGCAGCCTGATTCTCTGCAAGGGAGAGGTTTTGACCGCCGAAGATATTGTCTTTGATGTGGAAGGGGAACCCGCCCCTTTTGGTGATGAGGAAGAGTTGGAGCGGACGCTAGCGAAAACGCTCGACCCCCTCTTCACCGATATTCTCCGGTTTTGGGGAACTGGACTCCATTCAAATCTATTGGAAAAAATCGAAAAATTTCTAGTCAAGAAAGCGCTGGCGGAGACGAAGGGGAATCAGGTCCAAGCGGCCAAAATGCTAGGGGTCAGTCGCAACACCCTGCGGAGTCGAATAGACAAATACCGTTTATCAGCCTAAAGGTTTCAATCGGAGAGCGGGGCCTATTTGTTTCAACCAACTCGGCCTGCCTGCTTCCCACCTGAACTGCTGCTAAATCACCAGCGCTGTTCATTCCTTGAGCATGACGTAACAATATGGTATCCGAACAAGGAATCTAATCCTTCCTCTCTAGCTGTTCGCTGGTTGACCATGAAACCAGGCATTATTCTCACGTCAACATGAAAGACAAAGAAATATCTCTTGAATATCAATGGATTGGTTTGAAGCACTAGAGCGCTGCCGGCTGGCACGGAATTCGCATGTCTATCAGAATGTGTTGGATAACAAACGCCTGATTCAATAGACGAGGGAGTATTCTGGGGCAAGAGAAAAAGCTGGATTGAACCATCGTCCATTTTCCAGCAACATAGGAGTGGCAGTTATGGGCTACAAGAATGTGCCTGAGGTGAAGCAAACCGCGAAAAACCTGGTTCCTTCTCCGCACCGCTCCTTTCCGTTTAGAGACGAGTCTCGAAAGGCTCGGTTCCGATGGTATTTCAACCAACTGAAACAAGGCTTGTCCCTTTTGCTTGCATTGGCCATTGTCTCTTATGCAATCGCTCAACCCTATGTGAAGGAATCGATCCTTTCCTCTCTCCGAACCATCGGCCTTATACACCAATAAAAAGATGTTGTTGATGCAAGCGTTTCAGCCAGAACTTAAGCTATGGCAATGAAGATTTCCATGGCCTTTAAAGCATTCTGGCCGGGTGTCGACCTGGATTGGCGCCGATGCTGCGTTTGGCAGTGATATAGATTTCTTGAATGCCTTGCCCGATCATCTTCACTACTTTGTTTCGATCCGATCCGATGCTCAAGTGTTTACCAAAAAGCCCAAGCTCGCGTTGCCGACCTATAAGGGCCGGGGTCCTCGCCCAAAAAAAGTCAACATCTTGCCTGGCCAGCCAAAGGCAAAAAGCGCGTTCGAGGTCGCCCAATCAAAGCGCCTTCGCTGGCAATCGGTCATTGTGGCAGAAGGGGCCATCCGGCGCCGGCAACCAGTTTGCTTCCTTGCCGGCTCCGGGCGAATCTCTTTGCACATACAACGTCAGCGAGCCGTCAGCGCCAGAGTGGAAGGAATCCAGCATGGTTGAGTTCAAAAGATAGCGATTCAGAGGATTGGCCACCAGGAACTGCGTCGGTCCATCATACATCGTAAACGACCAAAATGCCTCGGCGGGGGGAAGCTGTCCCTTCTCAAAACGCAATAAGTAGGCGTGTTTCGCACCGTCCAGCTTGTCGCCCTGCGCGTCTACAAAATAAGTGGGATAAAGCGCCTCCTCGCGGGAGTTGCCGTAGAGTCCAATTTTCGCTCCGGCAAATCGGTAGAGATAGTTGTTCTTCAGGAACTCCCGGGTGCCAAACGCGTCACCGCTGGTCACCTCACCCGCGTTGAGCCTCTTCATCAGGCCACCAAAGTCCTCCTGCCAGACAGCGGCAATACCTGCTTCGATGGCATTTTTTATTTCGGGAGCTAGCTCTCGGTCATGGAACGGTTTGCCCGCGCCGATACCCAGCATGGCGAAGCGCTCCATCATTTCATTTTCCGAAGGGTGCGTGGGGCAAAACTACAGGAGAAAATTAAGGTAGCCAAACACCTGGACCGACTCGCTCATGCCATCGGCCAGCGGCGGCCAGTCCACCGCCGGTGCGACGTTCGGAGCAGAATTTCCAAGATAAATGCTCAGCGGCCGCACCTGGTAGGCGTCCTGGATCTGGTGCACGTTCTTCAGGTCGTCAGGCTTGAATAGCTGGGTACGGAAGAAGGCATACATTATCTGGGTTTCGCAAGGAATCACTGCCCTGATCCCCTGGGGCTTTTCCCCCCGCCAATCTGGCCCCGCAATCAGGAAATCACCGCCCTCGTTGCCGAATGAGCGGGTGCCAAGATAGCCAAAGTTGTGCGTGTAGAGATCAATCAGTTGCACCGAGTAGTAACGGCCCGGCGCAATCTTCGGCATGGTGATGACCATCGGCTCA
>CAZOLJ010000050.1:0-31995 GCA_964580575.1 uncultured Desulfobacteraceae bacterium
ACACTATCCGACCCAGATCGCCAAAGCCAAGTTGATACCCTTATTTATTTACACTGCCTTAGTGTCCGCAAGCAGATCCCGATTGCTCTTATAGCCCAGGAGGTCGTTCAGCCAGGCCAGCAGGACGAGCCGCTGTTCCAGCTTCACATACTCCTGTTTGCCGTTGCGCGTTTGGGCCATTGGCTACTGAGTTTCTCCAAGGATTGCCTGCAACTGCTCAATCAACGGCGGAAGGTCCTGTTGAACGATGTCCCAAAGGATATCCACATCCACCGAGTCATAGCCGTGGACGAGCCGGTTACGCAACCCAACGATCTCAGACCAGGGTATCTGCCCATGTTGTTGCTGGCCTGCCCGTGAAACCCGTGTCGCGGCCTCCCCGATGACTTCGAGGGCACGCGTCAGAGCCAAGCAGAGCATCTCATCTCTGTTCAAATCCGCGCGTCTCCGGCCCCTAATCATCCCAACGGCTTTTCTGGAGTAGTCCATCATATGTCGCAGCCTCACGTTGTCCTCATGCTGCGTCATACAGCACCTCCGCTTGAGCGATGACATCATCCCGAAAATACTTGCTCAGAAATCCCGGGGTGTTCAGGTCCACTTTGTGCTTTAAGATTTCAGACAATTCCCTCTCCATGCCAAAAAACCGCAACCCAACTCGTGCCCCTGGTTCAAATTCCACCAGAACATCCACGTCGCTTTCAGGCGTGAAATCGTCGCGCAGCACCGAACCGAAAAAGGCGAGCCTCCGGATGTGGTTCCGCCGACAGAACTCCACAAGTGTTTCTTTCGGTATCTCGATTCTCGCTTTCATGCCTGAACCTCCGCGAACATGCGTGCCTTGAAGAGGCCCTCCAGTGCCCGGGCCCCGGGAATGAGCGAGTCACCGTTGACGTACACCTCATCACTGCCATCGGTCAGCTTTTCCTTGGTTACGAATTTCTTATTCCGGCAGTAGTCCTCCTGGGTCCAGCCCTCTGTCTCGCGCCAGATGACGGTGACCTGCCTGTGGCCAATTCGGCCCCTATACACCAAATATCGCTTTCCGCCATCGTCATACACCTTCCCGTAGCGATGTGCAGGCCGATCAGATAGTTGAAGGTCTCCGGGATGTCCACCGCCTTCTCTTGCGTTTGGCCGTTTGAATGAATGTGCAGCTTGTAGCTGAAAGGGCGTGCAAGCCTCTCTATGTTCAGTAGCGTCTTGCTTGCGCGCGTCTCCCATTTGAGCATATATCTCAGCAGGTAGTCATCAAACTTCAGGGCCTGCTGACCGGAAGCATGATCAAACTCGATGTTGTTCAGGGTGTCTTCATAGGACTCCAGGCGGATAACCTTGATGATGCGCGGGCTGCGTTGGGCTTCCTCCACCGTCGCCATGCGTTTCGGTCTGCCGTCCTTCCACTCTGGGGAGAATGAGACCTTTTTGATGCGAGGCAACAGCACGGTATCGAAGTAGTGCGCCATTTCCACCAAGATGAACTTGCGCCGCCCGCCGTCCTCCCGGTTGAGGTTGATGACAGCATGGCCGGTGGTGCCGGAGCCAGCGAAGTAGTCCAGCACAGAAGAACGAAGTTCTCCTTCCAATCCAGCATCTAGCAGTGTTTTATACAAGGTGACTGGGTGACTGTACGCAAAATCCAATCCTAAATCTTCAATCTCTGTCTTTCCACGAGAGCCGTTACGGATGATTGAAGACAACGCCTTGGATTCAGAAAGATACACCTTACGTCGGGGCTGGATAGTTTCATCAGGGCCGAATATGATTTCGCCTTTATCTACAAGCTCCCCTAATTTCTGCGGCGATTGCGACCAGCCTCTGCTTGGTACAGGGCATGGTTTCTTCGTGACAGGATGTATCAACGGCGAGAAGAATTCCGGTGGTGGTGGTTTGGGATTCGGCCATGCAATTGCAACTGATTGGTATACGCGCCCGTCATCTTCCAAATATTGGTAGGCTCGTTCTCCTCCTGTCAAATTCTGTTCTTTCCTCACACGCTCAGTGAATTCCTTCTTTGATTCTTCTGTAACTTTTCCATATTTCTGCACAGTTTCCCTTGCAATTGAAAGAATGGACCTAACGTTCTCGGGTCTGACGTTAAAAGCATGAGCGTCTGAAGAGCAGAAAATAACGTACTCATGTTGAATGGCTAGCTCTTGCGCTCCCATCATTGGGTTCAACTTATCCCAGATAGCTGTTCCAACGTAGCCAAACATTTGCCCTAGCATTTGGTGAAGACGTTCAAATTCGTTCTCGTCAATGTGGCAAAGCAGATTGCTGTCACCGGTCATTAGTAATTCTGCCACATCGAATCGCTCTTTCATGAGCGAAAGCCAGCTTGAATGTTGGTAATTGTTCTTATAGAGAAAACCGCTTATTTTGGTGTTGTACGGCGGGTCAATGTGAATGCATTTCGCCCCTTCCCGGTACTTCTCCCGTAGCAAATTGAGCGCCTGCCAGTTCTCGCTGTGAACCAGCAGGCCATCGGTACTCTCATCAATGTCTTCGAACGTTCCCAGTAGCCGGTCAACAAGCGAATGATTGAAATGTATCGTATCCAGCACCAATGAAGGGTGGGCCCTGAGGAAGTCAATACGTGTGTCTTTCTTCTTTTCGCCGGAAGTGAAAAGCTTTGGCTCCTCCTCGTCGATGTGCAAGAGCGCCTTCCACTCCTTCCATTGAGCCTCGCATGCGGCGATTTCAGGATAGAATCCTTCGGGGATATTACCAACCGTGATGCAGTAGAAGGTCTCGGTCACGAACTTGCGCTTCTCCCATAGCATCTTCTGAAAGTCCTCGATCTGCGCCAGAAATTCGATGATGTGCCCCCCGATTTTCTTAACCAGGCGCATAAGTTGAAACCAGCCCTCGGCCAGCCCCTCTCCGGCGGCCTCTATCTCCTCCAAATTGAGCACCTCGTTCTTCAGATAGAAGTCCAGCTCGCGGGTGAGGAAGCCGCCGAGGTCCTTGTGGATGAAGAAGTCAGAGGTGTTCCTCCTCGTGTACTGGCGAAGGTGATGTTCTAGGAATGTGACAGATTCACCGTCGCTGTTCTTATGGCGTTCGGCCATGAGGGCTGCAAGCGCCTTGTCGTCCCTATGCAACCGCTTCGGAATATCCTTCAGGGCGTTAGCTATTATTGCTTCCTGCTGATTCTTCTTACCGTAGCTGATGTCTTCCTGCGCGGTAAGGGCTCGATACTCGAAAGCGATAACCAGCTGCCCGTCACCATCGTTCCAATCTGTCTCCTTAAGACAAGGGAGGAAAAAGCGTTTGCCGCCTTTGACGTTGTTCTGCTCCACGTCGGCAACCTTGAGTTTAAAGTGTACGCTCACGCCGTTTGGAGCCTTCCAGGCATAATCGACAAAATACTCGCCGGTCTTGACATAATACTGGTCATTATTTGCCCAGTAGAGGTAAACCTCTTCGCCATTATATGGGATGGCATAGCGTTCCTTCTTGGAGTAGCGGCGTTTGGAGATAAAGTCGCCATCCTGGTAGTAGCGACTGAAAAAGGCATAGAGGTGGTTATAGATCGCAGCTTCCTGCGCCTCTTGCCCCTTGGCTGCTCTTGCCTTTTCCTGCGCGGCGAGGTAATTGCGGCCGGCTCTCGTATCGCGGTACTTCTCCGTGAGAGTGCCTGCAGCGTCCAGCGCCTCGTCGCCCAGCGCTTCCATTACCTTCTTGCGGGCAGCTTCCAGTGCTTTTGCCGCATGAGATTGTTCTGCCAGAGCACCTTTCGCGAGTTCCTCGGCGATCGCCGTGGGCAGGTCCTGGGTGATGAACTTCTCGATCACGTCACGCTTGTAGTTCATGATGCGATAGATGC
Organism: uncultured Desulfobacteraceae bacterium; assembly: GCA_964580575.1. Lineage (GTDB taxonomy): Bacteria > Desulfobacterota > DSM-4660 > Desulfatiglandales > HGW-15 > CAVPDE01. Next base: position 3,830 of record CAZOLJ010000050.1, read on the forward strand.
CGAAGTCCAGGTCGGCGCAGTCGAACTGGAATAACTCGCGCAGAAGCCCTTGAAATTTGTCACGGTACTGATTCATGTTGTCGCCCTGCCTTCTGCTATCGGAAGGAATTGAAGCCGCATGGGGGGTTGCCCTGGGCGGCCAATCCCGCTGGAGGGATGTTCTTCCTCTTCGCACCTTCGTGGCGGTAATCGATCACTGCTTGTTCAGGAGCTGTCTTATTTGCTCTTTTCTTTGCCACTGACGGTCTCCTCGTTAGAGAAACGGTGCGATCCCAGATATCGGGTGTACCTGATTCAAGCGATGCAAGCATTCAAACCGCTCACGAAGACCTGGAAGCTATGAGAGCGATTCCTGCCCACGTCCATATGACGGGAAATCTTTCTTGATACCTCGATTTTAGGCATACCTGTGGGATAGTAACCGGCTTTTCTTAGCTCTCGATCGAGGGCTTCCCAAGTTCCTCCGGCAATGCTGTCTGGATCGCGATATTTCTCTATCTTGCCCAAGGTGGCAGGTATTCTCGGATAGGCTGCCTTGAGCGCTAAAGCATCTCCGAAGAACCATGCCTCAAGCTCCTCAACGGCAAGCCGATTCAAGACTTGGAATGTGCCCTTTCCTTTGGTCGAGGTTTTGGTCCGCAGCCCAACTTTCTTCGCTGACTCCTCAAGCTTGCCCTTGAGAACGAGACAGCTCTGATTATCCTGGTCAATAAGCACCACAATCTTCCAATCATTCGGAAGCCATGAGCTATAGCCCTTCAGTCGAGACGGGAGGTTCTTGAGGAGGTCAGCTTTGCCTTGAAATGGGTGAAGGCGGAATGTATGTTCACCTTTCAATATCTTTGGGATAAGGATTGATAGAGCAGCCTCTGCAGATGGTTCTTCAACAAAGAACTCAACATGCATCGGCTCTACTCCTTTGTGATACGGCGGTGTAGCCTGGTGCCATTATGTTCAACTTCGGCCCTGACAAACGGATCCCCTCCTTCAAAATGCCCTTCCATCCAGAGGTATCCAAGCATTGCTCCCTCATCCATGAACTGACGAATGCCTCTCATGTCAGAAGCGCGGCGCGCTCGGGTGAACCCCTTCACATCCCGATCCAGGACCCACAGCTCTTCGGGCTGTAAACCGTTCACGAAAAAGGGCGAGTGAGTAGTGACAAAAAGCTGAGATCGGGCTGAGGCGTTTCTACATTCCTCTGCAAGAATTGGCAACAGGCGAGGATGAAGTTGATTTTCCGGTTCCTCGACTCCTATAAGCTGAGGGGGCACCGGATCATAGAGCAATGTCAGATAGGCCAGCATCTTCAGCGTTCCATCGGACGCAAATTTTGCCATTACCGGCCGCTCAAACGGGGCGTCCTTGATCTGAAGAAGCAACCGCCCGTCTTGCATGAGTTCAGCATCGACTTTTTCGAGGCGAGGAACCCTCTGTGTGAGAATTCCTAGAATCTCGTCGAGTCTTTCTTCATGCTGCTCTTTGAGGTATTGAATCACATTAGGGAGGTTATCCCCTGTCGAAGACAGACGTTCCTGTGGCCCCGCTTCAGGAAGCCCACGGGTGGAATCGGCGCTCAAGTATGACAGATACCAGTCACTTATAAACCGCCTCAGGGCATTAACTCGAACATGTTTTGCAAATTGTCCCAGGGTGTTGACCGCAAGCCTCTCCGGTGAATCCAGCTGCTCCTCGATTCTTTCATCTTCTACATCAGGAAGTTCTCCCGAGATCACCTGGCCTCTTCCTTCGTGAAAATTAAGGAACTTAAAAGGCTGCCCTTTCTTGCCGCGCCGCCAAGCCAGCCACTCTTCCGCAACATACGGCCCCCTGGCTGCTTCGTTTATCGCAAGGTGGTACGTTATGACCGGAAGTTTTGGTTTCTCGCGGTATTTTAATTCGATGACTATGGGACCATCAGACCCTCTGGTTCTCAGCTCCCTGAAACGGCCTCGTTTATCCCATGCCCTGCGCAGGCCAGAGGTAAAACTCTCAGAGAGGAACGCGAACACGTCAAACACAGTGGATTTCCCGCTGCCATTGGGGCCCAGGAATACCGTGAGAGGGGTCACGTTCTTGAGTTCAAGGTCATGCAATGCTCGATAGTTTTTGACCCTCAGGTATTCAATGCGGGGAACGGATTGGCTTGTGGCACTCTGGATTTCCATTGGATTGCTCCGGTGATCTATGCTTTCCCCTAAGTCTAGCCAAAGCGAAACCGTTTTCTTCAGAAGGGATGCCAAGTTAGCAGAAGAATCATAGGAGGATTACTGTGCTGTGTCAATTGCAAAGCAGTCTTGCAGACCGTGGGCTTAACTCATCCTGACGGCAAGCCCTAGGAGCAGGTCGGCGTTTCCCGCAAATCATCGCATCCCATTTTGTCATGCAATGGAATTTCGATACTTCTCCAGCAGCCGGTCCATGCGGTAGTACTGGAGGACCTCATGGAATCTTCTCGTTGACAAAGGGTCGGCGGAAAAGCCGAAGAGGTGGGAGGGGCAGGAGCAGTCGGAGCACCCAAAGCCCGGAACCGACCACTCAGAAATGTTGCTCACAGCCGATGCAAGTTCGCACTCCAGATCGTCTTCCGATCTGACCGGAAGGCTCGAATGAAAGTCCGCAGCGGCGCTGAGGAAGTCGATATGCCAATGAACTTTTTTTCTGATCCTTCGATGCCTCTCCACCCGCTTGCTCAGGCTCTTCATGGCTGAACCTACATAGACATAATAGCCCGGCCTGAAAGTCACCTTGCCCAGCCCACCGATCTCGATGAGTCTCTTCCTCGGAAGGTAATAAAGGATCAGGTAGCTTCCACGATCTTCAGCCTCCCGCTCCAGGGCTTGCCACAGCACAGGCAGAACCTTGGTTCGCCCAGAAACGATGGATAGGTCGTGTCCCCACTCCACGGAAACCGGGAAGAAAAGAACCTTGCCCTTCGCCTCCTTCATGGCTCTCGCAAATTCAAGGTCCGTGTGAAAATCAGGAAGGAAAACCTCTGCCCTCGGCCAGTGAACCAGAAATAGAACCGCACAGGGGGTGCCGTCCTCAGACAGGCGAGTCAATTCCTCAAGGTGCTTCTTCCCCCTTGCGGTGACGGCATCCGGAAACATGGCCACCTTTTTGCTGAAAAGGGTGCAGGACTTCACTTCCAGGAACATCTCCTCTCCGCCCTTTCTCAGAAGAAAATCAAACCGACTGTTCCCATGGGTGACTTCCCTCCGGACCACCTCATGGTCGCTGAGTCCCGGGACCGACCCGCTTTCAATCAGGTACCTGGCAACGTCGTTGGTCCTGTGAGTTTGGAGAGCGATTCGAAGACCCTCTCTTTCCAGCGCTACTGCAGTGTAAAGAAGCGAACGGTTGGGATTGGATGTCTTCTCGAGATAGATGGGCGTTTCAGGAAGGAGCAGTTCCGAGAGCCTTCCCGGGTTGGGCAAGAAGGCATGGACCGTTTTGCCTCTCAGCTTGCAGGTGAGGACAAAACGGTTTGGTCTGGAGAGGTAAAGGGCTTTTTCTGTAGGTCCAAAGAATTGGAAGGCTGGGGAGTGCGTCATAGATCAAAGGATTTCTTCATATCGATTTCTTCTTCTTTGTAGTCCAGGGCGATCACCGCGACAACCGATGTTTTGTATTTCTCGGCGAGGTGAGCCGAAAATGGAGACAAGGCATACTGAAAAGCGATTGGGTTTCATAATCAACAACATCGTCGCTTATTTTCAGAAAACCGTCAATCTGGGAGTTGACGGCGTCTTTCAACAAAAATATATTCTCTTTATGAGTACCGACGCCTCGGATGTCATCGATAAGATCCTGGGACCTCAGGGCTCTCTTGCCGGAGCGATTGCAGGCTTTGAGTTTCGCCCCTCCCAGCTCAAGCTGGCCAAGCTGGTGCAAAAGGCGCTGGAGGACAAATCCAGAGCGGTGATCGAAGCGGGGACAGGCACGGGCAAAACCCTGGGCTATCTCGTTCCCATCGTCCTCTCCGAAAAGAAAACCGTCCTTTCAACCGGAACCAAGAACCTCCAGGAACAAATCCTTTTTAAGGACATTCCTCTCCTCTCCAAAGTGCTCGGCCGGCCCATCGATGCCGTGATGATGAAAGGCAGAAAGAATTACCTGTGCCGTTATCGCTACGACCAGCATTTCCTTCAGCCTTTCCTTCTGAAAAAGGAGTTCGACGACGTCAGGGGCATTCTGCAGAGATGGATCGAACGGTCGGAATTCGGCGATCGCGCGGAGCTGGACTGGCTCAAGGACGACGACCCCCTGTGGGATTCCGTCTCGTCCACTTCCGATCAGTGCGTGGGAACCGACTGCATGTTCTACGAGGATTGCTTCCTCAACCGTCTCCGACAGACGGCCGCCCAGGCCCAGATCATTATCGTAAACCATCACCTCTTCTTCGCAGACCTCATGGTCAAGAAAGAAGGGTTTGGAGAGATCATCCCCCGGTTCCAGGCGGTTGTCTTTGACGAAGCGCACACCCTGGAAGACATTGCCACAACCTATTTCGGAAAAAGCCTGAGCACCAACCAGCTCATGGACCTGGTGAACGACGTCGAAAAGGAGATCGCCGATCTCCCGAATCAGGAGAAAAAGAAGGTGCGAAGACACCTGGATTGGATCAAGGCAGGTGCCGAGCATCTGTGGGACCTTCTGAGGGAGGGCGAAGAAAAAAGCCGGCTTGTGGAGGAGAGCCTTGAAGGCTTAGAAAAAGGCGCCTGCTTGGAAATCAAGAAGGGCCTGGACTTCATCCACGGCAAATCCGGCTTCACGGAAGAGGACAGCCCGGCTCTCCAGTCCCTCGCAAACAGAGCCCAAGAGTTGAAGCAATCCATGGACAAGATTCTTGGCTCATCCGACGCCGATTGGTTGAGGTGGTATGAAAGGCGGAAAAAGACGGTTGTGCTTCATGCTTCACCTCTCGACATCTCGCAGAGCATGAAGGATCTCCTCTATGAAAAGACAGGAACCCTTGTCTTCACCTCCGCAACCCTATCCACCAACGGCCATTTCGAATATTTCCGTTCCCGTTTGGGCCTGCTGGAAGGCATCCTGGAAGGCGTTTATCCCTCCCATTTCGACTTCAACTCCAATGCCCTGTTCTATGTCCCCACGGATTTGCCTCCTCCCACGGATCCTCATTTCACCTCCAAGGTGGCCCAGAGGGTCTTGGAGATCCTCGAAATCACGGCCGGCCGCGGCCTGGTGCTCTTCACCAGCCACAACAATCTCAACGTCGTCCACCGGCTTCTCGAGGGCCGGATTCCCTACACCCTGTTCAAGCAGGGGGACGCGCCCAAGTCTGTTCTGCTCGATAAGTTCCGCACCGATACCCACTCCGTGCTTCTCGCCACCGGGTCCTTCTGGCAGGGGGTGGATGTGCCCGGAGAAGCGCTCAGCTGCCTCATTGTAGACAAGCTTCCCTTCGACTCACCCGGAGATCCTCTGGTGGCGGCGCGAATCGACAGGATTCGCAGCCAGGACGGCAATCCCTTCATGGACTATCAGCTTCCCGCCGCGATCATCGCGCTCAAGCAGGGGCTGGGGCGGCTGATCCGGAACAGTGCAGATCGGGGAGTGCTCTCTGTCCTTGATGTGAGAATGATGACGAGCCGCTACGGCCGATTTTTCTTCGAGAGTCTTCCAAGAATGCCTCTCAGCAACGATCTCCAAGCCATCCGCCGCTTTTTCCAACCCCGCTGAAATCCGACGCCGTCGGATTTCTGGAAGCAGGCTACCCCGAAAAGAAAAAAATCGTACAGAAATCCCTCTCGTTGTGCGATTTTTGTTTTACGTTTTTCAATCTCTTTGTTATACTGTCATCATTGGTACGGGATAATGCCCATAAAGCCATGGAGACTCATCTCGAGTCAGCGAAGCAAATCGTTCAAGATATTCAACCTGCGTACGGACCGTGCCAGTTCGCCGCGAACCAATGAAGCGTATGACTTTTATGTTCTCGAATCGGCGGACTGGGTGAATGTGATTCCCCTCACACCTCGCAATGAGGTGTTGCTGATCCGGCAGTATCGACACGGCATTCGGGAGGGCACTCTGGAAATTCCCGGGGGGATCGTGGAAGAAAGCGACTCGCCTGAAGATGCGGCGCGTCGAGAGTTGATCGAGGAGACAGGCTACAAAGAGTCAGAGATGCAGTTGCTGGGGAGTGTGCATCCGAACCCTGCATTCCTGACAAACCGATGTCACACCTTTGTAGCCAAGGGGGTCTCCCGTGTGAAGGAGCAGGAACAGGACGAAAAGGAAGACATTGAGGTGTTGGTGAGGCCTCTGAAACAAATCCCCGAGTTGATTCGGGGCGGAGAAATTACCCACGCCCTGGTCCTGGCAGCCTTCTACCGGTTCTACATGGAATATCTTCCCGGCCTTTAGGGACGAATGCTTCGCTCGATGACTAGACAGAAAAGAACCCATGGCCCTTACAAGTACGCAGTTAGCAGCCCTTGAAGTAGAGCTGGAAAAACAAAGCCCCCTGCCCAAGAGCAACCGGCGGACGGACCTCCCGGTATTGCTGCTCCACAATCTCGATGATGCCTGGGAACCGGCAGACCTGGAAAAGGCGCTGGATGAAGTCGATGACCTTGAAAAAGCGTTGCGCCGCCAGGGACATCCTGTCACGAACATTCCGGTCTATGACTCAGACCTCGAGAGCCTCCTAAAAAATTACGATCCCCACGAGTATATCGTTTTCAACGGTTGTGAAGGCCTTCCGGGAATCCCGTTCAGCGAAGCCTTAGTGGCAGAAACTCTCGAGTCTATGGGTTTCACCTACACGGGCTCTCCCCCGGAGGTTCTGGCCGCCGGGTGGGACAAGGCCAAGGTCAAGAAACGGCTCGGGAGCCGCAGGGTGCCGATCCCCGCCTGGAAGATTTTCAGTTCCGCTCGCATGAACGGGTGGCGAAAGTTTCCGGCCATCGTGAAACCGGCCCGGGAGCACTCCAGCTGCGGCCTTTCGAGAGAGGCAGTGGTTCTGTCCCACGATAAAATGGCTCCTCGAATCGCCTATGTTCTGAACGAATTCCAGCAGCCGGCGATCGTGGAAGACTTCATTGACGGCCGAGAATTCCACGTGTCTCTGTGGGGCAACAAACCCGTGGAGATGCTTCCTCCGGCTGAAATGGATTTTTCAGCCTTCAATGATGTGCAGGACCGTCTGTGCACCTTTGACGCCAAGTACAGACCCGATTCCCAGGCTTATGAAAAAATCTGCGTAAGGGTGCCGGCCTCTCTGTCTGAAGCGGAATACAAGGAATTGGAGCAGGTCGCCCAGAGGGCGTACCGGGTGATCGGGTGCCGCGACTACGCCCGGTTCGATATCCGCATGCGCGACGGCGTGTTTTACGTCCTCGATGTCAACCCAAACCCGGACATCAGTTCCGACACGAGCATGGCCTTTGCCGCCGAGTTGGCAGGATACTCTTATGGCGCTATGCTCAGTCAGATGGTCAATCTCGCTGCCCGCCGGCACCCCGTTTTACACCCCTGACTTTCCATCGCAACGTACCGAAAAAGCTTGAAAAAAAGCCCTGGAAATAAAAAAATGTGAACCCTTTTTGCTGTGAAGGTTGAAGATTGCTTCGGGATGGACTATCTTTTCAAGGATATTGTAAAAGAAAGAGGCGGGAGCTTGGGTATGAAGCCTTACGAACAAGGCGCACTGGACGGATTGTGCGCCGTCTACAGCATTGTGAACGCCACGCGGATCGTAACGGGAATCGGAGAAGAGGAAGCGAAGGATCTCTTCAAGGAGATCATTGGCTATCTGGAAACCAAAAAGGACCTGGGGAAAATCCTCATCGAAGGCATTGATCTGCTGACGATCGGCGGCATCCTGGGCGAAGTGGTCGGCGACAGAATAAAGAACCGTTCCATGCCCTTCAAACTCAGCCCGGAAACTCCGCTGGATCAGTTCTGGAATGAAATGATGGCCTTCCTGAGCGGAGGGGACCGGAGGGCCATCCTCATCGGAGTCGGCGGCCCCATGTGGGATCACTGGTCGATCGTCGAATCCATCACGGACAAGCAGATCCGTTTCTTTGACTCCTACCGGTTGAAGAGATTGAATCGGAGCCGGTGTGCAACCCTGCGGAGCACCTCCTCGAGGCCTCATGTGCTCAGTCCGACACACACTTACTTTTTCTCGTGACAGGCTGATGAAAAACGCCCATCGTCGCGGGATAGTGACAAGTGACGAGTAACGAGTGACAAGTTCCTTGAAATCCTCCTTTGGAGGCTGTCCTACAACCCTTATTTCCCCTCTCCCTTGATGGGGGAGGGCTAGGGTCGGGGTGGAAAAGGGATCTTCTTTCATTGCCTCTTTTTGTTTCCCCCTCCCCTCAATCCCCTCCCGCCAAGGGAGGGGAAAGTAGTTGTGGGACAGGCCTGTTGGGGGGATTTTCACCCTCCATTGCAAAAAACCTGTCCATTCACAGAAGCTACTCACTATTGTTGGAGAACTCTATGAGCATTCGGCACGGTTTTGAAAGCCTGTGGGTTCGCGAGATCCCTGAACTGAAAGCCAGAGCAGAGATGTTCCGGCATGTGGGAACAGGAACGGACCTGCTCTCCCTTACGAATGAAGATGAAAACAAAGTCTTCGGCATTACCTTCCGAACGCCACCCGCCGATTCAACGGGAATCGCCCACATCCTCGAGCACTCTGTGTTGTGCGGTTCCAGAAAATATCCCGTGAAGGAACCTTTCGTAGAGCTCTTGAAGAGTTCGCTGAAGACCTTCCTGAACGCCATCACCTACCCAGACAAAACCTGCTATCCCGTGGCCAGCCAGAACGTGAAGGACTTTTACAACCTCATCGATGTGTATCTGGATGCGGTGTTTTATCCCCGCCTCACACCCTTTGTCTTTCAGCAGGAAGGCTGGCATTACGAACTGGACAACCCGGAGGCTCCGCTCCACTACAAAGGGGTTGTCTTCAATGAGATGAAGGGGGCCTATTCTTCTCCTGACAGTCTCCTTGCGGAATACTCCCAGCAATCTCTCTTTCCCGCCAACCCTTACGGCTTTGACTCAGGCGGAGACCCTAAGGAAATCCCCAATCTGACTTTTGAGCAGTTCAAAGCGTTCCACGACAAATACTATCATCCGTCCAACGCCCGGGTTTTCTTCTACGGAAATGACGACCCCGAAGAACGCCTGCGCCTTGTGAACGATTACCTCAAGGATTTCCATCGCCTTCCTGTGGATTCCGCGATTTCTCTTCAGCCCCGATTTCAGGAACCCCGGCGCTTTACCCGGTCCTTCCCGTCCGGGGAGGAATCCTTGAAAGCCCTGTTCACCCTGAACTGGCTGCTGGACGAGACTCACCGGATCGAGCAAAACCTGGGCTTTCACTTGCTGGAGTACATGCTTCTGGGGATGCCCGGATCCCCGCTCCGAAAGGCCCTGATGGACTCCAGGCTGGGGGAAGACCTTGCCGGGGTCGGCCTCGGCAGCGAACTGCGTCAGATGTATTTCTCTACAGGCCTCAAAGGCATTTCGCCTGAACGGGCCGACGATGTGGAAGCCCTGATCCTCTCCACCCTCTCCAGCCTTGTCCAAGAGGGCATCCATCCCCACACGGTCGAGGCTGCACAGAATACGATCGAGTTTATCCTGAGGGAAAACAACACAGGAAGTTATCCCCGCGGCCTGGTGCTGATGCTCCGCAGCCTGACCACCTGGCTTTACGATGAGGATCCCCTTGCCCTTGTGGCCTTTGAGGCTCCCCTGGAAGCGCTCAAAAGAACGGCGAGCGCCTCTCCTTCTTATTTTGAGAGCCTCATTGACCGATACTTCCTCCACAATGTCCACCGGACCTCCCTGCTCCTGAGACCCGACCCGGACCTGGCCAAAGAACTCGATCGGACCGAAAAGGAAAGGCTCCTCCAGGCCCATTCCTCCATGACTCCTTCTGTTCTGCAGAAGGTTGCGACCGATTCTGCGGCGCTCAAAGCAATTCAGGAAACCCCTGACCCTCCGCAAGCTTTAGCCCTGATCCCCAGCCTCAAGCTTTCGGATCTCGATCGTGTGAACAAAAACATCCCGCTGGCCCTGACCCAGGAAAAGGGGTGCGATCTGCTCTACCATGATCTTTTCACAAGCGGCATTGTCTACCTGGACATCGGGTTCAACCTCTATGCCCTTCCCCAGAAGGCCATTCCTTACGTGCCTCTTTTCAGCAGGGCCCTGCTGGAGATGGGCACGGAGGACGAGGATTTTGTGAGCCTCACCCAGAGGATCAGCAGGAAAACAGGAGGGATCCGGCCCGCCCTTTTTGCCTCTTCGGTCAGGGACTCCCAGCAGGGAAGCGCATGGCTTTTCCTGCGCGGCAAGGCCATGTGCAAACAGACGCGGGACCTTCTCGACGTTTTCCGCGATGTTCTTCTGAAAGTCCGGATGGACAACAGGGAACGTTTTCTGCAGATGGTGCTGGAGGCAAAGGCAAGGCTGGAAGAAAATCTTGTTCCCAGCGGCCACCAGGTAGTCAGCACGAGGCTCCGCGCTCTTTTCAGTGAAGCGGATTGGGCAGAGGAGCAGATGAAAGGCATCAGTCAGCTCTTTTTTCTGCGAACCCTGTCAAAGGGTGTCGAAGAAAACTGGCCTGAGGTGCTTCGTGCTCTTGAGGAGATCCGCAGCCTTCTGATCAATCGGAGCGCTCTCGTTGTGAATGCCACCGCAGGAGCCGGCGAGTGGGACTCTCTCCAGCCCACGGTCAAGGAATTCCTGGATGCCTTGCCCTCCGTGCCCTTCCAGAGGAAACTCTGGAGCCCGGAGCCGATAGCGGATTTCGAGGGCATGACCCTTCCCGCCCAGGTGAATTACGTGGGCAAAGGCGTCAACCTCTATGCTCAGGGTTACCGCTATCACGGCTCGACCCATGCCATCACCCGGTATTTGCGAAACGCCTGGCTGTGGGAAAAGATCCGTGTTCAGGGAGGCGCATACGGCGCCTTTTGCTCCTTTGACAAGCACTCGGGGGCTTTGACCTTTGTCTCTTATCGCGACCCGAACCTGCTCAAAACCCTCGAAGCTTTTGACGGCTCTGCGCAATTTCTCAAGGATCTCAAGATCGGAGACGATGAACTCGTCAAAGGCATCATCGGCACCATTGGGGACATCGATCAGTATCAACTGCCCGATGCCAAGGGGTACACCTCCATGGTGCGCCATTTGACGGGGGAAAACGAGGAGCGCCGCCAGAAAATGAGAGACGAGATTCTCGGCGCCACGAAAAAGGATTTCCAATCCTTCGGTGAGATTCTGGAATCCGCCATGCCCGGGGGGGTGGTCAAGGTGCTCGGCTCAGAGACCGCGATCCAGGAGGCTGAGACAAAAAACCCGGGCTGGCTGAAATTGGTCAAGGTCCTTTAACAAAAGACGCGAAAGAAGCACTGAAGGCGTTCGCGGCTAAGGGCACTAGATCACTGGTTTGCGTAAGCGCTTGGTTTCGCTTCGCTGGTGTTTGCCTTCCAGTCGTCGCTCTCTCGATCGCAGGGTCGGTTTGGTCTTGATCCGCTTTTTCGGCTTTTCCGCAGCTCTGCGGATCCACTGGACAAGCCTTTCCACAGCATCCTGCCGATTTCTCTCTTGGGTTCTGAAACGCTTCGCATCAATGTGCAGAACGCCTTCTTTGCTCACTCTCCTTCCTGCGATCCGGACGAGCCGTCGCCGGACATCCCCGGGCAGAGACGGGGACCTGACCGCGTCGAACCGCAACTGGACCGCGGTAGCCACTTTGTTCACATTCTGGCCACCGGGCCCTGATGCGCGAATGAAGTCCAGCTTCAGTTCCGCCTCTCGGATCGCAATGTCCTGTGTGATTCGAATCATGGCTTTGCCCAATGCCGGCTTTGTCCGCAACCAAAGCCCAGGTGAGCCCGGGACTGGATTTTGAAAAACACTCTGCTCGCAGGTTGCTCAAAAACGCTCAGATACAAGGCGCCCGAAATCCCGAGGAGTGAGTCGTACAGTCCAGTACGTCGCAACGACGAGGGATGAGGGCAACGCAGTAGATGGGCGCTTTTCAGCAACCTGCCAACGGCTCAGGCCGCGCGGGTTTCACCATGAAAACGCTCTCCTTGCGTATCTGCACGGTTCCTGGTTTCGATCCCGGACGCTTCACGACGTACTGTGCCCGTGTAACCGACACGGCGACCGTTCCCCCGCTCCTGGCCTTGCTGTGAAAAGCGGCAATAGCCGCAGCCCCTCTGAGGGTCTTGCGGTCCGCTTCCTCCTCAGGTTTTCCCCTCAAAATCACATGGCTGCCGGCCAGACCTCTCACATGGAACCACCAGTCTTGGGGTTTCGCCGCCACAACGCTGAGATAGTCGTTGTCTGCATCGGTCCTTCCGGCCAGCACGACCCAGTCTCCCGGCAGCAGGTATTCGTAAAAACGAGGCCTACGACCCCTATCCTTTTCTTGTTTTTCCGACATGGGCGGTTCGTCGAAAGAGCACCATTCTACCCGATCGCGGAAGCGATGGAGGAGAAAATATCATCCGGTGAAAAGGGATGAGACGCGATGGGAATGGAAAGGCCCCCGGCTTCGCCTAAACCCCGGGGTTATCCTTGAGGGGTCTGCGTCTCGGAGGCCTGTAAGGAATGCGATACATCACATGAATGTCGTCGGTGTTGAAATCATAGATCTCGTAGCGTTCAACTTGCTTCCCCTCTAAGGACTTGAACTCCCCCACAGCTCTGTCCTTGACGACCGTGAAAACCTCGGTCTCCTCCGGCTCACACTCCTCGAAATTCTCGGCCGGCAGGCTGTAAACGACCATGAAGTAGCTGATCTCCTCCTTGCCCTGAACTTCTGGAATGTTTTCTATCAGAGACTGATAAAAAACTCCTTCCTCCAGGTTTTCTTCGATCAGCTTCGCTTCTCTCCATGCCTTAAGGGAAACAACCTTGTCGGTTTTGGCCATGCATCATCCCCCTTGGGTTTGTTCTAGCCTTTGATGATACGATGTTAAGTCAATTAATAGTGTGTGTCAACAGAAAGAACACCCTACACCTTGTAGCTCATTCTAGGCCGGCAAAAGACCGCACGTCGATGGCTCCCGGCTGCCTCCTTGTCCAAATTTCCTTCTCGATCCCTTGACCTAGCCTAGACCTGGATACTCCTCCTCCAAAGATTGCCCGCTTGTGATTGCGCCGGATTGGATCTTCTCTTCCTCTGCCTGGGATCGATGGATGAAGATCACTTCTCCGTGCTAAACAACAGGCGCTTGCCAAGGCGGGAAGGGGGGAGGTCTGTGCTGTGAACTTCCCACGGCCGCCCATTTTCTATTTGCCAAACCGCACAAGTTTCGGTAAGTAAGCTGCAAACAACTCTACGGACAGGGTCTTGTGGCCATGGGATTAAGTTCCATGTGGGGGAGATTTTCCTACGACCTGGCAATCGACCTCGGGACGTCGAACACCCTCATCTATGTCAAAGGCAAGGGGATCGTGCTCAACGAGCCTTCGGTGGTCGCTCTGAAAAGAGATGAAACCGGGTTCGATAAAGTCCTGGCTGTAGGCAGAGAAGCGAAGATGATGCTCGGGAGAACTCCTGCGCGCATCGACGCCGTTCGTCCCATGAAGGACGGCGTGATCGCCGACTTTGAGGTGACGCAGGAAATGCTCCGGCAGTTCATCCGCAAGGTCCATCGTCGCAGAACCCTGATCCGACCTCGCATTATCATCTCTGTCCCCATCGGCATCACTCCTGTGGAAAAAAAGGCCATCTACGAGTGCGCCAAGTCGGCGGGGGCCAGCGAGGTCTTTCTCATCGAAGAGCCTATGGCCGCAGCCATCGGCGCGGGATTGCCGATCACGGAGCCTATAGGCAACATGGTGGTGGACATCGGGGGCGGCACGACAGAAGTCGCGGTGATCTCCCTGGGAGGGATCGTTTACAGCAAATCGGTTCGAGTGGCGGGAGACAAAATCGATGAGGCCATCGTCCAGTACATCAACCGCAACTACAATTTTCTGGTCGGGCTGAGCACGGCAGAGATCATCAAGATGACCATCGGAAACGCCTATCCCGGGGAAAAAGGGGAAACCATGGACGTGAAGGGAAGGGATTTGGTGACCGGGACTCCCAAGATTCTGACAATCGACTCCGATGAAGCGCGGGAAATGATTTCCGAGGAGTTGAACACCATCCTTCAGGCGGTCCGGAGTGCTCTCGAACAAATGCCGCCCGAATTGTCGGCGGACATTCTCGACAAAGGAATCGTGCTCACCGGAGGAGGCTCCCTGCTCAAGAACCTCGATGTGCTCTTGAGGGAGGAGACAAATGTCCCCATCACGGTTTCTGAAAACCCTCTTTTTACTGTGGCTATGGGTGCCGGAAAGGCCCTGGACAACCTCTCCATGCTGAAAGAAATGAATGTCCGCTGACTTTCCACCAACCCCATGCCTTTTTCGCCTGACTCCCCATAGGCCTTTCCCCACTTTTTCCTTGACAGCAACCCATTTCTTTTGAAATATTGGTTAGTTGGCTGGATTTGATTGTCGGGTTCGCAGAACTCGATGCTGGTTTGCTTTCAACGTGAAAAGTGGATTTCATCCTATGGCTCATTCGACTCAACGTCGTCGCGCGCCGAGGACCCTCCGCACCCTTCTGGTCCTGACGCTGCTTGCCTGCAACCTCATTCTCCTTCCGGGACTGCTGCTGGCTGCAGAGTCTAAAGAAGCTTTCAGCTTGCAAAACGTGATCAACAAGGCCCAGGACTTGGCGAAGAAGCCCTTCCAGGAACGCCAGGCGCTCGTCCCCGACTTCTTGGTGAAATTGAAGTATGATGAGTGGCGGGATATCCGTTTCGATCCTGAGCAGTCTATCTGGCTCAAGGAAAAGCTGCCCTTCACTCTTCAGTTCTTCCATCCCGGGTTGTATTACATAAAAACCGTCAACATCTACACCGTTGACGCTGCAGCGGTCCAGCCTGTGCCGTTCTCTGCAGATCTCTTCAAGTACGGAAAGAACGATATCAAAGACCGGGTTCCCCCCAACCTGGGATTTGCCGGCTTTCGTATCCACTTTCCCATCAATGTGGACGCTTACCGGGACGAAGTGGCTGTCTTTCTCGGTGCGAGCTACTTCCGGGCTGTGGCCAAGAAACAGAGCTACGGCCTTTCTGCAAGAGGTCTCGCGATTGACACAGGCTTACCCTCCGGGGAGGAATTCCCCTCTTTCACGGAATTCTGGATTGTGAAACCCGAGGCCGGCGCCAAGAAGATCACGGTTTATGCTCTCCTCGATTCCGCCAGCATCACCGGCGCCTACCGGTTCGTGATCACGCCGGGAAAGGAAACCACGATCGATGTCACGAGCCGGCTTTTCCCAAGAAAAAAAGTGGATAAAATCGGGATCGCGCCTCTGACGAGCATGTTCTTTTACGGGGAAAACGTGAGCCAGCGCCCCATTGATGACTTTAGACCGGAAATCCACGACTCGGATGGGCTCTCCATCGCAACCCGTTCAGGCGAATGGATCTGGAGACCCCTGTACAATCCCCGCACCCTTCTCATGACCTCCTTTCAAGCACCCGATCCTGTCGGTTTCGGCCTTATCCAGCGGGATTTGGATTTTGATCACTACCAGGATCTGGAGGCGCGCTACGAAACCCGGCCGAGCATTTGGATCAGCCCGGTAGGGAAATGGGGCGACGGCCGGGTCGAGCTCATCCAGATTCCCACAGACAAGGAGATCAATGACAACATCATCGCTTTCTGGGTACCCGATCGCCTTCCGGAAAAAGGGCACCCCATCTGGTTTTCCTACCGGATGCTCTGGCATTACCCCGGCCCCAGCCGGCCGCCTGCGGGCCGTGTGACGGCCACCCGAATTGCCAAGGGAAGAAATGACAAGACAAAGGTGTTCGTGATCGATTTCGCAGGAGAACGGCTGGATGCGCTCCCGGCGGACAAACCTCTCACCGCGGTCATCAGCGTGGAGCCCCGGGGAAAGCTCATCGAGCAACAGCTGTACAAGAACAGTGTCACCGGCGGTTGGCGGCTCGTCTTTCAGATCAGCTTTGATGATCCCAGTTCCTTGGAAAAAGTCCTGCCCGCTATCCGAAGGCCTGTGGTCGAACTGCGGGCTTTTCTCAAACTGGGAGATAATGCCCTGACGGAAACCTGGAGCTACGCTTATCAACCGTGAGGAATGCCGATGAGCCGTGGCCAACCGCTTCATGATAAGAATTGGAGGAGGGCACAGCAGCGAGTCCTCGCGTATCTTCAATTTTTGAACCTATCTTCGGTGGAAACCCTCGAGCTGGCCCTGCAAGCTTTGAATCAAGCCAGATCCCGGCTGGAAGATTCTCCGGAATCCCACCCCATCACGGAATCGTGGCGGGCCCTGCAGGCGATCCTCGCTGAGAGAGCCTCCCCTGCCACGCAAGACCTTGTCTCTCCGGAAGGCAAGCTCCCTCCATTGACCGGAATCCACGGCCTTTGCGGGCAGATCCAGTCCATGCCCGCGTTGAATCGGGGATCCATGGTGCCCGGCAAATTAAGATGATCCGGATCGTTCAGGACAGGAGTCCACGGTTGGTTCTTGGAGAAGAAAAATCTCAAACGATGACCTCGGGCCATGGACCATGAATCGGACCTCTTTCGACAAACCGTGGGAGAAGGCTGCACGGCTCAGGAGGCTTCTGCTCCTGGCGCTCATCATCACCACCTCGGTGATTGCAAGCGGCCACATGGCCGACATCCTACCCCACCGGGGCGCTACCCACTTGGAGTTTGTCATTGTCATCGTCTTTGCCACACTCTTTGCCTGGATCTCCATCGGCTTCTGGGAAGCGATGGCAGGACTCTTTACGCTGGCCCGGCGCGTGGATCGGTTCTCCATCACCCTGGGCATTGAAGGGGATCTGACGCTGGAAGGGACCGGGGCTCGGACGGCGATTCTCATTCCCGTGGCCAATGAGGAACCGGACCGGGTGTTTGCCGGCATTAAGGCGACCTACCAGTCTTTGGAGGACACCGGCCAGATCCGGCATTTCGACTTCTTTGTCCTCAGTGACTCGAGCGACCCTGACCGGTGGGTCGAAGAGGAGATCGCATGGGCCGAGACCTGCCGCTCCCTTCGGGCTTTCAACCGGATCTTCTATCGAAGAAGGCGGGTGAACCTCAAGCGCAAGAGCGGCAACATCGCCGACTTCTGCAGGCGGTGGGGCAAGAACTACCGCTACATGATCGTGTTCGATGCGGACAGCGTGATGGCCGGGGAAAGCCTGGTTCGGATGGTTCAGGCCATGGAGCGGCATCCGAAAGTGGGCATCCTCCAGACCGCCCCTCTTGCCGTGAACCGGGAGACGTTGATTGCCCGCACCCAGCAGTTTGCCAACCACGTGTACAGCGCCATGTTTGCAGCGGGACTTCACTTCATTCAGCTCGGCGATTCGCACTTCTGGGGGCACAACGCGATTATTCGAGTGGAGCCCTTCATGCAGCACTGCGGGCTCCCGGAGCTGCCGGGCAAGCCTCCGCGGGGCGGGTTCATCATGAGCCATGACTTTGTCGAGGCGGCCTTCATGCGACGGGGTGGATGGGAAGTGTGGCTCGCCTATGACCTGGGCGGCAGTTATGAAGAGGTTCCCCCTACCCTGCTCGAAGAGCTGAAGCGGGATCGACGGTGGTGCCAGGGAAATCTCCAGCACATCCGCATCGCCTTTGCCAAGGGATTGCTTTCCGCCCACCGCGCCCTGTTCCTGCACGGCGCCATGTCTTATGGATCCTCTCTGCTCTGGTTTGTGTTCATCACCCTGAGCACAGCGGCGGCGATTGCCGAGGCGTTTCGCACTCCGGTTTATTTCCCTGAGGGTCGTACCCTCTTTCCGGACTGGCCCGTGTGGCATCCCCAGTGGGCTCTCACGCTTCTCGGGACCACGGCCATCATACTCTTCATGCCCAAGCTGTTCAGCATTCTCCTGATCATGTTCAAGAGCGATCAGGTGCGCAAGTATGGCGGCAGGCTGAAACTCTTCGCCAGCCTGGTTTTGGAGGTTTTCCTCT
Organism: uncultured Desulfobacteraceae bacterium; assembly: GCA_964580575.1. Taxonomy (GTDB): domain Bacteria; phylum Desulfobacterota; class DSM-4660; order Desulfatiglandales; family HGW-15; genus CAVPDE01. The sequence goes on from CAZOLJ010000050.1 coordinate 21,866, forward strand.
CCGCTCTTTTCGCGCCTGTGCGGATGCTCTTCCACAGCAAGTTCGTCTTCATCACCCTTCTAGGCCGGCAGGTTGGCTGGGGTCCTCAGCAGAGAAGTGACCTCGGAACCGGGTGGATGGAAGCCATCCGGTTTCACGGGATGGGAACGCTGCTCGCCCTGATCTGGGCCATGGCTCTTTTTTTCATCAACCGCTCCTTTTTCTGGTGGAACGTACCCATTTTCATCCCCCTCCTTCTATCGATCCCCCTGTCCGTGTGGTCGAGCCGTGCGAGTGTCGGTCGGAGCTTCCGAATGCTGGGACTGCTGCTCATACCGGAAGAGACGGAACAACCCATGGTACTGAAATCGCTCGAGGCGAGCCTTGCGTCGGAGCATAAGACCTTTGCCTCATTCCCCGAGGCAGGGGGGTTTGTGAAGGCCATCATCAATCCCGTCGTGAAGGCGATTCACCTGGGGCTTTTGCGGGGCAGAGAAAGAAACATCACGCAAGCCATTGCCTCAGGCCGGGCCGGTCTTCTTGAAAAGGCAATGTCTCAAGGACCGCTTTCTTTGAGCCCAAGAGAGAAGAGAATCATCCTTTATGATCCCGTGCTCGTCGAGGAACTCCATCGCCGGGTTTGGGAAACGCCTGATGACCGGGTCGTGAGTTTGTGGGGAGGGATCGGCCGTCCTTGATCCGCCGGCGGCAAAGAGGATAACCTTTACTAGGGTTCTTCCCATCCCTTCCGTGCACCGTACGGCGCTGAATTTAGGTCTTTCCAGCCTTTTTTCATTCATGTTATAGAAATCCGTTGAAAGAGGGTTTGCCTATGAGAGTGCTGCTGACGAATGACGACGGAATTCACGCGGCCGGTCTAAAGGCTCTTTACCAGGAACTCAAGCGTGATTTTGAGGTGCACATCGTGGCCCCGGATTCGGAGATGTCGGCCGTAGGACATGCCATCACCCTGACCTCCCCTCTCAGAGTTCAGGAGGTTTACAAGAACGGGGACTTCTTCGGATACGGCGTCAAAGGAACGCCGGCGGACTGTGTAAAAATCGCCGTGCAGGAGCTTCTTGAAGCAGCGCCGGATGTGATTCTTTCAGGGATCAATCTGGGCGCTAATGTGGGTGTCAATGTGCTGTACTCGGGCACGGTCTCCGCCGCCACCGAGGGCGCTTTCCTGGGGATCCCTTCGGCGGCGATCTCCCTGGACACCCGAACCAATCCAGATTTTCGTTTTGCCGCCCGGTTCAGCCGAGAGATCATCCGATTTATCCGGAAAAACGGCTTGAGGCAAAGAACAGCTCTGAACGTGAACATCCCCGCACTCCCCCCGGAAAAGATTTGCGGCGTCTCCTTTACGGTGCAGGGAGTTGCGAGATTCAGGGAGAAGTTTGAGCGCCGGATCGATCCGAGAGGCAACGTGTACTACTGGCTTTCCGGCGAGACCCCGCTTGAAGAGGGGAATCCCGATGCCGATGCCAGGGCGCTGAAGGAAAAAAGAATCACGATCACTCCGATCAGCTATGATCTGACGTGCGAAGAAGAGCTGTCTCGCTTGAAAACATTGCCTGCGCCGGCACTAGAGAGGTAGAGAGTGAAAAGAGAGTATCCGGAGTCGCCCATTGTCGGGGTGGGAGGTGTCATCTTTGACGGCGCCACAGTGCTTCTTGCCAAGCGCGGTCAGGAGCCTGCAAAAGGAACCTGGAGTCTGCCGGGGGGCGCGGTCGAGCTGGGAGAGAAAGTCATCGATGCGCTGAAAAGGGAGATCCGAGAGGAAATCGGCATAGAGATCCAAGTGGGTGGCTTGGTTAGAGTGCTTGACAGGGTTCTCTGTGACGAAGAGAAGAGAATCCGGTACCATTATGTCATTGTGGATTACTGGGGCTGGAAGGTATCAGGAGAGCCGAAACCCGGTTCCGACACGAGCGATATCTGTTTTGTTCGCCTGGAAGAGATTCAGAAAAAGGACATCCACAGGGAAGTCCTGGAAACCATTCTCATGGCTGCGGAGATGAGAGATCGGGTTCACCCTACCTCACCAGATGGAAGAACCGGTTCCAATTGGGCCACGACCAGTAGATGATGAATGCCTTGCCTTTGACGGCCGTTGAAGGCACAAATCCCCAGAACCGGCTGTCCAGGCTGTGATCCCGATTGTCGCCCATCACGAAATAATGGTCTTTCGGAACAACTACCGGCCCAAAGGATCGGTTTGAGCTTCCGGCTTTTTCATCATAAAAACCGTACTTGTCATCAAAGGGGAGGCCGTTGACGAAGATCTGTTTGCCCTGCATTTGAATCTTGTCCCCCGGGACTCCGATGACCCTTTTTATGAAATCCTTGTCCTTGTCCTCGGGATAAACGAAGACAATGATGTCCCCCCGCTCGGGGTCGCTGATCGGAATCAGGGTTGACTGGAAATAAGGGATCTTGATTCCGTAAAGGAATTTGTTCACCAGGATGTGATCCCCCACGAGCAAGGTCGGCTCCATGGACCCGGAAGGGATCTTGAAGGCCTGAACAACGAACGCTCTGATAAACAAGGCGAGAAGAATCGCGATAGCAGCAGCTTCAGCGTACTCTCTGATGGTGCTCTTCTTCTTTATCTTTTCCGCCCTCTCCTCCAAAAAGACCTCCTAAAGTCTAACTTGCCGACCGCCGAAATCCGACCGCTGACGGCGGACCGCAAAGACCTCCCAAGGAAATCGCTCGCCGAGCGCGGTGCATACAAACTTCAACTATAAACTTTCCCTCGAGATTTTGTAAAGGGATTTCTGCTGTCACGGTCCACAGGTTGCTGCACTTTCGTAAAAACCCCCGTGTCTCGCCGACTGAGGCCGATGTTCTTTTTCTCACAGAAGCAGAATTTCAAGCAAGGCATGGTAAAAAAGGGCACATACAATCTGTTGTGTCAATTTATTCTATTATACACTATATATATACAAATTATATCAATTTGAGTTTAATTATCTGAAACTTCTTGACAAATATGGCCATTTATATATGATAATAGGCCAGCTGCTGAGTTTGCGACCAGGAAACCGATAGTCTGGAGGAAAAATTGCGACAGAACATCGTGAGAGAAATCAGAGAGGAGCTCCTGATGAGCAAGGCAGAGCTGGCCCGGAAGGCGGGGGTGTCCCCCCTGACCATCGACAGAATTGAAAAGGGCAAGAGCTGCCGTATGGAGACGAGAAGGAAGATCATTCTTGCTCTCGGCTACAAGCTAACTGATAAAGACAGAATTTTTCCAGAAGATTGACTGAGGGGCGAATATGCCTACACCCAAAAAAAATCAACTGGTTGGACTGGACATCGGGTCTCACGCGATTAAGCTCGTCGAGATAGAGGACACAAAAAAAGGTAGGGTTCTGAAGAACTTCGGAATCATCGGCCTGCCGCAGGACGCCATTGTCGAGGGCGCCATCAAAGAGATGGAAGTCGTCTCCTCTGCGATCAAGACCCTTTACAAGAATTTGAAGATCAAAAACAAGAATGTCGTCACTTCAATTTCAGGATACTCGGTGATCGTAAAAAAGATCAGTATTCAGAAACGGGGAGAGGCTGAGCTCGATGCCAGCATCCAGGACGAAGCAGAACAGTATATCCCCTTTGATATCAACGACGTGAACCTTGACTACGAGATCCTTTCTCTTCCGGGGGAAGAAGGCACTGAAAGAAAAGCGGAAGGGGACAAGGCCGAGAAGGGCCTCATGGACGTGATGCTCGTTGCCGCCAAGAAGGACATTGTAGAGGATTATGTGAGTCTTCTTCACCTGACCGGGCTCAATCCGGCCATTTTGGACGTAGACGCCTTTGCGCTCCAGAATGCCTTTGAGCTGAGCAGCGATAACATCTCCGGATGTTACGCCCTCGTCAATGTGGGAGCCGAAGAACTCGGGATCAACGCAATCAAGAACGGCGTCTCAATTTTCACAAGGGATTCCTCCTACGGCGGGTACCAGATCAACGAAGCCATCATGTCGAAGTTCGATGTGTCCTATGAGGAGGCGGAGAAGATCAAACTGGGAGGAACCAAGATCGATCACAAGGACAAGGAGGCCCTGGAGGAGATTTTCACTTCAGTGATCTCCGGCTGGGTGAATGAAATCAAGCGCGCCCTGGACTTCCTCGCCACCACCTACCCGGATGAGACCATCGAAAAAATCGTGATCAGCGGGGGTTCCTGCAGATTTCCCGGTTTTCAGAAATACCTCGAACTGGAAACAGAGATTCCCGTCATCGAGCTAAACCCTTTTGGCAATCTCCAGGTCAATGACAAGACGTTTGATCCCAAGTACCTAACGTATATGGCGCCTCAAGCCGCCATAGCGTTAGGCCTGGCATTAAGGAGTATTGGTGACAAATGATACGCATTAATCTCTTGCCCTTCAGGGCAGCCAGGAAAAAGGAGAACATCCGACGGCAGCTCATGATTTACGGGTTGAGCGTGGTTTTGCTTTTCTGCCTCATGGGGTACACCTTCTTCTACCTCGCGAGCGCCTTGAGCGGACTCAAGGATGAGGAGAAAAGGATACAGGATGAGCTCAAATCTTATGAGCAAACCATCAAGCGAATTGCGGAGCTCGAGAAGAAGATCAAGGAGATTCGAGCCAAGCTGGAAGTGATACGGGAGCTCGAGAGCAACAAGACCGGCCCTGTGCACCTCCTGGACGAGATCGCCCTGGCGGTGCCCAAAGAAAAGCTTTGGTTGAGCAGCATGAAGGAGACCAAAGGCAGCCTGACGCTCACAGGGACGGCCATGGACAATGAAACGGTTGCTCTTTTTATGACGAACCTTGAGCAGTCGGAACACATATCCAGCGTGGATCTGCAAAGTGCAAAGCTGAGGGAGATTAAGGAATACAAATTAAATGTTTCGGACTTTGTCCTCGACTGCAAGACCTATGCATTCAAGGAAAAAGCAGAGCCTCCAGCGGCGAAGAAACCTTAACCCAATCAGCTAGAGGACCGGTGGGACATGAAGACAGGTGCGTTGTTCGAAAAAGTTGAAAAAATAAAGATGCCCATCAGGATTGCGATCTTTCTGGGAACCCTTGTCCTTCTGGCAGGGCTGTTTGTCTACTTTGCCTATCTCCCGTATTCCGAAGAGATCGCAAAAACCAGAGAAGAGATCGCCAAACTCCAGCAGAAGCTCAATCAGGCGGTTGTGCGGGCCAGAGCGCTGAAAAAATTCGAGGCTGAATATGCCGAGGTGGATGCCCAGTTCCAGGAGGCCCTGAAGCTTCTTCCCAACACCAAGGAGATTCCGAGTCTCCTCAAATCGATCACCCAGCTCGGCACGGATTCCCAGCTGGAGTTCCTCCTTTTCAGCCCTCAGAAAGAAAGGGCGCAGGACTTTTTCATGGAGATCCCCGTCTCCATTGAGGTGAAGGGGACCTATCATAACGTCGCTGTATTCTTTGACAAAGTGGGGCAGATGGAGCGGATCGTGAACATCCTGAACGTTTCCATGACTCCACAGAAGGAAAGGTCAACGATCGTAACAGCCCGGTTTGATGCCGTAACCTACAGATTCAAGGGTGAAACCGATGCAACGTCGCAAGCTAAGAAATAGCCTCTTACCCGTCTTGGTGTTCTCTTTCTTCGCTTCAGGGGCCATGGCCGCTCCGCCTGCGGCGGACGCGGTTTACAAAGAGCCAAGGCCGCTGAAACAGCTCATTGAAAAGGGTCAGGCGGCTCCGCCCGCTGAAGTCAAGAAAGAGGAGAAAAAGGAACAGGCGAGATACACCTATGATCCCACCGGCAAGACGGATCCCTTCAAGTCCTTTATCGCCGAACAGGAAGAGATGGAGGAAAAGGCCAAAAGAAGACCTAAGACGTACTTGGAGACCCTCGATCTGTCCCAGCTGGAACTGATCGCCATTATCGTTGGGGCCAAGGGCAACTATGCCATGGTGAAGGACTCAAAAGGCACGGGCCATGTTATCCAGAAAGGCACGTCCATCGGTACCAATGGCGGGTTTGTTGAACGGATTACGGATAAAGAAGTGATTATCCGGGAAGAGTTTAAGGATTTTAAAGGCACGGTAAAATACAAAGACATCGCCAAGAAGCTTCCGTCCCTCATGTAGTCGGCCCGGAGTTTGAAAGGGCCAGGGTTCAGGAGGAATGGGGACGGGAATTTAAGACTAAGGAGAAAGTCCATGGGGGAAATGCGGAACCTGTTTAGAAAGGGAGTATTCTCTTTGGCATTTGTCGTAGCGGCAGGGGTTACGTTTTGCGGATGCGTAGCCATGGATGTCATTGCCGAGAACCAGGCTGCCACTGAGAAGGCCATAGCCCCAGTGATAGAAGCCATCAACGTGACACCCTCTCAAGAGCAGACGGTTGTGGAGTTTGTCAGCTCGGAGCCGGTTTTCTACACGGCCTTCAAGCTCCTGGATCCCCCCAGGGTGGTCCTTGACCTCCGGGGCGTGCCTGGAAGCGCTTTGCCTCGAGTCAAAGACGTGAACAACGCCGGGGTGAAAGACATTTCTATTGAAGAGGGAAAGACCCAGATGATGACGACGCGGGCGGTCATTAACACGACCCTGCCTGTGCTCTATCAGACGGAGCCGAAAGGCAAGGTGATCGTTTTGACCTTGACGCCGGAAAAAACGCTCCCGGCCTCAGTGCAGCCGCTTGAGAAGAAGACGGCTGCCGGTGAAGGGGCAACCGTCACCCCTTCAGACCCGAGGATTTTCTTCAAAGACACTCCCGGCGCCCTGACTCAGATCCTGGGGATTGATTTCACTCTCTTGGATCAGGGCAAATCGCGTCTCATCGTGACCACAGACAAGAAAGCCAAATATGACCTGAACCAGCAGGGGGCCAAAATCCTGGTCCTCAAGGTGCCCGAAGCGACCATTCCACCCCTGATCATGAGGCACATGGATTCCAAGTACTTTGAAGGCGCTGTCGAGTGGGTCAAGGCTTCGCTGACCCAGAAGGATGTGGCCATAGCCATCACGCTCAGGGAAAGGGTCCCTTTCCATGTCAAACAGACAGAGAGCGCCATTACCATTGACTTCGGTCCCACAGCCGTAAAGGCTCCGGAGAGGAAGATTGTGCCTCTTCAGCAAGCCCAGGCTCCTGCTGCACCTCAAGCGCCGGCAGGCCAAGCTCCTGCGGTATCCCTTATGCCGCTGCAGCAGAGATCCGACCAGCCCGGAGTGATTGCAGTGCAGCCGGGAGCGCTTCCTCCCGCGCACCCGGCGGGCATCCCCGGAATGAAGAAGGACCACAAAGGAGCCCCGATGACCATGGACTTCGTCAACGCGGATGTGACGAACATCCTGCGCCTGATCGGCGAAGTCAGCAACCTCAATATCGTCTGGGGTCCTGAAGTCAAGGGGATCGTCTCCATGAGACTCAAAGATGTGCCCTGGGATCAGGCCCTTGATCTGATCCTGGACAACAACAACTTGGCCAAGCGGGAACAGGGCAATGTGATTTGGGTGACCACCAAAGCCGCCATGGCTCAGATCGAGGCGGAAGAAAGACGCAAGATCCAGGAATTTGAGGCAAAGGTTGAGGCGGAGAGGAAAAAGATCATTTCCGAGAAAGAGAAGGAGAAGGAGATGGAGCCTCTCCTGACCGAATACATTCCGGTTGACTTCGCCAAGGCCAGTGAAATTATACCCCTCCTGGCGGTCAGCGAAACAGGCAAGAGCCGGGGAGGCAAGCTGAGCACGGACAGCCGGACGAATACGATTATCCTTACCGACATCGCCTCCAATGTTCAGATTGCGAAAGACATCGTCAAACAGTTCGACACCCCGGTCAAGCAGGTGATGATCGAAGCCAGAATTGTGGATGCCACGGATGATTTTATACGGGATTTGGGCATCCGATGGGATCAGTTCCAGATTAACAAGCGGAGCGATACCACGGTTCCGTGGCCCGCGATGAATGCTCTGGACACCACTCCCACCGACTCCTCAGTGACACCTCCTTTCCCGACTCCGGGAAGGACCTACAGCCCGACGTTTACCTCCAATGGGCCTTCAGACTGGGCGCCTACTCTGGGGCTTGTTTTCTCCACCCTCAGCGGTTCCGGTCTGACCGCACTGGTTCTGGACGCCAAGCTGGCGCTGGCTGAAACCGAAGGCAAGACAAAGATCATTTCCGCACCGAAAGTGATCGCCATGAACGGCCAGGCCGCCACGATCAGCCGAGGCGACTCCATCATCATTCAGGCCACGGAAAATGTAGCTTCCACGACCATTGACGCGACCCTGTCTCTGGAAGTGACGCCTACGGTGAGCTACAACAACTTCATCACCATGGACGTGAAGGTGACGGATGACACGGCGCCCACCCAGTTCAGGATCCGGAAGAAGTCCCTGAACACAAAGCTGATGATCAAGAACGGAGACACGGTGGTGATCGGCGGCATCTATACGGAAAACCAGAGCACCGATGAATCAGGGATTCCCGGCCTGCGGCGCCTTCCTATCCTGGGATGGCTGTTCAAAGCTCAGCGGGTCACGAACACGAAGACAGAGTTGTTGATTTTCTTGACTCCCTCAGTGCTTGCCTCCACTTTTAAATCCTAGGGCTACGGCAAACCACAAACGCTGGCAATGTCCAGCAGTTGTTCCACATGAAAGGCAGCGTCTAAGTTCCTGTTCTTGTAAGCCACGAACGGAACGGACGCTGCCTTTGCTGTTTCAGCGTCCACGGTCGAGTCCCCCACGTAGAGCGCTTGATCCGGCCGGATCGAAAAGAAGTCAAGAATCTTGAAAAGGGATTCGGGATGGGGCTTTGGTCTTGTCACATCCAGAGAACACACGACGATGTTAAAGGTGTCGGCAAGGTCGTACGACTCGAGCACCTTTCCAATCGTGTTGCTTCGGTTCGTGGCCACGGCCAGGCCACACTTAGGCTTTAGCAGGACCAGGAGTTCCCTCAGTCCCGGCTCCGGGACCATATCCTGGATAAAGGGGGTATAGTCCATCTGGAACCGGTAGGCCAGGGCTTGTTCCAGGTAGGGGGTGCCCCTGAAGATGTAGCGAACCGACTCATCGGCCGTAGCCATGTGGATGTAGGCCACCTGTTCGTCCCTGAGCAAAGGAAGCCCGAAATGGGAGAGCAGGTGGTTGTAAAAATTGATGTTGGACCGGCGCGAGTCAAACATCACGCCGTCGCAATCAAAGATTACCGCTGCGAATGAATTCACCAAAATTATAGTCCAACTCTGGAAGTGCGAACAAAATAATTGCCTTTGGGCGGAGAGTTCGGTTTCGTTTCCGGACACGACGAGGGCACAAAGGTGCAAAGAAAGGGACAAAGGGACAAAGGGACAAAGATGCAAAGGGTAAAGACAAAAAAGAAATTTTCTGCTTTGTCCCTCTGTGCCTTTGTGCCTGTCTTCATCTGTCCCTTAGTCCCTGTCGTTAGTACACCTTTCTCATTCTCTTGCGGCGCCGCTTTGCGGCCTTGGCCTGTTTTTTCTTTCTCTGAACGCTCGGCTTGTCATAGAAGCGGCGTTCCTTGATCTCAGAAAAGAATCCTTCTTTGGTGAGCTTTTTCTTGAGATCCCTAATGGCTTTTTCGATCTGGTTATCCTGAACCACGACTTTCATATGTCCTTCTTTCTAGCAGGGTTTTTTCAGCATCCTGCCGCTAAGTGGTTGGGCATGTATATTTGATGCACTCGCAAAAAGTCTTCCAAACCGTTGCCCCGGCCAAAGCCGTGGGCCAGAACTCCTTGGAAGGACTGGATTCCCGCGCAGGCGGGAATCCAGTCCAGGTGCCTCCTTCAAAAACGAAAAAAGCACCCCGAGACTCGTCTAGGGATGCTTTCGTGGCATTGCCTTCTCAATAAATTACACGATCACTCTCCTACCTGTTCGCGAAGAGATGGGAAGGCACAGAAGCATCCGGACGGCTGAAGAACGAGTCTATGAAACCGATGTGCTTTACGGTCGGATCATGATTGCCAATAGCCTCGGTTATGGGAATCACCCCCTTTTCCCAGCCCCACACCAAAGGGCATCTCCGAAGAAATAAGGTGAACAAGCGCTTCAAAAAGGGCTCAATATACAAAATATTATATATAAAAAAACCGATGCCTCATGTCAAGATCTTTCTTGGCTCTTGGCTCAGGCTCCGCCAGCGTCAAAAAATTGAAGCAA